>DATJZN010000027.1:0-69352 GCA_035499075.1 Myxococcota bacterium | reverse complement strand
GCTTCCCTTCAGCCTGACCGACTTCCCGCAGACGTCCGTAGACCTCTTCTTCGTGGACTCGCACGGCTACGCCATCAACCTGTATGGAGCCCTCGACGCGCTCGCGGTGGTGCCGGAGCCCTCGCGCCTCGTGCTCTGCGTGCTCGCCGCCGCCGCGCTGGCTCTGCAGCGTCAGTAGCTCGCAGTCACCAGGCGCCGCGCCTCAAGGCACGCCCCATCGCCTTCCGATCGATCGAGGCAGTCCGTTCGATCAAAAGGCGTGGCGAGCATGGCGGCAGCGGGCACTCACCTGTTCACGATCCCCGGGACCATCAAGGTCACTCACTACCCGGCGCAGAAGGCGCTGGTCGGCGAATGGGAGTCGCTCAACACCCCGGACTTCCGCCAGGCCCTCATGCGCAGCATGGACGAGGGAAAACGGCTCGGAGCGATGTCATGGATCGTCGATCTGACCCGCAACCCCAGCGTGCCGTCACAGGACGACCAGAAGTGGGTCGAGACGTTCAACGTGGGAAACGCGCTCTCGAAGGGCATCATCGCCTGCATCAACCTGCACGGCTCGAGCGCGATCACCAAGCTCGGCTCGCGCCGCTGGACCAGGAGCGCCGGCGAGCAGGGCATGATCACCGGGGACTGCTCGACGCTGGAAGAGGCGCTGAAGCTGGCGGCGCAGGTCGCGAGCGGCGATCTGCGCTAGGAGCCGTTCCGCTTCACCGCCGCGCGAATGAGCGCCTTCAGCGCCTTCGCGTCGAGCGCGTCGCCCTCGCGGAAGTCGATCGCTCGCCGCGTGTTCCCTTCGAGGCTCGAGTTGAAGAGCCCCGACGGATCCGGCAGCGACGCGCCCTTGGCGAACGTCAGCTTCACCACGCTCTTGTACGTCTCGCCCGTGCAGAGGATCCCGTCGTGCTCCCAGACCGGCACGCCGCGCCACTTCCACGTCTCGACGACGCCGGGATCCGCTTCGCGGATCAGCGCGCGGACGCGCTTCAAGAGCTCGCCGCGCCAGTCGCGTAGCTCGCTCTTCTCCGCTCCGCTCTTCTTCATGACCGCTCCGCGTCGAGCTCCGAGCTCGGGATCCTACCGCGTCCGGTCCACCGGCTTCACACGCGGATCCGGCCTAGACTCCGCGCATGAAGAACCGTGAGCTGATCGAGAGGCTCCGCGAGCTGCCCGACGATGCCGAGGTCCGGCTCTGCGGCGAGGCGCTCGACGAGCGCGTGAGCGCCGTCGAGTTCTTCCGCCCCGGGAACGCCGTGCGCATCTGGGCGGACCACACCGAGAGCTGAACGAGACCGTGCGGCCGCAGACTCCGCTGCGCTTCGGCATCCTGGGCGCGGCGCGCATCGCGCCGATGGCGCTCGTCGCGCCGGCGAAGCGCGTGGCGGAGGCGCAGGTCCTGGCGATCGCGGCGCGCGACCCCGCGAAGGCGCGCGCCTTCGCCACGAAGCACGGCATCCCGCGCGTGCACGACTCCTACGAAGCGCTGCTCGCCGATCCCGAGCTCGACGCGGTCTACAACCCGCTTCCCAACGGGCTGCACTGCGAGTGGACGATCCGCGCGCTGCGCGCCGGCAAGCACGTGCTGTGCGAGAAGCCGATCGCGTCGAACGCCGCCGAGGCGCAGCGGATGGCCGACGCCGCGCGCGAGACCGGCCGCGTGCTGGTCGAGGCGTTCCACTGGCGCTATCACCCGCTCGCGAAGCGCGTGAAGCAGCTCCTCGCCGACGGCGCGATCGGCGCGCCGCGCCACTACGAGGCGGTGCTGGCCATCCCGCTCGGCTTCCTCCGGAACGACATCCGCTGGAGCTGGGAGCTGGCCGGCGGCGCGCTGATGGATGCCGGCTGCTACACGGTCTCGATGGTGCGCCACATGTCCGAAGCGGAGCCGCAGGTGGTGAGCGCGCAGGCGCTGCTCTGGTCGCCGCAGGTGGATCGCCGCATGGACGCGCAGCTTCGCTTCGCCGACGGACGCACGGGCGCGATCACCGCGTCGATGTGGTCGCGCACGCTGCTCAAGCTGGCGCTGCGCGTCCAGGGCGAGCGCGGCGAGCTCCGCGTCTTCAACCCGATCGCGCCGCACTTCTACCACCGTCTCACCGTCCGCACGCCGAGCGGCACGACCCGCGAGCGCGTCGCGGGCGAAACCACGTACGCCTGCCAGCTCCGCGCGTTCGTGGACCACGTGCGGAACGGCACGCCTGTCCCGACCGGCCCGGACGATGCGGTCGCGAACATGCGCGTGATCGACGCGGTCTATCGCGCGGCGGGTCTCCAGCCGCGGGCGACCTGACACCCGCTTCGCGGTGTAGGCTCCCCTCGAGGAGATCCGATGACCTTCGGTCCCCAATCCACCACCGACGACGTGCTCTCGGGCAAAGACCTCACCGGCAAACGCATCCTCGTGACCGGCGCTTCGGCCGGTCTGGGCGTCGAGACGTGCCGCGCGCTCGCCGCCCACGGGGCCACCGTCGTCGGCGCGGTGCGCGATCTCGAGAAGGCGCGCGGCGCGACCGCGCCCGTGCGCGAGGCCGCGCGCCACGGCTTCGAGCTCGTGCTACTCGATCTCGCGTCGCTCGCGAGCGTGCGCAGATGCGCAGACGCGCTGGTCGCAGCCGGCGAGCCGTTCGACGTGTTGATCGCGAACGCCGGGGTCATGGCGTGTCCGAAGGGCACCACCGCCGACGGCTTCGAGACGCAGTTCGGCACGAATCACCTCGGCCACTTCGAGCTGTTGAACCGGCTCGCGCCGCTCGTCCGGAGCGGAGGCCGCATCGTGTGTCTCTCTTCGGCGGGTCACCGCTTCGCCGACGTGGACCTCGACGACCCGGGCTTCGAGCGCACGCCGTACCACGAGTTCGTCGCCTACGGGCGCTCGAAGACGGCGAACGTCTTGTGCGCGGTCGGCCTCGACCAGCGGCTCGCGCCCCGCGGCGTGCGCGCCGCCGCGGTCCACCCGGGCGTGATCCAGACGGAGCTCGGCCGGCACCTCTCGCCGGAGCTCATCGCGCAGATGCGCAGCGCCGTTCAGTCACAGTCGTCCGGGAGCGCGCCCGCGCTCGGCAACCGCACCTGGAAGACGAGTCCCCAGGGCGCCGCCACCTCCGTGTGGGCCGGCGTGACCGCGGCCGCCGATGCCGTCGGCGGCCGCTACTGCGAGGACTGTCACGTCTGCGAGATCAACGAGGGCAACGCGTGCAAGGCGTTCGCCCGTACGCCGTCGATCCCGCGCGCGCCGAGGCGCTGTGGCGCAAGAGCGAGGAGCTCGTCGGAGAGCGTTTCGCGTACTAGCGCTCGGGGGACGCGGGAACGGCATCCGCCGCCGGGGCGTGCAAGCGCGGACCCTCCAGCCCGGCGAGGAGGAGGCGCGAAGCACCGTCGGCAACCTCTTGGAGCGCGGCCTCCGCAGCCTCGCGCACGACTTCCGCCGTGCTCGAGTCACTGCGAGTCACGTCGCCGACGCCGGTGACGAGCTTGCGGGTCTTCGGCCGGAGGTCTCGCCCGCGGCTCTCGACCGCGACGCCCACGCTGTAGACCACGCGTGTCGAGCCGTCCCGCAGGTGTCTCACGGAGAGCGCGCTGCTCGCCAGGTAGAACTCGATCACCCGCCCGAACTGCCCCTCGACCGGCTGCTCCACGCGCTGCGCGCTGCGGTAGGAGCTCTCGACGCTCTTCGTCAGTGCGCTGCACAACGGCTCGCCGAGCTCGAATGCGTAGAATTGCGCGTGCTCGACGTGCGCCAGGAGCCCCGGGCTGCACACGACCCCCGCCGCCTCGGACGACTTCTGCGAGCCGGGCGCGGCGGGTGCGATCGTGGAGCGAAGCTCCACCGTCGTCATGCACGCCGCGCAGCAGCCCGCGGCCAGGATCGACGCCACGCGCCGCATGGGGAGGAAGTCGGCAGGAGCGCAGCCCGGCCGTGTGGCGGGGATCACGCAAGGCTCGAGGCGGAATCGACGAGTCGCCGCCCCGACGCAGCGGCGGTACGCTTCGCCGCAGGAGCGGCCCATGATCCAGGACTACCCGCCGTCGGGGGCGCCGACCTGGCGACTGATCACCCAGGAGGCGCTGGGACTTCTGGCGATCGGCGTGCTCTACCCGTTCGGGCTCGCGCAGTCGCGGGCACGCACGCCGCGGCGCCGCGAGCAGCGGACCGTCGTGCTGGTGCACGGCTATCTGTCGAACCGCTCCGCGCTGCTGCCGCTCGCGCAGTACCTGCGCCTTCGCGGGCTCGGTCCCGTTCTGTCGTTCGGCTACCCGTCGAGCGCGGGGATCGAGCCCGCCGCGGTGGCCCTGCGCGACGACTTGCGCCGCCGCGTGCGCGGCGGCCGGATCGATCTGGTGTGTCACAGCCTGGGCGGGCTGGTCGCGCGCCTGTACCTCCAGGAGCTCGGCGGCGCGCGCCGCGTCGACCGCTGCATCACGTTGGGTACACCGCACGGTGGCACCTACAACGCGTACTGGCTCTGGTCGCGGATCGGGCGCGAGCTGCGGCCCGACTCGGCCCTGCTCGCTCGCCTCGCCGCCTCCAGCCCGTCCGCCGCCTCGGTCGACTTCCTGTCGATCGTGGCCGGCTCGGACAGCCTGGTGATCCCGCGCGTCTTCGCGCGCCACGAGCGCGAGGTCCATGTCCCGGACGTCGGCCACCTCGCGTTGCTTTTCGCGCCCGCCGTCCTGCGCCGGGTCGCAGAGCACCTTCTCGAGCCCCCGGTCGAGACTCGGGCCTGAGCGCGGACCGGCGCTCAGGAAAGCGCAGCCAGTGCAATCGCTAGAGACGCGAACAGCAAGATCGCGACTCGGATGGAGTGGTATCGGTCCCAGCTTCTGCGATCGCTCTTCCAGTCGCCGGGAAGCGCAGCCAAGTCCCAGGCGGCCACCCGGTTGTTGATCGGGACCAGGCAGATCAACGAGAACGGCACCGTGACCGCAAGCAGCGCCGCTGCGGACAGACACGCCCACCAAGACCCAGTGCCCACGGCGCGAGTCAGCAAAGCGACCACGACCAGGATCAGTGCGGCCGCGTACCAGAACGGCATGACCTTCCCCAGCAGCCGGGCCAGCGGCCGGGCCGCCTCGGCGTGAGCGGCATCGCGGAGTCTCGAGAGCACGGGATGGACGAAGACTCCAACCGCCAACTCACTGCCGGTGAGGAGCAGCGTTGCCAACACCGCGATGACGTCGATCGTTTGCCGCACCGGCTCACCTCTCTGGCGGGGGGGCTCGCCTGCAAATCACGTGACGGCTCGGCCCAAGCCGGTCCGGCGCAGCGCTGCGGTCGCGAGCGCAGCCCCGCAAATTCCCACTCCGACCCGCACCGGGACACTCGCGATTCCGATCTTGTAACAGACGTCGATGACGAACGGATGGAGCAGGTACACGCCCATGGTGAGCTCCGACAGTCGTTCGACGCTGGCCGAGCGCGGCAGGTCGAATAGAGTCGCCACCACCACGAGCGGAATTGCGAGCGCATAGGAGAGCGCGTCCACGGGTCGGGCCGCACGGGAGTGCCACGCGAGCAGCAGCACTGCCGGAGTCACGAGAGCCGCGAACCGCCACCGCTCGCGCCGGGCGCGCGTGTGTCCCAGTCCCAGGCCGAACAACGCCGCGGGGAGCGCGTACCACCACTGGCCGAGCGGCTTGTCCAGCTGCGCGCCGAGCGCTTGTGCGCTGAAGATCCAGACGCCGCACGCGGACATCGATCCGTAGGCGAGCCAGCTCCCGCGCGTCGCACGCACGACGGCGGCCACGGCGAGCGAGGCGACGAGCAGGAACGGCAGGTACCAGAGGTGGACCTCGGGCCCCGCGAGCAGATCGAGGAGCCCGGCATGAAGCTCGACCCCGCGGTTCAACACCGCCCGCTCGACGGTGTAGAAAGCGGACCACGCGACGAACGGCACCGCGAGACGGCGCATGCGCTTGGCGGCGAACGACCCGAGCGAATCCTTCGCCACGCCGCGCCCGAGCAGGAAGAACGCCACCGCGGCGAACACGGGCAGGCCCGCGTAGCCGATGCCGCGGCGCGGCGAGACCTCGTCGGCGTGGAACCACACGATGCCGCAGGCGGCGATCACGCGAAGGTAGTCGAAGGAGAAGACGTGCTCGGCCAGCCGTCGCCGGCCTGCTTCGAGCGACCCGGGGGCCCGAGCCTCCGGCTCGCGGTCGGGGCGACGCAAAGCCACGGTTGCACGCGCGCGCATACTCAGGAGTAACGCGCGAGAGTCGTTGGTGGAGGCGCCGGGAATTGAACCCGGGTCCGTCTGGCTTCCTCCGCCCGCGTCTACGTGCGTAGCGCCGTGTTCGTTTTAGCGGCCGGCCTGGCCTCGGTGCTCGCCGAGCCGGTCGCGAGTCGGGTATCGTCTCGTCCGCCTCCCCCCGACGAGGACTTGGACCAGCCTGCTCTCTATGACACCCCCGCGCCTCAGCAGGCGTCGGGCGCGGGCGTGCTCGTTGTCCTAGGTATTAACTAAGCAGCGAGAGCGAGATTTTCGTTGGCAATTAGATTGCCTTCGCCGCGGTTTTACGAGGAATCGGCACCTCGGCACGCTGCGGACGACCTCGACCATCCGTCGAAACCGATCGCCCCCTGGAAACGCCGCGCATGGTAAAGGCCCCTCGATGAACGTCAAGCAGCCGGAACGGCAGGAGACCCGCGTATGAGCCGCGCCAGCGTCGTATTGCGCCGCGGGCGCGAGCGCTCCGTCGCGCTGGGCCACCCGTGGCTCCTCTCGGGCAGCGTGCTGCGCGTGGACGGCGAGCCCGGCCCCGACCACTTCGTCGCCGTGCGCAACGAGGGCGGCGAGGTGCTGGCCTGGGGCGACTACGACCCCGGCGCGCAGCTGCGCGTGCGCATCCTGTCGTTCGGCAAGGACGAGCCGCACGTGGGCGAGCTCCTGGCCGCCCGGCTCGAGGCGGCGGCGGCGCGCCGGCGCGGGCACCCGCTGCTCGCGGGCACGAACGCGCTGCGGCTCGTGAACGCGGAGGCGGACGACCTGCCCGGCCTCACGGTGGACCGCTACGCGGACGTGCTGTCGATCCGCATCGGCACGCCCGGCATGGCCGCGCGCTCGGACGAGCTGGGCGAGCGGCTGCGCCGGCTCACGGGCGCCGACGGCAGCTGGGTGCGCAGCGAGGGGGCGCCCGGACGGCCGGGCTTCGGCGCGGTGCCCGAGGAGCCGGTCGAGATCGTGGAGTCCGAGCGGCGCTACTTCGTGGACCTGCGTCACGGCCAGAAGACCGGCTTCTACCTCGACCAGCGCGACGCGCGCGATCTCTTCGCGACGCTCGCGAGCGGCGCGCGCGCGCTCGACCTGTTCGCGCACACCGGCGGCTTCGCGCGCTCGGCGCAGCAGGGCGGCGCCGGCCTCGTGGTGGCGGTGGAGTCGTCCGAGCAGGCCATGGCGCTCGCGCGCCGCAACGCGTCGGGGGCGGAGCTCGTCGCCGCCGACGTGAACGAATTCCTGCGCACCGACACGCGTCTCTTCGACCTGATCTGCGTGGACCCGCCGCCGTTCGCCAAGCGCAAGCGCGACGTGCCCGCTGCTTCGCGCGCATACAAGGACCTGAACCTGCGCGCGCTCGCGCGCGCCGCCCAGGGCGCCCACGTGCTCACGTTCTCGTGCTCGCACCACGTGGAGCCGGACCTGTTCCGCAAGCTCGTGTTCGCCGCGGCGCTCGACGCGAAGCGCGAGGTGCAGGTGCTCGCCGAGCTGCGCGCGCCCGTCGACCACCCGGTGTCGATCCGCCATCCGCAAGGCGAGTACCTGAAGGGTCTGTTGTTGCGGGTCGGCGGCGCAGCGTGACACGCCGCGGTGTACAGCGAACGCTCGCGCTCCTGGCGATCGCCGGCGGCATCGGCGGGTTCGTGTGGCTGCAGCTCGCGAGCGGCGTGAACTGGC
This sequence comes from Myxococcota bacterium, assembly GCA_035499075.1. Lineage (GTDB taxonomy): Bacteria > Myxococcota_A > UBA9160 > SZUA-336 > SZUA-336 > VGRW01. The sequence goes on along the minus strand of DATJZN010000027.1, from coordinate 61,460 downwards.
GCCCCGAAGCGCTGCGCGACGCGATCCGGGACCTGGGCGTGTTCGGGCCGCTCGCGCTGATCGGCATCATGACGTTCCGGCCCTTTCTCGGCCTGCCGTCTTGGCTCGTCATGCTGGCGGCGGGAATGCTGTTCGGCTCGGTCGTCGGCACGTTCTGCGGCGCGCTCGGCGGGCTGCTCGGCGCGCTGCTCATCTTCGGCATCGCGCGCGCGCTCGGGCGCGACGTCGTGCAGCACTGGCTGCGCATCGGCGCGCTGCGCTCGTTCGAGGAGTTCCTGACTCTGCGCGGGGCGCCGTGGCTGGCGCTCTACACGGCGATTCCCGTCACGTGGCTCACGCCCGTGTTCGCGGGCGCCGGGCTGTCGCGCATGCGCGTGGCCGGGTTCGCGACCGCGGTCGGGCTGGGGCTGATCCCGCGCGCGGGGCTGTTCGCCGTGGCCGGAAAGGCGGCGGTGCAGCCGACGTTGCGGAACGTGAGCTTCGCCGTGGGGCTCGGGCTCGCGGCGGTGGTCGGCACGCTGATCGCGCGCCGCTGGCTCAGCGAGCGGCCTTCGGACTGAGCTCGGTCTCGCTGCGCTGCAGCGACAAGAGCACGCGCTGGAACCACGGCCGGTAGAACTCGAAGTCCTGCGCCCGCGAGTCGGCCATGACGAGCAGCACCCAGCCGTCGCCCCAATCGACGACCTCGGTCTGCTCCGAGCGCTCGCCGCCGCGCGCGATGAGCCGTGACACGGGCGCGCCGTCGAGCTCGAAGCCCTCGGAGCGCACGTCGTCGCCGCGCGCGAGCGCCTGGCCCGCGAGCAGCGACAGGTGCGACCCTACACTTCCGCGTGACGCCACGACCTGGATCGAGGCATCGTAGTCCCACGACACTCCGTCGACGGCGATCCAGCCGTTCGGCGTGCGAATCACCTGCCAGTCCTTCGGGAAACGCACCTCGAAGCCGTAGCGCTCGTCGCGCGTGGGCTCGCCCAGCTTCGGCGGATCGCGGCGCACCTCGCCGACCGGCCGCGCGTGCAGCTCGGCGAGCCGCGCGTACACCGTGCCGGGCGGAATGGAGTACAGCGCCCGCAGCGTGTTCTTGTCGTGCTCCGAGAGCGCCTCGATGCGCCGGTCGCCGGCCACCTCGTACATGACGTCGCCCGCCAGCGGGCTGTGCTGGCCCGACACGCCGAGCAAGTGGCCGATCTCGTGCAGCGTCACGGCGCGCACCTGGCGCGGCGTGAGCAGGCCCTCCGAGTCCACCACGAACACCTGCGCCTCGTGCGGTGCGAAGGCGATCTCTACGCGATCGTGCGTAGCCCCGGCGGCCTTCACGCTGCAGCGGTCGTCCTCGCCGTGCACCACGCCCAGCACCTGGCCTTGCTCGATCTCCTGGATCTCGGTGGAGAGCCGCACGGTGATCTGCGCGGCCGCGGGCGAGTCGACGCGCTTGAAGCGCACGGGCCGGCCGATCGCCTTCGCCCACTGGTCGAAGGCTTCGTCGACCGCGGCCACGTAGTCGGCGGGACCGCGCGAGCCGGAGTCGCCCGCCAGCGAGTCCGGGATCTGCGGCGCCACCACGGTGTACGGCAGCGGGAACGCCGAGTCGGGCCAGCGGCATGCCACGAGCACTTCGCCGCCGCCCGCGCCCGGCACCGTCTCGCGGTGCATCGCCCACGGCAGGTAGTTCGGCTCGGGCAGCGCGCCCGTGCGCGCGCGGAAGCTCCAGTAGTCCCAGCGGTTGTGCCGGTACTCCGGCGCGGGCGAGCTGCACGCGCAGAGCGCTGCGGCGAGCGCGACGGCGAGCGCGGGCGCGCGCCTCATCGGCCTCGCTTGGCATGGCGCCGCGTGGCCTGGCGCACGCGCATCTCGGCCTCGCGGTTCGCGATGGCCTCGCGCTTGTCGTGCAGCTTCTTGCCGCGGCCCAGGCCCAGCTCGACCTTGGCGCGGCTCCCCTTCCAGTACATCTCGATGGGCACGAGCGTGAGCCCGCGCTCGCGCAGGCGCCCGCCGAGCCGGTGGATCTCGCGGCGGTGCAGGAGCAGCTTGCGCACGCGTTCGGGCAGGTGGTTGTCCCTACCCGCAAAAGTGTAGGGGGCGATGTGCGCCTTGTGCAGGAACATCTCGCTGCCGCGCACCTGCGCGTACGCGTCCGTCAGGTTCGCGCCACCGCCGCGGAGCGACTTCACCTCGGAGCCGGTCAGCACGAGGCCGGCTTCGATCGTCTCTTCGATCGAGTACTGGAAGTGCGCCTTGCGGTTCTTGCAGATGCTCTTGCGCAGCGGCTCGGCCAAGCGGCCCGAGCCTAGCGGAGCGCGTTCTCCGCGTCGACGAAGCAGACGCGCGGCACGTGGCGGCGCGCCTCGTCGTCGGTCATCTGCGCGTAGCTCGCAATGATGACCAGGTCGCCGGGCTTCACCAGGTGCGCGGCGGCGCCGTTGATCGCGATGGTGCCGCTGCCCGGCTCGCCGCGGATCACGTACGTCGCGAGCCGTGCGCCGTTCGTCACGTCGTAGATCTCCACGCGCTCGTTCGGCCACAGGTCGGCGGCGTCCGCGAGCTCGCCGTCGATGGTGATCGAGCCCTCGTAGGCCAGGTTGGCCTCGGTGACGGTGGCGCGGTGGATCTTGGACTTCATCAGCGTGCGCAGCATCACGGGCTCTCCGCTACGAGCAGGGTGTTGTCGATGAGGCGCGTGCCTTCGAAGCGCACGGCCAGCGCCAGCACGGCCGGCGCCCGCAGCTCGCGCTGCGGCTCCAGCGACTCGGCGTCGACGATCTCCACGTAGTCGATCTCGGCCAGCGGCTCCTTCTCGATCCGCCGCCGCGTCTCGTGACACAGAACGGTGGCATCGCGAACGCCGGCGCGGACGAGCGCGCGCGCCTCGTGCAGCGCGGCCGGCAGCGCCGCGGCCTGCTGGCGCGCACGCGGCGAGAGGAACACGTTGCGCGAGCTCATCGCCAAGCCGTCGGGCTCGCGCACGATCGGCCCGCCGAGGACCTCGATCCCGAACGCGAGATCGCGGGCCATGCGCCGGATGACCGCGAGCTGCTGGTAGTCCTTCTCGCCGAACACCGCCAGGTGCGGCCGCGCGGCGTTGAAGAGCCGCGCGACGACGGTGGTCACGCCGCGGAAGTGACCCGGCCGGCTGCGCCCGCACAAGCCGCTCGTGAGCCGCTCGACCTCGACCCACGTCGCGTCGCCGCCCGGGTACATCTCCTCGACGCCCGGCGCGAACACCACGTCGACGCCCACCTTGCGCAGCGCCTCGACGTCCTTCGCGAGGTCGCGCGGGTAGCGCGCGAAGTCTTCGGCGGGCCCGAACTGCGTCGGATTCACGAAGATGGACACGACCACGCGGTCGGCGTGGCGGTACGCGAGCCGCACGAGCGAGAGGTGGCCCTCGTGCAGCGCGCCCATCGTTGGCACGAGCGCGATGCGCCGGCCGATCGAGCGCACGCCGTCCGACCAGCGCGACAGCTCCGCGACGGTCTTGATGACCGTGGGCTCAATAGGATTCAGCATCGCCGGGGAACTTCTGGTTGCGGACGTCTTCGGCGTACATCTCGGCCGCGCGGCGCACGATCTCGCCGAGCGCCACGTACTGGCGCGCGAAACGCGGCGGCGCCGACTCGCCCAGGCCGAGCAGGTCGTGCATGACCAGCACCTGGCCGTCGCAGCCGAGGCCCGCGCCGATGCCGATCGTCGGGATCGAGAGCGCCGCGGTGATCTCGTGCGCGAGCTCGCGCGGCACGCACTCGAGCACCACCGCGAACGCGCCCGCGGCCTCCACGGCCTGTGCGTCGCGCAGCACGCGCGCGTGGCCGAGGTCGCCCCGGCCCTGCACGCGGTAGCCGCCGAACTGGTGCACCGACTGCGGCGTGAGGCCGACGTGGCCCATCACGGGGATCTCCATGCGCGCGAGGGCCGCGATGCGATCTGCGACGCGCTCGCCGCCCTCGAGCTTCACCGCGTGCACCCCGCCCTCCTTCAGGAGGCGCACGGAGCTGCGCACCGCGTCTTCTGCGCTCGCGTGGTACGTGCCGAACGGCAAGTCGCCGACCACCAGCGCGCGCTGCGCGGCGCGGCTCACCATGCGGCAGTGGTGGACCATCTCGTCGAGCGTGACGGGCAGGGTCGTGTCGTTGCCCGCCACGACCTGCCCGAGCGAGTCGCCGACGAGCAGCACGTCGGCACCCGCCTGGTCGAAGATGCGCGCGAACGGGAAGTCGTACGCAGTGAGCATGGCGATCTTCTCGCCGCGCGCCTTCTTGCGTTGCAGGGTCGGTACGGTGACTCGGAGCTCCGCGTTCGACATGTCGGCCTCCCGCAGGACCCGCAACGAAAAAGCGCCCTCCGAAGTCGGAAGGCGCCCTCGCGTGCGGACTGCGGACGGCCGGGGCCGTCCACATCGAACATCGCGCCTTCAGTCTCGGTCTCGGTCGAGATCCAAGCGTCCGGGCTCTATCGATGCGGACTCGCTGCGACGAAGAGCCTAAGGGCGTCGGCCCGGGCGTGTCAACGGGACGCGGCCAGCGCGTTCGCGAGGGCGGCAAATTCGGCGCAGGAGAGCGTCTCACCGCGGCGCCTGGGGTCGATCGCGCACGCAGCCAGCGCGCCTCGCGACGCCGGGAACGCGCGCGCGAGCGCCCGGCCGAGCTGCTTGCGGCGCTGGCCGAACGCGGCCTTCACGAGCGCGCGCAAGACGCCAAAGTCGTCGACTTGCGCGGGAGCTGCGCGCGGGCGCAGCGCCAGGAAGGTCGAGCGCACCTTCGGCCGCGGCGAGAACTCCTCGGGCGAGAGCTCGAGCAGCCGCTCGCCTTCGAACCAGAGCCCGGCGAACACGGACAGCGTGCCGTAGTCGGCCGTGTCGGGCGCGGCGAGCACGCGGTCGGCGAGCTCCTTCTGCAGCATGCAGCCGATCGCGCGGAACGGCGGCGCGGGCGCGAGCAGCCCGCCGAGCAGCCGCCCCGCGATCGAGTACGGCAGGTTGCCGACCCACACGACCGGCGGACCGAGCTCGGCGGCGAGCGCGCGCCAGTCCGCCTCGCGCGCGTCGGCGAGGCGCACCTCGACGCTCGCCGGCAGCGCGCCCTGCTGCGCGAGCAGCGCCGCGAGGCCGCGGTCGACTTCGAGCGCGAGCGTGCGCCGCGCGACGGCCGCGAGCGCACGCGTGAGCTGGCCCGTGCCCGGGCCGATCTCGAGCGCGGCGTCGTGCGGAGTCACGCCGAGGCGCTCGACGAGACGCGCGGCGAGCTCGGGCCGGCGCAGGAAGTTCTGGCCGCGCGCGCGAGACGGCGCGAGCCCGTGCGCCGCGAGCTCGCGCCGCGCGGAGGCTATGGCGCGCGCGCCGCCGCGGGCGGCACGCGCGAAAAGGCCTCGAGGTCGAGCGCAGCCGTGACGCCCGCGCGCAGCATGCCGTCGGCCACGGCGCCGATCATCGCCGCATTGTCCGTGCACAGCGCGATCGGCGGGAACAGCGTCTCGACGCCGAGCTCGCGCGCGAGCTCCGCCATGCGCTCGCGCAGGCGCGAGTTCGCCGCGAGCCCGCCCACGAGCGCGAGCCGGCGCAGACCCGTCTGCGCCAGCGCGCGGCGCGCCTTCTCGAGCAGCACCTCGACCGCGGCCTCCTGGAACGACGCGCACAGGTCGTCGACGTCGCCCGACGCGACCGCGCCGCCGCTCTGGCGCTCGAGCTTCGCCGCCTCGAGCGCGACTGCCGTCTTCAGCCCCGAGAAGGACAGTTCCAGCCCGGGCTCGCGCAGCATGGGCCGCGGGAAAGCGAAGCGCGACGCGTCGCCGCGGCGCGCGGCCAGGTCGACCTCGCGCCCGCCCGGATAGCCGAGCCCGAGGCGCTTCGCGACCTTGTCGAACGCCTCGCCTGCCGAGTCGTCGCGCGTCTCGCCCAGCAGCTCTACACACGAAAGTGTCGTCACGCGGTAGAGCTGCGTGTGGCCACCCGACACCACGAAGCCGAGGTACGGGAACTCGAGCGGCCGGTCGCCGAGGCGCGCCGACGCCAGGTGCCCCTCGATGTGGTGCACCGCGACGAGCGGCTTCGCGAGCCGATAGGCCAGCGCCTTCGCGAACGACACCCCGACGAGCAGCGAGCCGATCAGCCCCGGTCCGGCCGTGCACGCGATCGCGTCCACGTCCTCGAGCGCGATCCCCGCCTTCGCGAGCGCCGCGCCGACGGTCGCGAAGAGCCCGCGCACGTGGTCGCGGCTCGCCAGCTCGGGGACCACGCCGCCGTACGGCGCGTGCACGGCGTCCTGCGCGCGCACGACGGAGGCGAGCACGGTGCCGCCGTCGCGCACAACCGCCGCAGCCAGGTCGTCGCACGAAGATTCGAGCGCGAGGACGAGCGCCATGACCTCCCCGCGGCTCGGGCTAGTGCTCGAGCTTCTCCTGCTGGCTCTTGCAGTCGATGCAGAGGCTCGCGACCGGCCGCGCCTCGAGGCGCTTCAGCCCGATGTCCTCGCCGCACTGCACGCACGTGCCGAACGTGCCGGCCTCGATCTTCGCGAGCGAGGCCTCGATCTTCTGCAGGAGCGCGCGCTCGCGCTCGCGCAAGCGGCCCACGAAGGCGAGCCCGCTCTCCGACGACGCCGAGTCGATCTCGTCCGAGAAATCGTCCGGATCGAGATGGATGTCGCCGGTCACGGCGCGCTTCGCGTTCACCATGAGCTTGTCGCGCTGCTCCACCAGCATCTTCTGGAACTTCTTCTGATCGGCCTTCTTCACGACGGGCATTTCTCCAACTGTCGACGGGCCTCTGCGACGCGCTCCGAGTTCGGATATTCGTTCGCGATGCGCTTGAAGATCTGACACGCGGCCGGGCCGTACGTGGACTGCTGCCCGGTGCGGTTGCCGATCTCCTGGAGCGAGACGCCCTGGCGATAGAGCGCGTCCGGAACTTTGTTCCCGTTCGGGAAGCGCTTCACCACCCGGTCGAAAGCCACCGCTGCCTGCTCGAAGTCGTTGAGCTTGAAGTACGACTCGCCCATCCAGAACAGCGCGTTGTCCGCGAATTCGGAGGACGGGTGAGTCTGGAGGAAGGCCTGGAACCGGTCAATGGCGTCTGCGTACTTGCCGGCGCGATAGAGCCCGAACGCGGTTTCGTAGTCGCGCACCTCTTCACTGGAAGCCGTGGTGGCCGTCGCCGGAGGCGCCACCGGTGGGTTCTGGGTCGCCGGGCCGGCTGCAGCCGCGCCGTTGGGATTGGCGGCTGCGACCGCGGCTCCTCCAGCGGCTGCGCCCGCGGCTCCTCCAGCGGCTGCGCCCGCGGCGGCGGCCGCTGCGTCACCCACAGATGCTCCGGCGGCGCTTTGGTTTCCGCCGCCCTTCGCGGCCTTGAGCTGGGCGACCTCGCGCTGCAGCGAGTCGATCTCGCCCTGCAGCTTGCCGACCTCGTCGCGGAGCGACGAGACCTCGGCGTCCAGGTCTGCGAGCCGGCTGCCGCTGGGCGCAGCGGAGCCGGGCGAGCCCGAGGCTCCGGACGAGCCGGAGGCCTTGGACCACTCGTCGCTCGACGCGTGGCCCTTCTCCATCGCGTCCACGCGGCGCCGGAGCGATTGGAACTCCGGCACCGTGACGCAGCCCGACAGCGCGAGGAGCGTGCCCGCGGCGAGCGCCAGTCGGAACGCTGCCGCGCTCAAATCAGCGGACTTTGAACTCGTCGCGCCGGTTCTTGGACCAAGCCAGCTCGTTGTGTCCCTCGACTGCAGGCTTCTCCTCGCCGTAGCTGACGGTCGTCATGCGTGAGCCGTCGATGCCGAGGTCGACGAGGTACTTGTAGGCGGCCTCCGCGCGGCGTTTGCCGAGCGCGAGGTTGTACTCGTTGCTGCCGCGCTCGTCGCAGTTGCCCTCGATCGTGACGGCAACGCCCGAGTTGCTCTTCAGGTAGCCCGCGTTGGCCTGCAGGCCCTCGCGCGCATCTGCGCGGAGATCCGACTTGTCGAAGTCGAAGTAGATCGTGTGGAACATGCTGTTGTCGCCGCCGCCGCCGCTCATGCCGGAGTGCGACGGATTGGTCTCGCCGCCGAACCCGCCGCTCGGCTGGTTGGCGGGGCCCTTGTTCTCCGTGCACGCGGCCAACGACGCCGCGAGAATCGCTACCCCGAGAACTCGCTTCACCACCCTCGCACTCCTCTGCCTGCCTTGGGCACCTGTTGGGACGTCAGTGACCCAACGCACAAACCCGCGCCGGATCCGCCGCCAAAAAACGGAGCATTACCTAACCGGAAATGCTCGAACTTGCAAACGGTATTTCCCCCGCAGCGCACTCATTCTAGCCACGGCGACCATGCGGGGTTTGTGCAGTTCCCGCTCCCGTCGGTCAAGAGCACCGTGTTCTCGCCGTTCACGTCGATCCGATAGATCTCTTTCCGGCCGCGGCGATTCGAGCTGAACGCGACCTTTCGCCCATCGGGCGACCAGGCCGGGTCTTCGTCGCTGCGCGGATCCGTCACGAGCGGCTGGGTGTAGCTCCCGTCGGGCGTGATCAGGTAGATGTCGAAGTCGTTGCCGGCCTGTGCGGCATACGCGATCCACTCGCCGGTCGGCGACCACGCCGGGCTCGCGTTGTAGTCGCCGCTGTAGGTGAGGCGCTTCTCCTCACCGCTCGACAGGTCCTTCACGAAGATCTGCGGGCTGCCCGTGCGGTCGGAAACGAACGCCATCTTCTTTCCGTCCGGCGACCAGCTCGGCGACGACTCGATCGAGCGGTCGTCGGTGAGCCGGCGCGGGTTCTTGCCGTCGCTCGACACCGTGTAGATGTCGGTGTTGCCCTGGCGGCTGATCACGGTGGCGATCGTGCCGTCGTTCGGCGCCCACACGCCGCGGAACTTCTCGTCGCGCGTCTGGATGAGCTTCAGGCCCGGGCGCGTGCCGCGGAACAACAGATACAGCTCCGAGAGCCCGCCCTTGAACGACGTGTACACCAGCGTGTTGGCGTCGGGCGACCACGAGGGAAACAGGTTGATCGAGCCGTTGTTCGTGAGCCGGCGCTTGTTCGAGCCGTCCGCGCCCATGAGCCAGATCTCCTTGTTCTTGCGCCCGTTGTCGGACACGTAGGCGATCTCGGTCGAGGACACGCCGCGGCGCCCCGTGAAACGCTGCACGATGTCGTCGGCGACCAGGTGCGCGAGCGTCGGCAGCTCGGCGCGGTCGCGCTCGCGGAAGCCGACGTCGCCCAGCAGCCTACACCGCGTGGTGTCCCAGACGCGGTAGCGCACCTGCAGCTTGCTCTGCAGCTCGTGCAGCTCGCCTTGCACCAGACCCTCGGCGCCGATCGCCTTCCAGTTCTCGCACGGTACGCCCGGGGCTTCGAAGTCCTTCGTCTGGCGCGGCTCGACGAAGGCGTCGGGGCTCACGTGCATGACCAGGCTCGAGTACTCGAGCCCGGCGACGAGCGAGCCGTAGAAGTCGTCGATCGTCGGGCTCGCATTGTCGCCCGCGAAGCGCTGTACGGCGACCGGGATGGGCTTCTGCACGCCGTTCACGTCGATGCGCACCCGCTGCGCGCGCGCGGCGGACGGACACAGCACGAGCACGAGTGCCCACGCCGACAGGGAGAGACGAATCACTCGTTGTCCTTCGGATTCAGGTTCAGCGTGAGCGAGATCGCGCGCGGCGGCGGGGGCAGCGGGTTCGACATGCGCAGCGCGCGTTCGCCGGTCTCGTCGCACGACTTGTCGCCGGACGACTCCGAGAGCTCGATGTTCGACAGGTGGCCGCCCGCGTCGACGTCGACGTCGAACTTCGGCGTGGCCTGGCAGATCGACGCGCCCGACCAGTGCGAGCGCACCACCGCGGAGACGCGCGCCTGCCATGCGGCCATGACCGGATCGAACACGCCGGCGCCGCCCGGCAGCGGCGGCGTGTTGGCCTCCTCGGTCGGATTCGGGTTCGGCGCCTTCGCGGCCTCCTGGGCCTCGACCTTCTCGTTGATCTTGGCCATCAGCTCTTCGGCCGACGGCGGCGGCGGCTCGGGCTTCTTCGGCGCGGGGGGCGCTTCGACCGGCTTCGGCTTGGGCTTCGCGAGCGGCTGCGGCTCCTTCGGGATCACGATCTCCTTCACCACCGGCTTCAGCGGCGGCGGAGGCGGCGCGGGCTCGGGCTTGGGCGCCTCCTTCACGGCGGGCTTGGGCGCCGGCGGCTTGGGCGCGGGCGGCAGCTTGGGCGCGGCGACCAGGTCGACCATGACCGGGCTCGCCGTGAAGCGGGTCTCGTGGTGGAACGGCCGGAGCACCAGCGCCGCGTACACCGAAATGTGTCCGACGAGCGAGATCACCAGCAGCCGGCGGAACTTCCGGCTCTGCAGCAGGCTCTCGGCGGGGACGTAGAAGGAGCTCACGCCTCGGGCTCGGTCACCATGCCGATGCTCGTCGCGCCGGCGCCGCGGAGAATCGCCAGCGTCTTGGCGACCGTGCCGTAGGCGACTCGCTCGTCGGCGCGCAGATAGACCATGCGGTCGCCGCGGCTCTCGAAAATCGCCTCGAGCTTCGCGCCGAGCTGGTCCAAGGGCACCTGTGCGTTTTGGACGTAGACCTGGCCTTCGCGCTTCACCGTGACGACCAGGGGCTGGTTGTCGTTGCGCAGCCCCTTGGACTGGGTCTTCGGCAGCTGCACGTCGATGCCCTGCTCCATGAGCGGCGCAGTCACCATGAAGATGATGAGCAGCACCAGCATCACGTCGACGAACGGCGTGACGTTGATCTCGGAGAGCGGGCGCCGCGGGCCGCGCGAGTCGGCGACGTTCATGCGGCTCGCGCGTGCGAGCGCCGCAGCACGTCTCCGAACTCGGCGCAGAACGTCTCGAGCCGCGCCGCCAGGCGGTTCAGCCGCGCGCTCGTGTAGTTGTAGCCGACGGCCGCCGGGATGGCGGCGGCCAGGCCGAACGCCGTCGCGACCAGCGCCTCGGCGATGCCCGGCGCCACCACGGCCAGGCTCGCCGATCCGGCGGCGCCGATCTGCTGGAACGAATTCATGATGCCGACGACCGTGCCGAACAGGCCCACGAACGGGCCCGAGCTCGCGATGGTCGCGAGGAACGAGAGCCCGCGCTCGAGCCGGTGAACCTCTTCGCCGCGGATCCAGCCGAGCCGGCTCACCACGCCCTCGACCTGGTCGCGCGTCACGCCGGTCTTCGCGCCCTGCAGCTTCTCGAGCCGAGCCAGCTCGGTGTAGCCCGCGCGGAACACGGTCGCGAGCGGGCTCGAGCCGTGCTTGCGCGCGACCTCGTAGGCGTTCTCGAGCGTGCTCTCGAGATAGGCCTCGACGAAGTCCTCGGTGTCGCGCTCCGCGGCGCGGAGCTCGCGGAACTTCATGAGCATGATGGCCCACGACGAGACCGACGCGAGGATCAGCAGCAAGAGCACGCCGGAGACGATCGGACTGGAGCCCAGGATGTAGTTGAGCATTCGTCGCACCCCGGGGGGAGAGGACGTGTGAGCTCGGGGACGGGAGCTCTCGGGGCCGACGGAAGCTAGTGGGGCCGGGATAGCGCGTCAACGGAATTCCAGGCTCGCGCTAAGCTGTCGCGCTGTCTGTCGGGGAGGACCATGGAGATCGAAGTCTCGCGCAGGGACGCCGCCGCCGCCGAGGGCGACGCCGTCGTGATTCCGCTCACCAAGTCGGACGCGCCACCGCGCGCGCTGGCCGAGCTCGACGCCGCGCTCGGCGGAATCTGCGCGCGCGTGTGGGCCGCAGGCGACTTCACGGGGAAGAGCGGCGAGGTGCTGTCGCTCCCCGTGTCGGGAATCGCGGCGAAGCGCCTGGTGTTGATCGGGCTCGGCGAGGAGCGCAGTGCGAGCCGCGAGTCGCTGCGCGCGGCGGGCGGGCGCGCGGCCAAGACGCTCGCGCGTGCGAAGGCGAAGCGCGCAGCGCTCGCCGTGCCGGCGCTGCGCCGCATCCAGCCCGAAGACGCCGGACAGGCGCTCGCGGAAGGGCTCGTGCTCGGCGCCTACCGCTTCGACAAGTACAAGACCGGCGGCGACGCGCCGGCACCGCTCGAGCACGCGACGCTGCTCGCCGCCGACGCGCGGCAGGTCGCTGCGCTGCGGCGCGGCGCGAATCTGGGGCGCGTGGTCGCCGAGGCCGCGAACTTCGCGCGCGACCTCTCGAACGAGCCGGGCGGCGTGTGCACGCCCGAGCACCTGGCCAGCGAAGCGCGCAAGCTCGCGCGCTCGCGCAAGCTCGGCATCACCGTGTTCGCCGAGCGCGAGCTCGCGCGCGAGAAGATGGCCGGCATCCTCGCCGTGGGCCGCGGCAGCGCGAACCCGCCGCGCCTCATCGCGCTCGAGTACGGCGCGCCGCCGCGCGCGAAGAAGGGCGCGCGCGTGCGCAAGCGGCCGACGCTCGCGTTCGTCGGCAAGGGCATCACGTTCGACTCGGGCGGCATCTCGATCAAGCCCGCCGCGAGCATGGACGAGATGAAGCACGACATGTCGGGCGGCGCCGCGGTGCTCGGTGCACTGCAGGCGATCGCCGACCTCGGGCTGCCCGTGCACGCGATCGGCATCGTCGCCGCCGCGCAGAACATGCCCGACGGCAACGCGTACGTGCCGGGCGACGTGATCAAGAGCGCGCACGGCAAGACGATCGAGGTGCTGAACACCGACGCCGAGGGCCGCATCGTGCTCTCCGACGCCCTCCACTACGCGGTGTCCCACAAGCCCGACGCGATCGTCGACCTGGCCACGCTGACCGGCGCGTGTCTGGTCGCGCTCGGCGACGCGTGCTGCGCGGTGCTCGGCAACGACGAGAAGCTCGCCGACAAGGTGCGCGACTCGGGCGACGCCACGCACGAGCGCGCGTGGCCGCTGCCGCTCTGGGACGAGCACAAGAACGCGATCAAGGGCACGTTCGGCGACATCGTGAACACGGGCGGGCGCAACGCCGGCGTGTCGACCGCCGCCGCGTTCCTGTCGAACTTCGTGGGCGACGTGCCGTGGGCACACCTCGACATCGCGGGCGTCGCGTGGACCACCAAGGAGACGCCCTACTACGCGAAAGGCGCGACCGGCTTCGGCGTGCGCCTGCTCGTCGACCTGGCGCGCCGCTGGAAGTAGGTGCCGCGGAACGCTGCTTTGACAGCGCGGGGCCGCCCTCCTAAGCTCCGCGCGCTTTTCAACCAGGAGGCCACTTCGCCATGCGCAGTCTCTTCGTTGCTTCGCTCGCCGTCGCGTTCGTCGCGGTCGCCACGCTCGGCCGCGCCGCGGACGACTGGGAGGCCAAGTACAAGGCGGCCGACGCCGCCAAGGGCGCCCAGGTGTTCCAGCAGTACTGCGTGACGTGCCACGGCACGTCGGGGCTCGGCGACGGACCGGTCGGCAAGACCCTGAACCCGCCGCCGCGCAACTTCCAGGAAGGCAAGTTCAAGTACGGCGACAGCCCGAAGGACCACTTCGACGTCGTGACGAACGGCGCCGCGTCGAAGGGCGGCTCGCCCATGATGGCGCCCTGGGGCGCGGTCATTCCCGAAGCCGACCGCTGGTCCGTCATCAAGTACGTCGTCTCGCTGAAGAAGAAATAGCGAGCACGTCCGGAAGCTTTGCCCCGCCGCCCCGACAGACTCGGGGCGGCGGGGTATTTTTCTGCGCGTGAGCAAGCCGCCGCGAAAGCGAGCGCCGAAGGCCCGCGCCCCCAAGAGTCCGAAGCCGACGGCCAGGAAGAAGCGCCCCGCGGCGGCCGGCCCGGTCGAGCCCGACCTCGTGGTCGAGCCGCCCGAGCTCGCCGACTCGGACCCGGAACCCGACGCCGACCCGCCGACCGTCGACACCGAGGTCGCCACGAGCCTGCCCGTGCCCGCCGCGGCATCGGGTCTCGACCGCGTCCCTCGCGACGCCGTAGCGCGCTACTTCGCCGAGGTCGGCAAGTACCCGCTGCTGTCGCGCGAGGAGGAGCTCGCGCTCGCCACGCGCGTGCACGAGTCGAACGACCCGGAGGCCGCGCAGAAGCTCGTGCTCTCGAACCTGCGCCTGGTGGTGAAGATCGCGCTCGAGTACCGGCGCGTGTGGACGAACCTGCTGGACCTGATCCAGGAAGGGAACGTCGGGCTCCTGCAGGGCGTGCGCCGCTTCGACCCCACGCGCGGCGTGAAGCTCGCCTCGTACGCGTCGTACTGGATCCGCGCGTACATCCTGAAGTACCTGATCGACAACATCCGCATGGTGCGCGTGGGCTCGAGCCGCGCGGAGCGCAAGCTGTTCTTCCAGCTGTCGCGCGCCAAGCGCGAGCTCGCGAAGGAGGGGCTCGAGCCGGAGCCGCGGCTGCTCGCGGAGAAGCTCGGCGTGAAGGAGCCCGAGGTCGTCGACCTGCAGAACCGCCTGGCGCGCGGTGACCTGTCCATGGACGCGCCCGCGCGGCGCGACGAGCCGTCGGGCGGCAGCTTCGGCGAGAACATCGCGGGCGACGACGCGCGCGACAGCGATCCCGTCGCCGACCAGGACATGCGCCGCGCCTTCCGCGAGCAGGTCGAGCGCTTCGCGGTGGGCCTCGACGCGCGCGAGCAGGCGATCCTGCGCCAGCGCATCCTCGCCGACGAGCCGCGCACGCTGCAGGAGATCGGCGACGACTTCGGGCTCACGCGCGAGCGCGTGCGACAGATCGAGGCGAAGCTGGTCGGGAACCTGCGCGAGTACCTGAAGGAGAACCTGGTCGACTTCGACTACTGGGCGCCCGAGAAGTAGTGCCCTGGGGTCGCGTCGGCGCCACGCTCAGGGATTCCCGCCCAGCCAGCGCGCGTGGAACCAGCGGATGGCGAATGCGAGGCCGAGGCCCAGGGCGACCGCGAGCGGCGACAGCTCGCGCAGGCCGCGCAGCGTGTTGCGGCCGGTGAACGGGACGAGAGGCGTGGCGGCGACGAAGTCGCGATAGCCGGCGGGCTTGCCCGTCGCGAGCTTGCGGCGGTCCTGGTGCGCCGCACCGACCAACGCGAACACGACGAAGCCGCCGAAGAAGGCGACGTCGCTCGCCCAGCCGTTCGGCAGGAGATGCACGAGCGCGAACAGCGCGAACGACATCACGAGCGGGTGCCGGGTGATGTGCTGTACACCGCGCGGTGTAACACTCGCGGGCGCCATTCCCGCCGGACTCGGCTGCACGAAGCTCGACACGAAGAGCACGAGGGCCAGGCCCATGCCGCCATACACGGTCCACGTGAGCAGCGGCCCGCGCCGCAGCAGCCACAGCGCGGGTCCCGCGTGCTTGTGCGTGAAATACAGCCACACCATGGGCACGAAGATCGCCAGCGCGATCATCGAGTAGAGCGCCGCGAAGGCGCCCTCGCCCACTGCGCCGGCCACGCGCGGCCGCAGCCGCAGGCTCGAAAACCCGACGTGCGTGGCCCCGAACGCGAGCCACAGCAGCGCGATCTCGAGCGCGGCGTCGATCGGGCGGCCCTCCCGGCCGCCATCCTACCCGGCTACTCGGCGCGCGTCGCGCCGTGTGCGGCCGCCGCGAGCGGGTCCTCCGGGAAGCGCGAGCGCACGTCCGCCTGGAGCGAGCGCTCGAGCGCAGCCGTGTCCCAGCCGGTCTCGGCGCGCAGCGCCTCTTCCCACGCGGCGCCCTTCGCGCAGCGGTCCAGGAAGCCGGCGATCGCGCTCGGGTGCGCGGCCTCGATGTGCTCGATCACCGCGCGCGACTCGAGATATGCCAGCAACGCCTGGTTGCCCGACACGTTCGAGAAGCTCTGCACCAACGAAGCCAGCGGCACCCAGGTGTCACCGCGCAGCGCGTCGAGCAGGCGCCGCCACTCCTCGCGCGAGAGCTGCGGGCGCCCGCGCGCCCGCTCCTCTTCGCCGTCCGCGATGCCCTCGTTCACGAAGAACGGCTGGTGCGAGCCTACGGCGTCCTTGAACAGCGCGTGCACGTACTCGTGCACCAGAAGCGCGTACAGCTCGCTCTGCGGCCGCTGCGCCGACACCACGTGGATGGCGCCGTCGTAGAAGCCCACGGTCGCGAAGCCGAAGCGGTGCTGGTACGCCTCGAGGTAGTGCGCGCGCGTGTAGAGCTTCACGTCGAGCGGCTCGGCGAGCTCGCGGCCCAGCCGCTTCAGCATGGCGACGCGCGCCTGCTCGAGCACGGTGATCACCAGCTCGCCGTAGGCGCGGCCGGCGAACTGGTGGTCGTAGCTGACACGAAAATGTGTAGAGTCGGCCGAGCGCGTCTGCCACGATTCGCCCGCCTGCGGCCTCGCCAGCGCGAGCTCGGCGTCGATTTCGGCGCGCTCGCGCTCGGCGGCGTCGCGCCACGCTTTCGGCAGCTGCGTGGCCGTCGACAGCACGGAGTCCAGCGCGTCGCGCGCGGGCTCGTAGCGGCCGCGGTGGCGCTCGATGCGCGCGAGCAGGAGCGCCGCCTCGGGCCGCGCCGGGTGCTCGCGCTGCAGCTGGCGCAGCGAGCGCAGCGCCGTCTCCAGGTTCCCGCCCTCGGCGTCGGCGCGCGCGGTGCGCACCTCGGCGAGGTAGCGGTCGTCCTCGTCGCCCGAGCGCGTGCCCTTGGGGAGCGGCGCGCCCAGGACGTGATGGTCCCAGCGGACCGACAGCTCCTCGGGGGACACGCGCTCGGCGGCGGCGGCGGGCTTGTCCTCGCGGTCGGTGAGCCACGTGTGCCCGTCGGGATCGATCCAGAGCGACACGTCGCTCGGCAACAGGAGCGCAGTGACGGCGAACAGGAGCGCGATTCCGGCGTGCCGGAGAAGCCGCGGGGGCACCCCCTATCTTCGGTGGGGCTCCCCGTGCCCTGAAGGCGCGCCGTGTTTGCGCCGCAGTTGCCCCACCGCGTGCGCGAGCTCGGGCACGATCAGCCGCTCCATCCCGAGCCGCACGGCGCCCGACGACCCGGGCAGCACGAACACGAGCTTGCCGCCCGCCGTGCCCGCGAGCGCGCGCGACAGGAACGCCGCGGAGCCGATCTCCTGGAACGACAGACTGCGGAACAGCTCGCCGAACCCCGCGAGCAGCTTCTCGAGCAGCGGCTCGACCGCCTCGGGCGTGACGTCGCGCGGCGAGATGCCGGTGCCGCCGGTGGCGATCACCGCCTCGACCTCGGGCCGCGCGAGCGCGCGGAGCACCGAGAACTGGATGGCCTCGCGGTCGTCTGACACGATCGCGTGTTCCACCACGTGGTGTCGGGCGGCTTCGAGACGCTCGCGGATGAGCTTGCCCGACGAGTCGTCCTCGACCGTGCGGCTGTCGCTCACGGTCAGCACCGCGCAGCCGACCGATTCGGGCGCATAGGCGCGGTGCGACGAGGGCGCGTCGCCGCTCACGGGTTCTCCTCGACCCAGTAGGAGCCGCTCGCCGCGAACTCCTTCTTCCAGATGGGCACCGACGCCTTGAGCTTGTCGATGGCGAAGCGGCAGGCCTCGAACGCCTCGGCGCGGTGCGGCGCGGCGGCGGCGATCATCACGGCCGCATCGCCGACCGCAAGCCGACCCACGCGGTGCGACAGCGCGATGCGCACGTGCGGCCAGCGCTCGTGCACGGCGTCGACGATCTTGCGCAGCTCCTTCTCGGCCATCGGCGCGTAGGCCTCGTACTCGAGATGGTCGATCGCCTCGCCGCGCGCGCGGTTGCGCACTACGCCGGTGAAGGTGACGACGCCGCCCATCTCGGGGCCGGTGACCTCGCGCAGGAGCGCGTCGAGCGAGAGCGGCGCGGCGTCGACCCACGCGCGCTCGGCGCCGCCCGAGACGGGCGGCAGGAGCGCGACCTCGTCGCCGTCGGCGAGTCGCGCGCCGAGCGGCGTGCGCTCCTCGTTTCGCGCCACGAGCAGGCGCCCGCGGTAGCGTGCGAGCGCGGCGTGGCGCGCTTCGAGCTCGGCGAGCAAATCGGCAAGAGTTGCGGAGTCGCGCAGCTCAAGCTCGAGTGACTTCTCGCCGACCGCTTCCCGCAGAGCCGCGAACAGGAGCACGCGCACCCGCATGTCGGCAAGGCTAGGAGAAGGCCCGGGCGAGAGCAACGCGCTCGCGGCTGGCGTGCGCCCCGAGGCCGTCCGCAAGGCGCTCGACGTGGTGCGGCCCGGGCTCGTCGCCGACGGCGGCAATGCCGAGCTGATCTCGGTCGGCGAGGACGGCACGGTCCGCCTCGAGCTGCAGGGCGCCTGCGCGCGCTGCACGGCGCGCGAGATGACGCGCCGGCTCGTGCTCGAGCCGGCGCTGCGCGCGCGCGTCCCCGGCGTGCTCTCCGTGCTGATCGCCTAGGCCGCAGCGCTCAGAGCTTCGGAGCGTGCGCATCCTTCGGCGGCTGCGGCGCAGCGGGCTTCGCAGCGTGCTTCACCGCGCCCATCTCGATGCGGCCCGTGAACACGGCGCCGTCTTCGACGACGAGCCGCGGCGAATGGATGTTGCCGTCGACGCGCGCGGTCTTGTGCAGCACGACCTGCCCGCCGGCGTTGATCTCGCCGTGGACTTCCCCCGAGATGATCACGACCTGCGACTTGATCGTCGCGGTGACCGACCCGCTCTCGCCGACGATGAGCGTGTTCTCGCTGGCGATCTCGCCCTCGAAACGCCCGTCGATTCGCACGGTGTCCTTGAAGTTCAGCTTGCCGGAGAACTCCGAGCCCTGATCGATGAACGCGGTCAGCGCCCCGACACCGCTCTGCGTCGCGACGGCGGTCTTGGCCGGCTCGTCCTTCTTCCGGAAGTCGTTGAAGGCCATGTTCGACACTCTGCTCCTCTGAAGGCGTCGACACTAGGTATCGGCGCGTGCGCGCGATGCTTGAGATCTCCGTGGACTGCGGCGCTATGCTGCCGCTCGCTGATGGCGGCGGGCGGTAGCGACGAGATCCGGGCCGAGCTGGCGCGCGCGCGCGCCGCGGACAAGGTCCACGGCGCGTACCTGTTCGAAGGTCCGGCGGGCGTGGGCAAACGCGACGCGGCGCTGTGGTTCGCGCGGCTGCTCCTGTGCAAAGGCGCGCCAGCGGGCGCGCTCGAGCCCTGCGGGCGCTGCCACGACTGCCGGCTCCTCGCCGTGCGCGACGCCGGGCCCGACGCGCGGCCGAGCCACCCCGACCTGCACTGGGTCGAGCCCGACGGGGCGTGGATCAAGATCGAGGCGGTGCGCGCGCTGCGCACGGCGCTCGGCCTGGTCGCGAACGAGGGTGGCCGCCGCGTGGCGCTGATTCCCGAAGCCGACCGCCTGCGCGCCGAGTCCGCCAACGCGCTGCTGAAGACGCTCGAAGAGCCGCCGCCGGGCACCGTGCTCCTGCTCGTGTCGGCCTCGCCCGAGCTCTTGCCGCGCACCTTGCGCTCGCGCACGATGCGCGTGCGCTTCCCGCCCTGGAGCGAGGCGGCGATCGCCGCCTCGCTCGAGGCCGAGGGCATGAACGCGGACGACGCCGCGCTGGCGAGCCAGCTCGGCGGCGCCAGCCCGGTCGCGGCGCGCGCGTGGGCGGACGAGTCGCTCGAGCTCGCGCGCGAGATGCGCGCGTTCCTCGACGAGGCGGGCGAGCTCCCGGCCACGCGCGTGCTCGACTTCGCCGAGGGCTTCCGGCGCGCAGGCGAAGAGGGCCGCGCGCGCGCCCGCGCGTTCATCGAGCTCGAGTCCGCGTTCGCGCGCGAGCGGGCCGACGCGGCCGCCCGGCGCGGCGACCGGCGCGAGCTGGAGCGCTGGCTCCGCGCGTTCGAGTCGACCGCGCGCGCGCGCGTCGAGCTCGCACGCCACAACACGAACCCGCAGCTCGTCGTCGAATCGCTGCTCTTCGAGCTGTCGGGGCACGGCTAGACGCGGCCGCGCCCGCGGCTAGATTCGCCGCGCGATGAAGACGTTCTACGTGACGACGCCGATCTACTACCCGAACGCGGCGCCGCACATCGGGAGCACCTACACGACCGTGCTGTGCGACACGCTCGCACGCTGGCACCGCGCGTCGGGCGAAGCGGCGTATCTCGTCACGGGCACCGACGAGCACGGCGAGAAGATCGCCGACACGGCCGAGAACGAAGGCATCGCTCCGCAGGCGTTCGTCGACCGCATGTCGCAGCGCTTCCGCGGCACGTGGGCGACGCTCGGCATCCAGATCGACCACTTCGTCCGCACCACCGACGCGGCGCACAAGCGCGCGGTCGCGCAGTTCTGGCAGTCCGTCTACGACGCGGGACAGATCGAGTTCCGCGACTACGCGGGCCTCTACTGCATCGGCTGCGAGCGCTACCTGACGCAGCGCGAGCTCGACGAGAACGGCCGGTGCCTGCAGCACCTGACCGTGCCCGAGCCGCGCACCGAGTCGAACTACTTCTTCAAGATGTCGGCGCACTTTCCGTGGCTGCTCGCCGAGCTGGAGGCGCGCCCCGAGCTCATCAAGCCCGACCGCTACCGCAACGAGGTGCTGTCGGTGTTGCGCAGCGGCGCGCTCGAGGACTTGTGCATCACGCGGCCGCGCGAGCGGCTGTCGTGGGGAATCCCCGTGCCTTGGGACGACCGCTTCGTGATCTACGTCTGGGCCGACGCACTCGTGTGTTACCTGTCCGGCTGCGGCTACCCCGACGATCCGGCGTGGCGCGAGCGCTGGGCCGGCGTCCACCACGCGATCGGCAAGGACATCCTGAAGCCACACGCGATCTTCTGGCCCACGATGCTGCGCGCGGCCGGCCTGCCGCTGTACCAGGAGCTGCGCGTGCACGGCTACTGGACCATGGACCGCACGAAGATCTCGAAGAGCCTCGGCAACATGGTCGACCCGCTCGTCATGCGCGAGAAGTACGGCTTCGAGGCGTTCCGCTACTTCCTGCTGCGCGAGATGAGCTTCGGGGTCGACAGCGACTTCTCGGAGGAAGCGCTGGTGCGCCGGGTGAACGCCGATCTCGCCAACGACCTCGGCAACCTGCTGTCGCGCTCGGTCTCCATGGTGGGGCGCTACTTCGACGGCGTGGTGCCGGAGGCCGAGTCGCGCTCGCCGCTCGCCGACGTCGCCGCGCGCGTCGCGCCCGAGATCGACAGGAGCGTGCGCGACTTCCAGACCTCGCGCGCGCTCGCGTCGCTTTGGGAGCTCGTCTCGGCGGGCAACAAGCACATCGACAGCGAGGCGCCGTGGCAGCTCGCGAAGGACCCTGCGCAGCGCGGCCGGCTCGCGTCGGTGCTGTACGGCACGCTCGAGTCGCTGCGAGTGATCGCCGCGCTGCTCGGGCCATTCCTGCCCGAGTCGAGCGCGAAGATCCTGGCGCAGATCGGCTGCACCGCGCCCACGGCGCCCCGCGAGCGCGCGCTCGCCTGGGGCCAGCTCGCGGCCGGCGCGAAGGTGGCGAAGGGCGAAGTGCTGTTCCCGCGCATCGAGCCGAAGTGAAGCTCTTCGACAGCCACGCGCACGTCGGCGCACCCGATCTGCTCGCCGAAGCGCCGGCGCTCATCGCGCGAGCGAAGGAGGCCGGCGTCGCCGGCATGCTCGCGATCGGCGCGGGCTACGGCGTGGGCGCGAACGCGGGCGCGGTCATGCTTGCGCAGGAACACCCGGGCGTGTGGGCGGCGGTCGGCGTGCACCCGCACGATGCGTCGGAATGGAGCCCGCTCGCCGAGACTGCGCTCGACGGCTGGCTCGCTGCCGTGCGCGTCGTCGCCGTCGGCGAGTGCGGACTCGACTACTTCTACGAGCACTCGCCTCGCGACGCGCAGCGCGAGGCGCTCGCGGCGCAGATCCGGCTCGCGCGCGCGGCGGCGCGGCCGCTCGTCATCCACGTCCGCGCGAGCCGCGGCTCGCGCGACGCGTACGAGGACCTCGTGCGCATCTTCGACGCCGAGGGCGCGGAGCGGGCCGGCGGCGTCATCCACTGCTTCACCGGCGATCTCGCGCTCGCGCACGCCTGCCTCGAGCGCGACTTCGACGTCAGCTTCTCGGGCATCCTGACCTTCAAGAACGCGGGCGAGCTGCGCGACGTGGCGCGCGCGCTGCCGCTCGACCGCTTGATGATCGAGACCGACACGCCGCTCCTGGCGCCGATCCCGCACCGCGGCAAGCGCAACGAGCCCGCGTGGGTCGCGCGCGTGGCGGAGTGTCTCGCCGAGGTGCACGGGCGCAGCGCGGAGGAGATCGCCGAGCGCACCGACGCGCGGGCGCGCGCGCGCTTCCGACTCGAGGCGGCGCGTTGAGCGAGCTGCTCGACCTGGCGCGCGCCATCGCGCGCGAGGCGGGGGCCGTCGCGCGCGAGCGCTTCCACGAGCCGCGCACGATCCGCACGAAGACGAGCGAGATCGACCTGGTGACCGATGTCGACCACGCGCTCGACCGGCTGATCCGGGAGCGCATCCGGGCCGCGCGTCCCGCCGACGCGCTGCTCACCGAGGAGGGCGCCGAGACCGCGGGCTCGAGCGGCGTGCGCTGGGTCGTCGATCCGCTCGACGGCACGACGAACTACGCGCACGCGTTCCCCCACTTCGCGATCTCGATCGGCGTCGAGCGCGACGGCCGCCGCGAGGCGGGCGTCGTGTACGACCCCATGCGCGACGAGCTGTTCGAGGCCGAGCGCGGCGGCGGCGCGCGGCTGAACGGCAAGGCGATTCGTGTGTCGGAGATCGCAGAGCTGCGCCGCGCGCTGCTGGCGACCGGCTTCGCGTACGACGTGCACTCGCGCCGCACGCCGAACCTGGTCTTCTTCGAGCGCTTCATCGGCTGCGCGCAGGCGATCCGCCGCGCCGGCTCGGCGGCACTCGACTTCGCGTACGTCGCCTGCGGGCGCTTCGACGGCTACTGGGAGCTGCACCTGGCCCCGTGGGACGTCGCCGCGGGTCTCCTGCTCGTCGACGAAGCGGGCGGCCGCACGAGCGACTTCGACGGCGGCGCGCCGCCCGCGTCGGGCGAGCGCATCGCCGCCACGAACGGGCGCATCCACGCGGAGCTGCTCGAGGTGTTGGGCCGCTAGGGCTTCGGGGGCGGCGCGGGCGCCGGCGCGGCCGACTTCACGAACAGGTTCCGGTACGCCTCGGGCGAGAGCGGCACCTGCCCGCCCAGGTCGTTCGAGACCCGCCACACCTCGCTGTTCTGCGAGGAGAGCGCGGGCAGGCCTTCTCTCGGCGATGCATCGCCGAGCGACAGCACGCCGAGCTCGGCGCCTTTCGCGTCGAGCGCGCGCACGGTCGCCATCGGCGGATCCAGGCCGAGCTTCTTGCGGTCGGCGCCCGCGGGCTCGAGCCCGGTCGCGTCGAGCGACGCGACCGCGAGCACGAGGTCCTCGACCTTCAGCGGCTTCAGCTCGACGCCCGCCTCCGTCGACTTCCACTCCGACCCCGACGCGTCCAGCTCGAAGCGATGCGTCTCGCCCGTGCGCGGGAACGAGAGCTCGAGCGCGTGCACCTGGTCGCTCGCGAGCGTGAGCACGCGCTTCTGCCGGTAGTCGAACGTCTTCGTGGGAACGCCGGTCGACACCGCGGGGTTCACCTCGAGGAGCACGGCGTCGCCCGCGCGCGACAGCCAAGTCTTGCCGTCTGCCTTCGCGAAAGCGACGCGCTCCTCGCCCGCGGGCGAGTGCACGTCGAGCTGGAGCTCGGGCTTCTGGAACGACGCCTTCTGCGCCTCGGTCTCGGTGTCCGCGAAGCCCGTTGCGCGCGCGAAGCCGACGTCCTCGAGCACCCGGCGGAGCTTCTCCGCGTCGGCCGGCGCCGCCTCGGGCTCGACGAGCTGCCAGCCTGCCTCGGTCTTCTTGGCGTGCGCGACGAGCGCGCCGTCGGCGCGAACCGTGAGCTCGTCGGCGGCGTCGGTGGGCAGGCGCAACAGCCGCTTGTCGCGCAGGTCGACGAGCGTCGGCAGCGCGCCCGACACCTCGGCCGAATCGACGACGTAGAGCTTGTTCGGGTCGGTCGGCAGCGCCAGGTAGCGCCCGCCACCGATCGGTGTAGGCCCGCCCAGGAAGACCTCCTTCGGCGGCGCATCGCCCGCGAACAGCCGCACCGTGCGGCGCGATTCCCCGAGCCCGAACTGCGCCAGCTCGGCCGGCGCGGGCGAGATGGTGGCCGTGGCCTGCACCTTCTGCAGCGAGTGCAACAGGCGCTCGACGGACTCCGGGTCCGCGGGATACACGACCGGCAGCTCGAGCTGCCAGCTCGTACCCGCGCGCACCAGCCGCGCGAGCGTCCCGTCGGCGAGCGATACCTCGAGCTTCGTCACGCCATTCGGGTCTTCGCCGAAGACGCGCTGGGCTTCGGCTTCGGCGGCCTTCTTGCGCGACTCGCCGCCGAGCTCGCCGAACCAGACCCACGCGCCGAGCGCTGCGGCCCCGACCACCAGCGCGGCGGTCCAGCGCACGTTCACGTCAGACCCTCCGGCGCCACCAGTTCACGATGCCGAGCAGCAGGATCGCCTCGGGCAGCGCGAAGAGCGACAGGAAGCGGAAGTTCGCGAACTGCTCGAGCGTCAGGTTGATCGTGCGCGCGCGCGGCTGCTTGCGGTCGATCGTCGCGAACTCTTCCGTGCCCGTGAGCCAGCCCGTCATGTTCAGGAACAGGTCGCCGTTGTAGTACTGCGTGACGTAGCGGTTGCGCATGAAGTCGGAGTCGCCGACGACGACGAGCCGTCCGCCGCGCTTCGCGCCGGCCTCGGGCGAGAACTCGCGCGCGACCGCGATCGCGAGCGGCCCCGCGCGGTCCTTCGCGGGGTCCAGCGAGACGGGCTTCGAGGCGAGCAGGTCCTTCACGTCGCTCTCGGCCCAGCTTTCCGGGCTCGTCAGCGCGAGCTCGGTCACGTTCGCGTCGCTGCCCTCCACGCGCCGCACCGGCCGCGCCAGGCGGAATACGGTCGGCTGGCCGGCGAGCTTCTCGGTGATCGGATGCGGGCCGTACTTCGTCACGACGGGCTGCACGCCGATCGACGGGCCCGAGAACAGCTGCAGCTGCTGCTCCACGATGACCTCGGGACCGGCGTCGATGCCCCACGACTTCAGCTGGCCCTCCAGGTTCGTCTCGACCGCGGGGTCGATCTCGACGAGGAGGCCGCCGCCCTTCTTCAGGTAGCCGTCCAGCAGCGCGAGCTCGGCGTCGGAGATCGCGTGGTCGGGACCGGCGACGACGATGGCGTCCGCGTCGGCCGGCACCTCCTTCGCGTTCGCGAGCAGGAGCGACGCCACCGTCGCGTTCTCGTCCTCGAGGCCGCCCTTCACCGCCGACGCCCCCGGGCCCTTCTTGTCGTCGGGGTCCGCTTCGCCGTGGCCCGTCAGGAAATAGATCTTCTTCTTCGAGGAGATCGCCTGGCGCACGGCGCGAGTCAGTGACTGCTCGGTGAGATCGACCGACTTCGTGGTGCCCTTCGCGGTGTCGCACGGGCCGTCGCACACGACCACCACGCCTTCCTTGCTCGAGATCTGGAAGCGCTGCGCCAGCCCGGGGTTCTCGTTCGGGTCCAGGTAGCGCACGTGGATGCGCGGACTGGCGTATGCGTAGCGGTCGAGCTCCTCCTTCGCCTGCGCCTGGCCGCCGCGCGAGAAGAACGCGTACATCTCGACGATCCGGTCCTTCGGGATCGCCGCCAGCGTGTCGAGCGTTCCCTGCGCGAGCGTGTGCTCCTTCGCTTCCGTCCAGTCCCAGTGCACCGGATGGCGCATCGACAGGAAGCCGAGCAGCCCGCCGATCGCGACGACGGCGAGCGCCTGCACGAGCGAGTTGGCGCCGCCGCGCGCGCTCGACGAGCCCACCACTTCGGTGAACCGGCGCAGCCCGCGCAGCGCCGCCCACGCGAGGAGCGCGCCGCCGAGCAGCACGTGCACGGCGATCACGCCGTTCGACGCGGCCGCGAAGACGCCGAGCAGCCCGAAGCCGAGCACCACCGCGCCGACGACGCCGAGCAACGTCTCCACCCGCTACCTCCAGCGCAGCGAGTCGACCGCGGCGCGCGCGAGCGACAGGCAGACGGCGATGACGATGCCGAAGTACGCGAGGTCCTCCGAGCGGATGTCGCCCTTCAGGCCAGGATCGAAGTGCGTGCTGGTGCCGAGCCAGCGCAGCACCTCCTTCAAGGAGTCACTCTGCGAGCTGTCCGCGGCGACCGGCAAGATGAGCAGCAGCAGCGCGACCGTGATTCCCACGAAGCCCGCCACGATCTGGCTCCGCGTGAGCGCCGAGATGAAGCAGCACAGCGCTGCCAGCGCGAGCGAGTACAGGAACAACGTCTGCAGCCCCGCGAGCGTCTGCGCGACTTCGGGGTTGCCGTACACGAAGAGCAGCAGCACGAACGCACCCGTCAGCACGCCGACCACCGCCAGCAGCGCCGCGATCGCGAGGAACTTCCCCATCACGATCTCGCCGCTCGACGCGGGGCTCGTGAGCAGCAGCTCGATCGACCCGTTCGCGCGCTCGGCCGCGAAGCCCCGCATGGAGAGCAGCGGCACCAGGAAGCACAGGAACAGCGCGAAGGTGGAGAACGACTGCGCGACCACGATGTCCTGCAGGTTCCATTGGTCGAGCAGCTGCATCATGCCGAGCGCCTGGATCTGCTGCAGCTGCACGATGAAGAGCCCGAGGCTCGCGAAGAAGATGAAGCCCGCGAAGAGCATGTAGACGCCGATCAGCACGTAGGCGTCGGGCGTCACGAACATCGAGCGCAGCTCGCGCCCCGCGATGGCCAGCAGCCGGTTCACAGCTCGGCCTCGACCAGCCCGGCGGCCTTTGCCTGCGGCCCGGCTGCGGCCTCGACCTCCCGCAGGAACACCTGTTCGAGCGAGCCCTGCGCGCGCAGCGCCTCGAGCCGCGCGTCGAGCCGCAGCCGTCCGTACGCGATGAGCAGCACGCGCTGACAGATCGCGTCGACCTCGGCCAGGATGTGCGTCGACAGGATGACGGTGCGCCCCTCTTCGGCGGCGAGCCGGCGGATCAGCTCGCGGATCTCCGAGATCTGCAGCGGGTCGAGCCCGGCGGTGGGCTCGTCGAGCACGAGCACTGCAGGCTCGTGCACGATCGCCTGCGCGAGCCCGACGCGCTGGCGGAAGCCCTTCGACAGGGTGCGCACCACGCGGCCCTCGACCTTCTCGAGCCCGCAGGCCGTGAGCGCGCGGGCGACCTTGTCGCGGCGTTCCTTGCGCGGCACGTCGTGCAGCGCGGCCACGTACGAGAGGTACTCGTGCACCAGCATCTCGGGGTAGAGCGGCGGCGACTCGGGCAGGTAACCGGTCACGCGCTTCGCGGCGCGCGCGTTCGTCGCCATGTCGAAGCCACCCACTGCCGCGCTGCCCGACGTCTGCGGCAGGTAGCCGGTGAGAATTCTCATCGTGGTGGTCTTGCCCGCGCCGTTGGGGCCGAGGAAGCCGACCACCTCGCCCTTCGCGATCTCGAACGAGACGTCCTGGATCGCAGTCAGTCCGCCGTAGCGCTTCGTCAGACCTTGAGCCTTGATCACGCAGGCACTCCTCGAGCCGGAGCGGAAGGCGGGCGGGAGTCTAACTCGGTCGATGAGCGCGGCAAGAGAATTTCAGCGGCTCGGACGCGCCTCGAGGCGTTCGCGCAGCCCCTCGCCGAGCAGGTGGAAGCCGAGCAGTGCACACAGGATTGCGACACAGGGAAAAATGATCAGATGGGGGAAGGAACGCATTGCTTCGAAGCCGTCGTTCGCCAGGGTCCCCCAGCTGGAGAAGGGCGGCTGGATGCCCAGCCCGATGAACGAGAGCGTGGACTCCGACAGGATCGCCGCGGGGATGCGGAAGGCCGCGCTGACGAAGAGCGGCGCCGCGACGTTCGGCAGCACCTGGCGCACGAGGATGCGCGCGGCGGGCGCGCCCGTCGCGCGCGCGGCCTCGACCCACACCTCTTCGCGGGCCTGCAACACGAGCGCGCGCACGAGCCGCGCCACGCCCACGAAGCCCGAGAAGCCGAGCGCGAGCGCCAGCGCGGCGAGCCGCCGCCACAGATCGGGCAGGCCCGAGAGCGCCGCCGACAGGATCTCGATCAACAGCACCGTGACGAGCACGTCGGGCAGCGCGTAGACCACGTCGACGCCGCGCATGAGCACCGCGTCGAGCCTGCCGCCGACCCAGCCCGACAGCGCGCCGTACGAGAGGCCGAGCAGAAGCGCGAGCCCCGTCGCGCCCACCGCGACCACGAGCGAGACGCGCCCGCCCTCGCACAGCCGCGCGAGCAGGTCGCGCCCGAGCGCGTCGCAGCCGAGCCAGTGCGCGCGCGACGGCGCCTCGAGCGCGTGCGCGGTGTCCTGCGCGTCGAAGCGGTAGCCGGCCGCGCGGTCGCCCGCGAGCGCGAGCGCGACGAGCGCCGTCACGACCGCCGCGCCGACCCAGCCGCGCGCGCTCACGGCTCGCCGCGTCCCACGCGGATGCGCGGGTCGAGCCACGCATACAGCAGGTCGACCGCCAGGTTCGCGACCACGACGAGCGCCGCGTACACGAGCGTCACGCCGAGCACCAGCGGGTAGTCGCGGTTCGTGACCGCGGTGACGAAGAAGCGGCCCATGCCGGGCACCGCGAAGATGCGTTCGACGACGAACGAGCCCGTGAGCAGGATCGCCAGCAGCGGGCCGAAGTACGTCATGACCGCGAGCAGCGCGTTGCGCAGCACGTGGCGGCGGCGCACGCGCGACTCGCGCACGCCGAGCGCGCGCGCCGTGCGCACGTAGTCCTGGTCCATCACGGCGGCGACCTGCGCGCGCGTCAGCTGCGTCGCGTACGCGGTCGGCAGCGCCGCGAGCGTGCACGCGGGCAGCACGGCGTAGAGCGGGCCCTCCCACAGGCCGGCGGGCAGCCAGCGCAGCGCGAGCCCGAACAGGAGGATGCCGCCGGCGCCCACCACGAAGCTCGGCGCCGACACGCCGACGAGCGAGCCGAGCGAGATCGCGCGATCCACTCTGCTGTCGCGCCGCGCGCCCGCCGCCAGGCCGAGCCCGATGCCGCCCACGACGGTGAGGGCGAACGCGGGAGCGCCGAGCTCGAGCGACACCGGCACGCTGTCGCGCAGGATGTCCGCGACGTCGCGCCCCACGTACTTGTACGACGGGCCCAGGTCGCCGCGCGCGAGCCGCTCGAGGTAGTCGACGTACTGCTCGCCGAGCGTGCCCTCGAGCCGGTAGCGGTGCGCCAGGTTCCGCATGATCTCCGGCGGCAGCACGCGCTCCTTGTCGAACGGGCCGCCGGGCAGGAAGCGCAGCAGAAGGAACGTCACGGTCGCCACGAGCCACAGCACGGGAATGCCGGCGAGGATCCGACCCAGCGCATAGCGAGTCACTCGGCGCTCACCTTCTCGAAGAAGAAGAGGTCCATGGCGCTCGGCACGAAGCCGTGCACGCGCGGGGACACGGCGAAGTTCGCGGAGGTGTCGAACAGCGGCACCATCGGGACGTCCTCTTCGCACAGGATCCGCTGCGCGCGGTCGTACAGGCGCTGGCGCTCGGCGGTGTCCGGCTCGCGCGCGGCGCGCTCGACCAGCGCGTCGTAGTCGGGGTTCGCCCAGCCCGTGTGGTTGTTCTCGCTGTAGGACGTGAAGAGGTTCAGAAAGTTGTCGGGATCGGGGAAATCGGCGCCCCAGCCCAGCCGGAACACGGCCGGCGGGTCCGTGGAGAGCTCGCGCAGGTAGACCTTCCACTCGCGGTTCTCGACCTCGACGCGCACGCCGAGCCCGTCGCGCCAGAAGGCCTGCACCTTCTCCGCCACGAGCTTGTTCGTCTGGTCGCTGTTGTAGACGATCTTCACCGGCGCGAGCTGCGCCGGGTCGACGCCGGCCTCGCGCAGCAGCGCGCGCGCTCTCTCGGGGTCGAACGGCAGCCCGAGCTCCGCGTTCGCGAACGGCATGCCGGCGGGGATCCACGACGCCGCCGGCACCTCGCCGCCGCGAAGGAGCCCCGGGAACTGCGCGCGGTCGATCGCGAGCGCGAAGGCGCGGCGCACGCGCACGTCGTCGAACGGCGGCTTTCTCACGTTGAAGCCGTAGTAGTAGCCGCGCAGGAGGGGCCGGCGCAGATACTCCGGCCGCTCTGCGTAGCGGCGGATCTCGAGCGGCGGGATGCGCACGAGGTCGAGCAGGCCCTGCTCGAAGAGCACGAGCGCCGTGCTGCCCTCCTGCACCATGTACGCAGTGATGCGGTCGAGCGGCGGCCGGCCGGCCCAGTAGTGCTCGTTCGCGGTGAGCACCAGGCGGTACTCGTGCCGCCACTCCGCGAGCACGAACGGCCCGAGCGTCACCAGGTTTCCGGGCTCGGTCCAGCGGTCGCCGAAGCGCTCGACCAGGTCGCGGCGCAAGGGGAACGTCACCATGAAGTTCACGAGCGCGGGGAAGTAGACGAGCGGCGCGTCGAGCTCGACCACGAGCGTGCGGTCGTCGGGCGCATGCACGCCCACTGCGCCGAAGTCGCCGAGCTTGCCGGCGTTGTACGCGCGCGCGCCGCGCACGCCGAACAGGAAGTACGCGTACTCGGCCGCCGTGGCCGGCGCGAGGAGCCGCTGCCAGGAGTCGACGAAGTGCTGCGCCACGAGCGGCACGCCGTCGCTCCAATTCACGCCCTGCCGCAGGTGGAAGGTGTAGGTGCGGCCGTCGGGCGACACGTCCCAGTGTTCCGCGAGATCCGGCTCGGGCGCGAGGTCCGGGCCCAGCCGCGTCAGCCCGCGCATGAGCTGCTCGATCGCGACGATCGACACGCCGTCGGTGGCCAGGTTCCAGTCGAGCGTCGGCGGCTCGGTCTCCAGGTTGATCCGCAGCTGGCGAGCGGGCGCGCGAGACGCTCCGCGCGAGCACGCGACCGCGAAGAGCGCCGCGAGCGCGAGGCCCCGCACCGGTCGCCCTCTCCTGCGCATCGCCATCGCCGCGGATCAGTTAGTGGGGATTGCGCGCGCGCGCCAGGCTAATCTCCCGCGCGATGCGTGCCGCCATCACGATCGAGAGCTTCCGGCCCGGGCCGGGAGGCGTGGAGGCCGCGGCCTTCGAGCTCGCGCGCGAGCTCGCGCGGCGCAGCGTCGATCTCACCGTTCTGTGTCGCGAGGCGTGGCCCGAGCCGCTGGCGGGCGTGCGCGTGCAGGCGCTCGGCGGGCCGACGTTCTGGCAGCCGCTGCGCGTGCTCGAGTTCTCGCGCCGCAGCGCGCGCGCCGCCCGCGCCGGCGGCTTCGACGTGGTGCAGGGCTTCTCGCGCACGCGCCACCAGCACGTCTACCGCGCGGGCGGCGGGAGTCACGCGGCCTACCTGGAGCGCATGTACACACGGCCACGGCTCGCGCGCCTGTCGCCGCGCCACGCCGTGCTGCTGGCCCTCGAAGGCGCGGCGTTCGCGGACCCGGCGCAGCAGATCCTCTGCAACTCGCGCTTCGCCGCCGAGGAGATCGCGCGCCGCCACGGCGTGCCCGCCGCGCGGCTGCACGTGGCGTACAACGGCGTCGACCTGGAGCGCTTCCACCCGGGCCGGCGCGGCGCCGCGCGCGCGCGCCTTGGCGCCGAGCTGGGGCTCGAGGGCCCGTTCGCGCTGTTCGCAGGCAGCGGCTTCGCGCGCAAGGGCCTGGACCGCGCGATCGCGGGGCTCGCGCATGCCGGCGTGAAGGCGGACCTGCTCGTCGCGGGCGCCGGCTCCGCCGGGCCGTTCCGCGCGCAGGCCGAGTCACTCGGCGTGTCCGGGCGCGTGCACTTCCTCGGCCTGCGCGCCGACGTGCCCGACCTGTGCGCGGCGGCCGACCTGTTCGTGCTGCCCACGCGCTACGACCCGTTCTCGAATGCGTGTCTGGAGGCGCTCGCGTCGGGCACGCCCGTCGCGACGACGCTCGACAACGGCGCCGCCGAGCTCGTGGAGCCCGGCGCGAACGGCTTCCACTGCGCCGACGACTTCTCGCCGGCGCTGCGCGCGCTCGAGGACCCGGCGCGCCTGCGCGCGCTGGGCGCCGCCGCGCGGCGCACGGCCGAGCGCTTCACGTGGAGCGCGCACGCCGACGCCGTGCTCGAGCTCTGGGGACGGCTCGCGCGTTGAGCGGACGAGCCTTCGCGGAGCTCGCCGCGGAGCTGGCCTCGGGAGCGACACCCAACGGTGTCGAGCTGCTCAAGCGGAACCGCGCCCGCGCGATCGCGCGCGCCGGGGACGTCTTGCTGAAGGTCTATCTGGCGAAGCCAGGTACGTCGGGACGCGAGGCGGCGGCGCTGGTAGAGGCAGGGGCGCGCGGCATCCCGGTGCCGGAGCTCCTCGAGGCAGACGACGGCTGGACCGCCACCCGCTGGCAAGCGGGCGCGCGCCCCGCGGCGCGCGCCGATCTGCCGCTCCTGCTGCGCGCCATCGACGACGCCCACCGCCGCGGCATGCTGCACGGCGACCTCCACCTCGGGAACCTGCTCGTGTCCGGCGACCGCGTGGTCTTCCTCGACCTGCAGCGCGCGCGCTTCCTGCCGTGGCTGCCGCACTGGCTGCGCCGCCGCGAGCTCGGCTTCTTCGCGTATTCGCTCCTCGACCCGCTGCCGCCCGAGCTCGAGCGGGTGCGCTTCTGGCGGAACCGCCGCGCGCAGCGGCGCTGGCGCAGCCGCACGGATCGCTGCCTGGCCGAGACGGGCGCCTTCACGGCGTTCGAGCACGCGCGCGAGCGCGGCTTCCGCGCGCGCGACGTCGACCCCGGCGATCTCGGCGCGAGTCTCTCGGGTCTCGAGCAAGTCACTCCGCTGAAGACCGGCCCGAACGGGCGCTTGTTCCGCCGCCCGCCGTGGATCGTGAAGGAGTTCCCGAGCGCCGCCGACGCCAAGCGCACGTGGGTCGGCGGCAACGGGCTCCTCGCGCGCGGCATCGGCGCGTGCCGGCCCGTCGCGTGGGCCGGCCGCTGGCTCGTGATGGAGGACGGCGGGCCGACGCTCTCGGACTGGGTCGACGCCGACTTCGCGAACGCCACCGACGCCGCGCGCCGCGAAATGGCGCACGCGCTCGGCACGCTGCTCGCGCGGCTGCACGCGCGCGGCGTCTACCACGCCGATCTGAAGGCGAACAACGTGGTGTGGCGACCCGGCCAGACGCCGCGGCTGCTCGACTACGGGAGCGTGCGGTTCGGCTCGCGCGTGTCGCGGCGGCGGCGCGTGAAGAACCTGGCGCAGCTGAACGCCGCGCTGCCCGACGCCGTGCCGGGCGAGCTGCGCGAAGCCGCGCTCGCGACCTATCTCGCCGAGAGCGAGCGCGGCGACGAGGCTGCCGCGCTGCGCCGCGACGTGATCAGCGAGAGCCTCCGGCGCGCCCACCGTTGGAGTGGATGCTGACCCAGCAGTAGTACGAGCTGCCGAGCGAGCCGCTGTTGCCGGCGCGGAACTCGAGCTGCGGCGCGGCGGGCGCGCTCTTCACGATGGCCTCGAACGAGGAGATCTTCTTCGGCAAGTCGTCGCGATTCGGGCTGTGGAAGATCACGTCGACCCGCGGCCGCATGTAGAGCACGTTCATCACCAGGGTCACCAGACGGAACAGCTTCTCCGGCCCCTCCATGCTCTCGACGGAGAAGTACGGGATGTCGACCTGGTCCAGCGAGAACGTGTATTCGACGCGCATTTTTTCCTCAGGCTCCTTCGGGTGACGCGAGCATTTTCTAAAACGGTGCGAGGTGGCAAGCGGAGAAGTGACTGGGCCGCACCTCGCGCAGGGCGGGCACCTCGTGCGAGCAGCGCTCGATCGCCTTCGGACAGCGCGGGTGGAACGGACAGCCGGACGGCGGAGCGATCGGGCTGGGCACGTCTCCGGTCAGCACCTGGCGGCGTCGCCCCGCCCCCGGCTCGGGCACGGGCACGGCGGAGAGCAGCGCCTGCGTGTACGGGTGCTGCGGCGCCGCGAAGAGCGCGTCGGCAGCGGCGCGCTCGACCACGCGCCCGAGGTACATCACGGCCACGCGCCGCGACAGGTGCCGCACGACGCGCAGGTCGTGCGAGATGAACAGGTACGCGAGCCCGAAGCGCTGCTGCAGCTCGAGCAACAGGTTCAGGATCTGCGCCTGGATCGACACGTCGAGCGACGAAACGGGCTCGTCGGCGACGATGAGCTTCGGCTCGAGCGCGAGCGCGCGCGCGATGCCCACGCGCTGGCGCTGGCCGCCGCTGAACTCGTGCGGATAGCGCGACGCCTGCTCGCGCGTGAGCCCGACGGTGTCGAGGAGCTCCGCGACGCGCCGCTCGAGCTCGGCGCCGCGCGCGAGCTTGTGCACGCGCAGCCCCTCGCCGACGGTCTCGCCGACCGTCATGCGCGGGTTCAGCGACGCGTATGGGTCCTGGAAGACGATCTGCATGCGGCGCCGCAGCGCGCGCAGCTCGCCGCGCGAGAGAGCGCGCACGTCGCGGCCCTCGAACTGGATCGCACCCTCGTCGGGCTCGATGAGCCGCAGCGCGAGCCGCGCGAGCGTCGACTTGCCGCAGCCCGACTCGCCGACCAGGCCGACCGTCTCGCCGGGCGTGACGTCGAGATCGACGCCGTCGACGGCCACGAGCCGCAGCGGCCGGCCGAAGCCGCCCGCACGCACCGCGAAGCTCTTGCGGAGACCGCGCAGGTCGAGCAGCGCCTCCGTCACGGCGCGGGCACCGGGTTGTGACACGCCACGAGCGCCCCGCCCCGCCCGGCAAGGAGCCGGGGATCGACGTCGGCGCAGATCGCCTTCGCGCGCGAGCAGCGCTCGCGGAAGCTGCAGCCCTTCGGGCGGTCGACCAGGTCGGGCACGCGCCCCGCGATCACGTGGAGCGGCTCGCCGGGCCGCGTGCGCGCCGACGGCAGCGCGTCGAGCAGCCCGCGCGTGTACGGGTGCTGCGGCGCGCGGAAGAGCTCGGCGACGGCACCGGTCTCGACCACGCGCGCCGCGTAGAGCACGGCGACGCGCTGCGCGGTCTCGGCCACGACGCCCAGGTCGTGCGTGATCAGCATGACCGCCATGTCGAAGCGCTTCTTCAGGGCCTCGATCAGCTCGAGGATCTGCGCCTGGATCGTGACATCGAGCGCCGTGGTCGGCTCGTCCGCGATCAGCACGGCGGGATCGTTCGCGAGCGCCATGGCGATCATGACGCGCTGGCGCATGCCGCCCGAGAGCTGGTGCGGGTAGTCGCGCATGCGCGCGGGGGCGTCGGGAATGCCGACCAGCTCGAGCAGCTCGAGCACGCGCTTCTGGCGCTCGGCGCGCGGGAGATCGCGGTGCACGAGCAGCGCCTCCTCGATCTGCGCGCCGATGCGGAACACCGGGTTCAGCGACGTCATCGGCTCCTGGAAGATCATCGCGATGCGGTTGCCGCGCAGCTGGCGCAGCTCCTCCGCGCCCATCTTGCGCAGGTCGCGCCCCTCGAACAGCACCTCGCCGCGCTCGATCGCGGCCGGCGGCTCGGGCAGCAGGCGCAGGATCGAGAGCGCGGTGACGGACTTGCCGCAGCCCGACTCGCCCACCAGGCACAGCGTCTCGCCCTTGCGCAGCTCGAGGTCCACGCCGTCGACGGCGCGCAGCCGCCCCCGCGGCGTGGCGAAGCTGGTGCAGAGGTCGCGCACGGCGAGCACGGCTTCGCTCAAGGCGCCGCACCTCCGCGACTGACACGGAAGAGTGACGGGTCGAGCGCCGGGTTCAGCTCGACCTCCGACAGCGAGAGCTCCGCGCGCAGGCGCGTCTCGGGGAACGACAGCACCAGGTCGAACGGGTAGCGCCCGCCGGGAACGTCGCGCCACTCGGCGTACTCGGCGAGCCAGCGCACGCCGCCGTTCCCGTCGAGCCCGGCGATCGCCGCGAGCTCGCCGCTCGCCGTGAAGCGCAGGCTCTCCGAGGGCAGCCGCACCAGCCGCTCGTCGCCGCGCGCCAGGATCTCGGTCGGGCGCCACTCCTCGGCGAGCGGCGCCGCGAGCAGCGCGCGCACCGCCTCGCCCGGTGCGAGCGCCAGCCCGAGCCGCTGGTGCAGGAGCCTCGAGTCCGCGGCGCCGTTCTCGAGCTGCTTCCCGTCGAAGAAGGAGAAGCGCTCGCCGTCGGTGACGAGCAGCGTCGCCGCCTGGCCCAGCATGTTCAGGCTCTCGAGCCGCAGCCGTGCGGGCCGCTCCGCGAGCACGACCTCCTGCACCGAGGTCGAGCCGTCGGGCGAGGCGAGCCGCAGCTTGCCGACGGCGCGCAGGGTCTTGCGCGCGGCAGCCTGCTCCACGAGCGCCGCGAAGCGCTGGCGCAGCGCGTCGTCGGGCCCCGAGATCGGCTGGAACGGCGGCGGCCCCTGCGTGGCGCAGGCCGCGAGACCGAGCCAGGCCAGCGCGCACGCGGCGCGCAGGGCGTTTCTCAATGCGCGGCCTTGCGCGCGCCGTGGCCGAGCTGCTTCTCGAGCGACTCGATCTCGGCGCGGATCTTCACGGCGTCGTCGTCCTCGGGCGACAAGCTGAGCGCGCGCTGGTACGTCGCGAGCGCGTCGTCGTAGCGCGCGAGCGAGCGGTACGCGTCGCCCAGGTGCCACGTGATGACCGGGTCCGCCTTCTCGAGCAGCGACAGCGCGTGCTCGAGCTGCGAGCGCGCGGCGTTGAACGAGCTGCGCGCGAGGTCGCGCTTGCCGTCGGCGAGCTGCTGCAGGCCGCGCTGGTAGAACAGCCAGCCCAGGCTGTCGGTGATGTAGCCGTCGTCGGGCTTCAGCGCGATCGCCTTGCGGATCATGCTCTCGGCCTCGTCGAGGCGCTCGCCCTTCTCGGCCCAGCTGTAGCCCAGGTAGTTGAGGGCGCTCGCGTGGTTCGGGTCGAGCTCGAGCACCTTGTTCATCTCTTCGAACGACTGCTGGCGCTGGTCGGCCTCGCCGTAGATGACGCCGAGGTCGTAGTGCAGGTCGGGATCCTTCGGGTTCTGCGCGATGAGGTCGTTCATGAGCGCGACGCCGCTCGCGAGGTCGCCCGAGCGCTGGTACAGCCCGGCCAGGTACACCTGCAGCGAGGTCTTGTCGGGCGCCGCGGCGATGCCGCGCTTCAGCTCGGTGATGGCGCGGTCGTAGTCCTTGCGGTGCTCGTAGATGCGCGCGATCACGCCGCGCGCGTCGGCGAAGCGCGGCGAGCCGGGCGGCACCTGCTCGAGCTGCTCCAGCGCCTCGTCGTGGCGGCCGGCCTCCTCGTGCACCAGCCCGACGAAGTACTTCACCTCGCTCTGGTAGCGCGCGTCGTCGCCGGCCGCGTCGCTGCGCGCCACGGCCTGGAAGCGGTCGATCGCGTCGTCGTAGCGGCCCGCCTCGTAGTAGAAGAGCCCGAGGCGGAACTGCGCGCCCGCCAGCTCGGGGTGCTGCGACACCAGCTCCTCGAGCGCGGCGATCGCGTTCTTGCGGTCGTGCGCCTCGTCGTAGATCTGCGCCATGCGCGTCAGCGCCGCGGGATCGCCCGGCGCGATGGCGAGCTTCTCGCGCAGCACGGCGAGCTCGCCCTTGGTGTCGTTCTTCTCGCGGCGCAGGCGCGCGAGCGCGTCGTACAGCGACGGCTGCTCCGAATCGACCTTGAGCCCGCGCCGGTAGGCCTTCTCGGCCTGCGCGGAGTCGTTGGTGCGCTCGTACGTGGCGCCGAGCGCCAGGTAGCCGCGCACGTCGTTCGGGTCCGAGTCGATCATGCGCTGCGCGACCTGGCGCGCGCCCTCGTTGCGGTCGGTGTTCAAGTACAGCGTGAACAGCGTGAACAGGCCCTCGTCGTTCAGCTTGCCCGACTGGAACAGCGGCTCGAGCAGCTCGATCGCGCGGTCGTAGTTCCGCATGCGCGCGTGCAGGGTGGCGAGCCCGACACGCAGCTCCTCGTCGTCGGGCTGGAGCTCGAGCGCGCGCTCGGCGTACTGCAGCGCGCGGGCCGGATCGCCTGCCGCCATCCACACCTGCGCCAGCGCGCGCTGCGGCTCGGGCGACTGCGGGTCGAGGCGCGCCGTGTGCTCGTACGCTTCCGCGGCCTCGAGGTAGCGGCGGTCGAGCTCGAGCGCGCGGCCGCGCATGAACGCCGCGTCGGCCTCGGCCTGGGGCGAGACGAACTGCGGAGCGGCCTCGCTCTCTTCCTCCGCGGCCGGCGCCCGGGCGGTCCACTTCTGCACCGTGGCGCAGCCGAGCACTGCGGCGAGCGGCAACAGGAGTGCGAGCGCGGAGCGGCTGGGTCGTCGGATGATGAAAATCCTTCGGGAAGACGCCACACTAGCAGTGGCCATACCCACGGGCAATCGCGCTCTTATCGGCCTAGCGGTGCCGCGGGATCAGCGCGCGTGCTTCGAGCAGGGAAAGCACGTCTTCGACGCACTCGCCGAGCGAGCGGCGGGCGGTGTCGACGCGCAGCTCGGGCTCGGTGGGCGCCTCGTAGGGCGCCGAGATGCCCGTGAACTCGCCGATCGCGCCGCTCCGGGCCTTCCGGTAGAGGCCCTTCGGGTCGCGCTGCTCGCACACCTCGAGCGGCGCGTCGACGAACACCTCGAGGAAGCGGCCGGGCTCGAGCAGCCCGCGCACGCGCGCGCGGTCGGCGCGGTACGGCGAGATGAAGGCCGTGAGCACGATGACCCCGGAGTCGTTCATGAGCTTCGCGACCTCGCCGATGCGCCGGATGTTCTCGACGCGGTCCTCGGGCGAGAAGCCCAGGTCGGCGCACAGGCCGTGGCGGACGTTGTCGCCGTCGAGCACGTAGGCGAGCACGCGCCGGTCGACGAGCCGCTCTTCGACCGCGCGCGCCAGGCTGGACTTGCCCGAGCCCGAGAGCCCGGTGAACCAGAGCGTCACCGCACTGTGTCGGAGCAGCCTCTCGCGGTCGGCGCGCGTGACGCGGCTCTCGCTCGCGGTGAGGTTCTCGCTCTTCGGTTTCATCGCGCCGGACGACATCGCGCGCGCGGCAAGATACGCGAGCGCGGCGCGCAGCGCCCGGACCGGCAGCTCGGCCAGGCGCGCGTGCTCGGGGCCGAGGTCGAGCGCTTGCGCGAGCGCGGCGGGCTCGAGCTCGAGCGCGCGCGCGCGCGGCTGGCCGGCGAGGCGCTCCACCGCGGCGCTGGCGACGGCGATCGTGACCGGGCAGCCGAAGGCCTGGAAGCGCACGAGGTCGAGCACGTCGTCGTCCGATAGCCGCACGTGCAGGCGCACGCGCTGGCCGCCGTCGGGGTCGCGCGCCTCGCCGGCGGCGACGCGCGGCGAGTCTTCGGCGATGCGCCCCGCGCCGATCGGGTCACGGAAGTGCGCGAGCACGGCGTCGCTCCAGTCGCTCAAGTGCGAGCCGCGCGCCGCGCGCTCCTCTGCAGCTCGTCCCACACCGGCGACAGCGCGCGCAGCTTTCGCACGGCGGCGACGACGAGCTCCGCGGCGCGGTCGATCTCGGCCTCGGTGTTGCCGCGCCCGATGCCGAAGCGCAGCGCCGACAGCGCGCGCGCCTCGCCCGCGCCCAGCGCCCGCAGCACGTGCGACGGCTCGCGCTTGGCCGACGTGCACGCCGAGCCGGTCGAGAGCCCGAGCTCGGGGAGCGCGGCGAGCAGCGCCTCGCCCTCGGCGCCGAGGAACGACACGTTCAGATTGCCCGCGAGCCGGTGTTCGCGCGAGCCGTTCAGGACGAGCCCGGGCAGCTCGCTCTCCAGCCCCGCCA
The DNA here is from genome assembly GCA_035499075.1 of Myxococcota bacterium. Taxonomy (GTDB): domain Bacteria; phylum Myxococcota_A; class UBA9160; order SZUA-336; family SZUA-336; genus VGRW01. Next base: position 22,073 of record DATJZN010000027.1, on the reverse strand, counting down.
GCAGCCGATCGCGCAGCGCGGCGAGCCGGCGCGCGTCGGCCTCGCGGCGCGCGCGCGCGAGCTCGGCCGCCGCGCCGAAGCCGACGCAGAGCGCCACGGGCAGCGTGCCGCTGCGCAGGCCGCGCTCGTGTCCGCCGCCGTGGAGGATCGGCTCGAGCTTCGCCTGTGCGGCGCGGCGCACCACGAGTGCGCCCACGCCCTTCGGCCCATAGAGCTTGTGAGCGGAAAGCGACAGGAAGTCGACACCGAGCTGTGTCAGGTCCGTCGCGAGGCTCGCGGGCGACTGCGCGGCGTCGCTGTGGAAGCTCGCGCCCGCGGCGGCGGCCTCGCGCGCCAGCGCCTCGATCGGCTGGATCGTGCCGACCTCGTTGTTCGCGTGCATGACCGAGACGAGCAGCGCCGGCTCCGCCAGTGCGGCGCGCAGGCGCTCGGGGTCGAGCCGGCCCTCGCCGTCGACGCCCAGGCGCACGACCGAGAAGCCCTCGCGTTCGAGCGCGGCCGCGGGGTCGAGCACGGCGCGGTGCTCGGTCGCGCACGTGACGACGCGAGTCACTCCCGGCCGCGCACGGCGCGCCGCGCGAGCGCCGCCGAAGAGCGCCAGGTTGTTCGCCTCCGTCGCGCCCGACGTGAAGACGACCTCGCGCGGGTCCGCGCCCACCAGCGCCGCCACCTGCGCCCGCGCGCGCTCGACCGCCTCGGCTGCGCGCCAGCCCCAGGCGTGGGTGCGGCTCGCGGCGTTGCCGAACTCCTCCACGAAGTACGGCTGCATCGCCGCGGCGACGGCCGCGTCGCATGGCGTCGTCGCGTGGTGGTCGAGGTAGATCGGGCTGGCCACGGAAACCGCTCCGCCGGCTCTGGCTCCGCTTGGCACCGTGCGGCCGGCGGCGGCATTCTGCGCGCTCTGGCGCGCGGTCGCCAGGATCGGACGCCATGCGGCTCGCGCTCGCGCTCGCCCTCGCCTGCCTCGCCGGCGCGACGCGGTCCGGCGCAGCCGAGCCTGCGGCGCCCGAGCTCGCCAAGCGCGCCGAGGCCGCCGCGTTCGGCACCGACGCCGTCGAGGTGTGGAAGACGGAGTGGAGCGGCGAGGCGCTGACCTTCGGCGTCGCGCGGCGACACGAGAACGGGAAGTTCGAGCTGTTTCTCCGCGTGTTCGCGCCGCACAAGTACGAGCCGCTCTCGTACCTGTTCCTGCCCGACCCCGGCGGCGCGCCGCTCGTGCAGTACTACCGCTCGCAGAGGATCTTCCCGCTCGGCGCGCGGACGAACCGGACGCTCGAGGTCGAGATCGCGAGCGCCATCGAGCGCCTGCCGTTCGTGCCGGGGCTGCCCGCGCTGGACGACCTGTGGCCGCGCCGCGCCGACCGCTTCGCCTTCGCGCGGCTCGCCGACGAGAAGGCCGACGACGGCACGCCCTGCCGCGTGCTCGAGAGCCGCCCGCGCGAGCCCGACGGCGCATACGACCGGATCGTGACGCTACTGGCGCGCGATTCGGACGTGGCGCTCGAGTCGCGCTTCTATCTCGGCGACAGACTGGTGAGGCGAGTCACAGTATCTCCGTCAGATGTCGAGATGAGCGACGGCCACTCGGTGGTGAAACGCCGCACGATCGATCCCCCGTCCGGTGACTCGCAGGTTTTGACCCTGGAACGCTTCAGTCTCGACCCGGTGTTTCCCGATCAGCTGTTCACGACTCAGAACCTGCGGGCCGGTCGGTTTCCCTCCTACTGAGCGGAGCTCTGCGAAGGAGCCGGTGCCGCAGCGGGAAGCGGCATGCGACTTCGGACCTTCACGCTCGTTCTCGCCATGGCTCCGTTCCTCGTCGGCTTCGACGGGCCGGAGGCGCGCGACGCGCTCGACGCCGCGCTGCGCAACCTGTACGAGCCCGACATGCTCGTGGCCGTGGAGCTCCGCATCGACGAGGGCCTGCCGGACCAGGACGACGTCACGTTCGCCTACGGCCGCAAGACCACCGGCGACGAGACGCGCACGCTCGTGTACGACGGCGACGGCCGCCGCGACCAGTCGCGCGTGCTGCTGTTCCAGAAGCCCGGCGAGGCGGACCACGCGTTCACCTCCGAGGGGACGCGCGGGCAGGTGCGGCCCATCAGCATGGGCCGCTACATGGCGTCGCTGTTCGGCAGCGACTTCAACTACGCCGACTTCCGCGCGCGCCGCGCGGACGAGTACCGGATCGAGGTGCTCGGCGAGGACAAGATCGACGGCGAGGACTGCCGCGTGCTGCGGCTGCGCCCGCTCGACGGCCCGTACACGATGCTGCTCATGTGGATCTCGGAGGATCGGCCCGTGATCGTGCGGACCGACTACTTCGACGACGCCGGCCTCTGGAAGCGCTACGAGGCGCGCATCGACAAGATCGAGCGCAACGTGGATTGGTGGGTGCCGATGGAGGACGAGATGACCGACCTGCGCACCGGCCGGCACACCGTGCGCCGCGTGCGCAACGTCCTCGTCGGCGCAGGCGTCCCGGACGAAGCCTTCACGCTGACGCAGCTGGCGAGAGGCAAGGTGCCGAACTTCTAGGGCGCAGGGCCCCGCTCGGTCACGCCCCGAAGGACTGGCCGCAGCCGCAGGTCGAGGTGGCGTTCGGGTTCTCGATCTTGAACCCGGCGCCGTTCAGGTCGTCGACGTAGTCGATCTTGGTGCCCAGCAGGTACACGGCGCTCTTCGAGTCGACCAGGACCGGCACGCCGTGCTCTTCGCTCTTCTGGTCCCAGTCGCCGACCTTGTCGTCGAACATGAGCTGGTACTGCAGACCGCTGCAGCCGCCGCCCACGACCTTGAGTCGCAGCGCGTAGCCTTCGCGCCCATCGCGCGTGATGAGCTGGCGGACCTTCTCTGCAGCCGCTTCCGTGAGTGAGACGACCGACATGATTCCCCTAGTCTAGGCGGGCCGGGCCCGATGGCAAATCGCCCGGAGGCGCGCCCGGGTCCGGAGAGCCGCAACTCGCCCTTTCGAGTAGCAGGAACACCTCGCGGTTTCCCTTCGGGCCCGCGAGCACGCTCTCGGCTTCGCCCAGCGCGCGCAGGCCGAGCGCCTCGGCCGCGGCGCGCACGTCGCGCACCGCGCGGGCGCGCAGCTCGGGATCCCGCACCACCCCTTTCGGCGCGGCCTTCCGCTCGAGCTCGAACTGCGGCTTCACCAGGCACAGGAGCCGGCCGCCCGGGCGCAGCAGGGCGAAGAGCCGCGGCAGCACCGTGCGCAGCGAGATGAACGACACGTCCGCGGTGACCAGGTCGAAGGGCTCGCGGTCCGGCGGCAGCGCGAAGTGGCGCACGTTGGTCCGCTCGAGCGACTCGACGCGCGGGTCGCCGCGCAGCTTGGCGTCGAGCTGGCCGCGGCCGACGTCGAGCGCGAACACGCTCGCCGCGCCCCGCTGCAACAGGCAATCGGTGAAGCCGCCCGTCGAGGCGCCGACGTCCGCGCAGCGCAGCCCGGCCGGATCGAGCGCGAACGCGTCGAGCGCGCCCGCCAGCTTCTCGCCGCCGCGCGACACGTAGCGGCGGCGCTCGGCGAGCGTGGGCACGGCGTCGGCCGCGACGAGCGTGGCGGGCTTGTCGATCACCCGGTCGCCGAGCCGCACCTCGCCGGCCTGGATGCGCCGCTGCGCGCGCGCGCGCGAGCTCTCCAGCCCGAGCTCGACCAAGCGTTCGTCGAGCCTCGTGGACCTGCGCTCGGCTGCGCCTGGCCGCGCGCCGCTGCGCGGCTTGCCGCCTCGCTCGGGGCGGCCTTCGCTCGGCGTGCCCTTGGGCAAGCTTCCCTAGCGCCCGACGAGATCTCGCACGGCCCGCTCGATGCCGGCCGGGTCGATGCCGATCGCCTCGCGCCACTCGTCCTGCGAGCCGTGCTCGATCACCTCGTCGGGGACGCCGAGCGCGCGCACCGGCACCGACAGACCCGACTCCGCGAGCGACGCCAGCACCGCGTCGGCGAAGCCGCCGTGCCGGCTGTGCTCCTCGACGACGACGAGCGCGCGGCAGCGGCGCGCGAGCTCCGCGAGCCAGCGCGCGTCGACGGGCTTCGCGAAGCGCGCGTTCAGCACGGCCGTCGAGATGCCGTGCTCCTCGAGCCGCAGCGCGGCCTCCTGCGCCGCGGCGACGGAATGGCCCAGCGCCACGATCGCGGCGTCGCGGCCGTCGCGCAGCAGCTCGGCCTCGCCGATCTTGAGCGGCTTGATGTCGGCGTCGAGCGGCACGCCCAGCGCCGAGCCGCGCGGGAAGCGCAGCGCCGCCGGACCCGGGTGCTCGATCGCCGTCTTCAACATCTGGCGCAGCTCGTTCTCGTCCTTGGGCGCCATGACGACCATGTTCGGCAGCGCGCGCAGGTAGGCGATGTCGTACAGGCCCTGGTGCGTCGCGCCGTCGGCGCCGACGAGCCCCGCGCGGTCGATGGCGAACGTCACGTCGAGTCCTTGGACGCACACGTCGTGCACGATCTGGTCGTACGCGCGCTGCAGGAAGGTCGAGTAGATCGCGCACACGGGCTTGAGCCCCTCGGTCGCGAGCCCGGCCGCAAACGTCACGGCGTGCTGCTCCGCAATGCCCACGTCGTAGAACCGCTCGGGGAAGACCTGGGCGAACTTGTCGAGGCCGGTGCCGCCGGCCATCGCGGCGGTGATGCCGACGATGCGCGCGTCGTCCTTCGCCAGCGCGATCAGCGCGTCGGCGAACGCGCCCGTCCACGACGGCTTCCCGCCGCTCGACTTCTTCATCGCGCCCGACGAGACCTCGAACTGCTCGACGCCGTGGTACTTCACGGGGTCGGCTTGCGAGTACTCGTAGCCGTAGCCCTTCTCGGTGCGGCAGTGCACGAGCACGGGGTGCTCGTTGTCCTCGATGTCGCGCACGTTGCGCAGCGCCTCGCACAGCTCGGCCACGTTGTGGCCGTCGATGGGGCCGATGTAGTTGAAGCCGAGCCCTTCGAACAGCTGCGCGGGCGAGATGAACGCCTTGAAGCTCTGCTCGGCGCGCCGCGCCAGCTCGACGAGCTCCTCGCCGGCGTAGGGGATCGACTCGAGGAAGCCCTTCACGCCGTGCTTGAGCCGCCGCACCTGGGGCGCCGACCAGCGCCGCGCGAGGAACGACGTGAGCGCGCCGACGTTGGGCGAGATCGACATCTCGTTGTCGTTCAGCACCACGACCAGGTTCGCCAGCCGCAGGTAGCCGGCGTTGTTGAGGCCTTCGTACGCCATGCCGGCTGTGAGCGCGCCGTCGCCGATCACGGCGATCACGCGCTCGGAGCCGCCGCGGCGGCGGATCGCCTCGGCGATGCCCGTGGCGGCCGAGATGGACGTGCCGGCGTGGCCCGCGCCGAACACGTCGTACACAGATTCGTGTCGGCGCAGGAACTTGCCCATGCCGCCGCGCTTGCCGATCGACGCGAACTGCTCGCGCCGGCCCGTGAGCATCTTGTGCGGGTAGCCCTGGTGGCCGACGTCCCAGATGAGCTTGTCGCGCGGCGTGTCGAACACGTAGTGCAGCGCCACGGCGAGCTCGACGGCCCCCAGGCCCGCGGACAGGTGCCCGCCCGTCTTCGAGATCGTGTCGATGATCGCGCTGCGCACCGCGGCGGCGACCTCGGGCAGGCGGGCCTCCGGCAGGCGCCGCAGCTCTTCCGGATTTCCGATCGACTCGAGAATCGCGCTCATTCGCTCCCCTACCGCAGGCGCCCCGCGGACGCGCTCGCGAGCCCGCGCAGAGCCGCACCGCGCGCGCCGAACGCGTCGGCCAGCGACAGCGCGCGCGCGACCTCGTCGCGCACGCGCACGCGTGCGGTCGGCTCGTCGGCGACGCAGAGAATCGAGCACTCGTCGCGGCCGCCGTCGAGCAGGTCGTCGACGAGCTGGAACGCGAGCCCGTAGGCCAGGCCGAACGCGGCGAGCGCCTCCTGCTCGCGTGCGGGTCGCGCCGCCGCGGCGGCGGGCGCCCACGTGGACCACTGGAACAGCGCGGCGGTCTTGCGCGCGTGGATCGCATGCACGAGCGCGGCGTCGGCGCGCTCGGGCGCGAACGCCAGGTCGTCGACCTGGCCGCCGACGAGCGCGCGCGAGCCGGCCGCGTGCGCGAGCCGGCCGATCACCGCACTCGGCATCTCGGCGTCCGCGAGCACCTCGAACGCGGCGGCGAGGAGCGCGTCGCCGACGAGAATCGCGTTGGCCTCGCCGAACTTCACGTGCACGGTCGGCCGGCCGCGGCGCACGTCGTCGTCGTCCATCGCCGGCAGGTCGTCGTGCACGAGCGAGTACGTGTGCACGAGCTCGACCGCGGCGGCGAGCGGCGCCGCGCGCTCGGGTGCGAGCTCGACGGCGTGCCCGGCCGCGAAGACGAGGGCCGGCCGCAAGCGCTTCCCACCCGACCAGACCGCGTAGCGCATCGCCTCGTGCAGGATCTGCGGCGCTTCGTCGGCGGGCGGCAAGCTGCGCTCGAGCTGCGCATCGACGCGCGCGCACGCATCCTCGACGAACCGTTCGAGGTCCACCTCGTTCACTCGTCCTCCTCCGGCTCGAAGTCGCGCACCACGGGGCCGCTCGCGGTCTCCTCGAGCTTGCGGATGCGCAGCTCGGCGGCTTCGAGCTGGCTGGAGCAGCGGCGCGCCAGCGCCACGCCTTCCTCGAACGCGGCGAGCGCAGCTTCGAGCTCGAGCTCGCCGCGCTCGAGCCGGCCGACCAGCGCTTCGAGCGAGGCGAGCGACGCCTCGAAACGCGGCTCGCGCTCGTCCGCCATCAGTCCTCCCCGTTCGTTCCGCCCTCGGACTCGCGCACCGTAGCGCGGATTCGCCCGCGCGCGAGGCGCACCAGGATAGCGTCTCCGGGCGCCGCTTCGGCGCCGCTGCGCAGGAGCCGGCCGTCGCCCTCGCGAAAGGCCAGCGCGTAGCCGCGGCCGAGCACGGCCAGCGGCGAGAGCGCGTCCAGCCGGCCCGCGAGCGCGGCCAGGCGGGCGGCGCGGCGCTCGTGCAGGCGCGCGGCGGCGGCCGCCAGGCGCGCGCGCAGCGCCTCGATCCGCCGGCGCAGCTCGCCTAGCCGCTGCGCGGGGTGCACGAGCCCGCGGCGCAGCGCGGCGAGCCGGTGGCCGAGCTCGCGCAGCTGCCCGCGCAGTTGGCGGGCCGCCCGCGCCTCGAGCGCGTCGATCCGCTGCAGGAGCGCCGTCGCGTCGGGCGCCACGAGCTCCGCCGCGGCGGTCGGCGTCGCCGCGCGGGCGTCGGCGACGAAATCGCACAGGGTCCAGTCGACCTCGTGGCCGACGGCCGACACCACCGGCGTGGCGAGCTCGAAGATCGCCCGCACCAGCTCTTCGCGGTTGAAGTTCCAGAGATCCTCGAGGGAGCCGCCGCCGCGCGCGAGCACGATGGCGTCGACGTCCGCGTGCGCCTCGAGCAGATGCAGCCCGCGCACGAGCTCGCGCCAGGCGCCGTCGCCCTGCACGCGCGCGTCGTACACGACCACCTCGACCGACGGACAGCGCTGCTGCAGCGCGCGCAGGAAGTCGTGGATCGCGGCGCCGCGCGCGCTGGTCACGAGCCCGATGCGCCGCGGCAGGAACGGCAGCCGCTGCTTGTGCTGCGGGTCGAACAGACCCTCGGCCGCCAGCGCGACACGCAGCCGCTCGAGCGCCACACGCAGCGCGCCATCGCCGCGCGGCGCCAGCTCGGCAACCACGAGCTGCAGCGTGCCGCGGTCGGGGTACACGTCGAGCCGGCCGCGCGCACGCACGAGCAGACCCTCCGTCGGCTCGAGCTCCAGGTTCCACTGGTCGCCGCGGAACATCACCGCGCGCACGAGCGCCGTCTCGTCCTTCAAGTCGAAGTACAGGTGGCCCAGCCGCGAGCGGTGCAGCGTCGCGATCTCGCCCTCGACCCACACCTCGCCCCAGCCGCGCATCGTGGCGCGCACGCGCTCGACGAGCTCGCCGACCTGGAGGACCGGCACGTCCTCCATGTCAGCGGTACAGATACGCGCGCCAGCCGTCGCGCGAGAACGGCTTCCAGCCGCCGTCGGGCTGCGCCAGCCGGTCGGCGATCGCCCACAAGACGAGCGGATTGAAGCCGAGGCCGCAGTGACTGCCGGGAATCTCGATGTTCTCGCGCTCGGCGCCGTCGGGCTCGCGGCAGGCCTCCCAGTGCGTGATGCCGTCCGTCTTGCTGTAGATCGCCGTCGACGGCACGGGCGGCGGCCGCCGCACGCGCTCGACCAGCTCGGGCATCTCGCTCGCCAGGTCGCGGCCCGACACCAGCTCGAACCAGCGCACGAACGCCGTCGGCCGCGCGACGTCGGCAAACGGGCTGCCGAGCGTGACGACCTGCCGCACGTGCGAAGGCATGCGCTTGGCGAGCTCGCGCGCGTAGATGCCGCCGAGGCTCCAGCCGACCAGCGAGAGCTTGCGCTCGTGGCGCTGGCACAGCTCGACCGCGCGGTCGAGCAGCCGCTCGCGCCCGAGCCCCGGCGTGCCCAGGTTGCGCCCGAGCAGCCACGGGTGCGCGCTGTAGCCGAGCCGCTTCAGGAACCTGCGCAGCGGCCCGGTCGAGTCGTCGTCGGCCAGGAAGCCCGGGATCACGAGCACGGGGTGGCCGTCGCCGCGCGGCGCGCGGTCGAGCCACGGCCCCGCGGCGAAGTAGCCGAGCCACTCCGCGAAGGCCCGCTGGCCCTCCAGCGCGAGCCAGCCGAACGGCAACAGATTGCGGGCGACTAGCGCGCGAGCTTGCAGAGCTCCTCCAAGGCCTCGCCCAGGTAGCGCGCGATGCGCCAGGGATCGGACACGAGCTCCCGGCACGTGATGACGCCGAAATCGAGCTGGTCCAGATAGCTCTGCACCGTGATGTTCAGCCCCTGTCCCTCCGCGACGGCCGAGACGGGATAATAGGTCCGCATCTGCGCTCCGCCGCAGTAGAGCGGCTCGCGTGGCCCGGGCACGTTCGAGATGATCAGATTGAACGGCGGGCGCATGCGGTCCGCGATGCGCAGTCGCGCACCGATGCGCGCCGCCTGCGCGAACAGCGCCGGCGTCGCGAACTGCGTGAAGTCCTGCAGCAGAGTCGCCGGCACCGCTTCCTGCATCTGCTTCGCCGAGCGCATCGACTCGTGGATGCGGCGCAGGCGCTTCACGGGGTCGGGCTCGTCCGTGGCGAGCTCCGCGAGCACGGCCGTCACGCGGTTCGAGTAGGTCGCCTTCTCCGACTCGGCGCGCACCGACACGGGCACCGATGCGATGAGCGCGGCCTCGGGCAGCTCGCCGCGCTCGTCCAGGTAGCGCCGCAGCGCGCCCGCGCACATGGCCATCACGACGTCGTTCAGCGTGGTGCCGAACGCCTTGCGCACCTTGCGCGCGTCCTCGAGCGAGAGCGTGATGAACGCGAAGCGCCGGTGCGGCGTGATCGAGCGGTTGAAGGACGTCTGCGGCGCGGCGGATTGCGGCAGCGCGGGCGCGTCGACCTGCGCGCTGCGGCGCGGGCCGAGCGGCCACGGCAGGCGCCCGAGCCCGACGGCGTCGGCGAACGGCGCCAGCATCGCCGCGACGCCGGGCAGGTCGCGCGCCGTGCGGATGCCGAAGCGCACGGCCTTGCCCGGCTGCAGCATCAGCCCGCCGAGCCCGCGCACGAACATCTCGGCGTCGCCCGGTACGGGCTTCGGCTCGAACGGCTCGCGTGCGGGCGGAATCGCGCTGCCCTCGCGCGAGCGGTCGAGCACCGTCGCGGTCATCTCGACGCCCGACACGCCGTCGATCGTGCAGTGGTGCACCTTGATGTAGAGCGCGACCTGGCCGCTCTCGAGGCCCTCGATCACCCACAGCTGCCAGAGCGGGCGGCTGCGGTCGAGCGGGATCGCGTGCAGGTGCGAGACCAGCTCGGCGAGCTGCTCGTTCGTGCCGGGCGGCGGCACGGCGATGTGGCGCAGGTGGAAGTCGAGGTCGAAGTTCGGGTCGTCCACCCAGTACGGGTGGTCGAGCCCGAAGGGGACCTCCACGATGCGCCGGCGGAACGGCGGCAACAGGTGCAGGCGTTCGGGCAGGTCGCGCCGGAGCGCGCGGTAGAGCGAGCCCTCGTGCGCCTCGCTCGTGTCGTAGAGCGTGAGCGAGCCGACGTGGCCGAACTGCGCGCCGGTCTCCATGTACAGAAAGCTGGCGTCGAGGCCGGTGAGCTGCTGCATCCCGAGAGCCTACTCCCGCCGCCCCGGCCCGCGCAGCCCGGTGTCATGCTGGCGGCGAGGAGGCCCGCCATGGCGAACCCGCACCCCGGACCCGCGCTCGTGACCGGCGCCAACTCGGGCATCGGCCTGGCGACGGCGCTGCGCCTCGCCGAACGCGACTGGACCGTCTACGGAACGGTTCGCAGCGAGGCGAAGGCGGACGTGCTGCGCGAGGCGGCCAGAAAGCGGAAGCTCGGCCGGCGCGTGCACGCGCTCGTGCTCGACGTCTCGGACCACGCCGCGGTCGTGGCCGGGTGGCGGGACCTGCCCGACTTCTTCGCCGTGGTGAACAACGCCGGCTACTCGGAGACTGGCGCGGTCGAGGAGGTGAGCGCCGCTTCTGCGAAGGCCCAGCTCGACGTGAACCTCGTCGCGCCGGCCGTGGTCTCGGCATGCGCGCTGCCCGGCATGCGGCGGCGCGGCGACGGCCGCATCGTGATGGTGTCGTCGGTCGCGGGCCGCGCGTCGGTGCTGCCGCTCAACGGCTGGTACCACGCTTCGAAGTTCGGGCTCGAGGCGCTGTCCGACGTGCTGCGCGTCGAGGTCGCGGGCTTCGGCGTGCGCGTCGTCATCGTGGAGCCCGGCTTCTTCCGCACCGCGATCGGCGACAAATCGCGTGCGCGCAGCGAGGCGCTCGGCGGGCGCGCTTCGCCGTACGCGACGGCATACGCGCGCATGGCCGGGCTGCTCGAGCTGGCCGAGCGCTTCGCGCCGGCGGCCGAGGTGGTCGCCCGCACGATCGCGTCGGCGATCGAGAGCCGGCGCCCGCGCCCCCGCTACGTGGTGGGGCTCGACGCCCTGGCCACGATCGCGACGCAGCCGTTCATTCCCCGCGAGCTCACCGACCTGGCGATGCGGCTCGTCTCGGGGCTGCCCCGGCGCTAGGCGCCGCCCTCCTTGTGGAGCTTCGAGAAGACGGTCCAGCTCTTCAGCAGATCGACCGCGCGCGAGAGCTGGCGGTCGGTGTCGAGCGACTTCACGAAGCGCGCCTCCTTGCTCTCGGGCGTGCCGGAGTCCGGCACGTCCGACTCGGTCGGCGCGTCCGGCGGCGGCGTCTGTGATGCGTCGGGCTCCGGTTGTTTCGCAGCGCCCTTCTGCGACGACGAGAAGTGGCCCTCGAGGTCGACCTCGCCCATGGAGTGCTTGGTCCCGTCGTGCGCTTCCTTCGCCGCCTTGATCTCGGCGTCGCTGTACGGCTCGACCACGACGTCGGGCTGCACGCGGACTTCCTGGATGGAGCGGCCGCTCGGCAGGTAGTAGAGGGCCGTCGTCAGCCGCAGCCCCGAGCCGTCCTCGAGCGGGATGATCGTCTGCACCGAGCCCTTGCCAAACGTCTCGGTGCCGAGCACGAGCGCGCGCTTGTGGTCCTGCAGGGCGCCCGAGACGATCTCGCTCGCCGACGCGCTGCCGCCGTTCACGAGCACGATCATCGGGTAGTCGGGCTCCGTGCCCTCCTTCTTGGCGTGCCACTCCATGCGGTTCCCGCCGCCGCGGCCCTCGGAGAACACGATCATGCCCTCGTCGATCCAGATGTCGCCGACCTTCACGGCCTGGTCGAGCAGCCCGCCGGGGTTGTCGCGCAGGTCGAGCACGAGCCCGCGGAAGTTCCCGCCCGCCGTCTGGTGCGCCTTGGCCAGGGCCTCGTCCAGGTCGGCCGCCGTGCGCTCCTGGAACTGCGAAATGCGGATGTACGGCAGGTCCTTGTCGATCATATGTGCAGTGACGCTCGAGACCCGGATCGACGCGCGCTTGATCACGAACGGCTTGGGCGCCGTCCAGCCCGTGCGCATGACCTGGATCAGGATCTTCGTGCCGCGCGGGCCGCGCATCATCTTCACGGCCTCGAGCAGGTTCATGTCCGCGGTCGACTTGCAGGTCTTGTCCGTGCCGTCCGGGCACACCGCCACGATCTGGTCGCGCGCGCGGATGCCCGCGAGCGCCGCGGGCGTGCCGTCGATCGGCGAGACCACGGAGACGAAACCCTCGGACTTGTCCGCGTCGCCCTTCGTGATCTCGATGCCGAGCCCCTCGAACTCGCCCTTCGTGTCGCGCTGCACTTCCTTGTACAGCTCCTTCGACAGGTACGAAGTGTGCGGATCGAGCGTGTCGAGCATGCCCTTCAGTGCACCCTCGACGAGCTGGTGCTCGTCGACGTCCTTCACGTAGTTCTGCCGCACGAGGTGCAACACATTCGTGAGTAGGGCCAAGTCCTCGTAGCTCGGGCCGTTCGTGCTCGAGCGCAGCGTCGACGCGCCTCCGACGATCAGCCCGGCCAGCAGCGCGAGCGGCAGGGCGATGCGCGCGACGGCGGCAAGCCGGGTGCGTTGCGTGCTCATGAAATGCCTTCTTTCTGTGCGGCTCACCTGGCGAGCCAGAGCGTCGGATCGACGGCCTTTCCGTCGTGACGGATCTCAAAGTAAAGCCCGGGTCCCGATGAGGATCCAGTCTCCCCGACCGTTCCGATCGGCTGGCCGGCCGCGACACTGTCGCCGGCCGAGACGCGGACCTCGTCCAGGTAGCCCGAAACCGACAGATCGCCGGCCCCGTGGTCCAGGATCACCATCTGACCGTAGCCGCGGAACCAGCCGGCGAACAATACCCGACCCGGCGCGATCGCGGTCACGGGGGTCCCTGCCGGCGCGGCGATCTCGATGCCCGTGCGCAGGGTTTCGGTCTTGAACTCGCGGTCGAGCTGGCGGCCGAAGCCGGCGCGGACGCGCCCGCCGACCGGGCGCGGCACGGCGCCGCGCGCGAGCCCGGGGCCGTGCGACGGCGGCAGCGTCGCCGGCATGCGGCGGAGCGTCTCCTCGAGGTGCGCGGCCGCGGAGCGCAGCTCGGCGGCCGCCTTCTCTTCGCGCGCGGCGCGCGTCTTCAAGAGCGCCACCAGGTTGCGCCGCTGCACCAACTTCTCGCGCGCGCGCTGCTCGTGCACGGACGCTTCCTGGCGCGCCTCGGAAACCTCCTTCAGCAGTGCCTCGCTGCGCTCGCGGCTCGCCTGGAACTGGGCGCGCGCGTGCGCGTGGCGCGCGAAGAGCGCCCGGTCGTCCTCGACGATTCGCGCGAGCCCTTCGCTGCGCCGAGAGAAGCTCATGAAGTCGGCCGACGAGAACAGCGCGCTGCGGCCGCCCGTCGCGTCCCACTTGTAGAGCGCCACGAGCCGCGCCTCGAGGCCCTGCTGCGTGGACGCGAGCGCGCGGCCGGCCGACTCGGCGCCACGCCGTGCCAGGACGAGCTCCTTGCCGGCGTCGCGCTCGCGCGCGCGCAGCAGCTGCGCGCCCTTCCGCGTCTCGGCGAGCTCGCGGTCGACCGCCTCGATCTCGCCGAGGTAGCCGTCGGCCTCCTTGCCGAGCTCGCGCGCCTTCGCCTCGCGCGCCTCGATCTCGACGCGCAGCTGCTCGAGGCGCGACGCCTGTGCGCGCGCGAGACACGGCACGAGACACAAGAGCACGGCCAGCGCGGCGCGCGTCACGCGCGCTCGTCCAGGTTGACGAGCGACGCGAGCGCCCCGCCCGTGCCGAGCGCGACGCCGAGCGCGACCAGCAGCGCGCTCTCGGCCGGGCCGAAGAACACGGCGGGCTGGCCGCCGAGCAGCCACGAGAGCGCGTCGCCGAGCAGCGGCAGGCCGAGCGCGAACAGCCCGCGCAGCACCGCGAGCGCGAGCCCGGCCGCGAGCAGGCCCTGCAGTGCGCCCTCCAGGCAGAACGGCAGGCGCACGAACCAGCCGCCCGCGCCGACCAGGCGCTGGATCTGGATCTCGTCCGCGCGCGCGTGCAGCGACAGGCGCACGGTGCTGGCCACGATCGTGCCCAGCACCAGCAGCAGGAACACGCCGAGCGCCGCGCCGATCCACTCGGCGATGCGCACCGCGCGGGCGTAGCCCTCGACCCAGGGCTCGCCCCAGCGCACTTCCGTGACGCCCGGGACGGCGGCGACGCGGTCGGCGAGCCCGCGCAGCGACGCCGGGTCGCGTGGGCCCGCGGCGGGCGCGAGCTCGAACGAGCCCGGCAGCGGGTTGCGGTCGAGCCCGTCGAGCGCGCCGGCGTCCTGGCCCAGGTCGTTGCGCAGCCGCTCGAGCGCCGCCGCGGGCGACACGTAGTCGAGCGAGGCGACGCCGTCCTGCGCGCGCAGCTTCGCCGCGAGCGCGGTCACGGCGTCGTCGCTCTCCGCGCCGCGCAGCTCGGTGAACGCGACGAGCCGCAGGTCGGCGCCCGCCCGCGCGAGCACGCCGCGCAGGTTCGCGATCACGAGCAGATACGTGCCCAGCACCAGCAGCCCGGCGGCCATCGTGGCGACCGCGAGCCCGAACACGAGCGGCCGCTCGCGCGCGCCGCGCGCGCCCGCGCGAAGCGCCGCGGCGATGCGCCGCGTGGAGCGCGCGTCGATCAAATCGCCCCCGCGTGGCGGGCCGGGCTCGCGTACTCGGACGGGCTGCGCGCCGAGGCGAGCCGCCCGCCCTCGAGCACCACGCGCCGGTGGCGGTAGCGCTCGAGCAGCGCGGGATCGTGCGTGGCGACGACGACCGTGGTCCCGCGCGCGTGCGCGTCCGCGATGATGTCCATGATGTCGAGCGCGAGCGCCGGGTCGAGGTTGCCGGTGGGCTCGTCGGCGAGCAGGAGCGGCGGGTCGTTCACGAGCGCGCGCGCGATGGCCACGCGCTGCTGCTCGCCGCCCGAGAGCATGCGCGGCTTGTGGTCGATGCGGTGCGCGAGCCCGAGCCGCTTCAACGTGCTCCACACGCGCGTGCGGATCTCGCTGCGCGCCACCCCGGCGATCTCGAGCGCGATGGCGACGTTCTCGTACACCGTGCGCTCGGGCAGGAGCTTGAAGTCCTGGAAGATCACGCCGATCTGCCGGCGCAGCTGCGGCACCTGCGACGCCTTGAGGCGCGTGATGTTGCGGCCCGCGACCAGGATCTGCCCGGCGCTCGGCTTCTCCGCGCCGAACAACAGGCGCAGGAGCGACGTCTTGCCCGCGCCGCTCTGGCCGGTGAGGAACACGAAGTCGCCGCGCTCCAGCACGAGCGACACGTCGCGCAGACCATACGTCCCGCCCGCGTAGCGCAGGTCGACGTGGTACATCTGGATCATGCGCGCCTCCGGCGGAGGGGAGGCGATCGATCAGCGACTAGCGGCTGGCGAGATGCGCGAGCACGACCTCGTCGAGCGTGCGCCGCGTGATCACACCGGCGCCGAACTCGGCGGCGGGCGTCGCGGTGCCCGCCGACGGATTCGTGACGGCGTCCGGCGACACGAGGCCGAGCTTGTCGTCGAGCTTGCCCGACTTCAGCGCCTGCACCATGGCGCTGTGCTGCTGCTCCATGAGCTGGCGCACCACGACCTCGCGGTCGGCGGCGTTCACCTGGTTGCCGTAGCCCGTCTTCTTGGAGAACAGGATCGCGCCGCCCGAGTACAAGAGCGTGATGATGCTCGGGCTCTCCTTGCCGCCGTCCTCGGTCTGGACGTGGAAGATGTGCCCGCGGTAGCGGATGTTCGTGTTGAAACCGCCGACCATCGCCTCTCCAACCCCTCCAGCGCCGATTGTGCGAGACGCCCTATGCGCTCGCAATGTATCGGCGGCGCGCGCGCGCGACTCGACCCGAGAGGTGCCCCGGGCCGGCGCCGGGGCCACGAGGGGGGACGGTCCCTAGTGGACCGCCGAGGGAGCGGGCGAGCGGCGCCAGGGCGCGGCGCCGAGACAGAACAGCGCGAGCGCGAGCAGCACCGCCGCGCCGGGCTCGGGCGCCGCGAGCGGGCCCGTGCCGGGCGTCGGCACGTCGAGCAGGACGAAGTCGGCGAGGTTGTCGTTCGTGTCGCGATTCGCGAAGCGCCGGGCCACGCTCTGCCCCGCGGCGGCGCCCGGCGCCGGATGGCCCTCGCCGGCGAACACGTCGACCGGCCCGAACTCGCCATAGCCGAGCGAGTCGAGCACCTCGCCGAGCGCGTTCCTGAGCACGACGGAGTCGGGCCCGTTCTGCAGGTCGAAGTTCAGCACTTCGTCGACGTTGGCGACCTGCGTCGCCGTGCCGTCCGTGTCGGCCACGACGAAGAACCCGTCGGCCGGGATCGAGCCCGTGAGCTGCAGCGTGGGCCCGATCGCCCCGTCGCCGCCGTTCACGCCCTCGAGCGTGTAGCCGGTGAGCGACGTGCCGGCCGCGCCCCAGAGCTCGACGAAGACCTTGCCGTTGTCCGAGCCCGTGGCGTCGTACAAGACCTCGCTGATCTGGACCGCGGCGGCGCTGCGCGCGCCGAGCACGAGCGCGGCGAGCGAGAGCGCCGTGCGGAGAGCCGTTCGCAGACGTGTCATCAGGGTTCCCTCTCTACGAGGGGTGAGCTCTGTTCCAGGCGCGAGAACACGCCGCCGCTCCAGGCGTCGAGCTGTGCCGCGATCTCCTCGGCGGCGAGCTCGAGCTCGGCGCGGCGGGCGTCCTCCTGCGCCAGCGCGTCGCGCTGCGCGAGGAGCGACACGCGCTGGAAGTACAGGTGGTTCACGCGCTCGAGCACCTGGTCGCGCAGCGAGATGACCAGGCGGCGCTCGCGCGACACGTCGAGCGCGTGGTCCGGCGTGACCAGGTCCTGGAACTCCCACGTGAGCGTGACGGCGGCGTCGTAGGCGTGCTTGCCGTTGCGGTCCTCGTCGGCCAGGTGGTGCAGCGCGCCGGTGGTGAACGTGGTGTTGTGGTCGCCGTCCCATTCGCGGTCGTGGTCCAGGCCCGCGGCGGCGCGGAGCTCCGGGTACAAGCCGGCCCAGCGCGTGCGCGTCTCGAGCTCGGCGAGCCGCTCGGGCGCGAGCTGCTGGTACTCGAGCACGGCGCGGCGCAGCTCTGCGATGCGCGCGCGGTGATCGACGCGCGCGGCGACCGGGCGCGGCGGCGGCACGGGCTCGGCGTCGAGCGAGAACGCGGCGATGCCGCGCTCCGTCGCGACGAGCAGGCGCTCGTCGGCGATGCCGAGCCCGAGCGCCGCCCCCGACAGTGCCTGCCGGCCGCCGCCGCTGCCGAGCTCGGCCGCGCGGTAGGCGTAGAGGCCGTTCTCCGCCGCGACGAACACGCGTTCGCCCGCCGCCGCGACGCGGAAGATCTCGCCCACGCCGAGCTCGACCCTGCGCGCGCCGCTCGCGTCGATGCGCCAGAGCCCGCTGGCTACACCGATAAGTGTCAGTCCGTCGGCGCGCACGGCGCCGCGCAGGTCCCACCAGCCCGGCTCGAGCCCGCCGAGACGCTGCGTGAACTCGCGGCCTGCACCACCCGCGAAGAGCGCGCCCTGGCTGCCGACCCACACCTCGTCGCCGGCGCTCGCCACCGAGCCGATCGGCCCCGCCGGCAGCGACTGCTCGCGCGCGAACGTCGCCGCGTCGGGCGCGCGCTCGAACAGGCCCGCGGCGGTCGCGACCCAGGCGTTGCCGGCGGCGTCGACCGCGAGCGCCAGCGGTGCGGCGCCCGCGCCGAGCTCGGTGCGCTGCACGGCGCCGCGCGCATCGGTCCACATCCACAGCGCCGCGGGCGTCGCGACGAGGAGCTCGTCCCCCGCGCTCGCGAGGTCGACGACCGGCTCGCTCGCGAGCACGAGCGACCAGCCGCGCGCGTCGCCCGGACCGCGCCGATAGAGGCCCGAGTCGGTGCCGAGAAACAGCGCGCCGCCGTGCGCGGCGAGGCGCGTGGGACGCGCGGGCGGCGCGATGCCGTCCCAGTCGGGGATCGCCGCGCCGGCGACGAGTGCGAGCAGCGGTGCGAGCGCGCGGTGCATGCCGACCTCTCGAGCAAGGCGCATGCCGCGCGCAGCTGCGCGAAAGCCGAGTGACTCGCCGCGCGCATGCGCCGATGTGAACGCGCGGCGCTCGCGCGGTGAAGCGCGCGGCACACGGCGCGTTCGGTTGAACGCGGGGGGGCCCGGACCTAGAATCGCCGCGTGTTCCGCGCTGCGCTCCGACTGCTCCTCGCGGCGGCGCTCGGCGTCGCAGCGTTCGCGCCTCTCGCGGCGCGAGCCGACGTGTACAAGTGGGTCGACGAGAGCGGCACCGCCCACTTCGCCACCGACCGCGACGCGATCCCACGCCGCTTCCGCGACTCGGCGGTCGTGATCAAGCCGCCGCCATCGGTCGTGGGCAACCCGAGCGCGCAGCACGCGCCGCCGCCGCGACCGGCGCCGCCGCCCCAGCCGCCGTCCGCGCCCGCGGCCGCGCCCGCGCCGGCGCCCGCCACGCCCGTGCCCGCGCCCGCTCCCTCCGCGCCCGGCGCACCTCCGGATTCGGAGTTCGCACCGCCGCCGGTCGAGGCCGCGCCCGCGGCCGACTCCGCCCCTGCGGCGGCGCCGGAGGCTCCCGCGCCCGCCCTGCCTACACCACACGGTGACGCCCCTCCCGCGGCGCCGCACGACGCCGCACTCGCTTCGCACGACGATCCGCGCAAGGACGAGATCGCCGACCTCGAGGACCGCATCGAGAAGGACCGCGAGACCTTGCGCCAGCTGATCTCGACGCCGCGCTGGGACTCGGCGGAGCTCGCCTCCGACCCGCGCGTGCGCGAGATCGCGGCGCGGCTGCCGCGCATGCAAGCCGAGCTCGCGGCGCTGCGCAACGAGGCCGGGAAGTAGCGTGCCGCGCCGCGTGGTCGCGCTCGCCGGCGGCGTCGGAGCTGCGCGCTTCCTGGCGGGGCTCGTGCGCGTGGTGCCGCAAGAAGAGCTCACCGTCGTCGTCAACACCGGCGACGACCGCGACTTCTTCGGCCTGCGCGTCTGCCCGGACCTCGACATCGTGACGTACACGCTGGCAGGGCTGGTGAACCGCGAGACCGGCTGGGGCTTCCAGGGCGACACCATTCAGTGTCTGGATGCGCTGCGCCGCCTGCGCAGCGACGTGTGGTTCCGGCTCGGCGACCGCGACCTGGCCACGCACGTGCATCGCACCGACCGGCTGCGCTCGGGCGCCGCGCTGTCCGAGGTCACGCGCGAGCTCGCGCGCGCCTTCGGACTCGCGCTCGAGCTCTTGCCCATGAGCGACGCCCCGACGCCGACCATGGTCGTGCGGTCAGACGGGACGCGCACCGACTTCGAGGAATACATGGTGCGCGACGGCGCGCCCGACGACGTGGCCCGGCTGGACCTGTCGGCCGCCGAGGCCGCGCCCCCCGCGCCGGGCGTGCTCGAGGCGCTGCGCGGCGCGGAGACGGTGATCGTGTGCCCGTCGAACCCACTCGTCTCGATCGGCACGATCCTCGCCGTGCGCGGGGTGCGCGCCGCGCTCGAAGCCCGACACGATGCGGTGTCGGTCTCGCCGATCGTCGCCGGAGCGCCGGTGAAGGGTCCCGCCGACCGGCTGCTGCGCGCGGCAGGCGCCGAGGTCTCGGCGGCGGGCGTGGCGGGGCTCTACCGCGGCTTCTGCCGCGGCATGGTGATCGACCGCCGCGACGCGGAGCTCGCGCCGGCGATCAAAGCGCTCGGCCTGCGCGTGCGCGTCGAGGAGACGCTGATGCGCACGCCGGAAATCGCGGCGGCGCTCGCGAAGAGCGTGCTCGAGCTGGCGGGCCGGCCGTGAGGACGGCCGCGGCCGTGCCGGTGAAGGACTTCGCGCGCGCGAAGAAGCGCCTGCGCGCACGCTTCGACGACCGCGCCGTGGACCGCATCCTGCGCGCGCTGCTCGGCGACGTGCTCGCCGCGCTGGCCGACGCCAAGCGGATCGAGCGCGTGTTCGTGCTGTCGGACGACGCGGCAGTCGCCGAAGCCGCACGCGCGGGCGGCGCGAGCGTGCGCCTGCGCGTGCCGGACCCCGGGCTCAACGCGGCGATCGACGGCGCCGCAGCCGAGTGCAGCGCCGAGGGCTTCGACGCTCAGCTGGTCGTGCTCGGCGACCTGCCGCTGCTCGCCGGTGCGGACATCGACGCCGTGGTCGAAGCCGGCGAGCGCTCGCCCGTGGTCATCGCCGCGGCCGACGACGGCGGCACGGCGCTGCTCTTCCGCCGCCCGCCGCTCGCCATCCCCGCGCGCTTCGGCCCCGAGAGCGCGAGCGCGCACGAAGCGGCCGCGCGCGAGCGCGGCATCGCGCCCGCGCTCTGGTCCGGTCTTCCGCCCGACGCGCGCATCGACCTCGACACGGCCGAAGACGCCGCGCGGCTGGCGCGCTCGACGCGCGCGTCGCGCACGCGCGACGTGCTGCGGGAGCTCCTCGGATGAGCGAGATCCGCCTGCGCGCGCTCGAGGGTCTGCCCGAGATCCCGCTCGGCGACGACCTCGCGGCCCGCTTCGCCCGCATCGTGCCGCCGGGGCCCGGCGTCCTCGTCATCGCGCAGAAGATCGTGTCGAAGGCCGAGGGCCGGCTCGTCTCGCTCGCCGACGTGGCGCCGTCGCCCCGCGCGATCGAGCTGGCGCGCGAGCTCGGCAAGGAGCCGCGCCACACCGAGCTCGTGCTGCGCGAGGCGAAGCGCGTCGTGCGCACCGCGCCCGGCGTGCTCATCACCGAGACCCGACACGGATTGGTGTGCGCCAACTCCGGCGTCGACCTGTCGAACGCGCCCGGCGACGAAGTGGCGGTGCTCCTGCCGCTCGACCCCGACGCGTCGGCCGAGCGGATCCGCGCCGCGCTCGGGCCCGGCCGCGCCGTCATCATCAGCGACACGTTCGGCCGGCCGTGGCGCGAGGGCCTGGTCGACGTCGCGATCGGCGTCGCCGGCCTCGCGCCGCTCAAGAGCTACATCGGCGAGAAGGACCGCGCGGGCCGCGAGCTGCAGGTCACCGTGATGGCGCGCGCGGACCAGCTCGCGGCGGCCGCCGGCATGTTGATGGAGAAGGAGGCCGGCGTGCCCGCGGTGTGGATCGAGGGCGTGGCGATCGAGGGCCGCGGCGGGCTGCGCGATCTGCTGCGCGACCCGACGCGCGACCTGTTCCGCTAGCTAGGGCACTGCGCCCAGGAGGCCCCCGACGGACCGTCACTGCGTCGACTGCCAGCGGCGCACGCGCAGGGCGCCAAGTGGGTCACCGCGAGTCACTCGCACTCTATTTCGTGGTCGAGGGGAGATTTAGCTTGAGTCTTCAGGCGACTGACCGGCAGGATCCCACGGGGTCTCTGGGACTGGGGTCGGGTCGTGGCCATGCTGTGTCGTCGTGTGGGTCGGGCTGCAAGCGTGCTTGCGGTTGCGACTGTCTGCGCGCTGGCGAGCTCGGCTCTGGCGAGCTCGACCCCTCCCACCGTCACGATCGGATCGCCCGCGAACAGTCTCCTGACCAAGACCACTCCGATCACCGTGTCGGGCACGTTCGGCGGCTCCGCGACCGTGACGGTGAAGGTCAACGGCGTCACCGGGACGAAGAGCGGCAGCAGCTACTCGGCCCGCGTCCCACTCACTGAAGGACTGAACACGCTGACCGCGACCGCGACCAACTCCGCCGGATCGGCGAGCGCGTCGGTGCAGGTTACGCTCGACAAGACTCCTCCCGTGATCGCGATCGGCGCTCCCGCCAACAACTCGACGACCAGCGCGGCTTCGGTCGCGGTCACGGGCACCGTCACCGACGCGAGCGCGATCACCAGCGTAAAGGTGAACGGCACCGCGGTCACCCCGTCGAATGGGGCCTTCTCATCGACCGTCTCGCTGTCGCTCGGCTCGAACACGATCACGGTGACCGCGACCGACGCCGCCGGGAACTCCTGCTCGACGTCCATCACGGTCACGCGCGTGACCGCGCCCACCGTGACGATCAGCTCGCCTGCGAACGGCCTGCTGACACGGACCACGCCCGTCACGGTCTCCGGCTCGTTCGGAGGCACCGCCACGGTCACCGTGAAGGTCAACGGGGTCACGGCGACGAAGAGCGGCAGCAGCTACTCGGCGAGCGTGCCGCTGAGCGACGGCGCGAATACACTCACCGCGACGGCGACCAACGCGGGCGG
>DATJZN010000026.1:0-23614 GCA_035499075.1 Myxococcota bacterium | reverse complement strand
TCCTTCGCGACGGCGACGGGCAGGCGCAGCTCGCGCATGAGCAGCTCGGCGAGCCCGTCCAGGCGCGCGCCGCCGCCGGCGAGCACGATGCCGTTCTGGGCGATGTCGGCCGCGAGCTCGGGCGGCGCGTCCTCGATCACCGTGCGCACGGCCTCGGCCAGCGCAGTCACCGCGGGCGCCAGCGCCTCGCGCAGCTCTTCCGCGCGCACGCGCACGACCCGCAGCGCGCCGGTCACGCGGTCGCGCGCGTCGATGCACACGTCGCGGTGATCCTGGCGCGGCACGGCGCAGCCCAGCTGCTCCTTCAGCGCGCGCGCCTGCGGCAGCCCGACCTCGACGTCGAGCTTCTTCTTGAGCCACGTGCGGATCGCCTCGTCGAGGCGCGCTCCGCCCACGCGCATGGTGCGCGCGTGGACGACACCAGAAAGTGTCACCACGGCCACCTCGGTCGTTCCGGCGCCGACGTCCACCACGAGCTTCCCGCCGCGCTCCGCCGCGGGCACGCCCGCGCCCAGCGCCGCCGCCATGGGCGCCGCCAGCAGGTACACCTCGCGCGCGCCCGCGCCGCGCGCCGCCTGGACCAGCGCGCGCCGCTCGACCTGCGTCAGCTCGCAGGGCACCGACAGCACGAGCCGGGGCCGGCGGGGCGCCAGCTTGTTGCGCGCGTGCAGGATGAGCGCGCGGATCAGCACCATCGCGCCTTCGTAGTCCGCGATCGCGCCTTCGCGCAGCGGGCGGACTTCCTCGATCGCTTCGGGCATGCGCGCGCACAGGTCCACGGCGTTGCGGCCGACGGCCCAGATCTCGCCGGTGCGGCGGTGGCGGGCGACGACGGCAGGAGTGGAGAACACCTGGCCCGTGCGGCGGCTGGTCACGCGCGCGTTCTCGGTGCCGAGATCGAGACCCAGATCGGCCGAGAACAGGCGGCCGAGGGAGAGCGGTTGTTTCGTTTCGGACATGCTTGCCTCCGTGGCCCGGCATGGATGCAGTGCGCGTGCCCGAGGTCCGCGCGCGCGCAGCAAGCGGGCGCAAGCGCGCGCGCCCCCGCGGCTCTCTCGCCGCCAAGCGCGGCGGGACGCCGACACGGGAGTGTGTAGCCGGCTTCCACTTCCGAAGGGGGAAAGCCGGCTCACTCGGGCGGCAGCTGCGCCTCGAGCGCGCGGAGCTCGTCCGAGGACAGCTTGCGCCAGCGTCCCGCCCGCAGGTCGCCGAGCTCCACGTTCATGACGCGCACGCGCACCAGCCGCCGCACCGTGAGCTCGAGCAGCTCGCACATGCGCCGGATCTGCCGGTTGCGGCCCTCGACGAGCACGATGCGCAGGATGCGCGGCGCCAGGCGCTCCACGCGGCACGGCAGCGTGGGCTTGCCGTCCAGCAGCACGCCCGCGCGCAGCTTCGCGAGCGCGCGCTCGGGCACGGGCCGGTCGACCTCGACCACGTACTCCTTCTCGTTGCCGTGGCCCGCGCGCAGGATCGCGTTCACGAGCTCGCCGCGGTTCGTGAGCAGGATCAGGCCCTCGGAGAACTTGTCGAGGCGCCCGACGTGGAAGACGCGCTCGGGGTAGTTCACCGCGGCGATGATGTTCTCGGGCACGCGCGGGTCCGACGTGCACTCGATTCCCGGGGGCTTGTGATAGGCGAGCACGACGGCTTTCTTCTCGCGCGTGCGCAGCGGCTTGCCGTCGAGCTCGAGGCGGTCGCCCTCCTCCACCGGATCACCCAGCCCGGCCGTGCGCCCGTTGATGCGCACTCGACCTGCGGCGATCCACTTGTCGGCCTCGCGCCGGGAGCAGATGCCGCGGTCGGAGAAGTAGCGATTGATGCGGATGGCGAGATCGTAGCGGGCTCTCCCCGCGCGATCTCGCCGCCGATAGGTTTCCAATCATGGAGTTCGCCGCCCCGCGGTCGTTCCGGGTCAAGGCCACGACGTGGCTCGGCACCGTCGTGTTGCTAAGTGAGGCCGCACTCATGCTCGCTCTCACTCGCTTCGTGCCGCCAGCGCTCGGGCCGCTGTTTCGTGCGCTCGCGGTGCTGATGCTGGCGGGGTTCGCGGGCGCGGCGCTCGTCGCGGTGCGCGGCTACCGGCTCGCGGACGGCGAGCTGGTGGTCGAGCGCCCGCTCTGGTCGACGCGCTACTCGCTCGCGGGCCTCGACCGGGTCGCGCGCGACCCGCAGGCGCTGCGCCCCACCGTGTTCGGCTTCGGCAACCACGGCTTCTTCGCGGTGAACAGCTGGCGGCGTATCGCTCCGTACGGCTGGTGCCGAGTGCTCGCGACGGACGGCGCGAACGCGGTCGTGCTGCACACCGCGGAGCGCACGCTCGTCGTGACGCCCGATCGCCCCGACGAGTTCGTGGCGCGCGCGAAGGAGTGGCTGCGCTAGCCGGCTACCTCGGCGGCTCCGGCGCGGTCTTCTCTTCGAGCTTCACCTCTTCGACGCTCGCGTTCGTCTGCGCGCGGCACACGCCGACCCGGCCGTCGGCGAGCTTGAAGTCGACCATGATGCGGCCGTCCGGTGCCTTGTACTTCCCACGGACCTTCACGGTCGCGGGATCGACGCCCGCCTTCGCGCCTGCGGCCTTCTGACAGTTGCCCACGAAGTCCGGCGCCTGCGCGCGCACGGCGAGCGCCGGCGCAGCGGCGAGCACGAACGCGAGGAGCGCGGCGTGGGTTCGCGGCATGGCCCGGCAGTGTCGCACGAAGCTAGCGGCCCGAGAAGCGAGGCGTGCGCTTCTCGGCGAAGGCGCGCTGGCCCTCGCGGTAGTCCTCGGAGCGGAAGCACGCTTCCACGAGCGCGGCGACTCGCGCGAGATCGCGCTTCGCCGGCTCGCGCCGCGCCTCGCGCAGCGCGGCCTTGCACGCGGCGACGGTGAGCGGCGCCGCTTCGCGGATCGCGTGCGCGAGCTCCAGCACTTCCTTTTCGAGCGCGTCCGCGGGCACGACGCGGTTCACGAGCCCGATGCGCTCGGCCGTGCGCGCGTCGAGCCGCCGCGCGGAGAACAGGATCTCCGCGGTCCAGGACGCACCGACGACGGCGCACAGCGTCTCGACGCCGCCGAAGCCGTAGCCCAGGCCGAGCCGCGCGGCAGGCACGCCGAACTGCGCGTCCTCGGACGCGATGCGGATGTCGGCTTGCAGCGCCGTGAGGAGCCCGCCGCCCATGCAGAAGCCGCGGATCATCGCGATCAGCGGCTTCTCGAGCGCGAGCCAGGCGCGGGCGGCGTCGGCGCCCGCGCGGTCGTATCGCGCCCGCGCCTCGGGCTCGGTGCGGCGTGCGCCGAACTCGGAGATGTCCGCGCCCGAGACGAACGCCCGTGTGCCGGCGCCCGTCGCCACGACGACGCGCACCTCGGCGTCACTTTGCAGTGTCGCCAGCGCGCCGGGCAGCGCGTCGCGCATCTCGGCGGACAGCGCGTTGCGCTTCTCGGGCTGGTTGAACGTGAGACGCGCGATCCCGTCGTCGACCTCGACCAAGAGCTTCTCGGTGCCGGTGTCGATCCGCCTCAAGTGACTCCCTTCGCGCGCAGCGCCGCGATCTCGGCCGCCGTGAAGCCGTGCTCGGCGAGGATCTCGTCGCCGTGCTCGCCCGCCGCGGGCGTCGGCGTGCGCACGGTCGCGGGCCCGCCGTAGAGACGCACGGCGTTGCGGACGAGCTCGAGCCGCCCCAGCTCCGGGTGCTCGACCGGCTGAGTCATCCCCAGGTGTCGCACCTGCGGGTCCGCGAACACCTCGTCCATGCGGTAGACCGGCCCGCACGGCACGCCGACCTCGTTCAACGCCTCGATCCACTCGCGCGTGGTCCGCCTGCGCAGCCGCGCCGCGACGATCTCGTTCAGCTCGGCGCGGTTGCGGAAGCGGCGCGCCGCGGAGTCGAAGCGCGGATCGGCGGGCAAGTCGGGCAGGCCGATCGCCTTGCAGAAGTTGCGCAGCAAGCGCCCGCTCGGCCCCGCCACGTTCACCCAGCCATCGGCCGTGCGGAAGCAGCCCATGGGCAGGAACTGCGGGTGGTGGTTGCCCTCCTGCTCGGGCACCACGCCGTCGATCGTCCAGCGCACCGCCTGCAGGTCCATCATCGCGATCATCGCCTCGAGCAGCGACGTGGTGACCCAGCGCCCCTCGCCCGTGCGCTCGCGCTCGTGCAGCGCGACGAGCACGCCGATGGCGAGCGACATGCCCGCGGCGAGATCCGAGACCGGAATGCCGACGCGCGTCGGCTCCGTGCCCGGCAGACCGGTCACGCTCATCAGGCCGCCCATGCCCTGCGCGATCTGGTCGACGCCGCCGCGCTCGGCGTACGGGCCGTCCTGGCCGAAGCCAGAGATGGAGCCGAGCACGAGCCGCGAATTGCGCGCGTGCAGGGTCGCCCAGTCGAAGCCGAGCCGGTGCTTCACGGGCGGACGCATGTTCTCGACGAGCACGTCCGCGCGGTCCACCAGCCGCAGCAGCACCTCGCGCGCCTCGGGCCGCTTCAGGTCGAGGGAGAGCGCGCGCTTGTTCCTGTGCAGGTTCTGGAAGTCGGAGCCCGAGCGGCGCTCGCCCACGATGTCGGGCTCGGCCGGCCGCGCGGGCGGCTCGATGCGGATCACCTCGGCGCCCCAGTCGGCCAGCTGCCGCACGCACGTCGGTCCGGCGCGCGCTACGGTCAGGTCGATCACGCGGACGTCGTCCAACGGAAGCCGAGTCACTCGAGTCACTCCTAGTCGCCGCGCGGGAAGCCGAAGAGCTGCCGCGCGATCACGAGCCGCTGCACCTGCTGCGTGCCTTCGCCGATGTCGAGGATCTTCACGTCGCGGTACAGCTTCTCCAGGTGCGCGTCGCTGCGCACGCCGGCCTCGCCCACCACGTCCAGCGCCGCGGCGATCGCGCGGAACACGACCGGCGGCGCGAAGAGCTTCGCGTACGACGACTCCAGCACGTTGTCGCGATTCTGGCGCGCGAGCCACACCGCGTGCAGACAGATCAGACGCGCGGTGGCGAGCCCGCGGCGGATCTCGGCGAGCCGCTCGAGCGCCTTGCGCCGGCGCGCGCCGTGGCTCGGGTAGTGGGCGCGCACGAACTCGAGCGCGTGGTCGTGCGCGGCGCGGCCCATGCCGATGCCCTGCGCGGCGTGCAGCGGCCGGGTCAGGTTGAACGTGGCCATCGCGCCGCGAAAGCCCGCGCGGCCGGCATACGCGGCTGCGCCGCCGAGCAGGTTCGCGGCCGGCACGCGCACGCCGTCGAGCGCGAAGCTCGCCGTCTCGTAGCCGCGCGAGCCCATCTTGTGCTCGATCTTCAAGAGCTCGAAGCCGGGCGTGCCGCGCGGGACGACGAACGCCCGGTGTCCCGCGCGGCCGAGCGCGGGGTCGAGCGTCGCCCAGACCACGACCCAGTCCGCGCGTGCGCCGTTCGAGCAGAACATCTTCGCGCCGGAGAGCACCCAGTCCGCGCCGTCCTGCTTCGCGCGCGTCTGGATGCGCGCTACGTCGCTGCCCGCGCCGGGCTCCGTCATCGCCATCGCGCCCCAGTGCGCGCGCGAGTGATCGGCGAAGGGCGCCAGGAATCGCTCGCGCTGCTCGGGCGTCGCCAGGCTGCGCAGCGCCGCGCCGCCGAGGCCGGGGCCCGGCAACGACAGGGCGACGCCGCGGTCCCAGTACGCGCTCTCCTCGGCGGTGAGCAGCGCGCGCAGCGGCTTCCACGTCGGCCCGTCGCCCTCGCCTTCGCCCACCACGCGGCTCACGAGCCCGCCGCGGCGCGAGCAGATCAGGTAGAACGGGTGGTCGGCCGGCGGCGGCTCGCCCGTGCGGTCGCTCTCGAGCCCCATCGGGCGCATGTACGTGCGGCCGAGCTCGCGCACCTCGTCGAGCTGCTCGCGCGTGCGCGCGTCCAGCGGAATCACGAGGTTGCTCCGGCGCCGGCGAACAGCGGATCGGGCACCTCGAGCACGCGCGCCGCGAGGTCGGCGTCGGCCAGGTCGCGCCCGCCGGCGAGGAGCGCCAGCATGCGCACCTCGCGGAAGCGCTTCTCCGCCGGGTGGTCGACCAGGAAGCCGTGGCCGCCCAGCAGCTGTACGCCGAGATCGGTCACGGCGACGCCCGCGTCCACGGCCGCGAGCCAGGCCTGCGTGGCCCAGAAGCCGGCGTCCGGCTCTCCGCGGTCGAACGACGCGGCGGCGTCGCGTGCGAGGAGCCGCGCGCCGTGCAGGTTCGCGGCCGCGACCGCCAGCTCGAACGCATTGCCCTGGTGGTGCGCGACCGGCTTGCCGAACACCACGCGGTCGGTGGCGTAGGCGATGGTCGCGTCGAACGCGGCCTGGGCGACGCCGAGCGCGACCGCGGCGCACCAGAGCCGCGCGCGCCCGCGCACATCGACACTCTCTTGTGTAGAGAGCCGCCACTCGCCGAGCTGCCGCGCGCCCTCGAGCGAGGCGCTGCCGCCGCCCGAGGCCTGGAATGCGAGCGCGCGCACGGGCTCGAGCGGCCGCTCCAGCTGGTACAGCCGCAGGCCGTCGCCGCGGCTCTCGAATACGAAGCGCAGCGGCGGCCGCGCCGGCGCCCAGTACACCGCGGTCGGACCGGCTGGTTCGGCATCCGCGACCGCGAGCGCGGCGCGCGCCTCGCCCGCGAGGCAAGCGCGCGCCACGCGCTCCGCCAGCGCCCGGTCGGGACACGCGAGCAGCGCGCCGACGCACGTTCCCGCCGGGTCCGCCGCCGGCAGACCGCCGGCGTCGCCCGCGGCCAGTGCTTCGAGCAGAACGACCTTGGCGAGCGCACCCGCGCCGGCGCCGCCGAGCGACTCGGGCAGGTCCAGCTCGCGCAGACCGAGCTTCTCGACCACGGCGAGCACGGCCGGCGGCCACGCGCCCGCGCGTTCGCTCGCGCGCGCCCCGGGTGCGAGCTCCGCCGCGGCGAAGCGCGTGGCTTCGTGCGAAAGCTGCTCGAGCTCGGGGGGAAGCGCGAATTGAGTCACTTGGGACTCCGCGAAAATGCCGGCTCCATCCGCCGCCGGCCGTGCATAATACGCCGATGCGGAAGCTGTGCTGGCTGTTCCTGTTGCTGCTGCTCACGCCGCGCGCCGCGCTCGCGGGCCTGCTCTACGACGAAGCAGCGTCGGGCGACCTGTCGAACGACGGCCTCTCGCCGACCCAGCTCGGGTCGCTTCAGGACGGCGACAACGTGGTGTACGGGACGACCGGCCGCGTTGTGGCGACCGACCGCGACTACTTCACCTTCACGGTTCCCCAGGGCCTGGTGTGGTCCCAGCTGCTCGAGCTGCCGGGCACCCAGGTCGGCGGCTCCGTGTCGTTCATCGGCCTGCAGGCCGGACCGCAGGTCACCGTTTCCCCCAACGCTTCGGACGCGACGGGCCTGCTCGGCTGGGCCCACTACGGAGCGTCCACGGTCGCCGACATCGAGCTGCTGTCGGTCATGGGTACGGCCGGCCTGGGCTCGACCGGCTTCACGCCGCCACTGCCCGCGGGGGTGTATTCGGTCTGGATTCAGGACTTCGGCGGCGGGACGTTCTCGTATGGCTTCGACTTCCATTTGACGCCGGCCGCACCCGAGCCGACGGCCGCGCCGTTCGCGCTCTTCGGAATCGCGCTCGTTGCGTCCGTCCGATCCGCGCGCTCGCGACGTACTTCATCCCGATGAAAACCAAGCTCTTGCTCGCCGCGCTCCTGGTCGTCTCTGCAGCCACGGCGCTCGCCCAGACGGTCGTCACGACCTCGGGCACGGTGCAAGGCATCTCGGCCGGGGGCGTCGACAAGTTCCTCGGCATCCCGTACGCGCAGCCGCCGGTCGGCAGCCTGCGCTGGCAGCGGCCGCAGGCGATCACGACGCCCTCGCCCACCGTGATCGACGGCACCACGCCGAAGCTCGCGTGCACGCAGTTCCTGAACACGGTCACCGCGAACGACTGCCGCGACAACGGCAGCCAGACGAACGGCAACTTGGTCGGACAAGAAGACTGTCTCACGCTCTCCGTCTGGCGCCCGACCGCGCCCGCCGCGAACGGCCCGCGGCCCGTCATGGTGTGGATCCACGGCGGCGCGCTCGTCACGGGCTGCGCGAAGGACGGCCTCACCGAGGCGACCGACCTGGCGCTGCAGGGCACCTCGACCGGCGGCGACGGCCAGATCGTGGTCGCCATCCAGTACCGCCTGGGCCCGATGGGCTTCTTCGCACTGCCCGAGCTGCAGAGCGAGGATGCGAACGGCTCGGTCGGAAACTATGGCCTGCTCGACGACATCCTCGCGCTCCACTGGGTGCACGACAACATCGCGGCCTTCGGCGGCGACCCGAACGACGTGACGATCTTCGGCGAGTCGGCGGGCGGCTTCTCGACCTACGTCCTCGAGTCGTCGCCGCTCGCGCAGGGCCTGTTCAACCGCACCATCAGCGAGAGCGGCATGTACGGGCAGGCGATCCCGCTGCAGCCCGGCGTCGGCGCGCCGTCCAGCGACTTCGGGCCCACCGCCACCGCGTTCCCGCGCGGCATCGCGCTCGCGAACGACTCTTCGCTCGGCTGCACCGATCCCGGCACGCGGCTCGCGTGCATGCGCGGCAAGACCACCGCCCAGATCATGGGCGCGTTCAACGCGCAGACGGGCGCGTCGTCGTCCATCGCCACGGGCGCCGCACCGGCGCTCGACGGCTACGTGATGACCGAGCAGGCGTCGCAGATGATCTTCGAGGGCGACGTCGCGCCGAAGCCGCTCGTCGTCGGCTCGAATGCGAACGAGCTCACGATCTTCACGCTCTCGAGCCCCGTGCTGAACACGGCCGCGGACTACGAGAACGCCGTGCGCTCCGCGCTGGGCACGACCGCGGGGAACATCGTGCTCGGCGTGTACCCGGCCTCGGCGTTCGCGACGCCCATCGCGGCCTATCGCCGCGTGTTCGAGGACATCCTCTTCGTCTGCCCGACCTTCCAGGCCGGCAAGCTGGTGCGCGACGCGGGCAGCGAGTCGCACGTGTACCACTTCGAGTACGCACCCAGCTCGTTCCTCGGCTCGTTCCACGGCTCGGAGCTGTTCTACGTGTTCGGGAATCTGTCGCGGCTCTCGAGCATCGGAGTGACTCCCGACGCGGGAGACACTTTGCTCTCCGACGCCATGCAGACGGCGTGGACGAGCTTCGCGAAGAACGGCACGCCGATCGCGACGCCGGCGTGGGGCCCCTTCGACCCCGGCACGGGCAATCCCGCGGCGAACGGCAGCGCGTTCGTGTGGAACCTCGATGCGGGCAACAACCTGACGAACCAGTTCACGCCGGCCAGCACGCTGCGCGACGGGCGCTGCGCGCAGCTGGCCGCCCTGTCGGGCACGCTGAACGGCGACTTCGACTCGTTCACGAACGACGTCGACAATTGCCCGTTCGCGACGAACAGCGACCAGGCCGACTCGGGCGGAGTCGCCGGCGGCGGCCCCGACGGCATCGGCAACGCCTGCCAGTGCGGCGACACGAGCGACGACGGCGCCGTGGACGCGGGCGACGTGACCGTGCTGCGCCGCGCGCTCGCGTCGATCGCGCCGCTCACCAAGCACGGCGCCGCCAAGTGCCGCGTCGAGAGCTCGACCGCCGCCTGCGACATCGTGGACCTCGCAGTGCTGCGCCGCCGCCTCGCGACTCCGGCACTCGGGCCCGGCATCACCCAGAGCTGCGCCGCGGCGAACCCCACCATCGAGTTCTGACTGGTCGACTTCGCTCGCCTGCGGCTCGCTGCGCGCGCCTGACGGCGAATGCGGGCTCGTTCGCCGACATCGGACCGCGGGCCGATGTGCCGCGCTGGGCCCTCAGTCGCCCTCGCACCTTCGGGCGCCTTGCTCCAGCTGCGCGCAGCGCGACGCGCAGAGTCGCTCTCAAGCCCCCGTGCTCGCGTCGTCAAGCGCCCGCTTCCGGGCTCCGATACGGGTGGCATGCAGATCCATCGGTGGGCTCTCACGGCAGCTCTTTCGCTTCTCGCCCTGGCCGGGCTCTCTCGGGCGGCCGCGGCGCAGACGTACGTGTGGACCGACGAGCGCGGCGTCGTGCACGCCGCGGCGGACCCGAGCGAGGTGCCCGCGCAGTACCGGCAGAAGGCCGTCGACAACGCGCAGGTGCAGCGCCCGACGATGACGGTCGTGCCGGAAGCGGGAGGCGCGCCGCCGGCGTCGCCGATGCCCGTCGACCCGGACGCCGCGCCGGCGCCGCAGGCGCCGCACGTGCACAAGCCGCCGGCGCAGCAGAACGCCGCGCCGCAACACGTGGAGCCGAATCCCGACGATCCCGATCCGCGCACGCGCAAGCTCGGCAAGCCCGACCCGGGCTTCGAGTGGCACTGCCTGACGGATCCGGAAGGCGGTCCGCCGAAGTGCACGCAGGAAGAGAAGAAGTACGACAAGCGCCAGCGCCGCGCCGACGCGCGCGAGAAGGCGGAGCACGACCTCGGCGTCACGCAGGAAGACGAATTCGATCCCGACGTCGCGAAGAAGGTGAACGAGCGCGCGGAGGAGGAGTTCAAGAAGTCGACTCCCACTCCGTCGCACGGCGCCCCGCAGCCCGTGAATTCGGACCCCGACGCGGAAGATCAGGACTAGCGCAGCGCGAGCGCGCTACAGGTACCTGCCGCTCGGCACGGGCAGGCGGAGGGTCGCGCGCTTGAAGCGGTCGACCTCGGCGAGCGCGTCCTCCGTGGTCACCTCGCCGGGCTGCTCGCTCGCGGCGTCGCAGCGTGCCTTGCGGCGCAGCACCGCGTGCATGAGCTGGATCCAGGCGCCGACCGACGCGTCGCGATTCTGCTCGACGATGCGCTGCCAGTCGAGCTTCGCGAACAGCTTGCGCCCGGCGCGCTTCTCCGCGGCGGTGCAGTGGAGCTGCAGCGCATCGATCACGTCGCCGGGAAATGCCGGGTTGACCGACACGACCCGCTCGAAGCGGCCGGGCTGGAAGTAGATCGGCGACAACGTGTCGGGGCGGCTCGTGCTGCCCACGGTGAGCGGCTGGGTGACTCCGATCGTCGTGTCGATCAGCTCGGTCAGGAAGTCGGAGAGCTGCGCGAACGGCAGATCGATGCGCGGCGCGCCCACCGCAGGATCGTGCGCGAAGTCGAGCTCGTCGAAGTAGACGGTCGCGCGCTTGATCTCCACGAGCGTCTCCGACCAGCCCTGCATGAGCTCGCCGGCCTTCCCGCCCGCGTGGATCAGCTGGAGCATGAGCCGCGCGACGCCGACCCGCAGGAACGGCGTCTCCGTGCGCGTGGCCAGCGCCTCGGCCAGGAGCGACTTGCCCGACGCGGCCGGCCCGATCAACAGGAGCCCCGAGGGCGCGAACGTGCCCCAGCGCTCGTAGATCTCGGGCTCCGTCGCGGCGCACGCGTACGTGAGCAGCTCGTCCTTCGCGTCCTCCAGCCCGCCCACCTCGCCGAAGGTCACGGTCGGAACCGCCGTGAACGTGCACGACTTCGCGACCGGCGGAAACTTCCGCGCGAAGGGCTCCCACAGATTCGCCGCGCGCTTGCGCTCGAGCTCGTTCATCGCCGTGGCAGACATTCTAAGGCTTGTGCCCGCGAGCGCGCTTCGGCACGTTCGCGGCAATGGCGGACTCGGACGCGGTGCTGGCGCTGCTCGTCGGCGGCGGGCCTGCGCCCGGCATCAACGGCGTGATCTCGGCGACCACGATCGAGGCACGCAACCGCGGCGCGCGCGTGATCGGGGTGCTCGACGGCTTCGAGTGGCTCTCGCGCGGCGACACGAAGCACGCCACGCCGCTCGAGATCCGCGACGTCTCGCGCATCCACTTCCGCGGCGGCTCGATCCTGCGCACCTCGCGCACGAACCCGACCAAGGACCCGGCGAAGCTCGAGGCGGTGGTGCGCGCGCTCCGGGAGCTGCATGTGCGCTGGCTCGTGACGATCGGCGGCGACGACACCGCGTTCTCGGCGAGCCGCGTCGCGGCGCAGGCGGGCAGCGGGCTGTCGGTCGTGCACGTGCCGAAGACGATCGACAACGACCTGCCGCTGCCCGGCGGGATCGTCACGTTCGGATATGAAACGGCCCGACACGTCGGAGTGTCGCTCGTCGAGACGATCATGGAAGACGCGCGGGCCACCAGCCGCTGGTATCTGCTCGTGGCCATGGGCCGCAAGGCGGGCCATCTGGCGCTCGGCATCGGCAAGGCCGCGGGTGCGACGCTGACCCTCATTCCCGAGGAGTTCGCGGGCGAGAAGCTGCGCCTCTCGAAGCTCGCCGACGTGATCGAGGGCTCGATCATCAAGCGGCGCGCGACCGGCGACGAGAACGGCACGGTCGTCATCGCGGAGGGGATCGCGGAGCTGCTCGACCCCGCCGCTCTCGAGGGCATCGAAGAAGCCGAGCGCGACGACCACGGCCACGTGCGCCTGTCCGAGCTGCCGCTCGGCGACGTGCTGCGGCGCGAGCTGAAGCGGCGCTTCGCGAAGCGCGGCATCGCTGTGAAGCTCGTCGCGAAGGACATCGGCTACGAGCTGCGCTGCGCGCACCCGATCCCGTTCGACGCCGAGTACACGCGCGACCTCGGCTACGGCGCGGCGCGCGCAGCGCTAGAGGGCGAGAGCGGCTGCATGATCACCCGCCAGAACGGCGCGATCGTGGCGATGCCGTTCGACGAGCTCATGGACCCGAAGACGGGCCGCACGCGCGTGCGGCTCGTCGATACGAGCTCGGAGTCGTACCACGTCGCGCGCAAGTACATGATCCGGCTCGGCGCGGCCGATGTCGCCGATCCGTTGTGGCTGCAGACGCTGGCCGAGGCGGGCGGCACGACGGCCGCCGATCTGCGCGCGCGCTTCGGTGCCTGACGGGCGCGAACGCGCGATGCGGCCGCACGTGCTCGGCGTCGACGAGGGCCCGTTCGAGAAGGGCCAGGCCGCGCCCGTGCCGCTCGTCGCGGCGCTCTGCGAGGGCCCCGACCTCGTCGAGGGCGTGGCGGCAGCGGCCTTCCCCGTCGACGGCGCGGGCGCAACGGAGTTCCTGGCGCGCTGGCTCGGCGGGCTGCGGCTTCGCGCCGCCGCACAGGCCGTCGCGCTCGGCGGAATCACGCTCGCGGGGCTGGCGCTGGTGGACGTGCGCGAGCTCGCAGCGGCTCTACACATTCCCGTGTTGGTCGTGACCCGGCGCCCGCCCGACAACGCGCGGCTGCGCGAGGCGCTCTGCGCCGCCGGCCTGGCCGAGCGCTTTCCGATCGCCGAGCGCTCGCCAGAGGCCTGCGCGACCGGCGACGGGCTGTGGCTCGCGCACGCGGGCGCGACGCGCGAAGAGGCGCTGGCGCTGCTGCGGGCGACGCGGGGCAAGGCCAAGGTGCCCGAGGCGCTGCGCGTCGCCCACCTGGTGGCAACGGCGCTCGTGCGCGGCGAATCACATGGACGCGTGTAGGCCCGAGCTCTCGTTTGCGTAGTAGCGACCCGGCGTGGTGCCCAGCACGCGCCGGAAGCGCGCGATGAACGCGCTCGTGCTCGCGTAGCCGACGGAGAGCGCGACCTCGGTGACCGAGTCGCCGCGCGCCAGGAGCTCGAGCGAGCGCATGAGCCGCATCTGCTCGCGCCAGGCGCCCAGGCTCATGCCCGTCTCGCGCAGGAACAGGCGCTCGAGCGTGCGCTTGCTCGCGCCCGCCGAGCGCGCCACGCGCTCGAGCACCGCGCCGTCGCCCGGGTGGCTCCGGAGCCACTCGGCGGCGCGGCGCGCGCGCGGATCGCGCGGCGCAGGCACGCGCAGCGGCACGACCCGCAGCGATTCGAGCTCGTCGACGAGCACCCCGATGAGCCGCGCGTGCGCGGGCTCGGTCTCGTAGAGCGGGGCGATCTCGACCGCGCGCAGCACCAGCTCGCGCAGCAGCGGCGACACGTTCACCACCGTGCAGTGCGCGGGTGCGGCGCACGCGAGGCTCGGGTCGAGATACAAGGTGCGCATCGCGACCGCGCCCGACATGGCGATGCGGTGGCGCACGCCCGCGGGCACCCAGACCGCGCGGTGTGCGGGCACGACCCAGGCGCCCGCCTCCGTGTGCACGCTCATCACGCCCTGGCTCGCGTAGATGAGCTGCGCCCAGTCGTGGTCGTGGAGCGGCAGTGCGTGCCCGTGCGGGTAGTTCACGGCCATGCCGCGGACGCGGATGGCGGCCTCGTCGCGCGATTGTCGCGGGCTCGACATCGCGTGACAGGATACCGCAAGCGCGCCAGACCGGGCGGACGCTAGGCTTCCCGCATGGCGAACAACGTCGTGCACTTCCAGATCCTGGCGGACGACCTGGCGCGCTGCCGGCGCTTCTACGAGCGCGTGTTCGGCTGGCAGTTCCGGCCCTGGGGCCCGCCCGACTTCTACATGATCCAGACCGGCCCGGGCGCCGAGCCCGGCATCCACGGCTCGCTCGCGAAGCGCCACCATCCGCTCGCCGAGTCGGGCGGCTTCGGCTTCGAGTGCACGATCTCGGTCGCGGACGTCGACGCGATCGCGCACGCGGTCGAGGCGAACGGCGGGAAGCTCGTCTACCAGAAGACCGAGATCCCGACCGTGGGCGAGCTCATCCAGTTCCAGGACACCGAGGGAAACACCGTCTCCGCGATGAGATACTTCGCGGAATGACTCGAAATCAGCGAGTCACTTCGGCTCGATCAAGTCCCACAGGTTCCCATACAGGTCGCGGAACACGGCGACGGTTCCGTACGGCTCGTTGCGGGGCTCGCGCACGAACTCGACGCCCCGCGCCCGGAACGTCTCGTAGTCGCGGCGGAAGTCGTCGGTGTGCAGGAACAGGAACACGCGGCCGCCGGTCTGGTTGCCCACGTGCGCGCCCTGCTCCGCCCCGACGGCGCGCGCGAGGAGCAGCTTGCACTCACCGGCGCCCGGCGGCGCCACCACGACCCAGCGCTTCTCTTGCGCCGGCACCGGCGTGTCCTCGACGAGGACGAAGCCCAGCTTCCCGACGTAGAACGCGAGCGCCTCGTCGTAGTCGCGCACGAGCAGCGCCACCTGCGCGATGTGCCGGCGCGACAACGCGCTAGCGCTTCGCGACGACCGCGGCGAGCCGGTCCCACTCGACCAGGTAGCGCTGCAGATGGCGCTTGCCCGCCGCGATCTCGCGTTCCACGAGCAGCCGCAGGCGCGCCTGCTCGTCGGCGTATTCGGCGGTGCCGAAGTGGCCCGCGAAGTGCGCGAGCCGCAGCCACACCAGGTACGTGGTGAGCGCATCCATCTCGTTGTAGGCCACGATCTCGGAGCGACGGCCCTCGAGCCACAGGCGCGCGACGTCGTTGCCGTCGACGTCGAGCTTCCCCGGGATCCCGCTCTGCACGGCCATCTCGTGCAGCGACGGCACCGACTTGCCCCAGCCGCCGACGATCTCCTTCAAATCGACGTTGCAGTCGGCGCTGCGCGCGAAGTAGTCGATGCCCTCCCACGGCTTGTCGGGCCGCCGCGAGAAGTCGCCCGCCTGTACGCCCAGCACGACCCCGCGCTGGATCAGGATCTTCAGGTCCGAGTCGCGCGAGTTGAAGCCCACGAGCTGCGGCTGGTGCTTGCCGAGCGCCTCGAGGAACGTGCCCACGATGTTGGCCTCGCGCGAGTCGTCGTCGCGCTCGGGAGCGCGCGGCAGCGAGAGCAGGTTCAGGGTCGGCGCCTCGCCGCGGCCGCGCGAGCGACGCTCGACCACGGCGATCGAGACGATTCGGCACACCGCGGTCTTGAGGAACGGCGTCGGATCGTCGTCCGAGGCGCCGCCCTCGCGCCACATCACCTGCAGCACCTCGGCGTCGGAGAGCGTGTCGGGCAGGCCGTGGAGCAGGCGGCCGGCGATCGGGTCGGGCACCCACTCGAGGTCGAAGGCCCAGACCCGGTCCCAGACGTCGCGGATCAACGCAGTGCGGCCTCGAGCTGCGCGATGAACTCCTTTTCGGTCTGCGTCTCGGAGTGCGAGCCCAGGATGCCGCCCGCCGCGCGCGCGACTTCCTGAGCGCGCTTCACCAGATCGCTGCGCAAGAGTGCGAACTCCTTCGGCGGCAGCTTCGCGCGCAGCGCCTCCACGTAGGCGTCCCAGGCCGGCCGCAGCGTCGGGTGCGGCCGGTGGTCGAGCCAGCTCTCGACGAGCGCCCATTGCGACGTGCCCGGCTTCACGCCGCGCGCCTCGGCGGCGCGCAGGATGGCGTTGCGCTCGGCCGATTCGACCTTCCCCTTGCGCCAGGCCATGAGCACGATGGGCGCGAGCAGGAGCGCCGCCAGGGCGTTCGGCTCGACCCCGTCGACGGCGAGCGCATCGAGCAGCGCCGCCTCGCGGATGCCGGTGGCCTCGGACAGCTCCGCCTTCTTGCGGGCCGCCGCTTCCTGCGCGCGCAGCTTCTCGAGGAGCAGCTCGTTCTGCTTCGCAAAGAACGCCTCTTCGAGCGCTCGACCCCGCCTGTGCAGTTCGTCCGACATCCGGCCCTCCGCGATTCCGACGCGGAGTATTGCGGCTCCGCGCCCGCGTCGCGAGTGCCCGGGCCGTCCACTATCGTTCGGCCGCGGACGATGAGGTAGCCGGTGGGACTGCTGACGGACATGGAGCTGCGCGGACGCGACGCCCTGGCCGAGCGCCGCGTGCGCCTGGCCGAGCGCGTGCCGTACCTGGCGGCCGTGGTCGCGCCCAGCGATCCGCACCCGGAGGCGGGCCCGAACGGCGTGCTCGAGGTCGCCACGTACAACGTGCACCGCTTCTCGGGGCCAGGCGGCGGGCGCCGCTGGGCGCCCGAGCTCGCGCGCGCCGTGATCGGCGAGCTCGCCACCGACGTCATCGCGCTGCAGGAGGTGCTGCGGCCCTTCGAAGAAGAGGACCCGCTGCCGGGCATCGCGAACGCGCTCGGGCTCTATCTGGCGTTCGTCTCCACGCGCGTGCATCGCCGGGGCGAGCTCGGCAACGCGATCCTGTCGCGCTGGCCGCTGACGTCGGTGTTCGCGCTGGACCTGTCCTTCTCGCGGCTCGAGCAGCGCTCGGCGATCGCCGCACAGTTCGCCCGTGACGCGAGCCGCGTGTCGATCGTGGCCACGCACCTCGCGCTCGTCGACCGCACGCGCCAGCGCCAGGTGCAGTCGCTGCTCGACCACCCGCAGCTGCAGGGCCCGACCGTCCTGCTCGGCGACATGAACGCGTGGCGCAAGTGCCCGGCGACGCGCCGGCTCGAGCACGAGCTCACCCAGCACCACAACACCGAGTGGCCCGCAACCTGGCCAGCCGCGCGGCCCGTGCTGGCGCTCGATCGCGTGTACGCGCGCGGCGCGCGCGTGGCGCGCGTGCGCACGCACCACACCGCTGCAGCGCGGCGCGCTTCGGATCACTTGCCGGTCGTCGCGACCGTGGATCTCTCGCCCCAGAGTCACTAGCGCCGTTGTACACTGCGGGGACCGTGAAACGGATCCTCGTCGCCACCGATTTCTCGTCCCACGCCACCCGCGCGCTCGAGCACGCGCTCGAGCTGGCGAAGCTGTTCGGCGCGGAGCTCGAGATCTTCACGAGCGCCTGGATCGCGCCGCAGGCGCTCGCGTCCGTGGCGCTCGGCATGTCGCCCTCGCTCGTGGAAGAGGCCCGCGCCGAGGCGCGCCAGAAGGTCGACACGCTGGCCGGCCACCTGCGCGCGCGCGACTTCCGCGCCACGAGCCGCGTGTCGCTCGAGGAGCCGTCCAGCGCGATCTGCGCGCGCGCGGCTGAGCTCGGCGCCGACCTCGTGGCGGTCGGCACGCGCGGCGCGTCTGCGCTCGCGCACGTGTTGTCGGGCAGCGTGGCGGAGCGCGTGTCGAGGCTGGCGGCGGCGCCCGTGCTGACGGCGCACGCGGACTCGCCGGGGCCGGGGCCGTACCGCTGCGTGCTGGTGCCCACCGACTTCTCCCCCGACGCCGACGCGGCCCTCGCCTTCGCGCGCAAGCTCGTGGCGAAGACGGGCGGCAAGCTCGTCCTGCTGCACGCGTACGACCTGCCGCGGATGATGACCCTCGGCGCGACGCTCGCGGCGGCCAACATCGAGAAGACGCTCGCCGAGGCCGCGCACGCGCGGCTGGCGGAGCTGCGCTCGACACTCTCCGGTGTAGATGTGGACGCCTTCGCGTCCGCGTCGCAGCCCGACCCCGCGATCGCGGAAGCGGTCGAGCGGGCGCACGCGGACCTGATCGTCATGGGCACGCGCGGCCGCACGGGACTCGCGCACGTCCTGCTCGGCAGCACGGCCGAGCGCGTGTTGCGCCACGCGCGCGTGCCCGTCGTGACGGTGAAGGTGCGCTAGGCGGCGAGCGCCGCGCGCCAGGCGGCGGCCAGCACGGCCAGCGCCAGGGCCGCGAGGGCCAGCTGCGCGCGCGCCGGCGGGGGCCGGCGGAATCCCAGCGCCGTGGGTACGCCGAGCGCCATGCCCGAGAGCAGCCCGAACACGTGCGCCAGGAAGTCGCTGCCCTTGCCGGTGCCCAGCATGGCGAGCAGACCGAGCCCGCCGGCGAGCGGCAGCCACGACTGGCCCCAGCGCAATTGCAGGCGCCTGCGGCGCACCAGCTCCGCGGAAGTCAGCGCGCCGATCGCGCCGAACAGCGCCGTCGATGCGCCGACCGACACGTAGTGCCAGCGGTACCACTCGGCCGCGAGCCAGTTGCCGAGCGCGCCCGAGGCGAGCAGGAGCAGGCCGCCCGCGCCCGCGCCGTAGCGGCTCATGAGCAGGCTGCCGAACACGGCGCACGAGAACGCGTTGCCGAGCACGTGCGACACATCTCCGTGTAGGGTGAGCGCGGTGACGGGGCGCCACCATTCGCCGGCGACCACGAGCCGGCCGTCGTTCGCGCCGCGCTCGAACCACTCGCTGGCGTCGTCCCAGCCGCCCGTCACGAAGTACGCGGCGACGAGCGCGGCCGCGAGCCAGATGCCCGCGCGCGTGTCCACGCCGGGGTCGGGCGCGGGCGGCGGCGCCTCGGGCGCGTTCTCGCGCGCCCAGGCGGCGAGGACGAGCTCCGCGCGCGCGTGGTCGGCCGAGGCGAGCCCGACGGAGAAACGCCCGGACTCGTTCACCACGCGGTGCGGGATGCCCTCGGCGGCGAGGACGAGCGCCATCGCCTCGGCGTCGCCCCGGCTCGACGCAGGCAGGCGCGCCTCGCCGTCGCTACCGCGCTCCAACCGCGCGCTCCGCTGCCGCGAACTCCTCGCGCAGCACGGCCATCGCCACCATGTCGAGCGGCTGGCCGTAGCGCAGCCGGTGCGCGCGCAACACTCCCTCGTGTCGGAAGCCGCAGCGCGCGTAGCAGCGGATGCCGCGTGCATTGTCTGCGTCCGCGATGAGCGTCACGCGCCGCAGCCCCAGCTCGTCGAACGCGAAGCGCAGCAGCGCGCGAATCGCGTCGCGCCCGTAGCCGCGGCCCCGGTACCCGGCCTCGCCGATCGCGATGGACAGCTCCGCGCGTCCGCACGGGTGGATGCCCAGCAGGCCGACGTCGCCGATGGGGCTGCCGTCCTCGGCCTCGATCACGAAGCGGAGCTCGCCCGGGTCGGCGAGCACCTGGCGCAGCTTCTGCTCGACGGCCGTGCGGCCGAGCAGCTCGGGCGGGTCCTCGGAGCGGTGCAGCCAGTGGCGCACGTCGGGGTCGGCGTTCCAGCGCGCGAGGAGCGCCGCGTGCTCGAGCCGCTGCGGCACGAGGCGGAGCTTGTCGCCGCGGAGGACGCGCGTCGCGATCACGCCCGCAATGTACGCTCTCGGCGTGCCACCGGTCGTCAGCGCCGCCGACGCGCGCACCTTGCTGCTCCTGGGCCAGGGGCTGCTCGAGGACCCGGGGCGCCCCGCATCGCTCGGAGCGGTGGCGCGGCTCGTCCAACGGCTCGGCTACGTGCAGCTCGACTCGATCCACCGGATCGAACGCGCCCACCACCTGATCCTCGGCGCACGCCTCGACGGCTACCGGCCCGAGCTGCTCGACCGCCTCGCGTTCCAGAAGCGCGCGCTCTTCGAGCACTGGACGCACGCCGCGGCGTACATCCCGATCGAGCTCTTCGCGCACTGGAAGCCGCGCTTCGTGCAGCGCGAGCGGCGCATGCGCCAGCACCGCTGGTTCAAGAAGCGCCTCGGCGGGAAGCCCGAACAGACCCTTGCACGCGTGTACGAGCGCGTGTCGCGCGAGGGGCCGCTCCGCGCGCGCGACTTCGAGCGCAGCGTGAACCGGCCGTCGACGGGCTGGTGGGACTGGACGCCCGAGAAGACGGCGCTCGAGGTGCTGTGGCACGCGGGCCGACTCACCACCGCGGGGCGGGACGGCTTCGACAAGATCTACGACCTCGTCGAGCGCGTGCTCCCGTTTGCGCACGCCGCGCCGGCGCCGTCGCCAGAGGAGCACGCGGACTGGGCCGCGAGCGCGGCGCTCGAGCGCCTCGGCGCCGGCACGCCGCGCGAGATCGCCCGCTTCTGGGGCGCCCTCTCCGTGCGCGAGGCGGCGGCGTGGTGTCACCAAGCGGTGTCGGACGGCCGCGCGGTCGCGGTCGAGCTCGCCGGGAGATCGCGCGGCGAGTCCGAGCTCGGCTTCGCCGTGCCCGACTGGCGCGAGCGCGCGCGCGAGGCGCCCGAGCCGGGCGACGCGCTGCGGCTCCTGGCGCCCTTCGACCCGCTCGTGCACGACCGCGCGCGGCTATTGCGATTGTTCGGCTTCGACTACTTCTTCGAAGCGTTCACGCCCGCGAAGAAACGCCGCTACGGCTACTACGTGCTGCCGATCCTCGAGCGCGACCGCTTCGTCGGGCGGCTGGACCCGCGCCACGACCGCGAGCGCGGCGCGCTCGTCGTCGACGGGCTGTGGTGGGAGGCGGGCGTGCGGACGACGAAGGCGCGCCGCCGCGCGCTCGACCATGCGCTCGAAGGGCTGGCGCGCCGCATTGGCGCGCGCTCCGTCGAGCTCAGCGCGTCTTCTTCGTCATGAGCGTGCGCTCGTGCACCCGGAAGCCGTTCTTCTCGTAGAGCTTGCGCGCGCGCGGATTGACCCAGTCGGCCTCGAGGTGCACGGCGTGGACCCCGAGGGAGGCGCACAGCTCGACCGCGTGTGCGAGCGCGCGCGTGCCGATGCCGGTGCCGCGCTCGGCCTCGCGCACGAACAGCTCGTCGATGAACGCGTCCCGGCCGTGGAACTCGAGGCTGTAGCCGAAGGCGAGCACGTAGTAGCCGATCGCCCGGCCGGCGCGCTCCATCAGCACGAGGTGGCCGAGGCGCGCGTCGGCGAGCAGACCGGCCAGCGCGCGGCGCACGGGCAGCTCGGCCCACTCGAGCTGCTCGATCACCCAGAAGTCGCGCACGAGCGGCACGACGGTCTCCAGGTCGGCGGGCCCGGCGCTGCGGAACGACACGTCCATGGCGCGCGAGTCTAGCCAGTCGTGTCATCATTACACGGGAGCGCGGCGCGATGGACGAGCCCGAGATCCGCGGCAGCTGTCTGTGCGGCGGCGTGCGCTGGGCGCACGTCGGCAAGGCGTTCCTCTTCAATCACTGCCACTGCGTGCAGTGCCGCAAGTCGCACGGCGCCGCGTTCGCGAGCAACCTGCACGTCCGCCCGGCGCAG
Organism: Myxococcota bacterium; assembly: GCA_035499075.1. Classification (GTDB taxonomy): domain Bacteria; phylum Myxococcota_A; class UBA9160; order SZUA-336; family SZUA-336; genus VGRW01. The sequence continues at coordinate 2,095 of DATJZN010000026.1, read as the reverse complement.
TTCCGCTGGCTCGCGGGCGAGTCGCAGGTCGCGCGCTTCGAGTCGAGCCCGGGCGTGCGGCGCTCGTTCTGCTCGGTGTGCGGAGGGAACGTGGCGGTCGTGCTGCCCGACCAGGTGGTGATCCCCGCCGCCACCCTCGACGACCCTCTCGACGACAAGCCCGTCGTCCACTTCTTCGCCGGCGAGAAGGTCGCGTGGCTCGAGCTCGCCGACGGCCTGCCCGCCTTTCCAACCTGGCCCCCGCGGCCGCAAGGAGAAACACGATGAACCGTCTCTCGGGCAAGGTCGCGCTGATCACCGGCGCGGCGCGCGGACTCGGACTGGCGATCGCGAAGCGCTTCGTCGAAGAAGGCGCGAGCGTGGTCGTGAACGACGTCGATCCGGTCGCCGCGGAGAAGTCCGCCTCGCCGCTCGGCGGGCTCGGCATCGGCGCCGACGTGTCCGACTCGGCGGCCGTGCGCCGCATGTTCGCGACGGTGGCCGACCACTTCGGCCGGCTCGACATTCTGGTCAACAACGCGGGCATCAGCGGCGTGGAGAACGACCCCGACCTGCGCGCGAAGTTCCGCGACAAGCAGCTCGCTCAAGCGGCGGAGCTCGCGGCAGGCGGCCCGATCCGCACGCACCTCGACGCGGCCGTCGAAGTCACCGACGAGGCGTGGCATCGCATGCTGGCCGTGCACCTCGACGGCACGTTCTTCTGCTCGCGCGAAGCGCTCAAGCTCATGAACTCGCAGATGTCGGGCACCATCATCAACATGGGCTCGATCATGGGAACCGCCGGCGGCGCCGGCGCCGTGGCCTACTGCGCCGCGAAGGCCGGCATCCTCGGCTTCACGCGCGCGCTCGCCCGCGAGGTCGTCACGCGCAACATCCGCGTGAACGCGATCGCGCCCGGCTGGATCGACACCGACATGACCGCGTTCCTCGAGCAGCTCCGCACGGTCATCGAGATGAGCACGCCGATGCACCGGCTCGGCGACCCCGACGACATCGCCTGGGCGGCCGTCTACCTGGCCAGCGACGAGGCGAAGTTCGTCACCGGCCAAGTGCTCTCGCCCAACGGTGGCTGGCACATGAGTCAGTGAGTCGGCACGCGGCGGCGGGAAGGCCCGCCCGCTCGGCGTCGGGGTTTGGCTCGATCCGTGGGGTCGATGTCAGTCCTGCCAGGACGACCACGGGCTAGATTCGGCCCATGCGAACGCTCCTGTGGATCTCGCTCTCGCTCGCCTCGGTCGCCGTGCTCGCCGCGGCAGGTGGCGTGATGTCGCTGCCCGGCGCGCGCCCGCGCGGGCTCGCCGCACCGGCGATCTCCGCGGAGGAGCGCGCGGCCGTGCTCGCACAGCTGCGCCCGCCGAAGCGCGCGCGGCCCGTGGTGGCGGTGCTCGCGAGCAATCTCGGCACGGAGACGACGGACTTCCTGGTGCCCTTCGGCGTGCTCGCGGAGTCGGGCGCCGTCGACGTGTTCGCGGTCGCGCCGCGCGCCGACACGGTCGAGCTCATGCCCGCGCTGCGGGTCCGGCCGCAGCTCGACTTCGCCGCGTTCGACGCGCGCTTCCCCGACGGCGCCGACTACGTGATCGTGCCCGCGCTGCACCGCGCGGACGATCCCGCGGTGCTGGCGTGGCTGCAGCAGCAGGCGCGCGGCGGCGCGCTCGCGATCGGCATCTGCGAAGGCGCGCGCGTGCTGGCGCACGCGGGCCTCCTCGACGGAAGATCGGCGACGACCCACTGGTTCTCGCTCGACAAGCTGCAGCACGAGGCGAAGGGCATGACCTGGCAGCGCGACCGCCGCTACGTGGTGGACCGCGGCGTCGTGACCACGACGGGCATCTCCGCGTCGATTCCCCTGTCGCTCACGCTCGTCGAAGCCGTCGCGGGCCGCGAGCGCGCGGAAGCGCTCGCACGCGCGTTCGGCGTGACGGGCTTCGCTGCGTCGCACGCGAGCGCCGAGTACGCGCTCGACCGCTCCGCGGCGGGCGTCGCGATCGGCAACACCCTCGCCTTCTGGTCGCACGAGACCGTCGACGTGCCGCTCGACGACGGCGTCGACGAAGTCGCGCTCGCACTCACGGCCGACGCCTGGAAGCGGACC
>DATJZN010000025.1:0-4591 GCA_035499075.1 Myxococcota bacterium | reverse complement strand
TCGCACAGGTAAGCGCCCACCGCCTCGAACTCGCTCGGCTCGGCCCAGCGGCGCACGGGCGTGCGGCCGGTGATGACGGTGCGGAACTTCTCGTTCTCGTAGCCCGCGGCGGCCATCTCGGTGATGGTCCAGCCGGGCAGGATCGAGTTCACACGGATCTTGTGGCGCGCGAGCTCGACGGCGAGCGCGCGCACGAGCCCGAGCACACCCGTCTTCGCGCTCGCGTAGGCGTGGTTCCGCTGCGCGCCGTGGATCGCCGACGTGGACGACACGGCGACGAGCGCGCCGCCGCTGCCGCGCTCGATCATGTGCCGCGCCACTTCGCGGAAGGTGAGAAACAGCCCGTCGAGGCTCACACGCGTGACTCGCTGCCAGTCGTCGAGCGTCACGTCGACGAGCGGCTTCTGGTAGCCGGGCGCACCCGCGGAGGCCACGCACGCGTCGATGCGGCCCAGCTCCGCGACCGTGGCGCGCGTCGCGGCCACGATCTCCGCCTCTTCCCCCACGTCGCACGCGAACGGCCGCGCGCGCACGCCGTGCTTCGCGAGTCGCGCGCACGCTTCGGCGTTGCGGTCCGTGCGCCGGCCCCACACCGCCACGTCGGCGCCCGCCTTCGCGCAGCCCTCGGCCATGCCCAGGCCGATGCCCGAGTTGCCCCCGGTCACCACCACCACCTTTCCGCGCAGATCCGTGCTCATGCGGCGCAATCTACGCCAGGCAGCGGTGCACGCGCTGGCGAGCCGATAGCATGGGGACATGGACGTTCCGCTCCCACTGCGCGAGACCTGCGCTCGCAACGACGCCGCGAGCGCCTGGCTCGAGGAATTGCCCGACGTGGTCGCGCGACTCGCGCGCCGCTGGTCGCTGCGCCTCGGCCCGCCTTTCGCCGCAGCGTATTCGTGGGCCGCGCCGGCCGAGCGCGCCGACGGCAGCGCCGCGGTGCTGAAGCTCGGTCTGCCGCACTTCGAAGCCGAGCACGAGGCCGACGGGCTGCGCGTGTGGAACGGCGACGGCGCGGTGCGCCTGCTCGAGGCGGAGCCGGCGCACCACGCGCTCCTGCTCGAGCGCCTGTCGCCGGGTACGCCGCTCGCGGAGCGTTCGCGCGTGGAGCAGGACGCGGTGCTCGCGGGCCTGCTCCTGCGCTTGTGGCGCGCGCCTCTTCCGCCGCGGCCCTTCCGCCCGCTCGCCGAGATGGCGGAGCGCTGGTGCAACGAAGCCGTGGCGCGGCGCAGCGGCTGGGCCGATGCCGGCCTGGTGCACGACGGGTTGCGCCTGTTCGAGGAGCTGTCGCAGAGCGCGGCGAGTCGAGTGCTGCTCGCGACGGATCTGCACGCGGGCAACGTGTTGGCCGCCGAGCGCGAGCCGTGGCTCGCGATCGACCCCAAGCCGTTCGTCGGCGACGCCGCCTACGACGCCACGCAACACCTGCTCTTCGACTCGCGCGCGAGCCTGCTCGCCGACGCCGACGAGACGATCAAGAGCTTCGCCGACCTCCTGGACCTGTCTCACGAGCGCGTCCACCTGTGGACCTTTGCGCGCGCGGCGCTCATGTCGGGCAGCGATCCGGCGCGACAGTGGGCCACCGAGCTCGCGCGCGCGCTCGCGCGCTAGCCATCAAGCGCCCCGTGCGGCACGCCGAAGCGTGGGGCGGCGAGGAGGCGAGCTCGGCATGGCGGTCCCGTCGATCAAAGGCACGGCGTACAACTCGGTTCACGACGATCTCCAGAAGATGCGCGCGGACGGCCGCATCAAGGAGAGCGAGCTCGAGGCGCGCATGTCGCCCGAAGAGCTCGAGGTGCTCGACTCGAAGGTGCTCGCGACGCGCTGGTACCCGATCGACACCTACCGGAAGATGCTGGCCCTCGTGGCCGAGAAGGACGCGAAGGGCCGCGTCGAGGACTATCTGGTCGAGCGCGGCTGGCGCGCGGCGGAGCGGCTGAAGGAAGCGGGCATCTACCGCCAGCTCGGCGCCGACGAAGCGAAGGGCAAGAAGTGGGGCGCGCGCGTGTCGGCGCTCGTCTCGGCGGTCTCGGGCCTCATGTACAACTTCACCAAGTGGAGCGTCGAGGACGCCGAGAACCCGGACGGCTTCCGGATCGTGGTCGAGGACGCCGAGGACCTCGTCGACGAGTGCCGCTTCACGGCACAGGGCTTCGTGAAGTTCGCGGCGACGCTGCTCGGCGATGGCGCCAGCGTGAAGATTTCCAGCGCGCGACCGACGCCCGACCGCATCGTCTACACCATTCGACGCAGCTAGCGCGCTGGAACGCAGCCTGCACTGCGCCCGTGCCGGAGGAGACGACGGCATGGGAAGAGCAGTGCGAGTGGGGCGATTTGGAGCGCTCGGGGCAGCCTGGCTCGTCTTGGTGGGGCTCGGAGTCGCGCCGCCCGTGCGGGACGCGCAGGCGGTGCCGAGCTTCGCGCGCCAGACGTCGCTGCCGTGCAACGTCTGTCACACGGAGTTCCCGCAGCTCACTCCGTTCGGGCGCCAGTTCAAGCTGAACGGCTACACGCTGAGCGCGAACATGACGGAGCTCCCGCCGTTCGCGGTCATGGTCGAGGGGCTGCCGGGCTTCACGCACACCCAGAAAGCCCAGCCCGAAGAGGACGTCCCGGCCGGCTTTCATGAGAACAACAACGTGTCGGTCGACCAGCTCAGCCTGTTCTACGCAGGGCGGCTCTTCGGCCCGTACGCCGACCAGCTCGCGAGCGAGAGCGTGTCGGACGTGCTCGACAAGATCGGCATCTTCGCGCAGGGCACGTGGGACGGCGTCGCTGGCGCGTGGGCGTGGGACAACATGGAGCTGCGCGTCGCGAACGCGACGAAGGTGAACGACGTGCCCGTCGTCGTCGGCGCCTACCTGAACAACAACCCCACGATGCAGGACCTCTGGAACACCACGCCGGCGTGGGGCTTCCCGTTCGCGAGCTCGCCTCTCGCGCCGACGCCGGGCGCGTCGCCGCTCATCGGCGGCCTGGGCCAGCAGGTGGTCGGGCTCGGCGCGTACACCATGGTCGACGACCTCGTGTACGTCGAAGCGGGCGCGTACCACCGCGTGGCGGCGGGCACGCAGCAGGCGTTCGGCGGTGACACCGAGGGTCAGTCGAAGATCGAGGACTTCGCGCCGTACTGGCGCCTCGCCGTGGAGAAGAGCTTCGGCGAGCACACGATCGAAGTCGGCACGTACGGGATGCAGTCGCGCGTTCTGCCGGGCGGAGTCACCGACGCCGGTCACGATACCATCTACAACGAGGGCGTCGACTCGCAGTATCAGTATCTCACCGGCGAGCACAGCTTCACCTTGATGCTGAATTGGCTGAATCAGAACCAGCAGCTGCACGCGTCGCAGACGCTCGACGACGCGCTCCACCAGCACGGCCGGCTGTGGACCGCCACGTGCACCGGCTCGTACCTGTACGAGCACAAGTACGGCCTCGACGTGCAGTTCTTCGACACGCAGGGCTCGCGCGACGCCCTGCTCTACGGCACGCCCAACGGGCGGCCGGGCTCGGCCGGCTGGATCTTCCAGCTCAACTGGCTGCCGCTCAACGCGGCCGGCGGGCCGAGCTTCTGGCCCTACAGCAACGTCAAGTTCTCGCTGCAGTACACGCTCTATACCTCGTTCGACGGCGCCACCTCGAACTTCGACGGCGCCGGCCGCGACGCGCACGACAACAACACCATCTTCCTCGAGACCTGGATCGCCTTCTAGCGTGCGACAATGGCGGCATGAAAGCCGCGGTCTACTACGAGACGGGTGCGCCCGAGGTGCTGCGCTACGAGGACGTGCCGGATCCGGTGTGTCCGCCCAACGGCGTGGTGATCGACGTCCAGGCGATCGGCATCGAGGGCGGCGACGTGGGCAACCGCGCGCGCGGCATGCTGGCCGCCCGCCCGCACGTCGTCGGCTACAACTGCGCGGGCGTGGTGCGCGAGGTCGGGGCACAGGTGACCGATCGCAAGGTCGGCGACCGAGTCACCGCGCTCATGATGCACGGCTCGCACGCCGAGCGCGCCGCCGTGGCGAGCGCCCAGACGTGGCTCGTGCCCGACGCGCTCTCGTTCGAGCACGCGGCGTGCGTACCCGTGGCGTGGGGCACCGCGCACGACTGCCTGTTCGAGTTCGGCCGGCTGCGCGCCGGCGAGTCGGTGCTGATCCAAGCGGGCGGCAGCGGCGTAGGCCTCGCGTGCGTGCAGCTCGCCAAACGCGCCGGCGCGACCGTCTTCGCGACGGCGGGCTCGAAGGACAAGCTCGAGCGTTTGCGCGCGCTCGGCGTGGACCACGGCATCTCGTACCGCGAGGTCGACTTCGTCGCCGAGGTCGCGAAGCTCACGCAGAACCGCGGCGTGCACCTGGTGGTCGACGCCGTCGGCGAGACCTTGCAGCGCAGCCTGCTCTGTCTGGGCTACCGCGGGCGCGCGATCACGGTGGGCAACGCGAGCCGCTCGGACATGAAGCTCGATCCGTCGCCGCTCGCGCCGGGCAACCGCTCGCTCACGGGCGTGTTCTTCGGCGCCGAGGTCGCGCTGTCCGCCGCGCGCGTGCGCGCCATGCTCGACCAGCTGCTCGCCGACCTGGCGAAGGGCGAG
>DATJZN010000024.1:0-125255 GCA_035499075.1 Myxococcota bacterium | reverse complement strand
CGCGGTGCCGGTCATGCCCGCGAGCTTCTCGTACATGCGGAAGTAGTTCTGGAACGTGATCGTCGCGTAGGTCTGGCTCTCGTTCTGGACCTGGACGCGCTCCTTGGCCTCCACCGCTTGGTGTAGGCCGTCGCTCCAGCGGCGACCTTCCATGAGCCGGCCCGTGAACTCGTCGACGATGATGACCTGGCCGTCCTTCACCACGTAGTCGACGTCGAGCTTGTAGATCACGTGCGCGCGCATCGCGTTCTGGACGACGTGCAGCGTCTCCATGTGATCGGGCGCGTACAGGTTGTCGACGCCGAGCAGCTTCTCGGCCGCAGCGATGCCCTCGTCGGTGAGCATCACCGAGCGCGCCTTCTCGTCGAGCGTGAAGTTGCCCTCGTCGGCGATGAGGCGAGGGATCACGCGATCGACGCGGCGGAACTTCTCGGGGTCGTCGTCGACGGGGCCGGAGATGATGAGCGGCGTGCGCGCCTCGTCGATCAGGATCGAGTCGACCTCGTCCACGATCGCGTAGTGATGGCCACGCTGAGTGAACATGTCGAGGCTCGGCTTCATGTTGTCGCGCAGGTAGTCGAAGCCGAACTCGTTGTTCTGCCCGTAGGTGACGTCCGCGCCGTACGCGACGCGGCGCTCGGCGTCGGACAGGCCGTGCACGATGCAGCCCACGGAGAGCCCGAGCGCGCGGTGGATCGAGCCCATCCACTCCGAGTCGCGCTTGGCGAGATAGTCGTTGACGGTGACGACGTGGACGCCCTTGCCCGACAGCGCGTTCAGGAACGACGGCAGCGTCGCGACGAGGGTCTTGCCCTCGCCGGTCTTCATCTCGGCGATCTTGCCCTGGTGCAGCACCATGCCGCCGACGAGCTGGACGTCGTAGTGGCGCTGGCCCAGCGTGCGCTTCGAGGCTTCGCGCACGAGCGCGAACGCCTCGGGCAGCGCGGCGTCGAGTGCCTCGCCGTTCGCGACGCGCTGGCGCAGGTCGGCGACGGCGGAGCGCAGCTGGTCGGCCGACATCGGCTGGTAGCGCGACTCGAGCTCGTTCGTGCGCACCACGGCCGGCCGCAGCGAGCGCACGAGTCGCTCGTTGGCGGAGCCGAAGATCTTCGTTAGCGCGCGAATCGCGAATACTCCGGGGGCGGATCGGGCCCGGAGTATACGAGAGGGTGTCCCCGTCGGCTACGAAGCCCGCAGCGCGCGTACGCGGCACAGGCCAGGCTCAGTCGAGGACGTAGTTCCTCGGGTCGACGGCCTTGCCGTTCACGACGACGGCGTAGTGGACGTGCGGGCCGGTGCTGCGGCCGGTCGAGCCCATGAGGCCGATCTGCTGGCCGCGCTTCACCGCCTGCCCCGGCTTCACGAGCACCTCCTGCATGTGCCCGTAGACGGTCTCGATGCCGTAGCCGTGGCGGATCTTCACCGCGTAGCCCAGCGCCTTCTTCTCCATCGCGTAGATCACCTCGCCGTCCGCGGCCGCCATGATGGGCGTGCCCATGCGGCCGGCGATGTCGAGGCCCTTGTGGAACTCGCGCTCGCCCGTGTACGGCGACAGGCGGTAGCCGAACGTCGAGGTGACCCAGCCGTGCGCGGGCGCGATCGACGGCGTGTGCACGAGGCGCGCCGACTGGTCCTCCAAGTGGTGCACGAGGCCCTGCAGGCTCTGGTCCTGCGCGTCGGCGGCGTCGGCGAGCGTCTCGAGGCCCTCGCGCATGACCTCGTCGCGCTTGTTGCGCGACATCCAGGAGACGTCGGAGGCCGAGAGCATCTCGCCGTCGGTGCCGCCGATGCCCGGCAGCGAGATCGGGTCCGCCGGGTCGAGGTTCGTGATGACGCGCAGCTTGCGCTCGAGCGTGTCGATGCGCGTGAGCTTGGTGGAGATGGCCTCCATCTTCTCCGCGTAGTTCTGGATCTCGGCGCGCTGCTCGCGCGTCTCCGTGCGCAGCCGGTCGAGCTCGTACAGGTTCGCGCGCACGCGCACGTAGTCGATCGACAGCGCGAGCAGCGCGACGGCGAAGCCGACACCGCCGAGTGTCGCGCGGCGCAGCCACAGCTTGGGCACGTGGAAGCGGCGGATCGAGCCGGACTGCCCCGGCACGATCATGAGCGTCAGCGTGTCTCCGGGACCGCGCTCCGCGGGGTTCGACATCAGGCCGCGCCCTTCGCCGCGTCTGCGCGGATCCGGATCAAGAGCTTGCCCATGCGCAGCTCGTCGCCCTGCGAGAGCAGCTTGCGGTGCTCGCGCACGCCGTTCACGAGCGTGCCGTTGGTCGAGCCGAGGTCCTGCACGAACACGCGCGTGCCCTCGTAGCCGAAGAGCGCGTGGGCGCGCGAGATGGTGGCCTCGTTCAGCACGAGGTCCGCGTTGCGGCCCCGGCCGATCACCGTGCTGGGCCGGTCCAGCTCCCACTCGAGGCCCTCGTAGAAGCCGCTCTCGATGCGGAGCGCGGCGCGCTGCGCAAGGGGCGGGACCGTCGATTCGATCGCACGTGCTTCCGAAGCCATCTCGCCTTCTCCAGGAATGGCATCGGCGGACGACCTCGAAACTTGACGAACCGCCTCACTTGCCGGTGCGACGCCCACGAACGGGCGGCGACAACAGCTCCCGCGCGTGCGCGCGCGCGGCGTCGGTGAGTTGCCCACCGCTCATGCGCGCGATTTCGTCGACGCGGGCCTCGCCGCTGAGCGTGGAGATGCGCGTCTCTGTTCGACTCTTGCGCACGTCTTTCACGACGGTGTGATGCGAGTCACCGAGCGCGGCGATCTGCGGCAGGTGCGTGATGCAGATCACCTGATTCCGGGCGGCGAGCGCGCGCAGGCGCTCGCCCACGCGGCGCGCGGTCTGCCCGCCGAGCCCGGCGTCGATCTCGTCGAACAGGAGCAGCCGGCCGGTGTCGGCGTCGCGCAGCGCGTTGCGCAGCGCCAGGAGCAGGCGCGCCAGCTCGCCGCCCGAGGCCGCGTCGCGGAGCTTGCCGGCGCTCTCGCCCGGGTTCGCCGCGAGCAAGAACGCCGCGCGCTCGCGGCCCGCAGGGCCGCACGGCGGCTCGAGGCCGTCGGCCGACTTCGCATCCAGCGGCGCGAGCTCGACCGAGAAGCGGGCGCGCGCGAGCTCGAGCGCGCCGAGCTCGGCGCCGACCGCGCGCTCGAGCTCCGCCGCGGCCGCGGTGCGCGCGCGCGTGAGCGCGCGGCTCTTCTCGTCGAGCGCATCGGCCGTCTCGGCGAGCTCGCGCTCGAGCTCGGCGGTGCGCGCCTCGCCGCCCGACAGACCTGCGAGCTCCCCGGCCGCGCGCGCCCGGTGCGCGAGGATGTCCTCGACCGTGGCGCCGTAGCGCGACTGCAGGCGGCGCAGCTCGGCGAGCCGGTCCTCGACCTTCGCGAGCCGCTGCGGATCGGCCTCGACGCTCTCGGCGTAGCGCTCGAGCAGGAGCACGGCCTCGTCGAGCTCGAGCTTCGCCCGCTCGAGCGCGGCCTCGGGCTCGGCCAGCGCGGGGTCGAGCTCGCTGACACTGCGCAGTGTCGCGCGCGCCGCGCCCAGCCGCTCGCGCGCGCCGCCGTCCGCATCGAGCGCCTCGAGTGCGCGGCCCGCGGAGTGCGCCAGCCGATCGGCGTGGCCGAGCCGGCGCAGCTCGATGCCGAGCGCGTCGAGCTCGCCGGGCTCGGGCTTGGCCCGGTCGATCTGGTCGAGCTCGAAGCGCAGCTGGTCCTCGCGCCGCGCCAGCGCCTCGCGGTCGCGCCGCCGCGCCTGGATCGCGAGCGCCCCCTCGCGCCAGCGCCCGTGCAGCTCGGCGACCTCGCGCGCCGCGGGGCCGAGCTCCGCGAAGGCGTCGAGCAATTGCGCCTGCGTCTCGGCCCGCAACAGCCGCTGGTGCTCGCCCTGGCTGGTGATCTCGAGCGCGTCGCCCACGAGCTCGGCCAGGAGCGCCACGGTCGCGAGCCGGCCGTTCACCGACACGCGCCCCCGGCCCTCGCGCGAGACGCTGCGCGAGACGAGCAGCTCCTGGTCGCCCTCGTCGGCGAGCCCGAGCGCGCGCGCACGGGCGAGGAGCGCCTCGCCCGAGAGGATCGCCTCGACCTCGGCCTCGCGCGCGCCGGCGCGCACCAGCTCCGAGCCCACGCGCTGGCCCGACAGGAGCGCGATCGCGCCGAGCAGGAGCGACTTCCCCGCGCCGGTCTCGCCCGTCACCACGGTGAGCCCGGGGCCGAGCTCGAGCTCGAGCGCTTCGATCGTCACCAGGTTGCGGACCCGCAAGGTCGCGATCAACGCGTGCCCCAGCCGAGCTTCGTGCGCAGCGTCTCGAAGTGGTCGCGCGCGGGCGCGGTGACGAAGCGCGCAGGCTCGGGCGCCTTCACCACGCGCACGAGGTCGCCGGTGCGCACCGTTGCACCGACCTGGCCGTCGAGCGTGAGCGTCGCGTCCTCGGCCGACAGGAGCCGCACCACGATCTCGCGGTCGTCGGGCACGACGAGCGGCCGGAAGGTCAGCGTGTGCGGGCAGATCGGGTTCAGGATCGCCGCGCGCACGTCGGTGTCGAGGATCGGCCCGCCCGCCGACAGGTTGTACGCCGTCGAGCCGGTGGGCGTGGCGACGATGAGCCCGTCGGAGCGGTAGGTCGCCACGACGCGCGCGTCGACCTGCGCTTCGAGCTCGATGAGGCGCGCGAGCGCGGAGCCTTTCGTGATGACGGCGTCGTTCAGCACGAGCGCGCGCGACAGCTCGCGGCCCCCCCGCGTGTGCGCGACGAGCAGGCGCGAGCGCTCCGAGAGCACGAAGTCGCCGCGCAGCGCGGCCTCGAGCGCGCCCTCCGCTTGGCCCGGCGAGACGTCGGTCAAAAAGCCCAGGTGGCCGAGGTTCACGCCGAGCACGGGCACCGCGCGCGTGCCGATCGCGCGCACGGCAGACAGCACCGAGCCGTCGCCGCCGAGCACCACGACGAGGTCCGCGACGCGCGCGATCTCCTCGAGGCTGTGACCGCCCTTCTCGCCCAGGTGAGTCGCGGCATGGACGTCGCACACGACTTCGAGCCCGTGCTTGCGGGCGAGTGCGGCCAGCCGCGACACGAGGGGGCCCGCGCCGGCTTGTCCGGCCTTCACGGCGAGCGCGAGTCGCTTCCAGCCCCCCATGCGGCGCCCGACGATACGTCCCGTGGCACGCGGCAGCAAGCTAAGATGCGGACGTGGAGCTGTTTCCGCGTGAACCCCCGATCACGCGCGAAGTCCCCGCGGACGCGCCGCTCGCGGAGCGCATGCGGCCGCGCACGCTCGAGGAGTTCGAGGGCCAGGAGCACCTGCTCGGGCCGGACGGGCCGCTCGGCCCCGTGCTGGCGAGCGGCGCGAAGCTGCCCTCGTGCATCTTCTGGGGCCCGCCGGGCTCGGGCAAGACGACCCTGGCGCGGCTTCTCGCCGAGCGCGCGGGGCTGCGCTTCGCCGCCATCAGCGCGGTGCTCTCGGGCGTGAAGGACCTGCGCGAGGAGATCGCGCGCGCCGAGGACGAGCGGCGCCGCGGCCGGCGCACCGCGCTGTTCATCGACGAGATCCACCGCTTCAACAAGGCGCAGCAGGACGCGCTGCTCCCGCACGTCGAGCGCGGCACCGTGGTGCTGCTCGGCGCCACGACCGAGAACCCGTCGTTCGAGGTCATTCCCGCGCTGCGCTCGCGCGCCCGCATCTTCACGCTGCGCGCGCTCGACGAGTCACTGCTCTCGCGCATCGTGACTCGCGCCGCCCTCGACCGCGAGCGCGGCCTGGGCGAGCGCGGCGTGGAGCTCGCGCCCGACGCGCTGGAGCTCATCGCGCGGCTGGCGCAGGGCGACGCGCGGCGCGCGCTCGGCCTGCTCGAGCTCGCGGCCGACCGCGCGGGCGCGCGCATCGAGCGCGACCACGTCGCCGCCGCGTTCGAGTCGCGGCTGCCCGACTACGACAAGGGCGGCGAGGCGCACTACGACGTGATCTCGGCGTTCATCAAGAGCCTGCGCGGCAGCGACCCCGACGCCGCGGTGTACTGGCTCGCGCGCATGCTCGAGGGCGGCGAGGAGCCGCGCTTCATCTTGCGCCGGCTCATGATCTTCGCGTCGGAGGACGTGGGGAACGCGGACCCGCTCGGGCTCGTCGTCGCCACGGCCGCCGCCGAGGCGTTCGACCGCGTCGGACTGCCCGAGGGCCGGCTCATCCTGTCACAGGCGACGACCTACCTGGCGTGCGCGCCGAAGAGCAACGCGAGCTACCTGGCGCTCTCGCGCGCCAGCGAGCTCGTGCGCGACCGCGGCGCGCTGCCCGTGCCGCTGCACCTGCGCAACTCGCCGACCGAGCTGCTGCGCGAGCTCGGCTACGGCAAGGGCTATCGCTACCCGCACGACTTCCCGGGCCACTTCGTGCGCGAGCAGTACCTGCCCGACGACGTGCGCGACGAGCGCTTCTACCAGCCGTCCGAGGAAGGCGCGGAGCGCGACACCAAACGGCGTCAGGAGTCGCGCTGGAAGCGCGAAGGCTGAGTCAGATTGACTTCGCTCGCCTGCGGCTCGCTGCGCAGGCCTTCGGCCCTTGCACCCTCGCTCGGGACGGCCCTCGCCCGGCCTCGCAGTGTCGAACTGTTCTAGAGCTAGCCCTTGCGATTGACTGCGATGAACAGGGTCGCGTCGCCGCGCTTCACCAGGAACAGCACCGAGTCGCCCGCGCCCGCGATGCGCTTGTCGACCTCGGCCGCAGTCGCCACGGCCTTGCGGTCGACCTCCTGGATGATGTCGCCGGGACGCAGCCCCGCGTCGGCCGCCGGGCTGCCCGACTCCACGTCGGTGATCACCGGACCCTTCGCATCGGGCTGGCCGAGCTGCTCCCGCAGCTCGTCGTCGATGTCCTGCACCGCGATGCCGAGCGAGGTCGAGCCGCTCTTCTCGGGCTTCGGCGCCTTTTCCTGCGCTTCCTCGGCGGTGGCGAGCTTCTCGATCTTGGCCTTGAGCGTCACGCTCTTGCCGTCGCGCAGCACCACGAGCTCGACCGTCTTGCCCACGGGCGTGGCGGCGACCATGCGCGACAGGTCGCGCGGCTTGTCGATCGACTTGCCGTCGAAGCTGGTGATGATGTCGCCGTGCTTCACGCCGGCCTTGTCCGCCGGGCCGTTCGGCACTGCCTGCCCGACGAGCGCGCCCGAGGTCGTGCTCACCTTCATCGCGGCCGCGAGCTCCGGCGTCAGCGCCTGCACCGACACGCCGAGCCAGCCGCGCGTGACGGAGCCGCTCGCCTTGAGCTGCGGCAGGATGCCCTTCGCGATGTTGATGGGCACGGCGAAGCCGATCGTGTTCGCCTGCGGGTTGATCGCGCTGTTGATGCCGATGACCGCCCCCTGCATGTCGAGCAGCGGACCGCCCGAGTTGCCCGGGTTGATCGCCGCGTCGGTCTGGATGTAGTCGTCGTACGGGCCCTGGCCGAGCTCGCGGCCCTTCGCCGACACGATGCCCATGGTCACGGTGTGGTCCAGCCCGAAGGGATTGCCGATCGCCACCACGAAGTCGCCGGGCAGGATCGCGTCGGAGTCGCCGAGCGCGAGCGCCTTCAGGTCCTTCGCGCCCGATACCTGGATGAGCGCGAGGTCGGTCTTGGGATCCGTCCCGACGATCTTCGCGTCGCGGATCGCGCCGTCCGAGAAGTACACCTTGATCTCGTCCACGCCCTCGACCACGTGGTTGTTGGTGAGGATGAAGCCGTCGGGCGAGATGACGAAGCCCGAGCCGAGGCTCGGCACTTTGTATTCCTCCTGGTGCGGCGCCTGTGGCTTCTGGCCGCGGCGGCCGAAGAACTCGGGGAACATCTCGAAGGGAAAGCCGGGGAACGGTCCCACCTCGCGCGTCACGGTCTTCGACGTGTGCACGTTCACCACGCCGGCCGCCGCGTCCTGCGCGAGCTTCGCCACGAGCGAGTGGCCTTCCTTCTCGTCGAACGGGAGCTCGCTCCAGAAGGCCGTGCCCGAGGGCGCTTTCGAGCCCTCCGCGGGCGGCGCGGCCGACTTCGCGGTGACGACCTTGTGGTGGGGCGGGAACAGGAAGGGGAGCCAGCCCAAGCGCACGACGAAGACCGCGGCGAGCACGCCGAGCGCTGCCCCGATCGCGATCTGGAGAGCCCTTCCCACGAAACCTCCGACCGTTTCCGAGCGCGCTGCTGACGCTTTATTGTGTCGCTGTTCCCGCGCAGAACGGAGCTGCTCGGGCGCGCCTGGCGGGGCGGACGGGACTCGAACCCGCAACTTCCGGCGTGACAGGCCGGTGCTCTAACCGATTGAACTACCGCCCCTGGCGCGGCTCTTGGTACCGAAGGCCCCGGGGATCGGCAAGCGGAATGGTAAGCTGTGCCGAGGACGCAACGGACGGAGGCGGCGGGTGGCGGCGAAGTACGACCTGGTGATCCGCAACGGGACCCTGGCCGACGGGACGGGCGCGCAGCTCCGCGAAGCGGACGTCGCGGTCGCGGACGGCCGGATCGCGGAAGTCGGCGCGGTGGCGGCCGGCGGCGCCGAGGAGATCGACGCGCGCGGGCTGCTCGTCACGCCCGGTTTCGTCGACATTCACACGCACTACGACGGCCAGGCCACGTGGGGTGCGCGGCTCGCGCCGTCCTCGTGGCACGGCGTCACGACCGTGGTCATGGGCAACTGCGGCGTCGGCTTCGCGCCGTGCCGGCCCGAAGACCACGACACGCTCATCCGCCTGATGGAGGGCGTCGAGGACATCCCGGGCGCGGTGCTCGCGGAGGGCCTGCCCTGGGATTGGGAGACGTTCCCGCAGTTCCTCGACTCACTCGAGGCGCGCCACTGCGACGTCGACTTCGCGGCGCAGCTGCCGCACGCGGCGCTGCGCGTGTACGTGATGGGCAAGCGCGGCGCCGCCCGCGAGCCCGCAAATGCCGCCGACATCGCGGCCATGGCGCGGCTCGCGCGCGAGGCCGTCGAGGCGGGCGCGCTCGGCTTCTCGACGTCGCGCACCTTGAACCATCGCTCGAGCGACGGCCAGCCGACCCCGACGCTCACCGCGGCGGAGGACGAGCTGCTCGGCATCGCCCGCGCGCTCGGCGACGCGGGCAAGGGCGTGCTGCAGTTCGTGTCGGACTTCACCGACTCCGAGCGCGAGATGGCGATGCTGCGCCGGCTCGTCGAGGCGTCGGGCCGGCCGCTTTCGGTGTCGCTCGTGCAGAACGAGATGTCGCCGAACGGCTGGCGCAAGCTGCTGGGCTGGATCGACGACGCGGCCGCGGCGGGCTTGCCGATGCGCGCGCAGGTGGCCGGCCGGCCCGTCGGGCTGATGTTCGGCTTCGACACCACGCTCAACCCGTTCTGCACGCACGCGAGCTGGCGCGAGATCGCGGCGCTGCCGCTCGAAGGGAAGCTCGCGCGGCTGCGCGACCCCGCGTTCCGCGCGCGCATGCTGGCCGAGTCGCCCGGCAGCAATGCGCCCTTCCTCGTCCACGTGCTGCAGAACTTCGAGAAGATGTTCGTGCTGGGCGATCCGCCCGACTACGAGCAGACGCGCGACCGCTCGATCGGCGCGCGCGCCCGCGCGTCGGGCGTCGCTCCGCAGGAGCTCGCGTTCGACGAGATGCTCGCCGGCGACGGCCGCGGGATGCTGTACTTCCCGTTCCTGAACTATGCGGAGGGGAACCTCGACCCGTCGCTCGCCATGATGAAGAGCCCGAACACGGTGCTCGGTCTCGGCGACGGCGGCGCGCACCTGGGCACGATCTGCGACGCGAGCTTCAGCACGCACATGCTGACGCACTGGACGCGGGACCGCTCCCGGGGCGAGAGACTGCCCGTCGAGACCGTCGTGCGCTGGCACGCGCGCGATACGGCCGAAGCGGTCGGCCTGTTCGACCGCGGCCTCGTGCGCCCCGGCTGGCGCGCCGACCTGAACGTGATCGACTACGAGCGTTTGCGCTTGCGCCCGCCGCGTCTGCTCCACGACCTGCCCGCCGGCGGCCGCCGCCTCGTGCAGGACGCCGAGGGCTACCGGCTCGCGGTCGTCCACGGCCAGATCACGTACCGAGACGGCACGCCGACCGACGCCCTCCCCGGCCGCCTGATCCGCGGCGCGCGAGCGGCTCCGGCTTGAGGCAACCCACGGGCGGATAGCTCAGCGGTAGAGCGGCGCCTTTACACGGCGCGGGCCGGGGGTTCGAATCCCTCTCCGCCCAGGGAAGCTACGCCCTCGCGCGGTCGACGGCGGCCATCGGGTCGCCGGAGCTCGGCGCGGGGACCTCGACGATCGGGTCGTCGACGTCGTCGTACTCGAGCCGGAGCGCGCGGCTCATCACGGCGTGCATGTCGTACATGCACGTCACGTACGTCAGCTCGAGGATCTCGACGTCGCTGAGCTCGGCGCGCAGCGCCGCGAACACGTCGTCGGGCACGCGTCCGCCCTGCAGCACCAGGCAGTCGGTGTAGGCGAGCACCGCGCGCTGGATCGGCGAGTAACAAGTCGCGACCGACCAGCCCTTGACCGCGCGCACCTGCTCTTCCGACAGGCCGACCGCGCGCGCCGCCTTGCAGTGCTGCGAGAAGACGAACTTGCTGCCGCGCGCGTAGCCGGCGCGCAGCTGGCCGAGCTCGCGCAGCTGCTGCGACAGCTTGCGCTTGCCGCTGCGGTAGAAGCCGAAGCCCGACACCGCGTGGTCGAAGCAGTCGGGCACGTTCGCGAACACGGTCCACCAGTTGCCCGGCGTGCCCGTGGCAGTGCCGGGCTGCTTCACCGGATCGCGGTCGCCGAAGAGCATCTCGTAGAGCTTCTTCCCGGCGGGGTGGACTTCGTCGCGCGAGATCTCCTTCAAGCGGGGCATGGGGGGCTCCTTTCAGGGGAAGGGGAAGCTGGGCGCGTTGGCCTCGACGAGCGCGCGGCCGCACTGCTCGCCGACCAGGTCCAGGTCGAAGACCGTGTGCGCGCTCATCATGTGCACGTCGCGCACGATGCGCTGCAGCTCGTGGTCCAGGTAGTGCACGCTCGCGCCGCTGCCGTCCATGACATCGCGCACGACCTTGCGGCAGTCGCGCACGACGTGCGCGATCGTGAGCCGCGACTGGAGCTGGTCCATCGCCGACATCTCGCACGCGCCGCGCGCGTGCGCGGTGAGCTTGCGCGCGACGTCGCGCAGCACGGTCTCCGCGGCGCGCGCGTCCGCGAGCGCGTGCGCGAGCCGCACCTGGCCGGGCGCGCGGTGGCTCTGCGTCTTCTTCGTGCCGAACGGCACGCGTTCGGCGAGGAGCCGGCGGAACAGCTCGACCGCGCGCCGCGCCGCGCCCACGGACGGGATCGCCGCCGTGAGCGACAGGAACGGGAACACCGGAATGCGGCGCAGGTAGTCTTCCTCGGCGAGCGAGCCGGCCATGGGCCGCACGGTCACGTAGCGCTCGGGCACGTGGATCGACGTGGCCTTGATGTCGCGGCTGCCCGTCGCAGCCATGCCGTCGACGTGCCAGTTGTCGATCACCTCGACGGCGTCGGGCCGCACCAGGAACATGCGCGGCAGACCGTCGGGCTCGGTGGCAATTCGGCCCGACAGCAGCACCCAGTCCGCGTGCACGATGCCCGTGCCGAAGCGCCAGTGGCCCGAGAGCTCGAAACCGTCACCTTTCGGTGTAGCAATCCCGTCGTTCGGGTTCACGCTGCCGGGCGCGAGCACGAACGGCTGCCGCGAGAAGATCTCCTCCTGCACGTCGGGCGCGAAGTTCCCGAGCTGCCAGTTGTGCTCCATGTAGAACGTGGTGATCCAGCCGGTCGAAGCGCACGCCTCGCTCACCGCGATGCCGATGTCGACGTACAGGTCGAGGTCGATCTCGTAGCCGCCGAAGCGCTTCGGCACGAAGCTCTTGAAGACGCCGCTGGCGCAGAGCGCCTCGATGACGGCGTCGTCGGGCTTGCGCTTCGACTCGGCGTCCGCCGCTCGCTCGGCGACGAGCGGGACGAGCGCGCGGACCCGCTCGAGCAACCCGTCGGCGGAGCTCAAGAGCGCGGGCTCTCGACTTCGAGCTTGCGTCGGCCCTCCAGGCGGAAACGGATGCGCGGCACCGCGTCGTCGGCAGTGAACGGGCGCAAGAGGTGGCAGACCTCGAGCTGCAGGCCGTTGGGGTCGCGGAAGTAGATCGACTTCGACCAGCCCTCGTGGTCTACGGGGCCGTTGACGTCCACGCCGTGCGAGACGAGGTGCGCCTTGATGCGCTCGAGGTCGTTCTCGGACTCGGCGTCGAACGCGAAGTGGTAGACGCCGGGCGGCAGGCCGAGGCCTTTGTTGATGCCCGTGTCGAACGCGTTCGGAAAGCCCGCCACTTCCTCGCCGCTCATGAAGCCCATAAGCTGGCCGTTCCCCACGTCGAAGAAGTAGTGCTTCATGCGGCCCTTGCCGACGACGTCGATCATGTCGGCGCGCACGAGCGGGAAGCCGAGCACGTCCTCGTAGAAGGCGCGCGTCGCCTCCATGTCCCGGGTGCCGAGATCGATGTGGTTGAACCCGCGGGTCTTGAGCATCGAGCGACTCCCTCGTCGGGCGTGTTGCCCGAGCTTCATCGTAATGAGACTATGCGCCGGGATCAATCGAAAGCCGCGATGACTCACTCATCGGCTCGTATCGTCAGAATTTCTGACAGCGCCGCGCTCGGCCAGGATGCGGCGGATCCGCTCGTGAGAGAGCCCGGCCGCGTCGCCGATCTTGCGCAGGCTGTGGCCGTCGGCCGCGGCGCTTCTGATCCAGGCGTGGAGCTCGTCGCGCGCGCGCTCGGCGGCGCGCGCCCGCGACTGCACGCGCGCGAGCACGCGATCCTCGGCGGTCGTGCGCTCGTTCGCGGGGCGGAGCAGGAGCTCGACCAGGTGCGCGACGGTCGTGTCGGAGGGCGGTGCCTGTTCGAGCGCGCGAAGCGCGAGTACGCCGAACGCGAGCGACAGCACCAGCCGCGCGAGCTCGCCGATCGGCAGCGCGGGATCGATGCGGCCCGACTCGACGCCGGCGCGCGCGCTGCGCTCGAACGCGTCGAGGTGCGCGCGGAGCACGCGGCGATAGCCCTCGGCGACGTTGGGGTCGCGGCGCGCGAGCACGAGCGCGTCGAAGAGCAACAGGTCGCGGCGCCCGCTCGGCGTGGCGAGCAGGCTGCGCGCCAGCGCGGGCGCGAGCTCCGCCGCCGGGCGCGCGGCGATCGCGGTGCTCCGGCGCGTGAACGCCTCGACCGTCTGCAGCCCCACGGCCTCGAGCAGGAGCTCGAGCTTGCTGCGGAAGTGGCCGTACACGGCGCCCGTCGTCACGCTCGCCCGCGCCGCGATGCCCGCCACGGTCGCCGCTTCGTAGCCCTTGCTCGTGAACTCCGCGACCGCGGCGTCGAGCAGCGCCGCGCGCGCGTTCGGCCGCCTGCGTTCGCGCTTCGCCCGCACCGCCATGTCGCCTCCCGCGAGCGCGATTCTAGGAGGACGCGATGACGGACCGCGAGCTGCGCGAGCTCTGCACGCGCTACTTCGACGCGATCGAGCGCCGCGACGTCGACGCCGTTGCCGGGATGTACGCGCCGGGGTTCACGTTCTGGGTCAACCTGACGGGCGCCGAGAGCTCGCGCGAGGAGAACCTGGCGACCCTGCGCGAGGGCTACGCGCTGCTGCGCCGGCGCACGTACGACGACCGGCGGATCGACACGTTCGCGACCGGCTTCCTCGCGCGCTACTCGGTGAACGTCGTGCAGCACGGCGGCAGGCGCGGCTCGTTCGCGGCGTGCATCGTGGCGCTCTGCAAGGACGGGCGCATCACGCACATCGACGAGTATCTCGACTCGAGCAAGTTCCGGGCGCCCGCGGGTGAAGCGTGACCGACGGCGAGATTCGCGAGCTGTGTCACCGCTTCTTCGACGCGTACCAGGACCGGCGAGTCGACGAGCTGGCCGAGCTCTACGCGCCCGACTGCATCGTCTGGCACAACGTGTTCGGTCGCGAACAGAGCGGTGCCGACAACCTGGCGGCGCTGCCGAAGAGCTACGAAGGCCAGCGCCGCCGCACCTACGACGACCGCACGATCGACACGTTCGAGGGCGGCTTCGTGATCCGGTACACGCTGGCCGGCGTGCAGCACAGCGGTCACCGAGGCGCGCTCTGGATCTGCATCGTCGCGCTGTGCCGCGACGGCAGGATCACGCGCATCGACGAGTACATGGACTCGAGCAAGTTCGCGGCGTGGGCCGGGCGCGGCCCCGCTTCGGGGAGGGCATCGTGAGACGGGACTCCGAGCTGCTGGCGCTCTGCGACCGGTTCTTCGATGCGATCGAGCACAAGGACTTCGCCACCGTCGAGAAGTGCTACGCACCGGAGTGCGTGGTGTGGCACAGCCACGATTGCTTGTACCAGTCGCGCGAGTCGAACCTGCAGACGCTCCGCGACGGAATGAACCGCCTCAAGAAGATGCGCTACAAGAACCGCCGCATTCACACGTTCGAGGGCGGCTTCGTGCAGCAGCACACGCTCTTCGTCACGCACCCGAACGACTTCGTCGGCCAGATGGACGTGTGCTTCGTGGCGTACACGCGAGACGGCATGATCTCGCGCGCGTACGAATACTTCGACACCGGACAGATCGAGAAGTTCCTGGGACCTCGGCCGGCGCCGGCGAGCTAGTTCACGTTGGCGGGGGTCTCGACTTCCGCAACGCCTTCGAAGATGTCCTGGAGCGCGTACTCCGGCACCTGGTCGTCGAGCTTCGGGCGGTCGACGAACTTGAGCGCGTGGCTCAGCACCTGGTCCATGTTCTCCACGAAGTGGATGTGGAGCCGGCGCTTCACCTTCGCGGGGATCTCCTTCAGGTCGCGCTCGTTCTCCTTGGGCACCAGCACGGTCTCGATGCCGCCGCGCGTGGCCGCGATCAGCTTCTCCTTGAGCCCGCCGATCGGCAGCACGCGGCCGCGCAGCGTGATCTCACCGGTCATGGCGATGTTCGCGCGAACGGGAATTCCGGTGAGCGCGGAGACGAGCGCCGTCGCCATGGTGATGCCCGCGGACGGGCCGTCCTTCGGCACGCCGCCCTCGGGCACGTGCACGTGCAAGTCGACCTTCTGGTAGAAGTCGCGTGACAGGCCGAGCTGCTTGGCGCGGCGGCGCACGTAGGAGAGCGCGGCCTGCGCGGATTCCTTCATCACGTCGCCCAGGTGTCCGGACACCTGGATGCGTCCCTTGCCGGCGGTGACGAGCGCTTCGATCGTGAGCAGCTCGCCGCCCACTTCCGTGAACGCGAGGCCCGTCGCGATGCCGACCTGATCGCTGTCCTCCTTGCGGCCGAAGCGGTACTTCGGCACGCCGAGGTACTTGCGCACCTGCTTGGGGCCGATCGTCGCCGTCACCTTGGCGTCGCTCGACACGACTTCGCGCGCGAGCTTGCGGCAGATCGAGCCGATCTCGCGCTCCAGGCTGCGCACGCCGGCTTCCTTGGTGTAGCGGCGGATCATCTCGTACAGGCCGGCGTCGGTGAACTCGATCGCCTGGCCCTCGAGCCCGTGCTCCTTGATCTGCTTCGGCACCAGGAACTGCTTGGCGATCTCCAGCTTCTCTTCCTCGATGTAGCCGGGCAGCTGGATGATCTCCATGCGGTCCTGCAGCGGCCGCGGGATCGTCGCCAGCGTGTTCGCGGTGGTGATGAAGAGGATCTTCGAGAGGTCGTACTCGAGGTCGAGGTAGTGGTCGTCGAAGCTCTTGTTCTGCTCGGGGTCGAGCACCTCGAGCAGCGCCGACGACGGATCGCCGCGAAAGTCGGTCGACATCTTGTCGACCTCGTCGAGCAGGAACACGGGGTTGCCCGAGCCGGCCTTCTTCAGGCCCTGGATGATCTTGCCGGGCAGCGCGCCGATGTACGTGCGGCGGTGGCCGCGGATCTCGGCCTCGTCGCGCACGCCGCCGAGTGACACGCGCACGAAGTCGCGCCCGGTCGCGCGCGCGATCGAGCGGCCCAGCGAGGTCTTGCCGACGCCCGGCGGGCCGACGAGACACAGGATCGGGCCCTTCATGTGGCCGACGAGCGCGCGCACCGCGAGATACTCGAGGATGCGCTCCTTCGGCTTCTCGAGGCCGAAGTGGTCGCCGTCGAGGATCTGCTCGGCGGCCTTCACGTCGACCTTCTCTTCCTTGGTCTTGTTCCACGGCAGAGACAGGATCCAGTCGATGTAGTTCCGCACGACGGTCGCCTCGGCGGACATCGGCGACATCATCTTGAGCTTGCGGATCTCCTTCTTGCAGCGGTCTTCCGCGTGCTCGGGCAGCGAGTGCTCGGCGAGCTTCTCCTCGAGCTCCTGGATCTCGTTCTTGAACTCGTCGCGCTCGCCCAGCTCCTTCTGGATCGCGCGCATCTGCTCGTTGAGGTAGTACTCCTTCTGGGAGCGCTCCATCTGCTTCTTCACGCGCGAGCGGATGCGGCTCTCGACCTGCAGCACGTCGATCTCGCCCTGCAAGAGGCCGTAGATCTCTTCGAGGCGCGCGCGCGGGCTCGTGATCTCGAGGATGCGCTGCTTCTCTTCGACGTTCAGGTTCAGGTGCGCGACGACGATGTCGGCCAGCCGCGAGGCCTCGGTCACGCTCGCGACGGTGTTCACCATCTCGGGCGGGACCTTCTTGTTGAGCTTCACGTAGCTCTCGAAGGCCGACACCACGCTGCGCATGAGCGCTTCCGTCTCGACGGTGGCCTCGTCGGGCTCGTCGAGCACCTCGACGCGCACCGCGAGGAAGTCGTCACCGGTGCCCCAGTCGAGCACGCGCGCACGGCGCTTGCCTTCGACCAGCACCTTCACGGTGCCGTCGGGCAAGCGCACGAGCTGCACGATCGAGCCGAGCGTGCCGATCTCGTAGATCTCTTCGCGGCCCGGGTCGTCCGACTTCGCGTCGCGCTGCGCGGCGAGCAAGAGCGTGCGGTCGCTCGCCATCGCGCGCTCGAGCGCGCGCACCGACTTCTCGCGGCCGACGAACAGCGGCACGACCATGTGCGGGAAGACCACGATGTCGCGCAGCGGCAGGAGCGGCACGGAGCCGTTCTTGGCCGTCGGTTCGCGGTCGTCGTCGTGCTTGAAGAAGGCCATGCCCGTTCCTTATGCGCTCTCGGCGCGGTCGTAGACCATCATGGGCTCGGCGCCGTGGCGCACGACTTCCTCGTTGATGACGACTTCGGAGACGTCGTCGCGCGAGGGGATCTCGTACATGATGTCGAGCATCATGTTCTCGAGAATCGAGCGCAGGCCGCGCGCGCCGGACTTGCGCGCGATCGCTTCCTCGGCGATGGCACGCAGCGCGCCGTCGGAGAAGCGCAGCGTCACGCCCTCGAGCTCGAGCAGCTTCTGGTACTGCTTCACGAACGCGTTCTTCGGCTCCGTCAGGATCTTGAGCAGCGCCTCCTGAGAGAGCTCGTCGAGGGTCGCGACGACCGGGAGCCGGCCCACGAACTCCGGGATCATCCCGAACTTCAACAGGTCCTCGGTCTGGATGTGCTTGAACAGCTCGCCGAGCTTGCGCTGCCGCTTGCGGAGCTCGGCGCCGAAGCCCATGCCCTGCACGCCGATGCGGCGCTCGATCACGTCCTCGATGCCGTGGAAGGCGCCGCCGCAGATGAACAGGATGTTCGTCGTGTCGACCTGCACGAACTCCTGCTGCGGGTGCTTGCGGCCGCCCTTGGGCGGCACGTTCGCGATCGTGCCCTCGATGATCTTGAGCAGCGCCTGCTGTACGCCTTCGCCCGACACGTCGCGCGTGATCGACGGGTTCTCGGACTTGCGCGCGATCTTGTCGATCTCGTCGATGTAGACGATGCCGCGCTGCGCGCGCTCGACGTCGTAGTTCGCGCTCTGGAGCAGGTTCAGGATGATGTTCTCGACGTCCTCACCCACGTAGCCGGCTTCGGTCAACGTGGTCGCGTCCGCGATCGTGAACGGGACATCGATGATCTTCGCGAGCGTCTGCGCGAGCAGCGTCTTCCCGCAGCCCGTGGGGCCGAGCAGGAGGATGTTCGACTTCTGCAGCTCGACGTCGCCCACGACCGACTGGTTCTCGATGCGCCGGTAGTGGTTGTGCACGGCGACCGAGAGCACCTTCTTCGCGGACTCCTGCCCGACCACGTACTGGTCGAGGAACGCCTTGATCTCGCGCGGCTTGGGAACGGACGAGCTGCCGCGGTCGCTGTCGCGACTCGCCTCCTCCGCGATGATGTCGTTGCAGAGCTCGATGCACTCGTCGCAGATGTAGACGGTCGGGCCCGCGATGAGCTTCTTCACTTCCTTCTGGCTCTTGCCGCAGAAGGAGCAGGCGAGATTCGTTCCCTCTTCCTTCTTCTTCATCCGCCCTGCTTCCCCTCCGTGATCCCGCGCGGCCCGCGCTCGTGCCTCGAAATGATGCGATCGACGAGGCCGTAGTCCAGCGCCTCGTGTGCGGACATGAAGCGGTCGTCCTTGGTGTCCTTCTCGACCTGCTCCGGGTCCTTGCCGCAGTGCTGGCCGAGGATCTCGTCGATCTTGTGGCGCAGGGTCAGGAACTCCTGGGCGTGGATCTGGATGTCCGTGGTCTTGCCCTGAATGCCGCCCCAGGGCTGATGGATCATGACGCGCGCGTGCGGCAGCGCGCTCCGCTTGCCCTTCGCGCCAGCGGCGAGCAGCACCGCCCCCATGCTGGCGGCCTGTCCCATGCAGATCGTCTGCACGTCGGGATTCACGTACTGCATCACGTCGTAGATGCCGAGGCCGGCGTTGACGTCACCGCCAGGCGAGTTCACGTAGAGAAAGATGTCCTTCTCGGGGTCGTCCGCTTCCAGGAACAGGAGCTGGGCGATGACGAGATTGGCGACATCGTCGTTGATGCCGCTGCCGAGCACGATGATGCGGTCCTTGAGGAGCCGCGAGTAGATGTCGTAGGCGCGCTCCCCGCGATGCGACTGCTCGATCACCATCGGAATCAGCAACGACATCTCCCCTATTGTAACGGACCGGCGAGCGCACGAACTGCTGCGACATGTGCAACCGGGCCGGCTTTCCCATTCGATTCCGCGCTCTTAGGCATCGGACAGGTTAGCTGCGCCGAGAGCCAATTCAACGGCCTTCTCCTCCGCGATTCCCGCGCGCACGGCGTCGAGAAGCCCGCGCTCGCGGTACTCGCGCTTCGTCTCGCCGAACGGGCGCTGGCTCGCTTCGGCGATCTTCTGCAGCTCGCGGTCGACGTCCTCGTCGCTGACCTCGAGCGACTCCGCCTTCGCGATCGCGGGCGCGAGCAGCGCGAGCTTCACGTCGCTCTCCACCTGCGGGCGCAGCTCGGCGCTCCAGCGCTCGACGAGGCCCTCGAGCGCTTCGCGCGAGAGCCGCGCGTTGCGGAACTGCGAGAGCATGCGGCCGATGCGCGCGCGCACCTGCGCTTCCACCAGCCGCGGCGGCACCGGGAAGGGATTCGCAGCGAGGAGCGCCTCGATCACGGCCGCGCGCTCGAGCCGCTTCTGCTCGGCGGTGCGGCCTTCGGCGACGCGCTTGTCGAGGTCGGCGCGCAGCTCGGCCAGCGTCGCGAAGCTCGACACGTCCTTCGCGAACTCGTCGTCGAGCTCGGGCACCTCGCGGCGCTTCAGCGCGACGAGCTTCACCTCGAAGCGCACGCTCTTGCCGCGCAGCGCCTCGTCCTCGTGGTCGGCCGGCATGGCAATGTCGAACGCGCGCTCGTCTCCCACCTGCATGCCGACGAGCTCGTCCTCGAAGCCGCCGAACGTGCGGCCGGAGCCGATCTCGACCTGCGCCTCGCGCGCGCTCGAGCCGGCGAACGGCTTGCCGTCGATCTTGCCCACGTAGTCGACCACGGCCACGTTGCCGCGTGCAGCCGCGCTGCCGCTCGCCTCTTCGACGAGCTGCGCCTGGCGCTGCCGCAGCTCCTCCAGGTGCGCGTCCACGGGATCGCGCTCGGGCACCGGCAACACCGGCCGCGCGACGTCGAGCCCGCGCACCTTCTGCACCTCGATCGCGGGGCGCACGTCGACGTCGGCGTCGTAGGCGAAGCGCGCGCCCGGCTTCGGCGGCTCGCCCGGCTGCAGGCGCGGCTCGCCGAGCACGTCGAGCTCCTTCTCGGCGATCGCCTGGCCCAGCGTCTCGCCGACCAGGCGCTCGAGCACTTCGCCCGACGCGCGCTCGGCGAAGTACTTCTCGAGCACCTCGCGCGGCGTCTTGCCCGGGCGGAAGCCCTTGATGTGCGCACTGCGGCGCACCTCGCGGTAGAACGCTTCGAACGCGGCGTCCACGTCGGTGGTCGGGATCTCGACGTGAACCCGGCGCTCGACCGGCCCCGTCTCTTCGACGCTCACGTTCATCGCACTCTCCGACCTGGAAGACTCGCCGCTCGAAGCCGCCGCTCGGGGCCCGAGCCCATGATAGGGTACACGCGAAGGCCCTCAACCCGGGGAGGCGCGCGTGGCGACGCTGCAGGAGCTCTCGGATCGACTGCTCTCGGGCGGCGCGGACATGCGCGACCCGGCGAACCATCCGTTCGCGTTCATCGACCGGATCGAGGAGGTCGCGCAGGGCGTCGCGTTCTACAAGGCGTTCGTGAACGTGATCGCCGTGCGCACCGGCGAAGGGCTCGTGCTCGTCGACACGGGCTCGTTCCACCCTGCGCAACACCAGCGCAGCTTCGAAGCCGTGCGCCGCTACGCGAAGGATCCCGTGCACACGGCGATCTACACGCACGGGCACGTCGACCACGCGTACGGTCTGCCGCCGTTCCTGCGCGAGGCCGAGGCGCAGCGCTGGGCGCGCCCGGCGATCGTCGGTCACGAGGACGTGGCGCCGCGCATGCGCCGCTACATCGAGACCGCGGGCTACAACTCGGCGATCAACACGCGGCAGTTCGGCGTGCCGGTCGAGTGGCCGAAGAACCCCGACTACCCGACCACGACGTACCGCGATGAGCTGCGCCTGCGCGTCGGCGGGCGCGCGCTCGAGCTGCACCACGCGCGCGGCGAGACGGACGACCACACCTGGGTCTACATCCCCGACGCGCGCGCTCTCTGCACGGGCGACCTGTTCATCTGGGCCGCACCGAACGCGGGCAACCCGCAGAAGGTGCAGCGCTACGCGTCCGACTGGGCCGTGGCGCTGCGCACCATGGCCGCCCGCGAGGCGCAGGTGCTCCTGCCCGGCCACGGCGTGCCGATCTTCGGCGCCGAGCGCGTGCGCGCGGCGCTGCTCGACACGGCCGACTACCTGGAGTCGCTCTACCGGCAGACGCTCGAGGCGCTGAACCGCGGCGCGACCGTGTACGAGATCATCGAGACCGTGAAGCCGCCCGCGTCGCTCGCCGACCGGCCCTATCTGCAGCCCGTCTACGACGAGCCCGAGTTCATCGTGCGCAACGTGGTCCGCTGCCTCGGCGGCTGGTGGTCGGGCGTGCCGAGCGAGCTGAAGCCGGCGCCGCGCGCACAGCAGGCGCGCGAGATCGCGGCGCTCGCGGGCGGCGTGGGCAAGCTGGTTGCACGCGCCCAGGCGTGTCTCGCCGCGGGCGATCTCCGGATGGCGTCGCACTGGGCCGACTGGGCGGTCGAGGCGGAGCCCGACAGCCAGGCCGCGCACGCGGCGCGCGCGGCCATCTACGCCGCGCGCGTCGAGGCCGAGTCGTCGACGATGTCGAAGGGCATCTTCCGCGCCGCGGCGAACGAGTCGAAGGCGCGCGCCTAGACGCGCTTCGCGACCGCCCGGGCCAGGGCGCGCGCGCCGGCCGCGAGCGCCTCGGGCTCGACGAGGAGCGACACGACCGCGGTGCAGCCGTCCACGTCGTAGAGCGCACCCGGGTGCACGAGCACGCCTTCGTCCTCCAGCAGCGCGAGCGCCCAGCCCTCGTCGTCCCGCTCCGGGAGCGCCGGCAGGCGCACGATCGCAGCCCAGCCGGCCTCGACCTCGAGCGCGCTCGAGGCGCCGCCCGCGAGCTCCGCGCGCAGTCGCGCGAGGTTCGCGCGCACGCGGGCGCGCGCCGACTCGCGCAGCGGCGCCGCGGCCTCGAGCGCGCGGCCCAGGGCGAGCTGCGCGGGCGTGGAAGCGGACAGGAAGCTGTCGGCGACGAGCGCGAGCCGCGCGAGCGCCGCGTCGACCAGCGCCCGCGGCCCGCACGCTGCGCCCCAGCCGAGCTTCAGCTGGGGCAGCAGCGCGGCTTTCGAGAGCCCGGACAGCACGAATGCCAGACACGCGCGCTCGCCCAGCGCGGATTCGGTGGCGCGGCGCTCGGGGTCGAGCGGGAAGTCGGCGAACACCTCGTCGACCACCAGCGCGAGGCCGCGCTCCGCGCAGGCGCGCTCGAGCGCGGCCAGGTCGCTCTGCGACAGCGGCGCGCCCGTGGGGTTTCCCGGCGAGGTCGCCACGACCGCGCGCGCGCGGGCTTCCGCCCGCAGCAGCGCGTCGAACGCGCCCAGATCCACGTGCCAGCGCCCGTCGTAGCGCAGCGGATACGGCACGAGTCGAACGCCCGACAGCCCGGCCAGGTAGTCGAGCAAGGGATAGCCCGGCCGCGGAACCAGCACGGCGTCCCCGGGATCGCAGAGGAGTGCGAACAGGTACGAGAACGCCTCGCTCGTGCTCGCGCAGAGCCACACGGACGCCGGGTCGCAAGCGCAGCCGCGCACCCGGTAGTACTCTGCAACCTCTCCCCGGGCTCGCGACAGACCCAGCGGCTCCGGCTGGTAGTGCGCGGTGGCCGAGTCCACGAGCCCCGCGAAGAACGACGACGAGTGCCGGAGACCCACATCGGTCGGGTTGGTGATGGTGAGATCGACGACGCCCCTCCCGCTGGCGCGCCGATTCGCGAGCGCACGTGCGAGCGCGTTCGGCGAGAGCTCCCAGTCCGTCCGGCGCGAGAACACGGCGCGCGAGCTTAGCGAGCGCGTGCGCACGCAGCCGGCGGGCAACACGCACTTGTGTTGCGCACCGCCGCGCCCGGACGCGCGATGAGCACCATTCCCCGCGCGACACCCGCCCGTGACGAGCACCACTCTTCAGCGTCGGCCGAACCTCGTCTGGGATCCTCGAGCGAAGCGATGCAGTCGTCCCCTTCCCTTCCCGCCGCGCCGGCTTCCGAGTCGGCCAGGGCGCAAGCTCCCCGCGCGCTGCCCGGGCGCCGGCGCCGCGTGCGCAGGCGCTGGTGGCTGTTGGGCGCGTTCTTGCTGCTCGTCGCGCTCGGCGTGTGGGCGATCGGGCACGAGATCCGCACCTCGTCGTTCCAGGCGAAAGAGCTCTCGCGCATCGCGCGCCAGGCCCGCTTCGAGATGGGCGCCGGCCCGAGCCCGAGCATCCGCTTTCCCACGGGCGGCCCGTTCGACGAACGGCTGGGCTACACGCGCATCCCCGACTTCGTGGCGCGGCTCTCCGCGAACGGCTTCGGCATCGACCGGCAGGCGCGACATTCCGAGAAGCTGGCCGGGCTCGAGGATTGGGGCATCAACCCGATCTACCCCGAGAAGACGCGCGCGGGGCTCACGATCCTGGGCCGCTATGGCCGGCCGTTCTTCAACACGAGGTTCCCGGAGCACAGCTACGCGCACTTCGGCGACGTGCCGCCCGTGCTCGTGCGGTCGCTCGCGTTCGTGGAGAACCGCGAGGTGCTCGACGACCGCTACCCCAAGCGCAATCCCGCGATCGAGTGGGACCGGCTCGGCCGCGCCGCGCTCTCGCAGGTGCTGCAGGTCGCGGGCCGCGAAACGGAGCGTGCGGGCGGCAGCACGCTGGCCACGCAGATCGAGAAGTTCCGCCACTCCTCGGGCGGGCTGACCACCTCGCCGCTCGAGAAGCTGCGGCAGATGGCGTCGGCGAGCCTGCGCGCGTACGCGGACGGCCCCGAGACCGGCGCCGCGCGCCGGCGCATCGTGGTCGACTACCTGAACTCGATCCCGCTCGCGGCCGCGCCGCCGCAGGGCGAGGTGATCGGCATCGGCGACGCGCTCGAAACCTGGTACGACGCCGACTTCGAGGAGACGAACCGGCTCTTGCGCGAGGCGGACGACGCGAGCTCGAGCGCGCCCATCGAGGCCCGCGCGCGCGCGTACAAGCAGGCGCTCTCGCTCGTGCTGTCCGCGGGCCGCCCGTCCTACTACCTGATCCAGGACCCCGAGGCGCTGCGCGCGCGCACCGACACGTATCTGCACCTGCTGCGCGACGAGGGCATCATCTCGCCGCAGCTCTGCGAGGCGTCGCTGGGCATCGATCTCGAGATGCGCCCGCGCGCGACGGCCGCCGCGACCGCTGGCGGCGACGACCGCAAGTCGGCGAACGCCGTGCGCGCGAAGCTGGTGAGCCTGCTCGGGCTGTCCGACTACTACGCGCTCGACCGGCTCGACCTGCAAGTCGCCAGCACCGTGAACGCGCCCGTGCAGGAGGCGATCACGCAGCAGCTGCGCGAGCTGCGCGATCCCGAGCGCGCAAAGTCGCTCGGCCTGTACGGCCGCCACATGCTCGACGCGGGCGACCCCGCGAAGATCGTCTACAGCTTCTCGCTCTACGAGCGCGGCGCGACGGCGAACGACCTGCTCGTGCAGGCCGACAACCTCGACCAGCCGTTCGACGTGAACGAGGGCGTGAAGCTCGACCTGGGCTCGACCGCGAAGCTGCGCACGCTCGCGACGTATCTCGAGATCGTTGCCGAGCTGCACGAGCGTTTCGCGGGCGAACACCTGCAGACCTTGAAGGCGGTCGAAACCGACCCGAAGGACCGCATCACGCGCTTCGTGCTCGACGACCTGATCGCGCACCCCGGCTTGCGGCTCGACCAGCTGATCGAGGACGCGCTCGACCGCAAGTACTCCGCGAGCCCCGCCGAGGCGTTCTTCACGGGCGGCGGCGTGCACCACTTCGCGAACTTCGAGAAGGAGGACGACTCCCGCATCCTGACGGTGCGCGAGTCGTTCACGCGCTCGGTGAACCTGGTGTTCATCCGGCTCATGCGCGACATCGTGAACTACTACACCTACCAGGCGGCGGGCTCGTCCGCGGCGATCCTGCGCGACCCGCACGACCCGCGCCGCACCGAGTACCTCAAGCGCTTCGCCGACCGCGAAGGGCGCATCTACCTGGAGCGCTTCTGGCGCAAGTACCACGGCCAGTCCCGCCAGGAGATGGTCGAGACGCTCGTGCGCAGCGTGCGGCGTACACCAAAGCGTGTAGCCATGGCGCTGCGCGCCGCGCGGCCCGACGACTCGTTCGAGGAGTTCGACGCGGCGCTCCGCGACCAGCTGCCCGAGGCGCACCTCGAGCCCACCATGCGCCAGCACCTGTACGACACGTATTCGCCCGCGAAGTTCAGCCTGGCCGACCAAGGCTACCTGGCCGGCGTGCATCCGCTCGAGCTCTGGCTCGTCGAGTACCTGATGCACCAGCCCGACGCGACGCTGCGCGCGGTGATCGACGCGAGCGCCGACGAGCGCATCGCCGTGTACAACTGGCTGTTCAGCCGCCACCGCCGCGCGGCGCAGGACCGGCGCATCCGCAGCTTGCTCGAGATCGAGGCCTTCCTCGAGGTGCACCGCAACTGGCAGCAGCACGGCTATCCGTTCGACACGCTCGTGCCGTCGCTCGCGACGGCGATCGGCAGCGCCGCGGACCGGCCGGCCGCGCTTGCCGAGATGGCGGGCATCATCGCGAACGAAGGCGTGCGCCAGCCGACGGAGCGCATCTCGGAGCTCCGCTTCGCAGCCGACACGCCGTACGAGACCGTCCTGTCGCCGCTCGAGAGCGAAGGGGTCCGGGTGATGCCCGTCGAAGTCGCGCGCGCGCTGCGCACCGCGATGGTCACCGTGGTCGAGAGCGGCACCGCGGTGCGGGCGCGCAACGCGCTCGTCGCGCCCGACGGCCGCCACGCCGTCGTCGGCGGCAAGACCGGCACCGGCGACCACCGCTTCAAGACCTTCGGCCCCGGCGGCACGCTGCTCGAGTCGCGCGTCGTGAACCGCACCGCGACCTTCGTGTTCCTGATCGACGAGCGCTTCTACGGCGTGATCACCGCGTACGTGCACGGACCCGATGCCGCGGCGTTCGCGTTCACCAGCTCGCTGCCCGCGCAGCTGTTCCGCATGCTCGCGCCCACCTTGTCGCCGCTCCTCGCCGAGCCGCCGCACGACTTCGCGCGGCGCGGCACGCGCGCGAACGGTTAGCGGCGCCCGCTGCGTTATCCTGCGCGTCCGCGATGGGCGCGCAGCCGGCGATTTCGGTCCAGGGACTGGCGAAGACGTACGTCGTGCCGGTGCGCGAGCCCGGCTTCGGCGCCGCGCTGCGCAGCGTGTTCCGGCGCCGCACGCGGCAGGTTTCCGCGGTCGACGACATCCACCTGTCGGTCGAGCCCGGCGAGATCGTCGGCTTCCTCGGCCCGAACGGCGCGGGCAAGACCACGACGCTGAAGATGCTCTCCGGGCTACTGCACCCGACGAGCGGGGGCGCGCGCGTGCTCGGCTACGTGCCGTGGGAGCGCGAGCACGCGTTCCTGCGCCAGATCACGCTCGTGATGGGGCAGCGCAACCAGCTGGTGTGGGACATCCCGGTCGCGGACTCGCTCGAGCGCAACCGCGCGATCTACCGCATCGACGCCGCACGCTTCAGGCGCGTGGTCGGCGAGCTCACCGAGCTGCTCGACCTGGCCCCGCTGCTCGAACGGCCCGTGCGCAACCTGTCGCTCGGCGAGCGCATGAAGTGCGAGCTCGCCATCGCGCTGCTGCACGAGCCGTCCGTGCTGTTCCTCGACGAGCCGACGATCGGCGTCGACGTGACGATGCAGCGGCGCATCCGCCAGTTCGTCGCGGCCTACAACGAGCGCACGGGCGCGACCGTGCTGCTCACGAGTCACTACATGGCCGACGTCGAGGCGCTGTGCAAGCGCGTGATCGTGATCCACCACGGCAAGCTGCTCTTCGACGGCGACCTGGCGGCGCTCGTGGCGAGCTTCGCCACACACAAGACGGTGTCGGTCGAGCTCGGCCGGCCCGCGCCGGACCTCGCAAGCTACGGCGAGGTCGTCGAGCGCGACGGCCACCGCGCCGTGCTGCGCGTGCCGAAGGCCGACACTCCGCGCGTCACCGCGCGGCTCCTCGCCGACCTGCCCGTGCTCGACCTGGTCGTCGAGGACCCGCCGATCGAGGAAGTGATCGAGCGCGTGTTCGCCGAAGGGCGCACCGTCGAAAGCAGCGGGAAGTGACCCCGTACCGCGGCGCCTGTCACTGCGGCCGCGTGCGCTTCGAAGTCGACGCCGCGCTCGACCACGTGCGCGCGTGCGATTGCTCGGTGTGCTCGAAGCGCGCAGCGCTCGTGTTCCGCGTGCCGAAGGAGAGCTTGCGCCTGCTCGTGCCATGGGACGAGCTCTCTTCCTACGAGTGGGGCTCGCGCACGGCGAAGGACTTCTTCTGCAAGACGTGCGGCATCCTGCCGTTCCGGCGCCCGAGCGACCCGACGCCGGACGAGCTGCGCGCAGGCGTCGCGCGATTCGACGGCTGGGCGGTGAACGCGCGCTGCCTCGAAGGCGTCGACGTGGCCGCCCTGCCCGTGAAGCGCATCCACGGGAGCCGGCTCTCGTGGTGAACCTGTACGCCACGTTCGTGCGCGTCGCGCTCGCCGTCGAGATGCAGTACCGCGCGTCGAACGTGATCTGGCTGCTCGGCATGGTCGTCGAGCCGCTGATCTACCTGGTCGTGTGGTCGACGGTCGCGCAGTCGCAGGGCGGCTCGCTCGGCGGCTACGGCCCGCACGAGTTCGCGGCGTACTACCTCGTGCTCGCGGCGGTCAACCAGATCACCTCGGGCTGGCACATGTGGGAGTTCCAGATGCGCGTCGAGCAGGGGCAGTTCTCGTTCCTGCTCTTGCGCCCCATCCACCCGATCCACAACGACCTCGCCGAGAACGTCGCGCACAAGCTCGCCATGTCGGTGGTGCTGCTGCCCGCGCTGGCGCTGCTCGCGCTTGCGTTCGAGCCGCGCGCCGACCTGCACCTCTGGTCTACGGCGCTCTTCCCGCTCGGGCTCGCGTTCGCGTTCGCAGTGCGCTTCGTGTTCGAGTGGGCGCTCGCGCTCGCGTGCTTCTGGACCACGCGCATCATGGCGGTGAACCAGACGTGGTTCGCGGTGATGTTCTTCCTGTCGGGACGCGTGGCGCCGCTCGCGATCCTGCCCGAATGGCTGCGCGCGCTCGCGAACGCGCTGCCGTTCCGCTTCATGGTCGCGTTCCCGATCGACCTCGTGCTGGGCAAGCTGTCGCGCGCCGAAGCGCTCGAGGGCCTTGCGCTCCAGGTCGCGTGGTTCGCCGCCGGCGCGCTCCTGCTCGCCTGGCTGTGGCCGCGCGCGGTGCGCCGCTTCGCCGCGGTGGGGAACTGAGTTGGGGACGTTCCGCGTGCTGTGGATCTTCGCGAAGCTCGGCTTCCAGAACGAAGCCGCGTACCGGGCGAACTTCTGGCTGCAGATCGTCGAGTCACTCCTCAACTTCGCGTCGGCGCTGGGCGCGATCGGCCTCGTGTTCGCGCGCACCGACACGCTGGCGGGCTGGCGGCCGGCCGAGCTGGTGGCGCTGCTCGGCGTGTACTTCACCGTGTACGGCGCGATCCACGTGGTGATCGCGCCGAGCCTGACGAAGCTGATGGAGGACGTGCGCCAGGGCACGCTCGACTTCGTGCTCACCAAGCCGATCGACGCGCAGCTCCTCGCGTCGGCGAGCGAGGTGCGCGTGTGGAAGCTCGTCGACCTGGCGTTCGGCCTCGGCATCCTGGCGTACGGGCTGTCGGGCCTCGAGCGCGTCACGCCCCTCGAGGCCGCGGGCTTCGCCGTCGCGTTCGTCGCCGGCGCCGCCACCGTGTACGGCTTCTGGATGATCCTCGCGACCTGCGCGTTCTGGTTCGTGCGGCTCGACAACGTGATGCAGATCTTCTGGAGCATGTACCAGGCGGGCCGCTGGCCGGTGGGGATCTACCCGCGCTGGCTGGGCGTGATGCTGACGGTGTTCGTGCCGGTCGCGATCGCCGTCACGGTGCCCGCCGAGGCGCTCGCGGGCCGGCTCACGGGCGGCACACTGCTCCTGGGCTGTGCGGTTGCGGTCGCCACGGTCGCC
Organism: Myxococcota bacterium; assembly: GCA_035499075.1. Taxonomy (GTDB): domain Bacteria; phylum Myxococcota_A; class UBA9160; order SZUA-336; family SZUA-336; genus VGRW01. The sequence goes on along the minus strand of DATJZN010000024.1, from coordinate 96,208 downwards.
CTGTCGCGCTGGTTCTGGAAGCGCGGCCTGCGCCGCTATTCGGGCGCGTCCGCCTGAGCTGCCCGGATCGCACGCCCGCCGAGATTTTCCGCGCGCGTGGAGCGCGCGGCCGCACGGGGCGCAGGTAGGCTTCTCCTTCGGCCGCGCCCGGGTATGGTAAGGCCCCCAACTCGATGAACGAGAAGCTCGTACGCGCCCTGGGTCCCGTGGTCGGCCTCGCGCTCTTCTGCGCGGCCGTCTGGATGCTCTCGCGCGAGATCCGCCACTACCACGTGGGCGACGTGCTCGCGCAGCTGCGCGCGATCCCGCTGCCGCAGCTGCTGGTCTCGCTGTGGCTCACGGCGCTCTCGTATCTGACGCTGACGGGCTACGACACGCTCGCCGCGCGCTACGTCGGCGCGCAGCTGCGCTACCGGCGCGTCGCGCTGACCTCGTTCATCGCCTATGTGTTCAGCCACAACATCGGGCTGGCGTTCTTCGGCGGCAGCGCGGTGCGCTTCCGCATGTATTCGAGCTACGGGCTCCGGCCCGCCGAGATCGCCCGGATCGTCTTCTTCAACGTCGTGACGTTCTGGCTCGGCTTCGCCGCGCTGGGCGGCTTCGTGTTGGTGCTCGAGCCCGCGCGGCTGACGCGCGCCTGGCTCTCGCCGAACGCGAACTCGCTGCCGATCGGGATCGTGCTCTTGATCGTGCTCGCGCTGTACCTGACGTACTCCGCGACGACCAAACACCGAACGGTGACGGTGTTTGGCTTCGAGGTCGCGATTCCGCCGCTGCGCCTGAGCCTCGCGCAGCTGACGCTGTCGGTGCTCGACTGGTCGCTCGCGGCGGGCGTCCTCTACGCGCTCCTGCCAGAGGCAGCGGGGCTCACCTTCCCCAAGATGCTCTCGGCGTACATGCTGTCGATCGTGCTCGGGCTCGTGTCGAACGTCCCGGGCGGACTCGGTGTGTTCGACACCGCGATCGTGCTGCTCTTGCGGCGCTGGCTGCCCGCGGACGTGCTGCTCGGCTGCGTGCTCGCGTTCCGCATCCTCTACTACCTGGTGCCGCTGGTGGTCGCGCTGTCGCTGTACGCGGGCTACGAGGTGTTCCAGCGCCGTGCGGCGTTCGCGCGCGGGCGCGACCGCGTCGCCCTGTGGGCGTCGGAGCTCTTGCCGCGCGTGTTCGCGGCAATCACGTTCGCGGCCGGCGTGATCCTGCTCCTGTCCGGAGCCACGCCGGCGGCGCCCGGGCGCATCGACTTCCTCGCGCCGGTCGTGCCGCTCGCGCTGCTCGAGCTGTCGCATTTCCTCGGCTCGGTGATCGGCGTGGGGCTGCTGCTCCTGTCGCGCGCGCTCTTCCGCCGGCTCGACGGCGCGTACTTCGCGACCCTGGCGCTGCTCGCGGGCGGCGCGCTCGCGTCGCTGCTCAAGGGCTTCGACTGGGAAGAGGCGTCGCTCTTGCTGTTGCTGTTCGCAGCGCTCCTGCCCTGCCGGCGCTTCTTCTACCGGCACAGCTCGCTCTTCGAGCAGCCGTTCTCGCTCGTGTGGACCACGCGCGTGTTCCTCGTGCTCGTCGGCACAGGGCTCGTGCTCGCGCTGTCGTACCGCCACAGGGACTGGTCGAAGGAGCTGTGGTGGCAGTTCGAGCTGTCGAGCCACGTGTCGCGCTCGCTGCGCGCGTTCGTGGGCGCGACCACGGTGGCCATGATCGCCGCGCTCGCGGCGCTCCTGCGCCCGCCGCGCGTGAAGCACACGCCGGCCAGTCCCGAGGAGCTCGAGAAGGTCGCGCCGATCGTGGCCGAGGCGCCTGCGTCGAGCGCACACCTCGCGCTGGTCGGCGACAAGCGAATCCTCTTCAGCGACGACGCGAGCGCGTTCCTCATGTACGCCGCGCACCGGCAGAGCTGGATCGCGATGGGCGATCCGATCGGGCCGCCCGAAGCGCGCCGCGAGCTGGCGTGGCGCTTCCTCGAGCTCGCCGACGCCGAGGGCGACTGGGTCGCGTTCTACGAAGTGAGTGCCGAAGACCTGCCGTTGTATCTCGACCTGGGCCTGTCGCCACGCAAGATCGGCGAGGAGGCGCGTGTCGCGCTCGCCGACTTCTCGCTCGCGGGCGGCGGCCGCAAAGCGCTGCGCGCGGCGCACAACCGCGTCGTCCGCGAGGGCGGCAGCTTCGCGATGCTGTCGCCCGAGCAGGTGCCCGAACAGCTCGACGCGCTCGAGCGCATCTCCAACGAGTGGCTCACCGCGAAGCACACGCGCGAGAAGCGCTTCTCCGTGGGCTCGTTCGACCGCGCCTACCTGGCGCGGCTGCCCATCGCGGCGGTCATGCGCGGCGGGCAGCCCGTCGCGTTCGCGAACGTGTGGCTCGGCGGCGGCAAGGACGAATTGTCGATCGACCTCATGCGCCAGGCAGAAGACGCGCCGCCGGGCGTGATGGACTACCTGTTCGCCGAGCTCATGCTCTGGGGCCAGGCGCAGGGCTATCGCTGGTTCAGCCTGGGCATGGCGCCGCTGTCGGGGCTCGAGTCACACCGCTTCTCTCCCGTGTGGAATCGCGCGGGCGCGCTCCTGTTCCGCTTCGGCGAGCACTTCTACAACTTCCAGGGCCTGCGCGCGTTCAAGGAGAAGTTCGACCCGGTGTGGGAGCCGCGGTACCTCGCGGCGCCGGGCGGCATCGCGCTGCCGTTCATCCTGACGGACATCGCGTCGCTCATCTCGGGCGGGGTGGTCGGGGTGGTGGCGCGGTGAACGCGCGCACGGCGGTGCTCGGCTTCGCGCTGTGGCTGTCGGCTGCGGCCGCGGGCGCGGAGTCACTTGCGTTCGGGCGCTTCGGCGACGTGGCGATCGTGCGGCCGCCGGCGTCACCCTCCAGTGTCGTGCTGTTCATGTCGGGCGACGGCGGTTGGAACCAGGGCGTGGTCGAGATGGCCAAGGCGCTGGCCGAGCAGGGCGCGCTCGTGCTCGGCGTGAACACGCCGAAGTACGTCGCGTCGCTGGTGCGTGCGCGGGACGCCTGCAACTACCCCGCCGGCGACTTCGAGGCGCTGTCGCAGTACGCACAGAAGAAGCTGGCGCTGCCGCGCTATCTCGTGCCCGTGCTGGTCGGCTACTCGTCGGGCGCGACGCTCGCCTACGCCACCTTGGTGCAGGCGCCCGTCGACACGTTCCGCGGCGCGATCTCGCTCGGCTTCTGCCCCGACCTGCCGCTGCAGCAACCCTTCTGCAAGGGCCACGGCCTGGTCTCGAAGCTCACCCCCGACGGCAAGAACGCGCTCGTCGACCCCGCGCCCGAGCTCGGCCTGCCCTGGATCGTGCTGCACGGCGCGATCGATCAGGTGTGCGACCTGAAAGGTGCCGCTGCGTTCGTCGCGGCCATCCCGAAGGCCAAGCTCGACGCACTGGACAAGGTCGGCCACGGCTTCTCGGTCGAGGCGCGCTGGCGGCCGCCGCTGCTCGGCGGCTTCGCGGAGATCGCGAGCCGCAACACCCCGAGCCAGGAGCCGCACGCGGACGCGCTGTCCGACCTGCCGCTCGTCGAGATCCCGGCCAAGGACGGCGCGAGCGACGTGCTGGCGATCGTGGTCTCGGGCGACGGGGGCTGGGCGAGCATCGACCGCGAGGTCGGCGGCGCATTGGCGGAGCACGGCGTCGCCGTGGTCGGCCTCGACAGCCTGCAGTATTTCTGGTCGCGCCGGACGCCCGAGCAGAGCTCGGCCGACCTCGCGCGCATCGCGACTCACTATCTCGATTCATGGCAGAAGCGGCGCATCGCGCTGGTCGGCTACTCGCGCGGCGCCGACGTCCTGCCCTTCATGGCGAGTCGGCTCCCGGCCGAGCTGCGCGCGAAGGTCGCGCTCGTGGCGCTGCTCGGGCCGGCGCAGTCGGTCGACTTCGAGTTCCACCTGTCGGATTGGTTGGGCGGCGGCGATTCGCCCGACGCGCTGCCCACCCAGCCCGAAGTCGAGAAGCTGCGCGGCATGAAGGTCCTGTGCATGTACGGCAAGGAAGAGAGCGACAGCCTGTGCCCGCGGCTGCCCGCGGACCTGGCGAGCCGCGACGAGCGCGCCGGGGCGCACCACTTCGACGGCGACTACGAGGCCCTGGCGCAGAGCATCCTGGCCGCGCTGCCGCACTGACCCGCTGCGCGATCGAGTACGCTCTGGGGGCGAGGAGGGCCGCGAAATGGCTGCACCGCTCGAGGGTCTGCGCGTGGTCGAGGTCGCGAACTGGGTGGCGGGGCCGGCCGCCTGCGCGCTGTTCCGCGACATGGGCGCGAGCGTGCTCAAGATCGAGCCGCCTGCGGGCGACACGCTGCGGCTCTTCAACATGCGCAACCTGGGCTACGACACCGACTTGAACACGGCCTTCCAGATCGACAACCGCGGCAAGCGCTCGCTCGTCGTCGACCTCGAGAAGCCCTCGGCGCGCGGCGTGGTCGAGCGCCTCGTGCGCGACGCGGACGTGTTCCTCACGAATCTCACCACGCCCCGCCGCGAGAGGTACGGGCTCACGTTCGACGTGCTGAAGCAAGTGAACCCGCGGCTCGTGTACACCTCGCTCACCGGGTACGGCACGACCGGCCCCGACCAGGGCCGGCCGGGCTTCGACTTCGCGGCGTTCTGGGCGCGCTCGGGGTTGATGGCGTCGCTCGGCGAGCCTCCGTCCGCTCCGCCGCTCTGCCGCGGCGGCCAGGGCGACCACACGACCGCGCTGAACCTGGTGCTGTCGACGCTCCTCGCGCTGCGCGTCCGCGACCGAACGGGCGAGGCGCAGTATGCGGAGGTCACGCTCTACGGCACGGGCATGTGGACGCTGGCGAGCGATCTGTCGGCCGCCCTCGTCACGCGCACGCAGCCGCCCCGCCACGACCGCACGGCGCCGGCGAACCCCATCTGGAACAGCTACCGCACCGCGGACGAGCGCTGGATCCTGCTGGTGCACCCCGACTCGCAGCCGTTCTGGCCGCGCTTCTGCGCCGCCATCGGCGAGCCGGGCTGGGCGAGTCACTCCCGCTACGACACACCGGCCAAGCGCACGGCCGCCGGCCGCGAGCTGTCGAGCGCCATCGCCGACATCTTCGACCGCCACGACTACGCGCATTGGGCGCGCGCGCTCGACGCCGAGAAGCTGATCTGGGCGCCGGTCGCGACGCTCGACCAGGTCGTCACCGACCCGCAGGCCCACGCGATCGGCGCGTTCGCGGAGCTCGAACACCCGAAGGAAGGCCGCTTCCAGACCATGGCGGCGCCCTTCGCGCTGCGCGGCGCCGAGATCCACCCGCGCGGCTGCGCGCCCGAGCTGGGCGCGCACTCGCGCGAAGCGCTCGCCGAGGCGGGGTTCTCCGCCGCCGAGATCGAGGCGCTGGCGCGCGAGGGCGTGCTCGGTTGAGCGCCGCCCCGGAGACGATGCTCCAGAACCGCCTGCGCAAACGCGCGCGCCACCTGGCCAAGTGGGCGCGCCGCGAAGGCGTGACCTGCTACCGGCTGTACGACTGCGACATCCCGGAGCTGCCGCTCGTGATCGACCGCTACGAGGACTTTCTACACATTTCTGTGTTAGCGCGTCCGACGGACCCCGTGCGCGACGACGCGTGGCTCGAGCGCATGCGGCTCGCCGCCGCGGCGGCGCTCGACGTCCCGGAGGCGCACGCGATCGCGAAGCGGCGCGGCGGCCAGGCCGGCGCGCGCCAGTACGAGCGTCTCGCCGAGAGCGGCGCGTTCCAGACCGTGTCGGAGGGCGGCCACCGCTTCCGCGTGAACCTGCACGACTACGTCGACACGGGGCTCTTCCTGGACCACCGCGCCACACGCGCGCGCGTGCAGGCCGAGGCCGCGGGCAAGCGCTTCCTCAACCTGTTCTGCTACACGGGCGCGTTCACGGTATACGCCGCGGCGGGCGGCGCGGTTTCGTCCACCAGCGTCGACCTGTCGAAGACCTACCTCGAGTGGGCGGGCGAGAACCTGCGCCTGAACGGCTTCGCGGGCCCGGAGCACGAGCGGGTCCGCGCCGACGCCCTCGAGTTCCTCGCGCGCGACGTCGGCCCGTGGGACCTGGCCGTGCTCGACCCGCCCACCTTCTCGAACAGCAAGAAGATGCGGCAGGAGCTCGACCTGCAGCGCGACCACGTGGCGCTCATCCGCGCCGTGCTGCGCCTGCTCGCGCCCGGGGGCGTGCTGTGGTTCTCGACGAACTTTCGTCGCTTCAAGCTCGACGCCGAGGCGCTCGGCGCACGCGCGGTCGAGGACGTGACGCGCGCCACGCTTCCGCCCGACTTCGCCGACGCGCGCACGCGGTACTGCTGGCGCATCGCTTGCTAGCAATCCACCCCGAGGGGTCGCGACGTAGCTCGTCCGACGTCCAAAGGGAGAAACCGCATGGTCACGCGTCGACTGACTTTCGTTCTCACAATCGCGTTGGCGCTCTCTTTCGGCGCACGCCACTCACTCGCCATGGCCGTGACCGATCCGGCGGGCGACTTCATCTCCACCTACACGGGTCCGCACAACGGCGACGTCGACGTGCTGTCCTCGGAAGTGATCTACGACCCGACCGCCGCCACCTTCACCTTCGAGGCGACCTTCGCCGCGCCCGTGAACACCTCGCCAGGCGCTTTGTACGTTTGGGGCGTGAACCGCGGCACGGGCACGCAGCTCTTGCAGGGCGGCACGCCGCCGGTCGGCGCGGGCGTGATCTTCGACTCCGTCTTCATCGGCGTCCCGGGCAACGGCTCGGGCATCGTGAACCTGCTCGACGGCAGCGCGGCGACGACGCTGCCGGGCGTGCTCCAGATCAGCGGCGATTCGGTCTCGGCCACGATCGCCGCCAGCCTGCTGCCCTCGACGGGGCTGCCGCTCAGCCAGTACGAGTGGAACTTGTGGCCGCGCGTCGGCTCGGCCACGAACGCCGACATCTCCGACTTCGCGCCCGACGCCACGGTCGTGCTCGTGACGGTGGCGCCCGAGCCTGCGTCGCTCGTGCTCGTCGCCGGCGCGCTCGCGCTCCTGACCGCGGTCCGCCGCCGCGCCTAGCGGCCGGTGAACTTCGGCTTGCGCTTCTCCTGGAAGGCCTTCACGCCCTCCCGATAGTCGTGCGACTTCGAGGCGACGCCCTGCAGCGCGCGCTCGAGCTCGAGCTGCTTCTCGAGCGTCGCGTCGAGTGACGCGTGCAGCGCGCGCTTCGTGAGCCCGAGAGCCAGCGTCGGCATCGCCGCGAGCCGCACCGCCAGCGCCTCGGCTTCGGCCATGAGCTTGTCGGGCTCGTGCACGGCGTGGAGCAAGCCGAACGCGAGCGCCTGCTCGGCGGAGAGCCGGTCGCCGAGCATCGTCAGCGTCTTCGCGCGCGCGAGCCCGACGAGCCGCGGCAGGAAGAACGTGCCGCCGCTGTCGGGCACGAGCCCGATGTTCACGAATGACTGGATGAACGACGCGTTCTTCGCGGCGAGCACGAAGTCACACGCGAGCGCCAGGTTCGCGCCCGCGCCGGCCGCGACGCCGTTCACCGCGCATACCACCGGCTTCTCGAGCGCGGCGAGGCGCAGCACGAGCGGGTTGTAGCTCTCGGCCACGACCTCGGCGACGTCGGGCCCCTTCGAGCCGTCGGGCGGCACGACCTCGACCAGGTCCTGGCCGGCGCAGAACGCGCGGCCCGCGCCAGTGAGCACGAGCGCGCGCACGTCGGCGTGCGCGGCGTGCCCGTCGAGCACCCCCTGGAGCTCGCGCGCCATCGCGCGGTCGAAGCTGTTCAGCACGTCCGGACGGTTCAGCGTGACGAACGCGACGTTGCCGCGCACCTCGGTCAGGATCGCTTCTCGGGCCATTTCGGGATGATACTCTCCGCGCGTGAACGAGGCGGAGCTCGAGCGGCGCTTCCAGGCGCGGATCGACGCGGGCGAGAAGATCGAGCCCAAGGACTGGATGCCCGAGGCCTACCGGCGCCAGCTCGTGCGCATGATCTCGCAGCACGCGCACTCCGAGGTCGTGGGCCAGCTGCCCGAGGGCAACTGGATCACGCGCGCGCCCAGCCTGCGCCGCAAGCTCGGCCTGCTCGCGAAGGTGCAGGACGAGGCGGGCCACGGCCTCTACCTGTACGCCGCGGCCGAGACGCTCGGCGTGTCGCGCGAGGAGCTCGTGGAGGGGTTGCTGTCGGGCGCGGCGAAGTACTCGAGCATCTTCAACTACCCGACGCTCACGTGGGCGGACATCGGCGCAATCGGCTGGCTCGTCGACGGCGCAGCAATCCTGAACCAGACCATGCTCACCAAGTGCTCGTACGGCCCGTACGCGCGCGCGATGGTGCGCATCTGCAAGGAGGAGCGCTTCCACGAGCGGCAGGGCTACGAGATCATGGGCGCGCTCGCAAACGGCACGGCCGCGCAGCGCGCGCTCGCGCAGGATGCGCTCGACCGCTGGTGGTGGCCCACGCTCATGATGTTCGGCCCGCCGGACGACGCGTCGGTGCACGGCGACGCGCTCATGGCGTGGGGGGTGAAGCAGAAGTCGAACGACGAGCTGCGCCAGTGGTTCCTCGATCTGGCCGTGCCGCAGGCGCAGGCGCTGCCGCTCGACATTCCGGACCCCGAGCTGCACTGGGACGCCGAGGCGAAGCACTGGCGCGCGGGGCCGATCGACTGGGACGAGTTCTGGCGCGTGGTGCGCGGCGGCGGGATCTGCAATCGCGACCGCCTGCGCGCGCGGACGCGCGCGCACGAGGAGGGGCGATGGGTACGCGAGGCCGCCGAGGCGTACACAAAAAAGCGTCGGGCGTGAAGCAGGCGCGCCCTCGGCGCGCGGCAGCGAACCGCGCCGACACGCAGTGGCCGCTCTGGGAGGTGTTCGTGCAGGAGCGCACGGGCGCGCCGCACGAGCACGCGGGCAGCGTGCACGCGCCGGACGCCGAGCTCGCGCTGCAGAACGCGCGCGACACCTACGCGCGGCGCGGGCCGGTGACGAGCCTGTGGGTCGTGGAGTCGCGACACATTTCCGCGACGACCCCCGAGGATTCGCCGAGCTTCCTCGACCCCGGCCCGGACAAGATCTACCGCCACCCGCGCTTCTACCGGGGCGCGAAAGAATGAGCGCCGGGCTCGCCGAGTACATGCTGCGCCTGGGCGACGACCGGCTCGTGCTGGGCCACCGCCTGTCGGAGTGGTGCGGCCACGCGCCGATCGTGGAAGAGGACATCGCGCTCGCGAACGTGGCGCTCGACTGCATCGGCCAGGCGAGCGCGTGGCTCGGGCTCGCGGGCGAGCTCGAAGGCTCCGGCCGCGACGCCGACGCGCTCGCCTTCTTCCGCGGCCCGACCGAGTTTCGGAGCTGCCTCCTCGTCGAGCAGCCGAACGGCGACTTCGCGTGCACCATCGCGCGCCAAGTGCTGTTCGACGCGGCGGGCGCGAACGTGCTCGACCAGCTGTCGCGCTCGCGCGAAGCGCGCGTCGCCGGGATCGCGCAGAAGGCCGCAGTCGAGGTGCGCTACCACGTGCGCCACGCGCGCGAGTGGTGGCTGCGACTCGGCGACGGCACGCCGGAGAGCCACGCGCGCATGCAGCGCGCGATCGACGAGCTGTGGCCCTACACCGCAGAGCTGTGGACGCCCGACGAGCTGGACGCGTCGCTCGCCCCGATCGGCGTCGGCGCGAACCTCGAGCTCACGAAGCTCCACTTCGAGCGCGAGCTCGCCGAGCTGTTCGCGCGCACCGGCCTGCACGCGGCCGAGTCTCCGCTCGCCATCTCGGGCGGCCGCCGCGGCAAGCACGGCGAGCACCTCGATCACTTGCTGTCGGAGATGCAGTCCGTCGCGCGGGCGCATCCAGGAGCGCGCTGGTGACCCATTCGGAGCTCGAAGACCTCGTCACGCGATTCACGGACGCGTTCAACCGCGAAGACCTCGACGCCGTGATGTCGCACTTCACCGACGACGCGGTGTACGACCAGTTCGACGGCACGCCCGCGCGCGGGCAGGCCGAGATCCGTCGCGCGTTCGAGCCGCAGTTCGCCGGCGCGTTCGGGCGCATGCGCTTCGAGACCGAGGACCTGTTCGTCGATCCGCGCTCGGGCAAGGGCCTGATCCGCTGGCTGTGCACGCTGGAGCGCGACGGCAGGAAGCGCGGCTGGCGCGGGCTCGACATCCTGCACGTGCGCGACGGGAAGATCGCCGAGAAGCTCACCTATGCGAAGGCCGAGCGGCTGAAGCTCGAGTCGCTCACGGGCACCCGATGACCGCGGACGCTGCGCTGGTCGAGCGCGTCTTCGCGAAGCTCGGCTTCGCGCGGCCGCCGGCGGCGGACCTTGCAGGGCTGCGCGCGCTCTACACGGCATGGTGTCAGTCCGTTCCGTTCGACAACCTGCGAAAGCGGATCGCGCTCGCCCGTGGCGGCGGCGAGCCGCTGCCGGGGGGTCTGCCCGGCGACTTCCTGTCGGCCTGGCTCGAGCACGGCACGGGCGGTACGTGCTGGCCGTCGAGCAACGGCCTGCACGCGCTGGTGTCGGCCACCGGTTTCGACGTGCGCCGCATCTCGGCGTCCATGTTCGACCGCAACGACCACAACCACGGCAGCCTGATCGTGCGCCTGGACGGCAGCGAGTGGCTGGTGGACTCCTCGATGCTACCCGGCGCGCCGATCCGGCTCGGCGCGGCCTCGGACAACGGCGATCCGGTCCACCCGATCCGCGTACAGCCCGACCCTGCCGGCACGCTCGTGCACTGGGGCATGACCCAGTCGACCAACACCATGCCGTGTCGGCTCATGCAGGACCCCGTCGACGAGCCCTTCTATCTCGCCCGCTACGAGATCTCGCGCGGCTACTCCGTCTTCAACAACGCGCTGTACGCGCGCAAGAACTTCCCCGGCCGGCTCGTGTCGTTCGTGGCCAAGACCCGGCACGAGAAGACCTCTGCGGGCGTGACGAGCCGCGAGCTCGCCCTGCCCGAGCTGCGCCGCGCGCTGGTCGACGAGCTCGGCTACTCCGAGGCGATCGTCGCCGAGCTCGAGAAGACCGCCGGCTTCGGATGATCCGAGCGTCGAGATGAGAAATCTCTCACACCGTCACTCCGATCTGTCACAGACGATTTTCCCGCCGCCGCTACACAGCCGGGTGTAGACTCCCGCATCAGCGGACGCGACGGTGCGAGTCGTTTCGTGTGAGTCGCTGCTCGTGGCGGCCGTGGTGCGTCGAAACGTCTCTCACGGGGAGGCCTGCCATGAGCCGTCGTCGGGTGTTCGTACCGTTCGCTCTGCTTGCGGTTTCCGTGGCCCTGGCGAACGCCGCGTGGGCCGCGACCTCCGCGCAGGTCTTCACTCTGACCCCTCCGTACGTCGGCGCGACGTTGAACACGCTCGGCTATCTCGACTTCGATACCCTGGCGGGCGTCACCGGTATCTCGCCTCAGGCCACGAGCTTCACGTTCGCCAATCCGACCAGCGGCGCACCGCAGGGATCCATCACGTTCACCGCCAGCCAAGCCAATGGCCTCTATCTCGTCGGCTTCGGCGGCGATACCCATCCCGCACTGATCGTCGGGAACCCGGTGCCGACGGCGTCGTCGCTGTTGGTCACCACTAACTTCAACGAGCAGATCACGATCCACTTCCCGCCCGGAGTCACCGCCACGGGCGGCTGGTTCGGAGACGTGCAGGAGACGCAGCTCGGCACATCCACCTCTTCGGGCACGGTGCACTTCGTGCTCCACTTCACCGACGGGGGCACGGAAAGCTACGACGAACCCGAGGCCAACCTCGTGGGGACGGATTGCACGATGTGCACGTCCTCGCCTCTGACCGGACGCCTGCGCAGCGACGGCGGCACCGGCGTGTGGTTTCCCGGCGGCTTCGTCGGCTTCGTCGCCTCGGGCGGAACGATCCAGTCGATGGACCTCACCGAGACGGGGGTCACGTTCCAGGGGCACGAGACGGACCTCCTGGGGCTGGACTTCTCGTACGGCCAGTCCGATGTCGACCAGGACGGCGTGATCGACGGCGCCGACAACTGTCCGACCGTCGCAAACGCCAACCAGGCCGATACGGACGCTGACGGCGTGGGCGACGCCTGCGACAACTGCGTGAACATCTCGAACCCGCGAGTGACTCCCGACGCGGGGACGTATCTCATCACGAACTCGTGGGCGACGCTCACCGGCGGGCAGCGCGACGACGACCACGACGGCTACGGCAACAAGTGCGACGCGAAGTTCCCCGGCACGGCGGGCGCCGCCGTCGGCGCGGCGGACCTGGCGCAGATGCGCGCGTCGAACGGCAAGAACCGCGCGCTCGACACCTGCGGGACGAGCGGCACGGTCCCGTGCGCGATCTTCGACCTGGACGAGGGAGCCGCAGCCGCAATCGGCGCGCCCGACCTCGCGCAGTTCCGCGCCCTGAACGGGAAGGTCCCGGGTCCCAAGTGCGCGACGTGCCCGCTGGTCTGCCAGCAGGGCACGGCCGGCAGCTGCCCCTGAGCCCGCCGGAACCGGCTCGCGGGGTGCCGGGGACAGGAGTCGAACCTGCACGCCTTGCGGCAACGGCTTCTAAGGCCGTCGCGTCTGCCAATTCCGCCACCCCGGCGCGAGCGCGCCGAGGGTAGCGCAACGGGCAGCGAGCCACGCGAGCAGCCCGATCGACGGCCACGAGGCCAGCGCTTCCGGCTCTGGCACCACGGCGAGCAGCAGCTTCGCGTCGAACTCGGCTCCCGCCGCGGCCGACACGAGCGCGAACGACACGTCGAAGAAGCTCGGGGCGCCCGACAGCGTCGGCAGGACGAGCAGATGGTCGGTGAAGTACGCAACCGCGGCGTCGGGCGTCGTGAACGTCTCGTCGATCACGAGGCCCTGGTTCGTGTGGACGGTGAAGCGCAGCGAGTCGAACCCGATGTTCGCGAGCTCGCCGTCGAACAGCCCGAGCGCGAGGTGAGCCCCCGAGGTGATCTGCGAAAAATCTTCCGAGAGCTCGACGTCTTCCTCGGCGTCTCCAACACCCCCCGTGCCGCGCACGAGCGATACCCCCCCGAGCATCAAGGGCGACTCGACTGCGTGCGCCAGGCTCGGCGACCCCGCGAGCGCAGCAGCGACGTCGCTCTCGAACGGCTTCCCGACCGCGATCGCTTCCGTCACGCTGCTGCGAGGAGCGACGAAGGGCTGCGCAAACGCGACCTGAGCCTGCGTGGACGGCGCGGTCGAAGACGGCGCCCAAGCGGTCGCGTCGAGATACGCAGAACTCGAATAAGGAAGTCCGCTCGAAGCCTCCGAGCCCACCGATCCGCTCGAGCCCAGCCCGCTGGCCCGCGCCAGCGCGGCTCCCAAGCTCTTGCCGCCGTCCGCGCTCGCGTAGACGCTCACCGCGCCGAGGCCGCTGCCATTCGCCTGTGCGAGGGCCGACCCGGCATGGCCGGTGACATCGGGGTACGTGCCGAGCGAGTACGGATCCGACGGCTCCGACCCTCCTCCACCTTGCCCGGCTTTCGCCGTCGCCTCGACGGTCACGGTCGACGTCCCGAAGCTCGAGCCCACGGCTGTTGCGCTCGCGTTACCGCCCGCTCCCCCCACCTCGCCGGGCGTCCGCGAGTATCCGCCGAACCCCCCGGTCGCCGAGCTCGTCACCGTGACCGGCGCATAGAAGCTCCCGCCTCCGGCCGGCGCGAGGTTGGCTCCGTACAGCGCAACGCTGGCGTCTCCACCTCGACCCGCTCCTGCCGAACCCGAGCCGCCGTTGCCGCCGACCACCGGGCCGAACGACTCCGAACCGAGAGTGACGGAATCACCCGCGCGCATCGCATCGTCGTGTGCGTCCACCTCGGCTCGACCTCCGTCACCTCCCTGGGGACCCGACCCGCCGTTGCCGCCCCCGACCTCGACGTCGAAGCGGATCGAACCGCTGAGCGAGGTGAGCTCGCTCGTGACGAGCGAGTCTCCTCCGCGTCCACCCGTGGGAGCCGACCCGACGAAGCTCGCCTGGGTCTGGCCCCCGCCGTCCCCACCCTTGGCCTGGAGAAACTCCCGGACTCCGCCGGCGGCTTGCACCGTGCGAGTCAGTGAGTTCGAAGCATTGCCACCTGCACCGCCCACGCCACCTAGAGCGCCCCCGCCTCCTGCTCCGCCGAACGCGGACTGAGTGAGACTGAGCGAGCCCGAAGTCAGCGGATTGACCTGTGCTGAGACGACGTCGACGAGCGCGGCAACGGCACCGTTTCCACCCGCACCTTGAACGGACGTCGCGCCCGCACCGCCGGTCACGGTCGCAGCAGCACTCGCGCTTCCAGATCCGGTTGCCAACGCGGTGACGGCGCCCACCGTCGCCGTTGCGCCATCCGCGCCGGTTCCCACCTGCCCCGACGACGTGAAGAAGCCCGCGCCTCCCTGGGCAGTCGCCGTGACGGAGACGGCGGGTCCAGAGCCGGTGCCATGCGCCGAAGCTGAGGCCGTCCCGGCCGTTCCGCCCGAGCCTCCCGCAGAGCCACCGGTGGCACTGGAGCGGATGGACAGGCTCCCGGTCCCGCCGTCGTCGAACGTGAGGTCGGAGCTGGCGTTGCCTGCGCCTCCCACGTTCGCCGGATCCGTAGAAGCTCCGGCGTTGCCGCCGATCGCCGATTGAGCCAGCGTGAGCGCACCGTTGGTGCTGCCGCTCACGGCGTCGACGAGGACGGAGCCGGCTCCACTGCCGGCTGCGGCTCCGTTCAAGGCCGCACCGCCCGAACCGCCGATCTGGGTGGCAGTCACGCTCACGTCGCACTGAGTCGAGCTTCCGGCGGCGCTCGCCGTCGCTTGGCCACCCGAACCGGAGGATCGGCCCACTCCGGTCGCGCCACCGCCAGCGCCTCCGATCGCCGTCGAGCTGACGGTGACCGCCGAGCTCGAACCCGCGTTGCTCCCTTCCGCGCGCGAGGACGCGGTGCCGCCGTTTCCGCCGCCTCCATCGCTTCCGCCGAACAGCAGGTCCGGCTCACCGCCGCTCCCGCCCACCGCGAGGTCGTTGACCGTGACCTGGCTGTCGCCCAGCGCGACGCCCATCGAGCGGCTCTGCGCGTTGCCTGCGCCGGGCGAGTCGTTTCCGAGGGTCCCGCCCGAGTTTCCGCCAAACGCACCGAAGTCCTGCTCGCTCGGTATTTCGAGACCCACGCGGGGATCGAAGTTGCCGACCACCAAGACGTGACCATCGCCCCCGACGGTGCCTCGCGCCTGGACGGACGCATTTCCGGCAGCCCCGCCCTGCGCACCCGAGCCGAGGCCGGATCCCCCGCCGCCCCCACCCGATGCCTTGACGTCCAGAGTGAGTGAGCCGCTCGAGTTGGTGACGTCCGCGGTGCCACTGGCGTCTCCACCGCGGCCAGCAGCAGTTCCCGACGTCACGGTGCCGCCGAGTCCCCCGTGGGCATGGAGCGTCGCGTTCAGCGCCGACGCGGTCGTGGAGAAGTCGAGCGTGTTGGTGGCATGGCCCCCGTCTCCGCCGCCGGTGTCCCCTGCAGTCCCGCCCGCGGCTCCGCCCACGGCCGTTTGCTGGAGAGTGAGCGTGCCCGCCGTCATGCCGGAGACCGCGTTCGCGATGTCGGCGGACCCGCCCGAGCCGGACGAATTCGGGAGCATGAAATTGCCCGCGCCACCGGTGACCTGCGCCGTCGCGTCGGCGTTCCCCGAGCCCGATTGCGCATACGCCGTGGCTTGGAGGCTGGTACCCCCGGCCCCGGAGCCATTCCCACCGCCGGGGAGGACTCCGCCGACACCGCCGATTGCCAGCGCCGTCGCGGTTGCAGGATTGCTGCCCGTCGCTCGCGCGTCGGCAGACGCAGTGGCGCCTCCTGCGGGGCCTCCGCCCTGACCCCCGCCCGCAATGGCCGTTGCGGTGGCCGGTCCAGTCGTGCCCCTGGTTCGGGCGGTCGCGATGCCTGCGCCGCCGTGCACCGCGGTCTCTCCTAGGCCAGCGCGCGCTCCGAAGGCGGTCGCGTCGTTGGTGGGATCGGTCGTATCGACGTTCGCTACGGCGTCGGTGCCGTCCCCTTGCGCGTACACCGTGATGCTGACTGCGAAACCCTGATTCGCGAGTGCGAGTCCGACGAACGTGACCAGCCAGAAGGCGACCTTCGGTCTCTGGCGCCGGGGACACGGCATCCCCGAAGTCTACTCGACCTAGGGAATGCGAGTCACTGACTTACTAGCGCCCGGCTGCAGCGACCGGAGGCGCCTCGATCACCACCTCGCGCGGTGCCGGCGCAAGCTGGCCCGCGGGGCGCAGGCGCCGCTTCAGCTCCTCCAGCTCGCGGCGCGCGGCGTCGAGCTTCGCTTCGTCGCGGATGGCGCGCACGCGTTTCTCGAGGCCCGAGTCCATGTCGACGTCGATCCGGCTCTCGGCCTTCATGCGCTCGATCTCGCCGCGCACGCTCTCGAGCGCGCGCATCTCGCCTTCGGTCGAGAGACCTTCGAAGGCTTCCTGGATGCGCTTCCGCGCGCGCGCGTTCGCCAGCGCGGCCAGCATGCGCAGCTTCTCGCGTTCGAGATTGCGGATCTCGGCGCGGAACTTCACCAGGTTCGTCTTCGCGGACTCGCACTCCGCCGAGACCTCGTCGAGCTCCTTCTCGGAGCGCTCCAGGTCCTGGAGCAGGCCGTCCTTCTGCGTGATCAGCACGACCGCGACTTCGTCGTCGTTCTTGTCGACGGCGCGCGCGATGTCGGCGTGCAGGCGCGCGAGCTCGGCGCGGCGGTCGCGGATCTCGCCCGCGATCTTGTTGCGCATGTAGAGGATCCCGGCGACGGCGCGCTTCAGCTCCGCGTACTGGCGCACGCGCTCGCCGATCACGCGCTCGTACACGGCGTCGGGGCTCGACGCCTCGCGGTCGCGGATCCACGCCGAGAACATGCCGCTCCACAGGTCGCGCAGTCGCGCGAAGAAGCCCCGCTGTGCGTACGGATGGGTCATGTCGTCTCCTAGGAGTCCTCGCTCCAATCCTCGGAGCGGAGCTCCAGCTCGCGAATCTTCTGCTGCAGGCTCTGGCGCACCATGCCGATGGCCTCGGCCGTGCGCGACACGTTGCCGCCGTGCTCGCGCAGCGCCTTGATCAGGTAGGCGCGCTCGAAGCTCTCCACCGTGTGGCGCTTCGCATCGCGGAACGGCACGCCGGGCAGCACGAGCGGGTCGGCGCTCGTCACCGCGGGCTCGCCGTCGAGCGCGAGGTCGCCGGCCTGGATCTCGTCGCCCGACGCCAGCACGGCTGCGCGCTCGATCGCGTTCCGCAGCTCGCGCACGTTGCCGCGCCACGAGCACGTGACGAGCCGGGCGAGCGCCTCGGCAGAGATCGGCTTGCGCGCGCGGCCGAGTCGTTCCGCGACCTGGTCGAGGAAGCGCTGGGCGAGGAGCGGCACGTCCTCGAGCCGCTCGCGCAGCGGCGGCAAGGTCATCTCCACGACCTTCAAGCGGTAGTAGAGATCCTCGCGGAAGCGGCCCGCTTTGACCTCGGCTTCGAGGTCGCGGTGCGTCGCGGCCACGACGCGCACGTCGACCGTCACCGCGCGGTTCCCGCCGACCGGCTCGAAGCTCCGCTCCTGCAGCACGCGCAGCACCTTGGCCTGCGTCTCGGGCGCCATGTCGCCGATCTCGTCGAGGAAGATCGTGCCGCCGTTCGCGGCTTCGAACTTGCCGATGCGCCGCGCGTCGGCGCCCGTGAAGGCGCCCTTCTCGTGGCCGAACAGCTCGCTCTCGACCAGCTCGCGGCTGATCGCGGCGCAGTTCACCGCGATGAACGGCTTCGCGCGCCGGGCGCTGCGCTGGTGCAGCGCCTGCGCCACGAGCTCCTTGCCCGTGCCGCTCTCGCCGCGCACCAGCACCGACAGGTCGGTCTCGGCGACCTTCTGGATCGTCTCGAAGATCTGCCGCATCGCCCGGCCCTGGCCGATCAGGTTCTCGAAGCTGAACTCGCGCTCCACCCGCTCGAGCAGCATGCGGTTCTCGCGCTGCAGCTGCGTCTTCTCGAGCGCGTGGCGCACTACGACGCGCAGCTCTTCGTTGTCGAACGGCTTGGGCAGGTAGTCTTCGGCGCCCTGCTTCATCGCCTCGACCGCGACCTTCTCGCTGCCGTGCGCGGTGATCATGACGACCGCCGTCTCGGCGCGGGCGTCCTTCGTCGCGCGCAGCACGTCCATGCCCGACAGGCCGCGGCCGAGCGCGAGGTCGGTGATCACCAGGTCGTAGACGGCCTCGCCGAGCTTCCGCACGGCGTCCTCGCCCGTGTCGGCCAGGTCGACGTCGTAGCCATCGCGGCGCAACAGCCCGCGCAGCGCCAGCTGGATCGCCTTCTCGTCTTCCACGATGAGGATGCGTGCGCTCACGACCGCGCCTCCGGCTGCTGCGCCTGCTTCGGGAAGTGCAGCGTGAACTCGGTGCCCTGACCGGGAGTCGAGCTGACCTCGATGGCGCCGCCGTGCGCGTCGACGAGCTTGCGGGTGATCGCGAGCCCGAGGCCCGTGCCGTTCGCCTTCGAGGTGAAGAAGGGCTTGAAGATGCGCGTCTGGGTATCGGCGTCCATGCCGGGGCCGTTGTCCTTCACGCGCGCCCAGATCTCGCTGCCGCCCAGGTTCTCGCCCACACCGATCGCGAGCGTCGGGCTCGGCGTCTTCGCGTCCGCGAACGCGTCGAGCGCGTTGCCGATCACGTTGATGAACACGCGGCGCAGCTGCTCGCGGTCGCCGATGAGCTCGCCCGGCACGTCGAAGTCGCGGCGGATCTTCACGTTCGCCGCCTGCACGCGCTCGCGCAGCGTCTCGAGCGCGCTCTCGATCGCGTCCACGAGCTTCATCTGCGTCGGGTGCATCTCCTCTTCGCGCGCGTAGCGCAGGAGGTGCGAGATGGACTTCTCCACGCGGTCGAGCTCCTGCAGCGCGATGTTCGCGTACTCGACGTTCTCGGTGGAGCTCGGGTCCTCGCCGAGCTGCTGCACGAGGCTCTTCGCGGCGGTGATCGGGTTGCGGATCTCGTGGGCGATCGAGGCCGACAGCTCCTCGAGCGAGCGCAGCTTCTCGTCTTCCAGCACCACGCGCTGGCGCGACACGGTGCGCGCGACCTGGCGCTCGACCTCGGCGCGCACCCACTTCTGGCGCAGGCCCGGCGCGACGAACGCCTGGAAGTAGTGCGACGCGAGCCCGATGCCCCAAGACAGCGCGACCACGGCGCCGACGAAGCGGCCGACGACGACCGTGAGGAACAGCACCACGGACACGTACGGGACGAGGTGGCGAAAGAACGCGAGCTTGCGCTCGGCGGCGCGGCGCGCCTCGCGGTAGGCCTCTTCTTCGGGCGTGAGCGGCGGGCGGCGGCGGCGCTCGCGCCGCGACGCGCGCTCGAGCTCGCGCTCGTCGTCGCGCTCCGAGCGCATGCGGCCCGGGCGGCTCCAGTCGCCGCGGCCGGAACGGCTCCAATCGGGCCGGCCGTAGCGGTGCCGTCCCTTCCACTTCTTCCACTCGTCCCAGTCGTGAGGCATGCGCTCCACCCCGCACGAGCTCAGCGCGCCGAGCAGGAGTCCGGTCGAGACCCCGATGGCGGCACCTGGAATTGTAGTTCGGCGCTTCATCCGGCTCCCCCCTCGAGCAAGCGGCATGCCGCAATTCTCGTGCAGCGGGGCGGGCTTGGCGGGCTCCGCGCGGGCTGGAGTGCAGAGCCCGGCCGGCACTGCAGGGCCTCACCTGCAGGCTACGGGCTGCGGTCGGCCACCGGCAGCTCGAGCCGCGACGCCGCGCCCGCGCTGCGTTCCAGCCACAGGGTCGAGGCGGCGCCGGCCACGGCGTCGAACTGGTCGCGGTCGGAGGTGGCCAGCGACAGGCGGATCCGGTGGCCGCGCCGGAACAGGTGCGAGAGGGGCAGCAGGTCGAAGACGAGCTCGGTGCGCTCGCCCGCGGCGAGGGGCGCGGCGTCGGCGCGCGCGAAAGAATGATAGGGAGCGAGCAGGGCGTACGGAGCTTCGGCGTCGGGGCCCAGCTTGCGGTCGCGCGCGCGCAGCCAGCCCTCGGTCGCGTAGCCGACCCGGCCCTTCGGGTCGACGTCCTCCAGGTAGGCGAACACCGCGGCGTCCGGGCCGTCGGCGCGCAGCCACAGGTGCAGGACGGGATGGCCCGTCACTTCCAGGTCGGCCTCGAGCGCCGCCGAGTCGTACACTAGATTGTGTTGGTCCGCGTCCGCGCGGTCGCCGTACTCGGTCCACGTCGGCACGGTCAGGCCGCGCCAGCGGCTCGACGTGCCGGTCCGGCTCTCGGGATCGGCGCGCCATTCGTCCGCGGCGGCGGCCTCGGCCGGCGCCCGGCTCGCGAGCGCGTGCCCTTCGGCGAGCCAGAGCGGCTGCACGTGCGCGGGCGGCGGCCAGCTCGCGGCGCTCTTCCAGCGCGATTCGCCCGTGGTGAAGTAGTGCACGGGTGGCTCGCGCTCCCAGCCGTTGGCGACGCCTTTCAGGTGGAAGTCGAAGAAGCGCAACAGCTCGGCGGCGTGGTCGAACTCGCTCGCGCGAGTCGCTTGGAGCGGATCGAGCGCCTGGTCGCCGCCGTGGTTCCACGGGCCGAGCAATAGCCGGCCGCCGGGGTTCGCCAGGCTGCGGAAGCGCCGCGCCGCCGCGCGCGGATACGCACCGTCCCACCAGCCGCTCGTGCCGAACACGGCCGCGCCCGAGGCCTCGATGCGCGCACGACGGCCGCAGCACGGGCTGAAGTCCTTCGTCGAGCCGCCGAGCTCGGGCGCGACGTCGTCGCGGTACTCGACCTCGCGCGCGGCGTGCGCCACGTCGAAGTTGTCGGCGTGCGCGCGCTGCGCGGCGGCGAGCGCGTCGGCCGCGCCGGGGCCGTCGACCGGGCGCGGGCCGATGACGAAGAGCGGCACCCACCATGGGAACGCGCGGCGCAGCTCGCCGCGGTCGAGCGCGGCATCGAGGCGGCCCCAGGTGTCGGTGAACCAGACCAGCCGCACGCCGCCGGGGAATGCGATGTCGGTGTACGCGTCGAAGAGCGAGAAGCGCGGCGCCACGGCGCGCACCGCCGGCCGACCCGCAGCGAGCAACAGCTCCGCCGCCGTGCCGTCGTACGAATCGCCCAGCGCGCCCACGCGCCCGTTCGACCACGGCTGGCGCACGATCCAGTCGACGAGCTGGCCGCCGTCCTCGACCTCGTCGTCGGCCCACAGCGAGCGCTGCACGCCGCCCGAAGCGCCGGAGCCGCGCACGTCGACGTCGAGCCACGCGTAGCCGCGCGCCAGGAAGCGCTTCGCGAGCTCTTCCGGTCCGCCGCGGAACGGGCGCACGAACAGCCGGAGCTGCGCCGAGCGCCAGTACCGCGTCTGGCGCAGGATGGCCGGCAGCTTCGCGGACTCGCCGGCGCC
Source organism: Myxococcota bacterium (assembly GCA_035499075.1). Classification (GTDB taxonomy): domain Bacteria; phylum Myxococcota_A; class UBA9160; order SZUA-336; family SZUA-336; genus VGRW01. The sequence goes on along the minus strand of DATJZN010000024.1, from coordinate 74,902 downwards.
CTCGGGCAGCCACAGGTCCACGGCGATCGGCGTGCCGTCGCGCATCTCCACGTAGAACGACTTCCGAGTGTACACCGAATTGTGTTGGTCGGACCGTTCGTCCAGCCCGCGCCACGACGCGTCGCCCGCGCGCGAGGGGGCCGCGGCGAGGAGCGCGAGCGCGCAGGCGAGCCGCGCGAGCCGGCGCCCCGGCTCACTCATGCGCCGAGGCGGTCTGCCGCTCCGCGAGCGCGGCCTCCGAAGGCACGCCCGCCTCGCCCAGCACCGCGGCAGCGATGAGCCGCGGCACGTAGTCGCGCGTCTCGGCCGGCAGGAGCCCGCGCTGCGCGAGCACCCAGTACGAGCGCTCCGTGCGCGGGTCGTCGAGCTTGTGGAGCGCGGAGCGGATGCCGCCCTCGCCCTTGTTGTACGACGCGACGGCGAGCAGCAGCGCCTCGTCGCCGAACTCGAACGCCAGGTCGCACAGGTAGCGCGCCGCCGCGCGCGTAGACTTCGCGGGGTCGAGGCGCTCGTCGACCGAGCCCGACACCACGAGCCCGTAGCGCTGCGCCGTCGACGGGATGAACTGCCACAGACCGCGCGCGCCGGCCCCGCTGGCGGCGTTCGGGTTGTAGCCGCTCTCGATCATGGCCAGGTAGCGGAGCTGCGGCGGTACCTTCGCGGCGGTGAGCTCGCGCACGAGCAGGGGCTCGAGCTTCTCGCCGCGCGCGAGCGACGACGCGACCCACGGCCGATTCGTCCGCAGCAGGAACAAGAGCTGGTCCTCGACCTGCCGGTAGAACGAGTCGGGCACCTTCGCGGGGTCCTGCCACAGCCCCACGAGGATCGCCTCGGCGCGCTCGCGCACGCACACGTCGAGGTCGGCGGCGGCGATCTCGTCGAGCCGGCACGGACCGCGGCCCGGCGGCGGCGCAGCCGACACCTGGCGCGCGCGCCCGCGCTCGACGTCCGCGCGGTAGAGGGCGACGAGGTCGACGCCGCCGCCCAGCGCCTGGCCGAGCCGCTGCAGGCCCTCTTCGCGCGCGTGCAGGCGCGGCACGTCGTCGAGCCGCCCCGCGCGGTAGAGCTGCGCGACCGCGTCCTGCAGCAAGTCGCGCCCGCGCGCGGCGTCGCCCTTCTGCGAGGCCTCGACGGCGGCGCGCGCCGTCTCCGCGGCCTGACGCAGCACCGGGTCGCTGCGCAGCGCGAAGAACAAGCCTGCCGCCAGCGCGATCACTCCGGCCGCCGCTACGCCGAGCCACAGCGCGGTGCGCGGCCGCGCCCCCGCTTCGAGCTCGTAGCGGAACACCGCGTCGCCGAGTTGCACGAGGTCGCCGTCGCGCAGCGCGACCGCGCGCGTGACCGGCTGGCCGTTCACGCGCGTGCCGTTGCGGCTGCCCAGGTCCACGAGCAGGTGTTCGCCCTCGCTCGCGTCGATGCGCGCGTGCTCGCGCGACACGCGCGGGTCGTCGAGCACGACGTCGCACGACGGAGCGCGGCCGAGCACGACCTCGCGGCGGCCGAGCCGGCGCTCCGACGCGATGCGGCCGCCGCGGAGCTCGACCAGGCGCGCGGCCACGCCGCTACTTCTCGGGCGGGCTCTCCGGGCCCGCCGGAGCGGCGATCGGCACGTCGATCTCTGCGGTCGTGTGCGGGCCGATCTGCCCCGACAGCGGGCCGTCGACGCGCGCGCGGCTCCCGTCGGGATAGACGTCCTGCACCACGATCTGGCCGATCGTATGGCCCTTGTCGACCAGGCGGCCGCGCATGCCGGGAGCGAGCTTCGCCGCCTGGCCCGCGTCGATCAGCACCGCCGGATGCGCCGTGCGGTCGCCTTCGACCTCGAGCACCGCGGCGCTCTTCGTCTCGAAGCGCGGCTCGGGCGCCTTCACGACCGGAGGCGGCGGTGCAGGCTTGAAGCGCGCCGTGACGGCGTACGCGACGTTCGCCTTCGCATCCGTGGGCACGACCTTCACGAGCACCGCTCCTTCCGACACCGGAGTGTGCAGGCGCACGGCCGCCTTCCCGCCCGCGCTGTCGCCCGCTGCGAGCGGCGCTCCGCCCGCGTCGACGAGCTGCACCGCGAAACCCGCGTTGGCGACCGCGGGGTCGGCGTCGACGAACAGCTTGCCCTCGCCCGGCACGGCGATCTTGTACCAGTCGGCGCAGTCGCCCTTGTCGCAGTCGAGGGTGTCGGCGTGCACCTGGCCGAGCGGGAGCGCGATCGCGCCGGCGGGCTCGGCGTCGAGGTCGGGCGGCGGCTTCGCGCACGCGCCCGCCAGAGCCGCGGCGAGCAGGCAGCCGAGCGCGCGCAGCGGCCTCACCTCAGCTCCCGAGCGACGCGGGCGGCGCGTCGTGCGCGAGGCGGAGCACGTCGCTGCCCGCTTCGAGCTGGTAGCGGACTCGCACGCGCACGCCGTCGGGCGACTCGAGCGTCCAGTCGTAGACCTCGTCCGAGCCGCGGTGGCCGTCCTGCAGGAAACGCGGCAGCGCGAGCGGTCCGCGCCACGTGCGCGCCACCTCCACGCCGCTCGGGTTCGCGGCGGACGCCAGCACCACGCGCAGATCGACCTCGTCGCAGCTCGCGCGCCAGTTGAACGCCTGCTCTCCGCTGCCCTCGCGGTACAGGAACGTCTGCTCGCCGTCGGGGCACGCGAGCTTCAAGTCGCGGCGGAGCACGCGCTGGCCGTCGCCACCCTCGATGGTCGACGGCACGCCACGCAGGCGCACGACCTGCACGCCCGACGCGCCGCCCGCGCCGCCGAGATGCGCGCTCATGTCGTGCGCGTGCGCGAGCCAGTCGAGCGCGCCCCTGCCGAACGGCAGCGCGCGGTCGCCCAGGATCTGCCGCGGCGCGCCGTCCTTGTAGAACGGCGCGAGCTCTTCGGCGAGGAACTTCGGCAGCGCGCCGTCGGTGGCATAGAGCTCGCCGAGCGCCTGCGGCGTGAGCTCGCCCGCGAACTTGCTCGCGATGCGCTCCGTCCAGCGCCGGTCGAGCTCGTCGCGGGCGGACAGCAGCAGCGCCGAGAACGCGTCGAGCACGGGCGCGTCGAGCAGGTCGCGCAGCTTCTCGCTGCCGGCGGGGTCGCCGCTCGAGCGCGTGATCTTGCCGACCAGGTCGAGCGCCGCCGAGAACGAGGTCGGCTTGGCCTCGCCCACGTCGCGCGCGAGCCCGAGCGCGCGCTCGCCCTTCGCGCTCGCGCTCTCGACGTCGAGCGCCACGGCGTCGAGCGCCTTCTGGTAGGCCGTCCACGGCGGGCCGAGCTCCTTCAGCGTCGGGTCGCCGCCGGGCAGGAACGCGCCCACGCCGGCGCTCGTCGCCAGCACGTCGTGCAGGCCGCTGAGCCATGCCGGCGCGTCCGTCTTGCCGGGCAGCTCGACGGCCGCGTTCTTGTCGATCTCCGGCAGGAGCTTCAGGTACGGCGAGCCCTTCGCGTCCGCGGCGGCGCGCGGCGTGATCGGCGCCCCGGTGAAGAAACGGTGCCAGCTCGCGAGATAGCGGTCGGTGTACTGCGACTTGAACGCCGCGACCTGCGCCGGCGGCACCGAATCCGTGCGCTCGATCGCGCCGAGCAAGCGGCCCACGAGCTTGTCGTTACCTTTTTTTGTGTAGATCCCGGGCACCGCGCTCGCCGCCGGATCGCCGGGCGAGCGCAGGCCGAAGTCCTCGTAGCGCACCGCCGGGAACGCGCCGGTCGGCTGGCTCGTGATGTCCTCGAGCACCGGCAGGCGCAGCAGCCGGCCGGCCGCGCCCGCGAGCATGGTCTGCTCGCGCTTCAGCGCGTCGTCGCGCTCGCGCTCGGGCAGCCAGCGCACGTACGCCGCGTACGCGGCCGAGTACGAGGCGACGTCGTGCGCGGCGGTCTGCGGCACGTAGTCCGCGAGCTCCGGCACCTGGTCGAGGTCGGCCGCGCCCGAGACGAGCCAATCCAGGTCGGTCGCGAGCGAGATCGCCGCGCGCACGCCGCGCTCGTCCTGCCCCGCGAGCGCGCTCTCGAGGTTGCGTTTGGTGAGGCGGTCGAAGCTGCGCTCGAACGCAAACGTGTACGTCGCCTTGCCGCGCTCGACCGCGCGCGACAGCTCGTCGAAGCCGATCCAGTGGATGGCGCTGCGCGCCTCCTGGGCGCTGTCGGCGAGCGCGGTCCACAGGTCGCCCAGGTCGCGCAGCGACGGGTCCGCGGACAGCGCGACTTCGGCGCGCTTCGCGAGCTCGTGCGTGCCTTCGTAGTTCCGCGCGAACGAGCCGCCCCACACGGCGAGCAGCCACGCCGACGCGATGAGCCCGGCGCCGAAGATGGCGCGGCGCCCGAGCGGGCCGATGCGGCTCTCGGGGAGCGCGAGCCCGTCGTCGCCGCGGATCACGTCGACGAACAGCTCGCGGAGGAACGCGCTCTCGCCGCCGGCCTCCTGCGCGCGGGCGCTCGCCAGGTACACGCCGCGCAGGAACGGCGCCGCCTCGCTGTAGGCATCGCGCTTGAAGGCCACGCCGGCGAAGCGCGCCGCCGTGCGCGCGAGCGCTGTGAGCTGGTCGGGAAACACGAAGATGCGTCGCTGGCGCGCCGGGTCGGGCTCCCGCAGCAGCAGCTCGGGCAGGAACGCGTCGAGCCGCGCCGACAGCGCGCCGAGCGCTTCGACCACGCGCGCCTCGGGATCGGCGAGCCGGCGCTGGTCGTTCGTCCAGCCGAACGCCTGCTCGCGCCAGCTCGCGGGCAGCGCGCGCAGCGTCTCGGCGAAGCCCTCGAGCTGGTCCGCCTTCGCCACGACCAGGTACACGGGCGGATCGACGGCGAGATTCACGCGGATCTCGTTCAGGCGCCGGCGCAGCTCGCGCGCGTCGTCGTCCAGGTCGCCGCTCTTCGGCCGCAAGAGCGACGCGGCCGGCACGACGGCGACGACCGCGTCGACCGGACAGTCGGGCCGCGCGCTGCGCACGTGGCCGAGGAAGCGCAGCCAGTCCTCGTGGTCGCGCTCGGCGCCGCGGAAGAAGCGGCCCGCAGTGTCGAGCGCGATCGCGTCGTTCGCGAGCACCAGCTCCGCGAAGCGCGTCGGCTCGAAGCCGCGCCGCGCCGACTGCGCGACCAGGTCGAGCCCCGAGCTGGCGACGACCGCGCTCTTCCCGCCGCCGCTCTCGCCCAACAGGAGCAGCCACGGCACCTCGTACATGCCGCCGCGCCGCGCGAGCTGCGCCCGCGCCTCGCCGAGCTCGCCCGCGAAGCGCTCTTCGGGCGACAGCACGGCGCCGCCGGCCGGCGCGGCGCCGCCGAGCGCACGCCCGCCGCGGCCGCGCGCGTCGCCGACGCCGAGGTGCAGCTGGTCCTCGCGCTCGCGCTGGATCAACACGCGCACCAGCAGACCCACGAGCACCGCGAGCAGGGCCGTCAGCGCGATGAGCAGCGCGACGAGCCAGTTGCGCGTGAGCGCGCCGAGCAACAGCGACACGAGCGCGACGCCGCCCGCGGCCAGCGCTGCCATCCGGACGCGCGCGTCCGCGAGCCACTCGCGCACGGCTAGCCGAGCCTCGGCACGGGCACGTTGCCGCTGGTCGCGTGCAGCACGACCCAGAGCAGCCCGTACACCGCCGCCATGCCGAGCGCGAGCGCGCCCAGCCCGAGCAGCAGCCCGCTCGACGCGCGGCGCGGCAGCTCGATGTCGAGCGCGTACGCACCGGGCGAGAGCTGCGACTCGCGCGACGTCTCGGCGAGCCGGCCCGCCGCGCGCAGCGCCTCGTACTCGCGGGCGATCAGCGCGCGCCGCTCGGCCTCCTGGCCCTGGTACTGGCCCTCGAAGCCGAGCGCGAGCGCCAGGAAGTACACCTCGCGCGCCGCGGCCTGATCGGGCCGCAGCTTCGCGAGGTGCGCGTAGAACTCGTTGCCCGCGCGGTTGGTGCGGTAGAGCTGCGTCTGCAGCGGCTCGCGCAGCCATTCGTCGCGGCCCGCCCAGCTCGCCTTCGAGAGCACTTCGTCGGTCCACGCGACGAGCGCGAAGCGCGCCTCTTCGACTTCTTCTCCGGGGATGCCCTGTGCGGTCGCGGCGGCGTGGAACGGCGCGAGCAGCGCGAGCAATTGCGCGCGCAGCGCCGGCGCGTCGGGGAACGCGCGCCCGTCGCCCGCGCGCAGCGACTGCACGTGCGCCACGTAGGCGCCGGCCAGGCGAGTCAGTCTGCCCTGCCCCACGGGCTAGGCCTCCGCCGACACCACGTAGAGTCGGACGTCCGCGCCCTCGAGCTTGCCGAGCGACAGCGCCAGGGTGCAGTCGTCGCGCACGCGGTTCCAGAGCTTGCCGTGCGGCTCGAGCTTCCAGTACGAGAAGCCGACGCGCGCGGCGATCTCCGTCGGTGCGGCGGGCAGCGGCTCGAGGCGCAGCCCCGCGAGCTTCAGCATCTCGATCGACGGCAGCTCGTCGCGCGCCGCGCACTTGCCGAATTCGCGCACGAGCGCCACGAGCTCCTGCGCGTCGACCGCCGCCTTGATCGCGATGAAGAAGTGGTTGCGCGCCTCGACGAGCTCGCGCGTGAGCTCCTTCGTGGTGTACGCCGTGCGGTCGTGGCGCATCTCGAGCTCGGTGAAGCGGTCGGGCAGCGCCTTCTCGAGCTCGCGCTCGATGAAGGCGATCACCTCGTGGAAGCAGCGGTACAGGTCGTCGTGGTCGTAGCGCGGCAGCTCCACCGGCTCCTGCAGCGAGAACGCGGCGAGTGCGCCTGCCGTCTCGACGAGCGCGGAGTACAGCTCGAACGGCCGCGTCGCGCCCGTCGACAACAGGTGCCGCAGGAGCGGCGTCATGCGCGCGAGCGTGTAGCGCATCCACATGCGCGGCAGGTCGGCGATCGCGATCGTCGCGGTGCGGCCCGCGACCACGCGCATGCGCGCAGCGAGCTGGCCGAGCAGCCGGGCGAGCTCGTCGTCGAGGAGCGGCGACGCCTGCACCGCGAGGAGCGGTGGCGCGAAGTCCTTCGCGAGCGCGAACGGCCGTTTCAGCTCGCCGGTCGCCGCGATGCGCGCCAGCCGGAACGCGTCGTGCTGCTCGATCTCGAGCTTCTCGCCGCCGAGGAAGAGCCGCGCGTTCGGCACCAGGAAGTCGACCTCGGCCTCGTTCGCGCCGCGCGACAGGTCGGGCACCTCTTCGGCGCGCACCCGGTAGCGCACGTCGCGCGCGCCGGCGTCGGCGGACGCGCTTTGCGCTTCGCCGGTCGCGAGCCGGCGCACCGCGAGAAACACGTCGGTCGACGCGGCCGCGGGATCGAACTCGCGCGTCTCGAGCGTGCAGTTGCCCGGGTAGCGCAGCGCGAGCCCGCCGGGCAGCACGGCGTCGAGGCGCAGCACCTCGAAGCGGTGGTCGGAGAGCGCGGCCTCGTTCACCTCGAGCGCGCGCACGCCCCAGTGGAACGGGTCGAGCGAGCGCACCGCCGCCGCCAGCCGTGCGTCGTCGAAGAGGTCGCGCTGCTGCAGGTGCTGCGGGCGCAGGAACATGCCCTCGAGCCACGCGACCGGATGCGCTCCCCACGCCTTCGTGGCCATGGCTAGTTCGCGACCTGGAGGTCGCTCGCCGACAACACGATCTTCGGCTTGCCGAACATGCCGCACTTCGCGGGGACGACGGCGCGGCTCGCGCCGTTGAAGAAGTCCGCCACGATGCCCACGTTCGAGGTGTCGCGCGGCAGCTGCTCGGAGAAGTCGAGCGCCTGGCCAGGCAGGACGCTCGCCTCCCACGGATCGCCGGTCAGACCCGCGGGCTTCTTTCCCTTCACCAAGTCCTGCGCGTCGGCCGCTTGGAAGGCCGCCACGTTCTGCAGCGGGTAGAACTTCAGCACCACCACGTGCGGCTCGCCTTCGTAGAGGTTCAGCTTCGGGCTCGCCGTCACGCCGAGGCACATCGACGACGGCGCCGGACCGCTGGCGCACGCGAGCGCGACGGCGACCCCGCTCGCGAGCAACCGCGTCGCGGGCGCCAACAACGACGCGAAACGGGCGACCCCAAAGCGAGCCAACTCCGCGCGAAGTATGGATGAATGCCTCCGCCGGGGTCAATCGAAAGAAGCCTTGACCCGCGCAAGCCCGCAGCGATAGCGTGGCCGCGGAGTGAACTCCCCATGAGCGACCCCGGACGCCCGCTCACGATCGACGAGCTGGCCCGCATGCGCGCGAAGACCGAAACGGTGGCGAAGCTCCTGCGCGAGCGCCTGGCCGCCCAGCTGGAGGCGCTGCGGCCGGTGCTTTCCCCCCGCCGGCTGCTGGGCCGGCACGTGCGGGGCGGCGGCCGCGACGAGGTGCCCGGCGCCGACCGCGCGCTGGCCCGGCTGAAGGAGCGCTGGCTCGCTGCCTGCGGGCGCCCGTTCAACCTGCCCAAGGAGCTCGACGACGAGCCGCTCTCGGTCGAGCCGATCCTCGACGTGTTCCCGTTCGAGTACGCCCATACACTCGAAAGCGACGGCCGCACGATCGCGATCACCGATCCCGCGCGCTGGGCGATCGCGTTCCGCTCGGGCTACACGCTCGCGCAGCTCGAAGCTGCGCTCGCGAACCGCGCCTCGCTGCGCCCGAGCGACGCGCGGCAGTTCGTGCTGTCGGCGCTGGTGCTCGAACAGCTCCTCGTCGGGCTGCCCGAGATCGGCGAGCTGTTCCGAGAGCTGCGCTACGACGTGGTGATCGAGAAGCGCGAGTCGCTCGGCGAGCTGCCGCTCGTCACCTTGCGCTCGGCGGTACCGGCCTTCCGACCCAGCGACGAGCTCATCGCGCAAGCGACGCGCTTCTCGGGCGTGCCCGCGTTCATCGAGCTCGTCGACCTCGATGCGCTGCCGCGGCTGGCGGATCCGCTGCGCCAGCGGATCGAGGCCGCGGTGCGCTGACGGCGTGCCCTCGTCCGAGCCGCCCGTCCTGGCCGACGTGCTCGAGGAGCACCTTGCGGAGCTCGACTTCCTGTGGGAGCTGCGCGAGACGTCGATCTTCCGCGCGGGCTTCCGCCCCTTGCATTTGCGCCGGCACGAGGACCGCATGGAGGCGCACCTGGACGGCCTGCTCGAAGGCGGCGTGACGGGCGCGGCGCTGGCTCGCGCGGCGCTCGGGTCCGACGCCTGGAGCCTCGTCGCCGCGGGCGCCTGGACGCTGTTGAGACGGCCGACTCCCGACCCGGGTGCCGTGGCCCAAGCGCTGCGCGGGGCTGCCCTGCCCGCCGCGGCGGGCGCGCGTCACGGACTGCGACACTGTTCGGTGTCGACTTGGGAAGCCGAAGCGCGCGAGCGGCTGGACGGGCCCGCGGACCTGGAGCGCGCGGTCTGGGCCGACGCGCTCGCGTTCCACCGGCGTGAGGTACCGCACGGGCTCGTCGCCGCATTCGGCGCGAGCGGAGCGGCGGCGCTGCGCGCGATCCACTGGGCCGTACGTCTGCGCGTGGGGCCCGCGCCCGACCGCCGCGAGCTCGTCGCGAGCCATGCCGATCCCGCGCCCGAGGTCCGGATCGCGGCGCTCTGCGCGGGCGCGCGCTGGGGCCAGCCCGAGGTGCTGGAGCTGCTGCGCGCCTCCGCGCGCCAGCCCGACCGCGCCCGTGCGGTCGAGCTGCGTTGGCTCGGCGCACTCGGTGCCACGAGCGACCGGCCGGCCCTCGAGGCCGCGCTCGCCTCGCCCGAGCTGGCGCCCGCGGCGCTGCAGGGACTCGGCGCGCTCGGCGACCCGCAGGCGCTGCCGAAGCTCCTGGAAATGCTCGAGGTGCCCGACCTCTCCGCCGCCGCGGCCGAGGCTTTCGAGGCGATCGTCGGCGAGGCGCTCGGGCGCGCGCGGGTGCAGGACGTCGACGCGACCATGTTCGACGCCGACGAGGCCCGCGCGCTGTGGCGCAAGCGCGGCGGTGACTTCGATCCGCGCCGGCGCTGGCGGCGCGGACGCGACGTCGACGCGCTGTCGCTCGGCGAGGTGCTCGCGGAGCTCGACCTGGAGGGCGGTCGCGACGCCTGCCTGCGCCGGTGTCTCGAGCTGGGCACCGACGCGCCGGACGTCGAGCTCGAGTGTTTCGCGCGCGACCGCCGCGCCTGACTCACTCGTTGTCGGGCCAGACGAACTGCTTCCACTTCTTGCCGTCGAAGCGGAGCACGCACTCGTTGCCGCACGTCCAGAGCTCGCCGTCGTCGGCGTCCATGCGGTAGAAGCCGAGCGGCCCGTCGACCTTGGGCTTCACCTTCTCGAGCTCGCCGTCGCGCAGCACGAAGAGGTCCTTCTTCGTGCACACGTAGAGCTCGTCCTGGAACCACGCCATGTCCCAGAACACGATGTCTTCGTCGGGCTCCGTGAGCGCATCCCAGCCGCCCTTCGCGTTGCGGCGGAACAGCGAGTTCCCGTAACCGCACACGTACACGACGCCCTTCTTCGGGCAGAGCACGCGCTGCAGGCCGTAGTCGGTCGGCGACTCGACCGACGACCAGCTCGAGCCGTCGTAATGCAGGACGGTGCCGTTGTAGCCCACCGTCCACAGGTCCGAGCCCGAGGTGCCGTCGATGCTCAAGAGGAGCTTCGTGTTGCCCTTTTCGTCCTCGAGGTAGACGTCGTCGTCGATCGCCGTCCAGTGTCCGGCGCGGTCCTCGCGATGGATGCGCAGATGCCCGCCGACCGCGTACCACTTGCCCCCGATCTGGCGCAGGTCCATGAGCGAGCCGGGCCGCTCCTCGTCGATCATCGCGAACTTCACGCCCGACGGCGACGCCCGATACACGCCGCCGCTCTGCGTGAGCCCGAGCATGGTCCACTTCCCGCTCGGGAACGTACCGATGATGCGCGCGGCGTGGACGATGCCCGACACGTCGAGCGCGCCCCAGTGGCCTTGCTTCAGGGAGATCAGCGCGGTGCGCTTCTCGTCGCCGTCCTCGTAGATGTAGTAGTTGCCCGAGAGCGCGACGGAGTCGTCGCCCGCGCGCGCGATGCTCGTGAAGTACAGCGCGCCGCGCTTCCGCTTCTTCGCCATGTTTCCCCCCTGAAGCTCACGGGCTGCCGAGACCGCCGACCGAGCTCGTGCTCGGCAACACGAGGCCGGAATTGTCCGCCTGAGCGTTGAGCGGCGAGTTCAACGCGATCGAGCCGTCCTGGTTCGCGAGGCACTTCTTGTAGTAGTTGTCGAGCTGCGCCTTCACGCACTCGAGCTGCTTATCGGTGAGGTCCTTCCCGCCGTTGATCCCCGCGGCCGACTCCGCGGCCGTGTCGCGCGCCTTCTTGTACGTCATCTGGTCCTTGGGCGGCTTCTTGGCCTCTTGCTGCTCGATGGGGTCGAAGATGGCGTGGCACTCCTTGTGCGTGCCGTCGTATTGGTTCTCGTTGTCGACGCACACGCAGGGCGCCTTGTCGTGAGAGCAGCCCTTCGGATACGCGGCGTTCCCGCCTGCGGTGGTTCTCGTCTTCATGCAGCGGCCGGGAATCAGATGGTGGCCGGTCATCCCCTTGCGCCCGCACGTCAGGTCCTTGTCGCCGGTGCTCGGGTTGGTGCTCTCGTAGGGCACGAGCTCGAATTTCTTGTTCACGCCCTTGCACTCGCCGAGCTGCGTGAAGCCCATGCGCTCCGAGTTGATCATGGGCACCGCCGCGTTGCCGACCTCGCTCATGTGGTTCGACGTGGTGATGTCGAAGGCGCGCACGACGTTCTCGCCCTCCATCTGCACGTCCATCGACCACATCTTGAAGTACACCTTTCCGGAGAGCGACGCGTTGGCGACGCCCATGCCCAGCGTCTTCGTCGCCGCCTCGTCGCCCGTGCACTTCGAGTAGCACGACTTGTCCTTGAGCATGACCTCCTTGTTGTTCACGGTGACGGTGCCCGATCCGTCGGTCGTATCACTCGACATGGAAGTGACTGGGTAGGGAATCGGGATCGGACCCGCAGGCGGCGTGGGCGGCGATAGACACACGTCGGGGAACGCGCAGATCACCTTTCCGTCGCCCGCCTTGCAGGCGACGTTCATGTTGTTCGCGTAGACGTCGTTGCCCATCAGCCCGCCAGCGCCACCGCAAAGAGGACGGCGCGGTCGCCGTCCGCGGAGCCGCTCTGACACAGCGCTGCCCGGCCGGGCGCGTAGCCCTTCGCAAACGACGCCGCGGCGACCGCGAGCTGCGCGGGCACGCTCGCGGCACCGATCTCGCCGAACGACTCGGCCGGCAGCCACAGCGGATAGTCCGCGTGCGACTCGGCCAGGGTGCGGCTCATCGCGTACTGGGTCTCGACGAACGCGCGCCGCTCGCCGCTCACGTCGCTCAGCCGGAAGTCGGTGTTCCGCGTGCCCGCGCGCGCGTCCGAGAGACACGCGCGGATCGCGGCCGCGAGGCCAACGCCCGTGTTCGGTCGCGCGCGGTCCGCGGCAGCGCTCTCGCGCGCGAAGCCGGCGCCCGCGACCGCGAGGCGCGCGCGGCTCCGCGCGCCGTCGAGCGCAGCGCCGAGCACCAGGGCGCCCGCCGCTTCGCCCGGAATCACACCGTCGGGGTCGTCTTCGCTCTTCAGCCGCTCCGCGGCCTGGAGCTGCGCGAGCGCCGGCGCGTTCAAGAACGAATCGACGCACGCCACGACCACGCGTGGCGCGCCGCGCTCGAGCACGCGCCGCGCCAGCTCGAAAGCGCGCGCGCCGCTCGTGTTTCCTGTTGCGACGACGGACGAGGTCGCCTCGTCGAAGCGCCAGCCCGCGTCGCGGACGATCGCGTCGGCGAGCTGCGACTCGAGCCCCGGCGGCCGGCCCGCGCGTTCGCGTTCGGCGAGGCCCAGGACGAGCGGCGTGCCGTCGGGAATCGGCTCGCCGAGCTGTCGCGCGGCGTCGTCGAGCGCGGCGCACAAGAGCGTCGCGAGGCGCTGCGTGCCCAGCTCGCCGTCGGCCATGCCGCGGATCGGCGCGCCGATCACGGGAGAGCCGCCGGCGTCGAGGAACGGCGTCTCGCGGAAGCGCATGATCCGCGCGCGCAGCGCGGCGGCGGACGCGGCCGCGGTGAGTCCCACGGCGGTCACGAGCCCCGCGGCCTGGACTTCGACCGCGCTCACCGCGCGCTCCGGTCGATGTATTGCTTGCGCGTCTCTACGGCGAGCAGGCGCCCGCGGCTGGGCGTGCCGATCCACACCTCGCCGAGCGCGAGCAGCTTCCCGTCGACGGGCCGAGACGCACGCCACACGACCTGGAAGCGGCCGAGGCCGGGCTCGAGGATGAGCGTGTCGCCGTACATCACGCTCTCTTCGGTGCGGCTCGCGAAGCGGAAGCGGATCGCCAGCGCCAGCGGCGGCAGCCGGAACGACAGGCGACCGTCGGGCGTCAAGTTGCGCAGCTCGACGGGCTCGCCGCCGCGCAGCAGCTCGCAGCGCTGGTCCGGCGGTGCGCCCTGGTGGTACTCGTCGTCGAAGTCCTCCGGCAACAGCGGAAAGCGCTCCTTCTTCCACGCCCCGTCGTACGTTCCCGCGTGACTCGCTCTCGGCTCCCAGCCGCGTCCGACGAAGCCGAGGCCCGCGGGCCGGATGCGTTTGCCCGGGCGGCGCAACGACTCGCCCGGATAGTAGAAGTTCGGCAGCGCGCCCTTCGCGCGCAGGCGGCGCACGAGGCCGGTGCCGACCGGGTTGCGCCGTTCGAAGCGGTGCCGCTTCGGGTTGTCGTGCGAGGTGTCGGCGCCGCCGAAGGCCCGCTCGTACACGATCGGGAGTGACTCGAAGCGCCGCGCCCAACTGACTCGCGACAGAATCCCGAGTCCGAAGCGCCAGCGCCGGTCGCCGCGTACGATGAGTTTCTTGCGCATGCGTCCGACGCGAACCTCGACCGAGAGCCTGCGCACGCCGCGGCCGCGCGCGTGGGCGTCGCCGACCACCACCACGTCGGCACGCGACTTCACCGGCGCGAACTCGCTCTCGTACTTGATGCTCGTGGTCTCGGGGTCGCCGTAGTGCTGGTCGCCGTAGAAGAACGGCACCTGCTCCGCGGCGGGACGCGGCTCGCCGTCGCCGATCTCGAACGTCCCCTTCACGACGACGAGATACGAGTCGCGGCCGTCCTTGTCGGTGGCCAGCGTGATCTCCGCCGGAAAGGGGGTGAAGTTCTGCAGGTTCACGGGCGAGCCGACTAGTTGATCTGGACCGAGCCGCCCTGGATGCGGTTCACGCCCGAGGCGCGGCTCACCAGCTGACCGCCGCGGATCACGATCCTGCCGTCCTGTGTGAGCGTGATGGTCGCGCGCCCCACGCGCAGCACGAGCTGCCGCCCCGCAGTGAGCGCCACGGTCTGGCCGTCTGCGCTGGTCTCGAGCGGCGACGCGGCGCGTGCGCGTTCGGCCGCCGGAATCGCGGCGCGCGTGCGGCCGAGCACCACGGGCCGGCGGGCGTCGCCGGCAGCGAGCGCGAGCGCGACGTCGGCACCGACGTCATCGTCGGAGAGCGAGCCGACGACGAGCGCCGCCACCGGCGCACCATCGGCGCAGCCCTCGAAGTGCACCAGGGGCGCGCCGTCCTCGCGGAACGCGACGAGGCGGCCGAGCACCACGCCGTCCGCCTTCGGCAGCGGCTCCGCGGCCGTCTCGAGCCCGCCGGCCAAGTCGCCGAGCACGATTTCGATCTGCGCTGGGAGATCCGTCTCTTCGCCCATGTTCCCCTCAATTCCCGAGGATCTTCTGGCCCTTCAGCACGATGTTCCCTGAGCCCTTCACGTTGATCTGCTTGCCCTCGAGCGTGATGTCGCCGTTGCTCGAGAGCGTGATCTTCGCGCTGCCCGCCTCGAGCACGATCTCGTCCGAAGCACCGATCGTGATCGCCTTGCCCGACTTCGCGATGTAGTTGCCGCCGACGTCGTCGGTGAGATCGCCCCCGACCTTCAGCCCGCGGTCCGAAGCGACCTCGACCAGGTGCTTCCCGCCGATGTTCACCGACTCGTCGGCGCCGACCTTCACGCCGTGCTTTCCGGCGATCGTGAGGCCGCGGTCCGCGCCGACGTTCACGTCCTGCTTCCCGCCGACCGTCACGGTGTGCGACGAGCCGACGCTCGTGGTCTGCGAACCCGCCACGGTGACGGTCCGCGCCGCGCCCACCGTGACTTCCTGCGCGGCGCCGACGCTGATGGCTTCGTTCACGCCGACCGTGTGCGTGCGCGCGAGCGCGACGGTGACGGTCTCGGCGCCCATGACGCTGCGCGTGCGGCTCCCGCCGACCGACTGCGTGTAGTTCGCGCCGATCGTGGAGCTCTCGTCCGCGCCGACGTTCTTCGTGCGGTTCGAGCCGATGGTCACGGACTCGTCCGCGCCGACGGTGCGCGTGCGGTTCGACGTGACGTCGATGTTCTGGTTGGCGCCGATCGCGACCTTCTCGTCGTTCACCACCTTGCGCGTGCGGTCGTGGCCGACCTCCTGCGAGTCGTCGTTCTTCGTGAGCGTCGAGCGGTCCTTCTGCGCCTGAACGTACAAGAGCTCGCTGCCCGCCTTGTCCTCGAAGCGCAGCTCGTTGAAGCCGCCGCCGCCCGGCGAGCTGCGCGTCTTGATGCCCGTCTGCGTCGAGTTCGCGGGCAGCCCGTACGGCGCGGTCTGCTCGCCGTTGTACACGCGGCCCGTCACGATCGGCCGGTCGGGGTCGCCCTCGACGAACTCGACGATCACCTCCTGGCCGATGCGCGGGTGCGCGATGAGTCCCCAGCCCTTGCCCGCCCAGTTCTGCGCTACGCGCACGCGGCACGAGCTGTTCTGGTCGCGCTTGCCTTCGCGGTCCCAGTGGAACTGCACGACCACGCGCGCGTGCGGGTCGACGTCGATCTCCTGTCCCGCCGCGCCGACGACCGTGGCCGTCTGCACGCCGTAGATGATCGGCTTGGGCGTCCGACACAGCGGCCGCAGCGGCACGCTGTGCGGCCGACACACGAAGGTGTTCTCGTAGCTCCCCTGGTCTTCGGGGTCGACGCTGTCGACCACTTCGTGCACGACTTCCGTGAGCACCCAAGCGTCGTTCGTGTCCTTGCGGTGGTGGCCGCGCAGGTCGAAGCGATAGCCGGGCGTGAACGCGGCACAGCGGCTCGTGCCGCGCGCTTCGAGCGACGCGCTCTCTTCCGCCTCCATGCGGGTCTTGGCGCGCGACTCGCCCTGCGGCGGCAGCGTGAACGTGCCCGGGTGCTCGTAGATCTCGAACTGCTCGTTGCCGCCGATGCCCATGGAGCTCGGCGTCGTGGTGTGCAGCGACAGGCTCGGCTGCTCGAAGTTGAAGTCCGTGTGCGAGTACTTGCCCGCGCGCAACAGCCGCTCGACGTGGAACTCGCTGACCTCGCCCGACGTGCCGCCCGCGTCCGACGCGGTGGCGTAGATCGCGGTCGCCTGTCCCGGGCACGGCGCGTTGCCGTGCGGCGAGTCGAACAGCACCAGCGTGTCGGCCTTCTCGCCGTGCTCGAAGAAGTACGAGATGCCCACGTCCTCGAACAAGCGCGACACGAAGTTGAAGTCGCTCTCGCGGTACTGCACGCAGTACTCGAGCGCCGGGTACGACTTCGCGAAGTCCTGGCGCACCTCGGTGACACCCAGCTCGGTGAAGAGCTTCTTCGCGATGTCGGGCACCGACACGTGCTGGTAGATCCGGCAGCCCGAGCGCCGCGTCAGCTTCCACAGCGTGGGCACGACCTCGGCGCGGTACGCCACGAAGCGGCCCTTCGCGCCGCCGTGCGCGAAGCGCGACACCAGGCCGTGGAACCAGCGCGGCTTCTTGTTGTTCAGCTCGACCGAGATCGAGACCGGCTTCCCGACGATCGCGTCGAACGACAGGTCGTCGCTCTCGGAGAGCAGCTCGAGCTCGACCGTGAAGAGGCTCGACACGGCCTCGGAGACGCGCATGCGGCGGACGAGCAGCGCGTCGGCGCCCAGCGGCGACGTCATGCGGCACATCCGGTCCTTCTGCGTGTACGCCATCGCCCTCTCCGCGCGCCTAGGATACCCGGAAGCTGAACTCGCCGGCCGCGTCGAGCTCGACGTCGACGCGCGAGAAGCTCTCGCCGTTCGCCATGCGCGCGAGGATCTCGTTCGAGATCTGCGGCAGGAGCGCGTGCGTCAGGATGCGGTCGACCGCGCGCGCGCCGCTCTCGGCCTCGCGGCAGCGCGCGATCACGGCTTCGACCACCGCGTCGGCGCAGTGGAGCTCCGCGGCGTGGTTCGCGCGCACCCGCGCCTGGATGCGCGAGAGCTGGAGCCGCGTGATCTCGCGCATCATCTCGGTCGAGATCGGGTAGTACGGCACCACGACCAGCCGGCCGAGCAGCGCCGCCGGGAAGTGCTTGCGCAGCTCGGGGCGGATCGACTCGGCGAGCGCTTCGGCGGTGGGCGCCGTCTCGGGGTCGGCGCACAGGCTCGCGATCAGGTCCGAGCCGACGTTCGAGGTCAACAGGATCACCGTGTTCTTGAAGTCGACCTCGCGGCCCTCGCCGTCCTCGAGCACGCCCTTGTCGAACACCTGGAAGAACAGCTCCATCACGTCGGGGTGCGCCTTCTCGACCTCGTCGAGCAGCACGACCGAGTACGGCCGCCGGCGCACGGCCTCCGTCAGCACGCCGCCCTCGCCGTAGCCGACGTAGCCCGGCGGCGAGCCCTTCAGGCTCGAGACGGTGTGCGACTCCTGGTACTCCGACATGTTGATGATGACGGAGTTGCGCTCGCCGCCGTACAGCGCGTCGGCGAGCGTGAGCGCGGTCTCGGTCTTGCCGACGCCGCTCGGACCCGCGAGCAGGAACACGCCGACGGGGCGCGACGGGTTGTCGAGCCCCGCGCGCGCGGTGCGGATGCGCCGCGCGATCGCTTCGAGCGCGTGGTCCTGGCCGATCACGCGCTCGCCGAGCCGCTTCTCGAGATGCAGGAGCGTGTGGATCTCGTCGGCGACCATCTTGCCGACGGGAATGCCGGTCCACGCGGAGATGACCTCGGCGACGGCCTGGCCGCCCACTTCGGGCAGCACGAGCCCGAGCTCGCCCTGCAGCTTCTCGAGCTCGGCGCGTTTCGCGGCGTACTCGGCGCGCGCGGCGGTCGTGTCGGCCGGCGAGTCGCTCGTCGCATCGGCTTCGATCTTCGTGCGGAGTGACTGGATCTCCGACACGAGCCGTTTCTCGTCGGCCCAGCGCGCTTCCAGCGCCGCGAGCTCGGTCGCGACGCGCTCGCGCTCGGCGGCGACCTCCGCCAGCCGCTCCGCGTGGTCGCCGCCCGTCGCGGTCTCGCGGCCGAGGATCCGCGTCTCGCGCTCCAGCGCCTCGAGGCGGCGGCGCAGGTCCTCGATCTCGGCGGGGATCGCCTGCTGGCCGACCGCCACCTTCGCGCACGCGGTGTCGAGCACCGACACCGACTTGTCCGGCAGCTGCCGCGCCGGGATGTAGCGGCTCGACAGGCGCACGCAATCGACGACCGCTTCGTCCAGGATCCGCACGCGGTGATGCGCTTCGAGCATGCCGACGAGCCCGCGCATCATCTCGATCGCCGCGCCCTCGCCCGGCTCGTCGACCTTGATCGGCTGGAAACGGCGCGTGAGCGCGGCGTCCTTCTCGAAGTACTTCTTGTACTCGGCCCACGTGGTCGCGGCGATCGTGCGCAGCTTGCCGCGCGCGAGCGCGGGCTTGAGCAGGTTCGCGGCGTCGTTCTGGCCCTCCTGGCCGCCGGCACCGATCAGGGTATGGGCCTCGTCGATGAACAGGATGATCGGCACGGGCGACGCCTGCACCTCTTCGATCACCTGCTTCAGCCGGTTCTCGAACTCGCCCTTCACGCCCGCGCCCGCCTGCAGCAGGCCGAGATCGAGCGTGCGCAGCGCCACGCCGAGGAGCGGCTCCGGCACGTCCTTCGCGGCGATGCGCAGCGCGAAGCCTTCCACCACGGCGGTCTTGCCGACGCCCGCCTCGCCCGTGAGGATCGGGTTGTTCTGCCGGCGGCGCAGCAGCACGTCGACGATCTGGCGGATCTCGCGGTCGCGGCCGAGCACGGGATCGATCTTCCCGGCACGCGCGGCGGCCGTGAGGTCGACCGTGTACTGGTCGAGCGCGGGCGTCTTGCTCGCGAGCCCGCCGCCCGCGGGCCCGAGCTCGCGCGCCGGCGCGTCGGCGTCGCGGCCGCTCGCCTCGGCGTCCTCCGAGGAGCCCGCCACGATCGACAGGAACTCGTTGGCCAGCGCCTCGGCGTTCACGTTGCGCAGCTCGGGGTGCACGTCGACGAGCCGCCGGCGCAGGCGCAGATCCGACAGCGCGGCGAGGAACAGCGCGCCCGAGCGCACGCGCCCCTGCGCGTAGTTGATCGACGACTGCACCCAGCCTTCGCGCGCCAGCATTTCGATCGTGGGCGAGAGATCGGGCCGGCGGCTGTTGCCCGACTTGAAGACGTCGAGCGCCCGGTTCAAGTCGCGCAGGAAGCGCTCCGGCTCGACGCCGAAGTGGCGCAGGATGCGCGGCACGTCGGAGGTCGAGTCCTCGACGAGCTTCACGAGCCAGTGCTCGAGCTCGACTTCGTAGTGACTCCGCGACAGACACAGCCCCGCGGCGCCTTCGAGCGCGCGGCGCGACGTGGCGTCGAGCCGGCCGATGAGTGAGCGCAGGTCGAGGGTCATGCCGCCGCCTCCATCACATGGGGATCCGTGGGCGCGAACACCGCGTCGCCGCGCGGCGCACCCGCCGCGCCGTCGGGCGCGAGCCAGGCCGACCAGCCGAGCCGGCCGCGCGCGTCGCCGCCCGCGCCCAGCCGCAGCGCCGGCGCCGCCTCGCGCACGAGCAGGAGCTGGATCTCGAAGTCGAGCTCGCCGCGCGTCGCGAAGCGCACCAGGTCGACGAGCTTCGCGTGGCCGGGCTGGTCGGGGAGCAGCGCTTCGTAGCCCGCCAGGTCGAGCGGGCCCACGCGCAGGCGGAAGCGCGACTCGACGAGCACGACCTCCTCGCCCACGAACAGGTCGGCGCCCAGCCGTGCGTTCGCGCGGCCCAGGCGGTTCGCGTCGTCGGGCTCGATCCGGCACGTCGCGGGCCGGAACGGCTCGACCGAAGCCGGCGTGCCGAACACGCTCTCGACCAGCGACTCGAGCGCCGCCGCGGGCATCGGCCGCATGGCGAGCAGGCCCGCGCGCGCGAAGAGCGCGTGGTCGTCGAGCGCGAGCCGCGCGCGGAGCGCCGGCATGGCGATTCCCAGCAGCGCGGCGAGCGCGCGCTCGAACCCGCTGTCGGGCCCGTGCTCGAGATGCAACACCGGATGGTGTCGTTCGCGCGCGCGCAGGAACAGCGAGATCAGCCGGTGGTTGAACAGGTCGAGGAAGTCGCGCAGCGCCGGGTTCTTGTCGCGCACGAGCGCGCGGATCTCCTCGGCGTAGCGGCGCGGCAGCGCGCCGAAGCTCGACGGGGTGGCCACGCCCATGAAGTTCACGATCAAGCGCGCCGGGCCGTCGTCATCGGCCGGCAGGGCGCCCTGCACCTCGCTGCGGGGAAACACGGCCGACAGGTCGGAAGTGAAGCGCACGACCTCGTCGGCGGGCGCCGCGTCGCCACCCGGGCGCGCGCGCTCGGGATACAGCCGCGCGAGCACGCGCACGGCCTGCACGAAGTCGAAGCGCTGGGTCTCCTCGAAGAGCTGGTCTCTCAGAGAAGCCGCTTCTCGCCCGCCCGCGGGGGCCATCGCTTGAGCACTCCTTCGCGCAGCCGCGTGCGCGCAACGGTTTGGGTGAACGAGTTCGCGGCCGCGTACAGGCCGAGGAACGCCTCGAGCACGGACGCGAACAGGAACACGCCCGAGCCGGTGTAGAGCTCGGGATCGAGGACGAGCTCGACTTCGGTCCCGCGCGCGAAGCCGGCGCGCGGCCCGATGCCCGCGCGCCGCACGATCCGCCGCGTGCGCAGGCCGACCAGCCCCGCGATGCGCTGCCGGGTCACGGCCGAGTCGGCGAAGTCGTACAGCCGCAGGATCTCGCGCAGCGCGTCGAGCGCCTTGCCGTCGGCGCGCGTCTCGCCGGGGTCGCCGAGCGACAGGTGGTTCAGCGCCAGGTGCGAGACGATGCGCCAGCGCGAGCCGCGCCCGACCGGCGCGCGCAGCGGCTCGGTCGGATTGCGCAGCGACGTCACGCGCACGACGCCCGGGTTGCCCTGGATCTCGAAGTCGCCGCGCGGATCGCCGAAGGCGAGCCGCGCCGGCAGGTCGCGGTTCGTGCACAGCGCCTCGAGCGTGAGCACGTCGCTCGGCGGCATGAGCGGGTTCCACTTCTCGTCGACGAGCGAGATGTACACGTCGCTGCCGGAATCGTCCTTGCGCAGCGAGCCGCGCCGCGCCGCGTGCCAGTACGCGCCACCGCTCCCGCCGGCCGTGCCGTGCCGCACGGTGTAGATGGGCTCGAAGCGCGTCGTGCGGCCCGTGCCGCGCTCGACGCTCGTGGCCGACTGGATCGAGTACACCTCGTACGCCGTCGCGCTCCGCACGTCCGGGATCACGGGATACTCGAGCGACGTCTGCGTGACGCGGATCGGGTCCACGTTCATCTCGAACAGGTTCACGACGGGCGTGCAGCCGAGCTTGAGCTCGTCGGGGGCCACGCGCACGTCCAGCTCCGCGGGCGATTCGGCGAACAGCACCGACAGCTCGAGGGAGTCCGTGTCGCGGTCGCAACCGACTCGTCCGAGCTCGCCGAGCTCGATGTACTGGAACTTCTCGGGGTACGCGAAGTACTCCTGGAGCAGCCGGTAGCCGACGAACGACTCCTCGGGGTAGACGAGGAGTCCCTCGTCGCGCGCGAAGCCGACGGGCCGCACGGCGTCGGCCGGGAGCAACGTGCCCGGCTTCCCCGCGCGCGGCTGCACGAAGAGACCGCGCGGGTCGCGCAGCAAGAGCTCGTACAGGCGCTGCGCCGCGCCGGGCTGCGCGTCGAGGAAGAAGCGCAGGCGCGAGATCGCGAGCTCCGCGAAGGTGCGGCCGCCCAGCGCGCGCAGGCGAATGCGCAGCGCGGAGCGCACGTCGGCCGGCACGGGCACGCCGAGCGCCGCGGCCGACACGAGCTCCGCCGCCTCCACCGCGACGGGCCACAGCTCCACGTCGTACGCGGTGCGGAAGCGACAGCGCACGCCGCCGACGGCGCGCGTGTACAGCGTGCCGTGCCGCGGCACGCGCAGGCCCTCGGCCGGGCACGGGCCGTCGGGATCCATCGCGAGCTGCACCGTGGCGAGCGACGGCACCGGCGCGAGATAGTGCGGGTAGAGGATGCCGAGCAGCGCGTCGGTGATCTCGGAGAAGTCGTCGTCGAGGCGCATCTGGATCCGCGCCGTCAGCATGGCGAACGCCTCGATGAGCCGCTCGACGTGCGGATCGGGGCTGCCGCTCGGCTCGAGCTGCAGCCGGCCCGCGATCTCGGGGTACTTCGCCGCGAACTCCGCACCGAGCTTCCGCACGAACGTCAGCTCGCGCTCGTAGTAGTGCAGGAGCTCGTCGCGCATCACAGCTCGCCCTTCAGCTGGATACGGCTCGCGTCGAAGTCGACCGACGTGTCGAACGACACCGGCAACACGATGGGGTCGACCTCGAGCGTGGCGTCGATGCGGAACCGCAGGCGGAAGTCGTCGACGTCGTTCGACTCGAGAGGAGTCACCTTCACACTGCGCTCGCGCAGGCGGGGCTCGAAGCGGCGGATCGTCTCTTCGAGCAGGCGCGCGATCGCGCTCGAGTCGCCGGCGTTGCGCCACGAGAACGTCGACAGGTCGGGGAGCCCGTAGGTGAGGATCGACTGATTCGCCTCGGGGAAGTCGGCCAGGTCCTCGGGGAGCCACCGCTTGGTGTTGAGCAGCCAATCGAGGTCGCGCGCGACCGCTGCGCACAGGTCGCGCCCGTCGACCTCGTGCAGGCGCGCGCGCACGGCGCCGCCCTCGGGCAGCATCAGGCGGTCGAGCACGCCGGGCCGGAGCGGTGCGTCGCCGCGCGCCGACCTAGCCACGGCGCGCGCCGCCGAGCTCGAGCGTGCGAATCTCGAGCAGGCCGCGCTCGCGCTCCTCGCCGCCGCGCCGCGCGAGCAGCACCTTCTGGCCGACGCCGCGGAACGCCGCGCCGCCTGCGTCGCGCCAGTCGGTCATGCGGCCGAGCCGCAGCCGCTCGTCGTCGGCCGCGTGCGAGCCCGCGTACAACGCGGGCAGGTGCACGTTGGCCTCGGCGCCCGAGGTCTCCTCGAGCCGCGCGCTCGGCCACAACAGGTCGAGCATGCGCTCGGGCGCCGCGAGCTCGAGCGTGCGCACGCGCTCGAGCGGCAGCCACAGGTAGCGACCGCCCGCGTACACCTCGAGCACGGGGCCGAGCAGGTCGTCATAGTCGCGGAGCGCGTCGAAGCTCTCGCCGTCGAGCTTGCCCTCGAGCGCGGGCGCAGCTTGGTCGGCTTCGGCGAGCGCGCGGCCTGCGGCCTCGGCGTCGCCGGCGCGCAGCGCGCGGAGCGCGAGGACGCGCCGCTCGACGTGCGCCGGCGAGTCCGGCGGCAGGAGCGGCTCGCCGTCGCGCTCGTGCACCGCGCGCCGCTCGGCCTCGGCGTGGATCAGGCTCTGGTAGTGCGAGGTGCCGACCGCGAGCTCGGGGCTCTGTAGCGCGAGCGTGTCGAGCTGCGCGGAAGCGCGGTCGAGCTCGCCCGCGAAGCAGAGCAGACCGGCGAGCGCGAAGCGCGCGTCGCCGTCGCCCGGCTTCGCGCGGACGAGCGCCGTCTGCGCGGCCAGCGCATCGCCGAGCCGTCCCGCCGAGAAGAGCTCTCGCACGGCTCAGGCCGGCTTGTTCTGCCCGACGTCCCAGCCCGCGGTCAACGAGCCCTGCGCCGCGCCCGTGGCCGGGTCCGTCGGCGTGTAGGTGAGTGTGATCGCGCCGAAGTTCAGCGAGATCGACTCCATCGGCATGTCGCTGCCCGCCGCCGAGTGCGCGTAGCTCGACACCACGACGTCGCTGAGCGTCCAGAGCGCGTACTCGACCAGGTTGCCCTGCCCGTCCGGCCGGTTGATCGAGATCGTCGCCTCGTCGTAGTGCGTGCCCTGGCACGAGGCGAGGAACAGCGCCGTCGAGGACGAGTCCGTCTGCTTGGTGAGCGACACGTCGCTGATGTTGACCTTGCCGACCGTCGCCGAGCCGCCGCTCGACCGCGAGCCGACCGGCATCGAGGTGCCGAGGCTCACGCTCATGAGCTCGATCTGCTTCTCGTGGCCGCTGACGGTGCTGTCGCCTTGCACGTCGCCGAGCTTCAGATAGAAATCCGCGGGCATTCGAGTCGTCTCCTAGTTTGTGTGAGTAATGAGTCTCGAGTGAGTCACTTGGCCGGCGCGGGTAGATCGGCGACCAGCCGCAGGCTGATGCCCAGCTCGTCGAGCTGGAAGTGCGGCCGCAGGTACGCGATCGCCTTGTAACAGCCCGGCCGCGCCTTGTCGTCGATCACGTCGACGCGAGCCTCGCGCAGCGGGCGCTGCGCCTTCGCGGCCTGCGTGGCGTCGTCCTGCAGCAGCACGTACTGGGTGAGCCAGCGGTTCAGGAACGCCTCGCACTCCGAGCGCGACATGAACGAGCCGATCTTGTCGCGGCAGATCGACTTCAGGTAGTGCGCGATGCGCGACGTGGCCATCAAGTACGGCGTCTGGCTCGACAGCTTCGCGTTCGCGGTCGCCTCCTTGGTGTCGTACTTCTTCGGCCGCTGCACCGAGTTCCCGCCGAAGAACGCCGCGTAGTCGGTGTTCTGGCAGTGGAGCAGCCCGATGAAGCCGAGGTCGGAGAGCTCCTTCTCGCGCGTGTCGGGGATCAGCACCTCGGTCGGGCACTTCGCCCCGATGTCGCCTTCGCGCGACTTGAACACGTGGATCGGCAGGCCCTCGACCAGCCCGCCGCCCTCGGGGCCGCGGATCGCCACGCACCAGTGGAACTTCGCGAATGCGGCCGTGAGCCGGCCCGCGAGCTCGTACGCGGCGTTGCCCCACAGGTAGTCCTCGTGCTTCTCCGAGACGTCCTCCTCGTAGTGGAACTCCTCGACGGGGTTCGTCTCGGCGCTGTACGGCAGGCGGCGCAGCACGTGCGGCAGCACCAGCGTGACGAAGCGCGAGTCCTCCGAGTCGCGGAACGACAGCCACTTGGTGTTCTCGGGGTTCGTCTTGTCGAAGATCTTCGCCAGATCGCGCGGGTCGGGCATCTGCGTGAAGCTGTCCATCGCGAACATCTTGGGCGAGCCCGCCGAGATGAACGGCGCGTGCGACGCGGCCGCGACCTCTGAGATGCTCGTGAGCAGCGCGACGTCGAGCGGCCCCTTGTCGAACTCGTAGTCGCCCACCAGCGCGCCGAACGGATCGCCGCCGTACAGCCCGAACTGGTACTCGTAGATCTTCTTCCAGAGCGCGCTCTCGGTGAACTCCGCCGCGGAGGAGAAGTCCTTCTGCAGGTCGCGCTTGCTGGAGTTGAAGACGCGGATCTTGAGCGTCTCCGACGTCTCGGTGTCCATCACCAGCTTGTGCAGGCCGCGCCAGGTGGCCTCGAGCTTCTGGAAATCCGGGTGGTGCAGGATCGCGTCGACCTGCTTCGACAGCACCTCGTCGATCGCGGCGATGCGCGAGTTGATCGTGCGCACCACGTTCTTGTCGACGACCGTGCCCGGATCGAGTAGCTGCTCGACGTAGTTCTTGATCAGGTCCTGGGCGCGCTCGCGCGCTGCGTCGTCGCGCGGCCTGACGCCCGTGTCGATCATCTGCGCGAGCAGGTCTCCGGGCTCGAGTGACTCGAGCTCCTGGACCTTGACCGCCTTCACGCCTTCCTTCGCAGCCATGCTAGTTCTCCCCGGCCTTCTCGCCTTCGGTGACGAGCACGCCCTTCAGCTTGTCTCGCACCGACGCGTTGTCGCTGATCGCGTTGAGCAGCTCTTCGAGGCGATCGTTGCCCTCGAGCCGCCCGAGCAGGTCCTTCAGCTGGTTCCGCACTTCCTGCAGCTTCGCGAGCGGCGCGACCTGCTTCACCACGTTCTCGGGACGGAAGTCGGCGAGCTTCTGGAAGTTCAGCTCCAGCGCGAGCTCGCTGCCGTCGCCCTTCAGCGTGTTGTCGACGCGCAGCGCGAGCCGCGGCTTCGCGCTCTTCAGCACGTCGTCGAAGTTGTCGCGGTCGATCTCGACGAACTTGCGGTCCTTCAGCTTCGGCAGAGCCTCGGCCGGCTGGCCCGACAGATCGGCGAGCACGCCCATCACGAAGGGGATCTCCTTCAGGACCATCGCCCCGCCCGTCTCCACTTCGTAGGTGATGTGGACGCGCGGGGGGCGCACGCGCGATTTGCGGTCGAAGATGCTCTCCGGCATGACTGGCTCTCCTCAGCGCTTCTTGGCGGCGTCCGGTGCGGCGCCGCCCGGGTTCTCGATTCCCAACGTGTTCCAGACGCGCGCGAGCGCGCCCTCGTCCTGCACGACCTCGCGCAGCACGGCTTCGAACGGCAGGCTGCCCCAGCGCACGGCGCGCGCGACCAGCGCGGCGATCGGGCTGTGGGGCTCGTGCTTGCGGAAGTAGTCCGCGGCGAGCGAGAGCGCGCGCAGCGCCTCGTCGCGCGAAGCGATGGGTCCGCGCGCGGGCGCGGGCGCCGCGGCGGCGGAGGCGCTCGCCGGTGCGGCGGCGGCCTCGGACGTGGCTTCCGCCGCGGCCGCGGCGGGCTTCTCGACGTGCATGTCCAGCTGCGCCTCCACGTCGGCCAGCAGCTCCGCGAGCGGCACCAGGTTCGGCGCGTCGCCCTCGGGGAAGCGCTTGGCGATCTGCTCGCGCAGCCCCGCGAGGACGGCCTGGCACTCCGACACCGAATTGTGTACGGCGGTGAGCGCCTCGGCGGGCGCGGCGCGCAGGCGCGCGCGCCACTCCTCGGTGCCGAACAGCCCGCGCGCCACGAGCTCCTGGTGCTGGCGCTTGTCCGGCAGCAGCGCCTTCTCGTCGAACATCTGCGCGAGCTTCAAGTCCTCGAACGAGAGCGGGTTCTTGCCCGGCACGGGCACGAGCGCGCACGCGTTGACCGTGCGCAGCATGTTGCGCGAGCTGCCGAGCCACGAGAGCGGCCGAGCGCGCACGGCGAGGTCGAGCACGCCGTCGTCGAGCCCCGGGTGCAGGCCGTCCCAGAACGAATCGCACAACGAGCCCACCAGGCGCAGCCCGTCGCGCAGTCCCTCGAAGCTGTGCAGGCGCGCCCACGCCTCGGCGAGCCAGGCCGCGAGCTCGAGGTCCTTGGTCTTCTCGCGCAGCGCCGCCTCGCACTCGCGCGCGACCGCGGGCCAGTCGGCCGCGCGCCCGACCCCGCCGGGATCGACCTCGGGCAGCACCTCGCTGCGGCCGGCCTGCACGCGCTCGAATACCACGTCGCCGGGCGCCAGCCGGAGGTTCGGTCCGGCGGGCGCCGCACCCGCGATCGGGAGAACGAGCGCCTCGAGCTCAGGCAAAGAGCGCACTCCGCTGGTAGGGGATGGGGCGACACAGGATTGTGGCGACCCAGCCGGCGGGAGGCGCTAGTAGAGCATCGCTGCGCGCGCAGAGTCAAGCCGAAATCCCGGCTCGCACGCACTGAACTCCCCTTGGTTGCACGAGCACTTACGGCCGTACGCGACTAGCGAAAGAAGCGCCCGCGGCCGCCCAGCTCGAGGTAGAAGTCCGAGTGCACCTCTCGCGCAGGCAGGGCCTGCAGGTGGCGGATCAGGATGGCGAATCCGCGGGCCTCGTCGGGCCGGGAAATCACAACGATTCCACAGCCCTCGGGGTCCAGATCCAGCCAGAGGTCCCCGGCGCGCGGGGGCGCTCCCTTCACTTCTTTGCGCGCTGCGACCACGTCGGCGCGGTCGACCGCGAAGCCCGCGGCGCACGCGGGCCGGCCCGGCGCCGCGCGCCGGCCGAGCTCGTGCGCGAGCCAGTGTGCGGCCGCGCCCGAGTCCAGCGCGCGCCACGCGCCGCCGAGCCAGCGCGCGAAGCAGCGCGCCGGGCGCGCGCGTGTGTCCAGTGCGGGGGCGAGCTGCGCGAGCGCGTCGCGGCACTCGGCGCAGTACGCGCGCGCGCCCAGAGACTCGGCGGACGCGCGCTCCGGGTGATTCGCGCACGCGGCACTCGCAACCAGCTCAGCGCTCGTAGACCATCTCCACGTCTGCGATCGCGATGCGGTCGCCGGGGCGCAGCGGGCTCTCGGAGACGACCTGGCCGTTCACGCGCGTGCCGTTCTTCGAGCGCAGGTCTGCGATCGACACGCGCCTGCCGCGCGCGGTGATCTCGGCGTGGTAGCGCGACACGGCGCCCGAGAGCAGCACGATGTCGTTGTCGTCGAGCGCGCCGATGCGCGTGCGCCCGGACGGCAGGTCGTACACGAGACCCGCCTTCGCGCCCGACACCACGGCGATGCGGCCCGCAGGCCGGCGCGCGCGCAGCGCGAGCACGAGCGCGGCCGCCGCGAGCAACACGCCGAGCGCCGCGAGCCACGGCCAGAGCGGCCGCGCCAACGAGGGGTACACGAGGCTGCGTTCCGCGCTCTTCTCGTCGACCTCGATGCGCACGCGGTGCTCCGCGCCGTCGAGCGAAGCCGGGAAGCGGACCACGTAGCTCTCGAGCATCTGCGTCGCGATGGCGTCGAAGAAGTCGCGCAGGTGGACCATCGACTCCGCCTGCATGAACTCGCCGCCCGAGTCCGCCGCGATGCGGCGCATCTCGTCGAGCCCTTCGCCGCCGAAGCGCGCGTAGCCCAGGCTGAAGATCAGGATGTGCGGCTCGGCGCCCTCGCCGCGCGCGCGCGCGATCACGGCGTCGCGCGTCTTGTCGCTGCCGCCGTCGCGGCCGTCGCTGAAGAGCAGCACGAAGGCCGTGCGCGGGACGCCGCGCGCGGAGCGGATCAGGTCGAGCGCCTGCACCGCGCCGTCGTACAGGAGCGTGTGCTGGCTGCGCTCGAGGTCGATCGCGAGCCCCGAGATCGCCTGGCGCGTCTCCGGCCGCGACAGCTCGAAGCTGGCTGCGACCTTCACGTCTTCTGCGAACGTGACCACCGCCACGCGGTCGCCGGGCTGCAGCCGATCGAGAAAGGCGAGCGCGGCCTCCTTCGCGCGGTCGAACGGGTCGCCGCGCATCGTGCCCGACGCGTCGATCGCGAGCACGCACGTCACGCCCTGACCCGACTGCGCGAGCGTCTCGACCGACAGCGACTTCGAGTCGATGCGGTCGGAGTCCTGCCACAGCCCGACGTCGGCGGGGCGCAGCCCCTTCACGGGTACACCATTGTGCGTCAGCGCGCGGAAGTGCAGCTCGACCGCGCGCTCGCCGCCCGGCTCGGGGAACACGTCGTCCAGCAAGAGCCGCTCGGTCTGCTTGAACTCGAGCTCGCCGCCCGTGTCCGCGGCGCGCGCGGAGAGCGCTGCCAGGAAGAGCGCGGCGGCGACCAGCCGGGGCGCGGCGGCGCGCCGCACGGCTACGCGACCCGGAAGCGGAAGGTGCTGCGGCCGACCCGGATCTGGTCGCCGTCCGACAGCGAGGCGCCGCCCTCGACTTCCTCGCCGTTCACGAACGTGGGGTTGTCGGTCTTGAGCGGCTTGATGCCGAACGCGCCGTCGCGGTGGATGATGAGCGCGTGCTCGCGCGAGACCGTCTCGTCGCGGTCGTCGAGGCGGATCTCGGCGCCCGGCGCGCGGCCGAGCCGGTTCTCGCCGTCGCGCACCTTGTACACCTCGCCCTCGAGCTTGCCCTCGATGCAGATCAACACGGCGGCGACGGCGCCCTGGGCGGACACCGGCAGAGACAGGATGCGCGTGGCCCCCGCGTCGCTCGCGGGCTGCGCCGGCTGCGCGGGAGCGGCGCGCGGCACGACGGGCTCCGGCAGCGGCGGCGCGACCGGCGGCGGCGCGACCGGCGGCACGGGCGGGTGGCTCGGCGCGAGCGGCGGGTAGCTCGGCGGCCCGGTGTGCACGAACTCGGTGTCGGTGCGCGAGTCACGCGGCCGCGGAGACGCGCGGCGGACGCCGCGGTTGCGCGAGCGCCCGCTGCGAAATCGATCGAAGATCCGATGGAAATCCAACCCGGCCTCCGCCCTTCGAGGATATCTCAGGCCCGCGCGGACCGGCTACTCCCAAGCGCCCGCGTAGTGCAGGGCGCCCGCGCTCGCGCGCACGAGGATCGCCCGCTCGACCTCGTGGCGCTCGACGCCCGCCCGACCCGGATGTGTGTAGGCCAGCCGGAGCCGGAGCCCCCACAGGTCGTCGGCCAGCGGCTGCTGCGAGAGCAACGTCACGTCGAGTCGCCCGCCGTCGCGTGGGAAGTCGCGTTCGAGCGACTCGGGCGTGAGCTCGAAGCCGAGCCCGCGCAGCCGCGGCGCGTCGTGGGCGTTGGCAGCGGCCTCCCAGTCGTCGATGAAGCGGAGCAGGTCGGCCTCGCTCGGGGCCGCCCGCGCGGCAGCGGGGGCCGGCGCCGGCTTCGGGGGCAGCCCGCCGCCGCCGTGCGCGAGCGCATACAGGATGGTGGCGAACAGCCCGACCGCGATGGCCGCCGCCACGGCGAGGAGCGCGCGCAGCGCCCGCGCGGAGCGCCGCGGCGCCGCGGCCAGCGCGGCGGGGCGCGCGGTCGCCTCCGCCGCTTCGGCGATCGTGACCGTCACGTTGTCGGGACCGCCGCGCTCGTTCGCCATGGCGACGAGCTTCTTCACCGCGAGCTCGGGCGTCTCGAAGGCGAGCACGGCGCGGATCTCCTCGCTCGGGACGACCGCCGAGAGCCCGTCCGTGCACAACAGGAACCGGTCGCGCGCGCGCACCTGCAGCTCGCGCAGCTCGGGCTCGACGTCCGGGCTCGCGCCCAGCGCGCGCAGGAGCTCGTTGCGCCGCGGGTGGTGCTCGGCCTCGTCGGGCTGCAGGATGCCGACCTTCACCCACTCGGCCACGACGGAGTGGTCGCTCGAAAGCGCCTCGAGCTCGCCGTCGCGCGCCCGGTACGCGCGGCTGTCGCCGACCCAGCCGAGCCAGGCCGTGCCGCGCGTCGTGAACAGCAGCGCGACCGCCGTCGTGCCCATGCCCGCCAGCTCGGGCTGGCGCTCGGCCGCCTCGCGGATGCGCGCGTTCGCGAGCGAGAGAGCGCGCGCGAGCCGCGTCTCGGGCCGGCCCTCCGCGTCTTCGAGCGCCGCGCCGAGCGTCTCGACGCAGATCCGGCTCGCCGTGGCGCCGCCCACGTGCCCGCCCATGCCGTCCGCGACCACGAGCAGGCGCTCGCCGCCCGCGCCCGTGAATTCGCCGAACGCATCCTGGTTGTCCCGGCGCGCGCGGCCCACGTCGCTCTGCGACGCGGTCCGCAGCTCCGCGCTCGTCTCCCCGACCGACCCCGGCACGCGACGACTCTACCGCGCGCCCGCGCGAAGTACGATCCATTCCCCGTGGCGACCCGAACCCCGAGCTTGTTGAACGAGAGCGAGCGCCCGACGCGCCAGCACTGGTGGATCCTCGCGATGTGCTGGGCGGGCTGGCTGTTCGACTTCTACGACTTGATGCTGTTCTCGTTCCTGCTCGTGCCGATCCAGCGCTCGCTCGGGCTGGACGAGACGGCGCTCTCGCTCCTGCTCGGCGCATCGCTCTCCGCCACGGCGCTCGGCGGCATCGTCTTCGGCGCGCTCGCGGACCGCTTCGGTCGCCGCAGCGTGCTGTCGTGGACGATCCTCGTGTACTCGCTGGGCGCATTCCTGTGCGGCACGGCCGCGGGCCCGTGGTCGCTGCTCGCGTTCCGCGTGCTCTCCGGCCTGGGCGTCGGCGGCGAGTGGGCGACCGGCCAGACGCTGATCGGCGAGACGTTCGCGCCGCACACGCGCGCGCGCTACGCGGCGCTCATGCAGACGGGCGCGCCGCTCGGCATCGCGCTCGCGGCGTTGGTCGGCGGCTTCGCGGCGCCCGCGCTCGAGAGCTCGCTCGGGCCGGACTGGGGCTGGCGCGCCTGCTTCTTCCTGTCCTCTCTGCCCGCGCTGCTCGTCGTGGTGATCCGCGGCTCGATGCCGGAGTCCGACGTGTGGCTCGCGCAGCGCGGCGCCGCGCCGCCGAGCGTGCGCGCGCGCGTGGCGGAGCTCGCGTCCGTGCCGGTGCTGCGGCGGCGCTTCGCGCTCGGGTTCGTGCTCGCGCTGTGCGGCATGTCGGCGTACTGGTTCACGTACACTTGGCTGCCGAAGTATCTCTACGACCAGCTGTCACTCTCGATGGCGAAGTCGGGCGAGTGGCTGCTCGTGACTCAGGCGGGCGGCTTCCTCGGCTACCTCGGCTTCGGCTTCGCGGCGGATCGGCTCGGCCGGCGCGTCGCATACTCGGGCTTCTCGGTGGTGTGGGCGATCGGGCTGCTCGCCGTCACGTGGTTCTGGGGCGCGATCTCGAGCTGGCCGGGACTCACGCTGTGCTTCATGTTCCTGGTCGGCGTGGGCACGGGGAGCTTCTCCGGCTACGGTCCGATCTTCACCGAGCTCTTCCCGACCGAAGTGCGGAACACGGCGATGGGCGCGGCGTTCAATCTCGCGCGCGGCGTACAGTTCGTGACACCGCTCGCAATCGCGCGCGTAGCGCAGCGCTACGGTCTCGCGGGCGGAATCTCCCTCGCGGCGTTCTTCGCGTTGTTCGGTGCGGCGTGGGTGTGGCTCCTGCCCGAGACGCGCGGCACGCGCGTCTAGCACACACCAAAGCGTCACGCGCGCGCTCCGCGCACGAGATTCCTGTTATGCTCGAAGCGAAACCGAATCGGAGAGACGAATGTCGCGCCTCGCCTCGGTCTCCGCTTGCGCTCTCCTGTTGCTCTCGTTCGCCCCCGCGGCGCGTGGCGGCGATGCGTCCACTGCGACCCTCCGCGTGTCGCCCGCGACCGCGGGCTCGAGCTTCGGCCACCTGGTGGAGGGCGTGCTGACGTTCCGCGATCGCGACGTCCTCGTGACACTGCGTGGTGTCAATAGCACCGCCGAGTCTCGAGGCGCGGTGTTCGGGCTCGCGCGGCCGCGCGACATCGAAGGCAAGTACAAGGGCACGGGCGCCGTGGTGCAGAACGAGTCGGGGGTGCGCATCCAGTTCGACCCGCCGCTCGCGTTCGGCGCCGACGGGTTCGAGATCGCGATCCAGGCCGGCATGCAGCCGAAGGTCTCGCGCGGCGGCCCCGGCAGCGGCGTCGAGCAATGAGCCGCCGCGCGTTCGTCGCGAGCTTGGCGCTCGCGCTCTCGTTCGCCGCGCAGGCGCACGCGCAGGCGCCCGCGGCCTCGGCGGGCCACATCACGTTCCGCGGCAAGACCGCGACGGTCGGCGTCGGCTTCAGCTGGGGCGCTTCGACGCTCGAGTTCCAGGGCAAGACCTACCCCGTGCGCGTCGACGGCTTCGTGCTGGGCGCAGTGGGCGCCGCGTCGATGCAGGCCGAGGGCGAAGTCACCGGGCTCACGAAGGCGGAGGACCTGAACGGCGACTTCACCGGCGTGTCGACGGGCCTCACCGTCGGCAGCGGCGCGGGCGTGATCGTGATGCGCAACGACAAGGGCGTGCGCATCGAGATGAAGGGCACGAGCTCGGGCTTCTCGCTGGGCTTCGGCCCGCGCGGTATCACGCTCACCGTGGGCGAGGCCGGCGGTCCGCCGGCGGACGAGCACGCGCGCCTGCCGCAGACGCTCGGCTTCGGCGAGATCGGGCTCGGGCCGCTCTACCTCGAGCCGACGTTGAACCTGCAGATGTACATCCCCGGCCAGGGCAACCCCGGCTTCGGGGGGAAGTGGTCGTTCGGGCCCGTGGACAAGGCCGACTTCTGGTTCGAGCACTCGAACGAGGCCGGCCTGAACGCGCGCATCGGGCTCGGTCCGGAGGACGCGTTCGGCACGGTGCAGGGCCGCGTCTCCGGCATCTTCTCGATGACCGCGAGCCAGCCCGACGGCCCCGTCTGCAACGCGCACGGCACCACGAGTGACTACACGCTCGAGAGCGCGTATCTCGCGTGGAAGTCGGCCGACCTCTTTCCCAAGCTCGGCCACAACGCGCTGGAGATCTCGGGCGGCAACCAGAACTACCAGGTGTTCGATGGCCTCTTGTTCTGGGACGGCGGGCAGGACTGCTCGGGCCGCGGCGCGAACTGGCTGTCGGCGCGCAAGGCGTTCAAGGCCACCGCGATCGCGAAGCTCACGTTGAAGGAGCTGACGCTCGAGGCCTTCCACCTGAAGTACAACGACCATCCGAGCACCAACACCGAGCTGTTCGGCGAGCGCATGGAGTGGGCGACCGACGACTTCTTCATGAAGCACCTGAAGCTCGGCTTCATGTACTTCCACATCTACAACTCGCGGATCGCCACGCGCGACGGCATGAACGGCGCGTACGTGTACACCGAGGCGAACCCGTTCCCGTTCCTGCCCGACTTCTCGTACAAGGCCTCCTTCGTGCGCGAGAGCAACGCCGAGTCGTCGGGTCTCTCGGCGGCGTACGGCTGGTACGCGGGCGCGGCGTACCAGCTCTCGCAGGTCGCGTGGACGCCGCAGCTCGGCTACCGCTACGCGTCCTTCAGCGGCGGCGGCACGCACGCGTTCGACGGGCTGTTCACTGGGCTTCCGGACTGGGGCTCGTGGTTCCAGGGCGAGGTCCTGGGCGAGTACGTGCTGTCGAACAGCAATCTCCTATCGCACCAGGTGCGTCTCACGGTGAAGCCGAGAGACTGGCTCACCACGAACTTGATCTACTACCGCTTCCTGCTCGACAACCGGAACCAGTCGTTCGGGTTGACGCCGTCGGCGGTGAGCAGCCGCGCGCTGGCCGACGAAGTCGATCTCATCTTCGACATCACCATGACGAACTGGTGGTCGATCACGGCGACCGTCGGCATGGCCAACCCCAACAAGGGCTTCACGCAAGCGGTGAACGGCTCCGCCACTTGGATCACCGGGTACCTGTACATGAACTTCAACTTCTAGGAATCGCCATGCCCCACACCACGACGCCCATGCCGGCTGCACTCGCCTCGAACTTCCCCGTGCTGGTCGTCGGCGCACGGGGGCCGGAGGACTCGGCGGTCGCGCGCAGCGCCGCGGAGATCGTCGACGCGCTGCGCGCGCTCGGCCGGCCGGTGCTCGCCGCGAACAGCCTCGCCGACGCCGAAGCAGCGATCGAGTCGCACCCTGCGCTCTCGTGCGTGGTGCTGGCCTGGGGCCTGGCGGCCGCGGA
The DNA here is from genome assembly GCA_035499075.1 of Myxococcota bacterium. GTDB lineage: Bacteria > Myxococcota_A > UBA9160 > SZUA-336 > SZUA-336 > VGRW01. The sequence goes on along the minus strand of DATJZN010000024.1, from coordinate 39,864 downwards.
CGACGCCGCCGTCGAGCAGACGAAGCGCATCCTCGCCCGCATCCGCCGCCAGGCCGCGAACCTGCCGGTGCTGATCGGCGCCAGCCGCGCGGCCACGCGCCAGGTGCCGCTCGAGATCGTGGAGCAGGTCGAGGGCTACATCTGGGTGCCCGAGGACAGCGCGAGCTTCATCGCGGGGCGAATCGAAGCCGCCGCCAAGCGGTATCTCGACACGGTGCTGCCGCCGTTCTTCGGCGAGCTCGCGAACTTCGCCGACACGCACGAGTACTCGTGGCACACGCCGGGTCACACCGGCGGCACGGCGTTCATGAAGACCGCCGTCGGGCGCGCGTTCCTGGGCTTCTACGGCGAGCAGATGCTGCGCTCGGATCTGTCGGTGTCGGTGGGCTCGCTCGGCTCGCTGAACGACCACTCCGGCCCCATCGCCGCCGCGGAGCGCTTCGCCGCGCGCGTGTTCGGCGCCGACCACACGTTCTTCTCCGTTGGCGGCAGCTCCGCGTCGAACGAGATCATCCTGCACTCGGCCGTCGCGGACGGCGACATCGTGTTCGTCGACCGCAATTGCCACAAGTCGCTCAACTACGCGCTCAACATGAGCGGCGCGATCCCGGTCTACCTGCGCCCGCGGCGCAACGCGCGCGGCGTCATCGGTCCCGTGCCCTCGAGCGAGATCGAGCCCGAGATGCTGCGCCGCAAGGTCGCCGAGAGCCCGCTCGCGCGCGGCGCCAAGGGCAAGCCCGTGCTCGCGGTGCTCACCAACTCCACCTACGACGGGCTCTGCTACGACGTGGAGCACACCACCCGCGCATTCTCGGCGAGCGTCGACCGCATCCACTACGACGAGGCGTGGTACGCGTACGCGCGCTTCAACCCGATCTACGAGGGCCGCTACGGCATGCACCGCGGCGCGCGCTCGCCCAAAGACGCGACCGTGACGGTGACTCACTCGACTCACAAGCTGCTCGCGGCGCTCTCGCAGGCGTCGATGATCCACATCCGCGAGGGCCGCATCCCCGTCGAGCCGGCGCTCTTCAACGAGGCGTTCATGATGCACACCTCGACCTCGCCGCAGTACTCGATCATCGCGTCGACCGACGTGTCCGCGAAGATGATGGCCGACGCGGGCCCCGCGCTGACCGACGAGTGCATCCGCGAGGCGATCGACTTTCGCAAGGCGATGCTGCGCATCGGCAAGGACCTCGACCGCCGCAAGTCGGGCGACTGGTGGTTCGCGAGCTGGCAGGCCGAGGAAGCCGGCGGCAAGCCGTTCCTCGAGGCCGACGCCGACTTCCTCGCGACGTCGCCCGAGGCCTGGATCCTGAAGCCCGGCCAGGCCTGGCACGGCTTCGGCGACCTGGGCGCGCGCTACTGCATGCTCGACCCGATCAAGGTCACCACGCTCACGCCGGGCATCGGGCGCGACGGCAAGCCGACGAAGGAAGGCATTCCCGCCTCGCTCGTCACCGCGTTCCTCGGCACGCAAGGCATCGTGGTCGAGAAGACCGAGCCGTACTCGTTCCTGGCGCTGTTCTCCGTCGGCATCACGCGCGGCAAATGGGGCTCGCTCGTCGCCGCGCTCATGCGCTTCAAGGAGCTCTACGACGCGAACGCGCCGCTCGCACGCGTGCTGCCCGGGCTCGTGGACGACTACCCGGAGCGCTATGGGAAGCTCGGCCTGCGCGAGCTCGCCGCCGAGCAGCACGCCGCGATCGTCGAGCACAAGGTCCTCGAGAGCCTCGACGGCGCGTTCAGCAACCTGCCCGAGCCCGTGCTGTCGCCGCGCGACACGTTCGCGCGCCTCGTGCACCGCCAGGTGGAGCAGGTGCCCGCCGCCAAGCTCGAAGGCCGCACGCTCGCGGTGCAGGTGGTGCCCTACCCGCCTGGCATCCCGCTGCTCATGCCGGGCGAGCGCTTCGGCCCGGCGACGCGGGCGGTGGGAGACTTCCTGCTCGGGCTCGAGGCCTTCGACGCGCGGTTCCCCGGCTTCGGCCACGACACGCACGGCGTCGAGGTGAAGACCGACAAGGACGGCCGTCCGTACTACGCGCTGTATTGCCTCCGCGAGTAAGTGATTCGTTCACGAGTCAGTGAGGGGAGACACCATGGCTGAGACGAAGAAGATGAGCCTCATCCAGCTGACGGTGATCGTGGCCGTCAACATGATGGGCTCGGGCATCATCATGCTGCCGACCAACATGGCTCAAGTGGGCGCGATCTCGCTGCTCTCGTGGGGCGTCACCGCCGTCGGCTCCATGGCGATCGCCTACGGCTTCGCGCAGGCCGGCGTGCTGAACCAGCGCGCGGGCGGCATGTCGGCCTACGCCGAAGAGGCGTACGGGAAGTCCGGCTTCTTCATGGTGTTCTACCTGTACTTCTTCTCGCTCGCGATCGGGAACGTGGCGATCGCCATTTCGGCCGTCGGCTATCTCGCCACCTTCTTCCCCGGCATGTCGGCCACGCCCATGGCCACGTGCGCGAGCGTGATCGGGCTCATCTGGCTCACGACGATCGCGAACTTCGGCGGGCCGAAAGTGACGGGCCGCCTCGGCGCGATCACCGTCTGGGGCGTCATCATCCCCGTCGCCGGCCTGTCGCTCATCGGCTGGTTCTGGTTCAGCGGGGCGACGTTCTCCGCGGCGTGGAACCCGAAGGGCATGACGCCGCTCGCGGGCGTCGGCTCGAGCATCGCGCTGACCTTGTGGGCGTTCCTCGGCATGGAGTCGGCCGCGCAGAACTCGTCCGCCGTCGAGAACCCGAAGCGGAACGTGCCGCTCGCGTGCATGCTCGGCACGCTGGGCGCGGCGGTGATCTACGTGCTCTCCACGACGGTCATCCAGGGCATCGTGCCGAACGAGGAGCTCGCCAAGTCGACGGGCCCGTTCGGGCTCGTGTACGCGAAGATGTTCAGCCCGGCGGTCGGCTCGATCATCATGGCGCTCGCGATCATGGCGTGCCTGGGGTCGCTCCTGGGCTGGCAGTTCACGATCGCGCAGACCGCGAAGTCGGCGGCCGAGGACCGGATGTTCCCGTCCTTCTTCTCGCAGGTCACGAAGAGCGACGCGCCGGTCATCGGCATGATCGTGATGGGCGTGGTGCAGTCACTGATGGCGCTCTCGACCGTCTCGCCGTCGCTCTCCGAGCAGTTCAGCGTGCTCGTGAACCTGGCCGTCGTGACGAACGTGGTGCCGTACATCATCGCGCTGTCGGCGCTGATCGTGATGATGCAGAAGGCGGGCGTCGCGCCGGGTGCGTACCGGCGCAACGTCGCCGTCGCGGTCGTCGCGATGCTCTACAGCACGTATGCGATCTACGCCTCGGGCTCGAGCGCGGTGCTCGGCGGCACGATCGTGATGGCGCTCGGCTTCGTCATCTTCGGCTTCCTCGCGCCGCGGTTCGAGCTGAACAAGGCCGCGGGGCGGGCCGCGCCCGCGGCGCAAGCAGCGGCGCTCGCGCTCGCGCTGCTCGGTCTCGCACTCGCCGCGCCCGGCACCGCGCACGCCGGCACCCTCGACCGCATCAAGGAGACGGGCAAGCTGCGGCTCGGCCACCGCACCGACGCGCGGCCGTTCTCGTACCAGGACGCGTCGGGGAATCCGGCGGGCTACTCCGTCGCGCTGTGCAAGCTGATCGGGGACGCCGTGAAGGCCGAGCTCGGCCTCGCCGACCTGGCGATCGAGACGGTCGCGGTCGACGCGACCGACCGCTTCGACGACGTGGCCGCCGGCAAGATCGATCTCCTGTGCGGCGCCTCGACCGCGACGCTCGAGCGCCGCGAGAAGGTCGCGTTCTCCATCCCCATCTTCCCCGGCGGCATCGGCGCGCTGCTCCGCCACGATGCGCCCGAGCGCCTGAAGGCCGTGCTGTCCGGCCGCGAGCCGCCGTACTCGCCGCGCTGGCGCGCGAACCTGGCGCAGGTGCTCGACAAGCGCGTGCTCTCCGCGCAGGTCGGCACGACCGCCGAGGACTGGCTCGCGAAGAAGCGCGCGCAGTTCGAGGTCGACGCCGAGATCGCGAACGTGGCCACCTACAAGGAAGGCGTAGAGCGAGTCACGAGCAGGAAATCGGACGTGTTCTTCGGCGACCGCGCGATCCTGCTCGACACCGCGGTGCACAGCGACCACCCCGGCGACCTGATCGTGCTCGACCGGCAATACACGTACGAGCCGATCGCGCTGGTGTCGGCGCGCGGCGACGACGACTTCCGGCTCGTGGTCGACCGCACGCTGTCCAAGCTCTACCGCTCGGGGAAGATCTACAACACCTACACGCAGTACTTCGGCGAGCCCGACGACGCGACCCAGGCGTTCTTCAAGTACGCCGCACTGCCCGACTGAATGGCGACGGCTTCCGACACGGCTGCTACGAGCGACACCGGCGGGCAGAGCCTCGGCCTCGCCACGTCGACCGCGCTCGTCATCGGCAACATGGTGGGCTCGGGCTTCTTCGTGGCGCCCGCCGCGCTCGCGCGCTACGGCACCACGGCGCTGATCGGCTGGGCCGTGATGGCCGTGGGCGCCGTGTGTCTCGGGCTCGTGTTCGCGCGGCTCGCGCGAATCGCGCCCGCGACGGGCGGGCCTTACGCGTACACGCGCATGGGCTTCGGCCACTTCGCGGGCTTCATGATCGCGTGGGGCTACTGGATCTCGATCTGGGCCTCGCTGCCCGCCATGGCGGCGGCGCTCGTCGGCTATCTCGCGTCGCTCGTGCCCGCGCTGCGCGGCCACCGCGCGCTCGGCATCGCGATCGCGCTCGGCGCGATGTGGGGCGTCGCGCTGCTCAACATGCGCGGCGTGAAGCAGGCGGGCCTCTTCGCGGCGGTCACGACCTACACGAAGATCGTGCCGTTCGCTGCGATCTCGACGCTCGGCCTGTTCTGGGTCGACTGGCACACGTTCGACACGGTGAACCCGACGGGCGAGCCGTTCCTCTCCGCGCTGGCGGCCACGGCGCCGCTCACCATGTTCGCATTCCTCGGCATCGAGTCCGCGACGGTCCCCGCGGGCGACGTGATCGACCCGCGCCGCACGATTCCGCGCGCGACGGTGCTCGGCACGCTCGTCTCCGCCGCGATCTACATCCTGGGCACGGCCGTGGTGATGGGCGTGCTGCCGCGCGAAGCCCTGGGCCACTCCTCGGCGCCGTTCGCCGACGCCGCACGGGCCATGTGGGGCGAGTGGGCGGCGACGGTGATCGCGCTCGCGGCGATCGTCTCGTCGCTCGGCGCGTTGAACGGCTGGACGCTCATGCTCTCGCAGGTACCGATGGCCGCGGCCCGAGACGGCGCCATGCCGCCGATCTTCGCGCGCGTGTCCTCGCGCGGCGTCGCGGCACAGGGGCTCGCGGTCTCGGTGGCGCTGTCGACCTTGCTCGTGTTGTTCAGCGCGTCGGGCACGTCGGCGTTCGTGGCGTTCTACAATCTCGTGGTCAACCTCTCGACCGACGCCGCGATGATCCCCTACGTGTTCTGTTCGGTGGTGGAGGCCGTGCTGTTCGTGCAGCGCAAGCCCATCTCGCGCGCGCTGCGGGTGGGGCCGTTCACGCCGGTGGCGCTGGTCGCGTTCGTGTTCTCGCTCGGCACGATCTATGGCGCCGGCGCCGAGGCCGGCATGTGGTCGCTGATCCTGGTGCTGCTCGCCGCGCCCGTGTGGGTGTTCCTTCGCACGAGCCACGGTGACTCGGAGGAGAAGGCATGATCGGCCGCACCTCGAAAGCCCTGAAGCGCCGGCTCTTGATCGTCGACGACAAGCTGGCGCGCCCCGACACCGCGGGCGGACGCGCCATCCGCGAGCTCGCGAACGAGCTCGCCGTGCGCGACGTGGAGGTCGTCGAGGCCGTGACGTACGACGACGGTCACGCCGTCGTCGTCTCGGACGCTACGATCGACTGCATCTTCGTCGACTGGTGCCTCGGCCAGAACGACTCGCACTCGCACGAGCAGGCGCTCGAGCTGCTGCGCACGATCCGCCGGCGCAACGCCGCGATCCCGATCTTCCTGCTCGCGTCGCAGGCGGTGCGCGACAGCGTCACCGTCGAAGTCATGCAGCTCGCGGACGAGTCGGTGTGGATGCTCGAGGACACCGCGCCGCTCATCGCGGGCCGCGCGATCGCGGCGATCCGACGCTATCTCGACAACCTGGTGCCGCCGTTCATGAAGGCGCTGGGCCGCTACAACGAGGTGCGCGAGTACTCGTGGGCGGCGCCCGGCCACCAGGGCGGCGTCGCGTTCACGAAGTCGCCCGTCGGGCGCATCCTGTTCGACTTCTACGGCGAGAACCTGTTCCGCACGGACACGGGCATCGAGCGCGGCGCGCTCGGCTCGCTGCTCGACCATTCGGGCCCGATCGGGAAGTCGGAGGAGTACGCGGCGCGCATCTTCGGCGCGCACCGCAGCTACCACGTGCTGGTGGGCACGTCGGCGTCGAACCGCACGATCTTCGGGGCCGTCGTCTCCGACGGGCAGATCGCGCTGTGCGACCGCAACTGCCACAAGTCGATCGAGCAGAGCCTGATCCTGTCGGGCGGCATCCCCGTGTTCTTCACGCCCACGCGCAACCGCTACGGCATCATCGGCCCGATTCCGCCGCAACAGTTCGAAACGCGGGCGATCAAGAAGAAGATCCAGGAGCACGCGCTGCGCAAGCAAGCCGTGGACGCGAAGCCGGTGTACGCCGTGGTGACGAACTGCACGTACGACGGCATGTGCTACGACGCGGAACGCGTGCAGGAGCTGCTCGACGACAGCGTCGACCGCATCCACTTCGACGAGGCGTGGTACGCGTACGCGCGCTTCAACCCGATGTACCGCGGCCGCTACGCCATGCGCGGGGACCCGGCCGACCACCCGAAGGACGGTCCGACCGTCTTCGCGACTCACTCGACTCACAAGCTGCTCGCTGCGCTCTCGCAGTCGTCGTACATCCACGTGCGCAACGGGCGCAATCCGATCGACCACCACCGCTTCAACGAGTCGTACTGCATGCAGGCCACCACCTCGCCGCTCTACGCGATCATCGCGTCGAACGAGATCGGCGCAGCGATGATGGACGGCCCCGCGGGCGAGGCCATGACGCAGGACGTGATCGACGAAGCGGTGCGCTTCCGCCAGGCGCTCGCGCGCTGCCACCGCGAGCTCGACGCCAAGGGCGAGTGGTTCTTCTGGCCCTGGAACGCGCCGACCGTCACCGACCCGAAGACGAAGAAGAAGCACCGCTTCGAGAACGCGCCGCACGAGCTCTTGGCGCACGAGCCGAGCTGCTGGGTGCTCCACCCCGGCGAGAAGTGGCACGGCTTCGAGGGGATCCCCGACGGCTACTGCCTGCTCGACCCGATCAAGGCCGGCATCGTGTGCCCGGGCATGGGGGACGACGGCAAGCTCGAGAAGCGCGGCGTACCCGCGGCCGTGGTGAGCGCGTATCTCGGCGAAAAGGGCATCGTGCCGTCGCGCACCACCGACTTCATGATCCTGCCGCTCTTCTCGATCGGCATCACGAAGGGCAAGTGGGCCACGCTCATCAACGTGCTGCTCGACTTCAAGAGCGCCTACGACCGCAACGCGCCGCTCGCGCAAGAGCTGCCCGGGCTCGTGTCCCTCGCGCCCGAGCGCTACGCGGGGCTCGGCCTGCGCGACCTGGGCGACGAGATCTTCGCGCACATGGAGAAGAGCCGGATGGACCACTGGCAGGCGCAGGCGTTCGGCCACCTGCCGAAGCCGGTCCTGCCGCCGCGCCGCGCGTTCCACCAGCTGCAGGCCGGCGACGCGGAGCTGTTGCCGCTGCGCAAGATGGCGAACCGCACCGTCGGCGTCGGCGTCATCCCCTACCCGCCCGGCATTCCCATCGTCATGCCCGGCGAGAACGTCGGCGCGGAGGACGGCCCGTGGCTCGGCTACCTGCGCACCTTGCAGGACTGGGGCAAGGCGTTCCCGGGCTTCGAGAAGGAAGTCGAGGGCTCGCAGCTCAAGGACGGCGAGTACCACGTGTGGTGTCTGCGCTAGCGCGCTTCCGACACCACGTACGTGTGGAACTTGATCCGCCCGTCGACGCGCTCCTGGAACACGCCCTGCACTTCGTAGTTGAAGCCGGGGAAGCGGTTGAACGACTCCTGGAACGCGAGGAAGTAGTCGAGCATCGGCTGCGCGCGGTCGTCCCAGCGCTCGCCCGGCACGACGACGCCGATGCCCGGCGGGTAGATCAGCGCGAGCGTCGCGGCGATGCGGCCACGCACCTGATCCAGCGGCAGGTAGTCCACCTCGTTGCCGACGAGCGCGCGATACGCCTCTTGTGACGAGAGCGCCTGCTCGGGGAAGCTCGCCGCGCGGAAGCACTTCCGCTGCAGCTCCTTCACGTTCGCCTTGCGGTAGAAGTCGTGCATCTCGCTGCAGATCTGGCGCAGCCCGTAGCCGGCGTAGCGGTCGGGGTTCGCGGCGCAGATGCCGGGCAGCGCCTCCGCCAGCGCGGCGTCGCGGTCCCACAGGTCCTTGAACTTCACGAGCTTCGCCACGAGCGTGTTGAGCTTGCTCTCGTCCTCGGCGGGGGTCATGAGGAAGAGGATGCTGTTCAGGTCGCACTTCTCGGGCACGATGCGCTGCTCGCGGAGGTAGTTCGCGAGCACCGTCGCGGGCACGCCGAAGTCGAGATACTCGCCGGTCCTGCGGTCGATGCCGGGCGTGAGCAAGGTCAGCTTGTTCGGGTCGACCATCGCGTAGCCTTCGGCGTAGCCCGCGTAGCCGTGCCAGCGCGCGTCGGGCGCGAAGTTCCAGCACTGCTGCTCGCGCTTCAGCACCTCGGTCGGCAGCTCCTCCCACGGCACGCCGGTCGCGTCGGCCGTGAACGGCGAGCTTCGCACCGTCACGACGTCGGGCACGAACGGGTCGAAGAACCACTGCTCCCGCGCGGACAGACCGACCTGCTCGTGGTGGCGCTTGATCTCGCGCAGCTTCTTGCGCACCTCGATCCCGAGCTCGATGCAGCGGTCCCAGAGCATCTCGCCGGTCTTGCCCTCGTGCACCTTCGCGTTGACGTCGAGCGACGCGAACAGCGGGTAGAACGGCGACGTCGAGGCGTGGATCAGGTACGACTCGTTGAAGCGCTTGTGCTCCACGTAGCGGCGCTGGCCGCGGACGTGCTCGTCGCGCTTGTGGATCTGCGACGCCTGCGAGAAGCCGGCGCCCTGCTTGTGCACCGACTGCGTCGAGAACAGCCCCGGCATCTCCGGCCCGAGCTTCTCGATGCGCATGGGGCTGTGGTCCGCGAACAGCGGGTGGAACGCGTTGTAGCCGATCCACGCCTCGTCCCAGAGCACGTAGTCGCACAGGTGGCCGATCTTCTCGAGCACCTTCTTCGCGTTGTAGACGGTTCCGTCGTACGTCGCGAGCTGGATGCACGCGAGCCGGAACGGGCGCTCCGCGTCGGCGCGCCGCTCGTCGGCGACGCGCGGGTTCGCGCGGATCTGCTCGCGCAGATACTTCTCGTCCCAGGCGCTCCAGTCGACGGCGCCGACCATGCCGAACGGGTTGCGCGCCGTGGGCAAGTAGATCGGCGTCGCGCCCGCCTGCACGAGCGCACCCTGGTGCAGCGACTTGTGGTTGTTGCGGTCGAACAGCACGAGGTCGCCGGGGCGCAGAAGCGCGCCGGTCACGATCTTGTTCGACGTGCTCGTGCCGTTCAGCACGAAGTAGGTCTTGTCGGCGCCGAACACGCGCGCTGCGTGCTGCTGCGCGCGCACCGCCGGGCCCTCGTGGATCAACAGGTCGCCGAGCGCCACGTCGGCGTTGCACAGGTCGTTGCGGAAGATGCCCTCGCCGAAGTGCTTGAAGAAGAGCTGGCCGGCGGGCGACTTCGCGTAGAACTGGCCGCCCTGGTGGCCCGGGCAGTCGAACTCGATGTTCGCCGCGCGGTCGTACGCGACGAGCGCGCCGAAGAACGGCGGCAGGAGGCTCGTGCCGTACTCGACGAGGCTCGCCACGACCTGCCTGGCGTAGTAGCTCGGCGTCTGCTGGCCAAGATAGATGTAGCCCTGCACCTCGCCGATCATCTCGAACGCGCCCAGGTCCGAGATCTTGTGCGAGTCGGCGAGCGCCCAGAGCGGCGTGCGGAAGCCCGCCTCGCGCACCGCGCGCCCCAGCGCGCGCGCCGCGGCCCGGCGCTCGTCGCCGTCGATCCACGCGATGTACGCCCCCACGGCGGCGTCCTCGGGCACGTCGCGCCGGAACGACGCAGTCACTTCGAGCTGATAGCCCTCGGCCGAGATGCGCGCGCAGAGCTCGCGCACCTGAGCGTTCTCGCCGTCGGCGATAACCACGATCTTGAGCAGCTCTTGGAACGGAACCGCGCTCATCGGTACTCCGACAAGCCGGTGAAGTGGCGGTCGACGAGTGTGCCCTTCTCGCCGCGCACGATCGCGCCGATGTCCGCCAGCGCGCCGATCGCCGCCGTCTTGCCCGTCGCCGTGGCGAAGTGACACGCCGCTTCGACCTTCGGGCCCATCGAGCCGGCGGGGAACGAGTGGCGCAGCAGCTCGTCCGGGTTCACGCGGTGGATCGCACGCTGCGTGGGTTTGCCCCAGTCGAGAAACACCGCTTCGGTGTCGGTCGCCATGATGAACAGGTCGGCGGCGATCTCGCGCGCCAGAATCTCGGTACACAGATCTTTGTCGACCACGGCCTCGACGCCCACGAGCTTCCGATCCGAGCCCGGCTCGTACATGGTGGGAATGCCGCCGCCGCCGGAGCAGATGACGACGACCTTGTGCTCGAGCAGCCAGCGCACCGGGCGGATCTCGAAGATCTGCTTGGGCCGCGGCGACGGCACCACGCGCCGCCACTTGTCGCCGTCGGGCTTGAAGACCCAACTCTTCTCGGCCGCGAGGCGCTCGGCGTCGGCCTTGTCGTAGATCGGGCCGACGAACTTCGTCGGGTCCCGGAACGCCGGGTCGTTCGGATCGACCTCGACCATGGTGAGGATCGTCGCGAACGGCACCTCGAGCGGCAGCAGGTTGCCGAGCTCCTGCTCGATCATGTACGCGATCACGCCCTGCGTGAAGGCGCCCAGCACGTCGAGCGACGGCGGCGCCTTGGGGTTCACCTGCGCGCCGATCTGCGCGAGCTGACCCACCTGCGGGCCGTTCCCGTGCGTGATCACGAGCTCGTGCTCGCCGACCAGCGGCGCGAGCGCCGCGGCGGCGATCTTCACGTTGGCGCGCTGCGCGTCGAAGGTCATCGGCTCGCCGCGGCGCAGGAGCGCGTTGCCGCCGAGCGCGACCACGATGCGCATCGCCTAGTCTCCGAGCGTCGCGACGAGCAACGCCTTGATCGTGTGCAGGCGGTTCTCGGCCTGCTCGAACGCGACGTTCAGCTCGGACTCGAACACCTCGTTCGTGACTTCGACCCCGTCCGCCAGTCCGTACGTCTCGGCGATCTGTTTGCCGAGCGTGGTCTCCGTGTCGTGGAACGCGGGCAGGCAGTGCATGAACTTCACCGCCGGGTTCCCGCTCTTGCGCATCATGTCCATGTTCACCTGGTAGGGCAGGAGCAGGCCGATGCGCTCCTTCCAGACCTCCTTCGGCTCGCCCATCGACACCCACACGTCGGTGTGTACGAAGTCGACGCCCTTCACCGCCGCCGCAGCATCGTCCGTGATGGTGAGCTTCGCGCCGTAGCTCTGCTCGAGCTCGCGCGCGATCTTCTGGTAATCGTCGGCCGGCCACAGCTGCTTGGGTCCGCAGATCCGCACGTCCATGCCCATGAGACAACCGGCGATCATCAGCGAGTGACCCATGTTCGAGCGCGTGTCACCGAGGAACGCGTAGCGGATCTCGGACAGCGGCTTGTCGCTGTGCTCGCGCATGGTCATCACGTCCGCGATCATCTGGGTCGGGTGGTACTCGTCGGTGAGCCCGTTGTAGACGGGCACGCCCGCCCACTTGGCGAGTTCTTCTACGCCCGTCTGCGAGGCGCCGCGGTACTCGATGGCGTCGAACATGCGGCCGAGCACGCGCGCCGTGTCCTTGAACGACTCCTTGTGACCGATCTGCGAGCCCGCGGGGTCGAGGTACGTCACGTGCGCGCCCTGGTCGTAGCACGCCACCTCGAAGGCGCAGCGCGTGCGCGTCGAGGTCTTCTCGAAGATCAGCACGATCTCCTTGCCCTCCAGCGCCTTGCGCTCGGTCTTGGCGTACTTGGCGCGCTTCAGGTCGCGCGCCAGGTCGAGCAGGTAGCGGAACTCGCGCTGCGAGTAGTCCTGGACGGTCAGAAGGGAGCGGTTGCGAAGGTTGAAGCTCATGGAGTCACTCCGTGTCAGTAGGCGGGATCGCGCGAGATCGGACAGGTCATGCAGTGGCCGCCGCCGCGGCCGCGGCCCAGCTCGGAGCCGCGGACGGTGATGACCTCGATGCCGGCCTTGCGCAGGCGCGTGTTGGTGAAGGTGTTGCGGTCGTAGGCGACGACGACGCCGGGCTCGAGCGCCACCACGTTGTTGCCGTCGTCCCACTGCTCGCGCTCGGCCTGGTAGGCGTTGCCCCCGGTCTCGACGATGCGCAGCTTCGGCAGCTCGAGCGCCTCGGTCACGACCTCGGTCAGCGGCTTCGTCTCCGCGTGCACCTCGAACTCGCCGTCGCCGTTCGTCGGCCGCGCGCTGTAGCAGCGGATCTGGTCCACCACCTCGCGGAAGAGCGTCACCACGTCGCGATCGCAGAACGTGAACACCGTGTCCAGGTGCATCGCCGCGCGGCTCTGCGGCATGAGGCACGCGACCACGCGCGAAGCCGCGCCGCCCTTGAAGAGCGCCTGCGCCACCTGGAAGACCGCCTGCCGCGTGGTGCGCTCGCCCATGCCCACGAGCACGACGCCCTTGCCGATCGGCATGACGTCGCCGCCCTCGAACGACGCGTTCTCGAAGTCCTCGTCCGAATCGCCCCACCAGATGGGGAAGCCCGCGTCGCGGAAGCGCGGGTGGAACTTGTACACGGTGCGCTGCAGCAGCGTCTCGGGCGCGCGCGCGGGCCAGTACATGGGATTGCACGTGACGCCGCCGTAGATCCAGCACGACGGATCGCGCTGGAACAGCGTGTTCGGGATCGGCGGCAGCAGGAACTCGTCGTCGCCGAACGCCTCGGTGAGGTGCAGGCGGACCGCCGCCTCCGGCAAGTCCGAGATCGCGACGCCGCCGATCAGGTGCTCCGCGAGCTGCTTCGCCGGCATCTCGTCGAGCCACGGGCGCATGAGGCGCGCCGTGCCCAGGCCGACGGAGTTCGCGGTCACGCGGCGGTCGAGCACGAACGCGCGCGCGTCCTTCGCCTCGAGCGTCTGCGCGAGCAGGTCGTGCAGGTCGAGCACCTCGACGCCGCGCTGCTCCATCTTCAGCACGAAGTCGTAGTGGTCCTTCTGCGCCTCCTGGACCCAGAGCACGTCGTCGAACAAGAGGTCCTTGCAGTTGCCCGGGGTCAAGCGCTGGTGCGCAAGTCCCGGCCGGCAGACGAGGACCGTCCGCAGCTTTCCGACTTCCGAATGGACGCCGAGTGGGTTCATCGCCTCCCCGATCGAAGTGGATCTCGTCCGGCCCGCGCGGCCGGTGAGCGGGCGCACGTCGCCGGACGACGCGCGCGTTGCGGCAGGAACGCTGCCCATTCTATCAGACCGCCCGCTCGCTCCGACCGTGGCGTTTGGAGGTAGGATCCGCGGGATGGGAGCCGCATGAGCTGGCCCTCGGGCTTTCTGTGGGGCACGGGCGCGTCTTCGACGCAGTGCGAGGGCGCGGCGCCCGCTTCGGATTGGTGGGACTGGGAGCGCGCGGGCCGCGCGCCGCTCTCGGGCGACGGCAACGGCTTCGCGCGCCGCTACGCCGAGGACTTCGGCCTGCTCGCGGAGCTGGGCCTGCGCCATCACCGCCTGTCGCTCGAGTGGGCGCGGCTCGAGCCCGAGCCGGGCCGCCACGATGCGGCGGCGGTGAGTCACTACCGCGCGGTCCTCGAGGCGGCGCGCCACGCCGGTGTCGTGCCGTGGGTCTGCCTGCACCACTTCACCCTGCCCCGTTGGTTCGCGAGTGCGGGCGGCTTCCTCGTCGAAGCGAACCGCACGGAACACTGGCGCCGGCACGTCGACTTCGTCGCGGAGACGTTCGGCGATCTCGTCGGCGGCTGGAAGCCGGTGAACGAGACCAACCTCTACGCGCAGATCGCCTACCGCAGCGGCGGCTTCGCACCCGGGCACCGCGATGCCCAGGAAGCGGCGTTCGTGTCCGAAGCGATCCACCTCGCGACGGCCGAGGCCGCGGTGCGGCTGCGCCAGACGGGCGCACCGGTGGCGTCGGTGTTCGCGCTGTCCGCCATCGTGGCGCAGGACGACTCGGCCGAGACCGCCTCTCGAGTGACTCGACTTCGCGAGTCACTATGGAGCCCGGGCATCGGCCTGTTCCGCGATGGCGTGCTGCGCGTTCCCGGCCGCGCACCGCTCGAGCGGCCCGATCTGGCGCGCTCGTTCGATCTGTACGGCTTCTCTTACTATGCCGCGCTCGGGGTGAAGCACGGCGAGATCGCGCTCCACCCGCCCGGCGCGCCCGTCTCGCCGCTCGGGTACGGCATCTGGGCCGACGGGCTCGGCCGGGTGCTCGACGACCTCCACACGGCGCTGCCCGGCGTGCCGCTCCTCGTCGCGGAGTACGGCATCGGCACGGACGACGATGCGGAGCGGGCGCGCTACATCGAACGCGGGCTCGCGATCACGCGCGACGCGCTCGCGCGCGGCATCGACGTGCGCGGCTTCTTCCACTGGACCGCCGTCGACAACTACGAGTGGCTGCACGGCTACGACGTGCGCTTCGGCATCATGGACCGGGAGCGGAAAGTGCGTGCGAGCGCCCGGGTGCTGGCGCGAGAGACCGGCGGAGCACCGAGAGCGCCGCGAAGCCCAGCGCAACGAGCGCAGTGACTCCCGGCTCCGGCGCGGTGAAGACCGCTACACCGACGATGTAGTACAGGAACGGCGAAGGGTTGCCGTCCGCGAGATCGATCGCGAGCGAGAGATCGAGCTTGCCGTCGGCCATGAGCTCTTGGGGAATCACGACGCTGTTGTCCGCGAACCATGCGTCCGCCGACGCGGCGTCATGGAACTCGAGGTCGAGGAAGCGCGTGCCGTCCGCAGTGGCGCTGATGTGCAGCAGATCGAGCGCGTGGGAGCTGGGCGTGAATCTGAATTGGTAGTCCGGGAAGGCCAGCTCGACTGGCTTGTCTTCCGGGGTCGCGAGCGAGAATTCCTCGGTCATGTCCAAGGTCCCGATCGTCGCTCCGGCGCCCGCGGCACCCACCGCATAGATCTGTTGCGCGCCAGCGACGCGTGCGTCGACCTCGGTATCTCCCGCGGTCCAGTCGATCCGCGCCGAGCTCGGAGGCGCGACCCAAGCGAGATTCATCGCATCGCCGCCGGTGGCGTGCGTCGCCGAGCTGAAGGGAAAGCCGTCGCCGGCGATTTCCGCGACCGCGGTGTGGTGGCCCACGATGTCGCTCTGACCGGAGATCGTCGCGTGAGCTGCGAGCCCGCGCGTGCCGGCGTCGAGCGCTCGGCTGTCGGCGAGGCCGACGGCGCGCCCACTGGTGTCTGACGACGCGAAGACGAAGCCTCCCCCCGTGGCCTGCGA
This sequence comes from Myxococcota bacterium, assembly GCA_035499075.1. Classification (GTDB taxonomy): domain Bacteria; phylum Myxococcota_A; class UBA9160; order SZUA-336; family SZUA-336; genus VGRW01. The sequence goes on along the minus strand of DATJZN010000024.1, from coordinate 24,238 downwards.
GACAGCGCTCGCGTTGCTCGGGCCCACGGCACCCGTGACGTATGGGCCCACGTTGCCGCCGAGGGCAGCCGAGGTCGCGGAGACCGGCGAGGCGCCGGTTCCGGATGCGGTCGAGCTGGCGTAGGCGTTGCCGCCGACGGCCCGGATGAGCGCATTGCCGGACTGACTCGCGCCGCCGGTGCCCCCCTCCGCCTGACTCGAGACGGTCACCGGTGCATCGCCGTTTGCGACGCCGACGCTTGTCGCGTGCGCGTCGGCGCCGACGCCGCCCAAGTTGCCCGACGCGTTGCCGCTGCCGCCGCCCCCGAACGCCGTGGAGTCGGCTTCCACGGCATGGCCGTCGCCGAAGGAGCTCGCCTGACTCGAAGCGTTTGCGGTGCTGCCCGCCACCGCGCTCGGAAAGCCGCCGTTGCTGCCGCCTCTCGCGAAGCCCTTCGCGGTGGCCGAGCCGCCCGCGTTCGTGACCTCGACCGTCGCGTCACCCGTCCCGCTCGCGAGCGAGCCGTCGCCACCCTCCGCATCGACGAGCGCCGAGATCGAGGCGGAGCTGGTGCTCACGTGAAGAACGCTGCTCGCCTTGCCGCCCGTTGCCGCGCCACCCGCTCCGTCGCTACCGGCGCCCGCGACCGCCGCCTGTTCGAGCGTGATCGCGCCGCTGGTCTGGGCTCCGACGATCTCGCTCAGTGACTCGTCCGCGCCCGTGGCTCCCGCTCCGCCCTGTGCGCGCGCCTTCGCAGTGGCCGCCCCGCCCGCAGACGTCGCGAACACGGGCTGCAGCGAGGCAGAGCCGCCGACGCTCTGTGCTCCTTCCGAGTCGGCGCCGGTGGCGTCCACCTCGATCGACACGTCCGATCCGGCGACGTCCGTCACCGTGCCGCCCGCGAGCGCATCGCCGCCGTTGGCGCCGGTCAAATGGTAGTAGCTGCCGCCGAGCGCGCTCACCGTCGCCTGGATCCTGCCGCCGAACGGGTTGCCCGCATGCAGGAGTGACACCGCGTTGCCGCCCTTGCCGACTCGAGTCGGACCGCCGACGGCATCCTGCTCGAGCGTGAGCAGGCCCGAGGTCGCGCCCGAGACGGCGTCGACCATCACCGAATCCTGCGCAGTGCCCGGCCCTGCGTTGAATCCCGACCCGCCCGCGAACTGCGAGGCTCCGACCATGACATCGCCACCGCCGTGCGAGATCCCCGACGCTTCGGCATGAGCGACGCCTCCCACGCCTCCGGACCCCTCGTCACCGGCGTCTCCGCCGTGTGCACCGGCGAGCGCTCGAACCGAGCCGCTTCCAAAGCCCTCGGCGCTCGCGCGAGCGTCCGCGTTGCCGCCCGCTCCCGGGACCGGACTCACGCCGAACCCCGAGCCTCCTGCGCCTCCGTTCGCGCCGGCGAGCGCTGCGATCTTCCCATCGGAGGTCGTCGTGGTGCGCGACGTGGCGGTTGCATTGCCACCGCCGCCAGATACCGGCGAGGTGCCTCCGAGGCCGCCGAACGCATTCACCAGTGAGTCGAGCTCTCCATATTGCGCGGGAGCGGGCGTCTCCGCGTCCAGGGCTCCGACCGCTACGGCATCTCCTCCGCGGCCGCCTGGCGCTCCCGCGCCGACGAGGCCTGGCGCAGTCGCCGGGCCTGGGAATCCTGCAGCGCCGCCGGTGCCTCCCGTGGCGTTCGCGACGCTTCTCGCCGCGCCGGCGCCGGAGTTCGCGACTTCGGCGTGCGCGGCACCGCCGGCGCCACCGGCTCCGGCCGGCCCGCCGTTTGCTCCCGCCGGAGATCCGGCGCCACCGTTTCCACCAGCCTGGCCGTTTCCGCCGTTCGCTTCGGCATCGTTCACGAGATCCGGAGTGACCACGTCTGCGACGCCATCCCCGCCCGCTGCCCCCGCTGCCCCGGGGCCGCCCGGGTTGCCCGCCGCGCCGGACGTCGCCGGGAAGAGATACGACGTGCCATCGGACGTGGTCGTCGCGCCGCGAGCCGAATGACTCGAGATGAGGAAGCAGACCGCGACGAATAGCCGACCGACGACACGCACACACGCATCGTATCACGCACGCGACTCCCTCTCACTGAGTGAGGGGCGGGCTACGCGTAGGATCTTCTCGATTTCGTCCACGGGCTGCGCCGCCGTGCGGTGATGCGCTCGAGATCGCGGGTCGAAGCCCGGACGTGGTGCGCCAGGTCACGCTGCTCGTCATCTGCGACCCAGCGTTCGAAGGCGCTCTTGAAGATCGCGATGCCCGTCTCGGCGACGAGACTCGCCGCGGGGCCCGCCACGCCGCGGCCCTCCAAGCTCTTCGCGACCGCGGCTGCGAGCGAGGCGAGCTTGATCAGCTCCCGCTCGCCGAGCTCCGCGTGCGCGGCGATCAGGAGCCGGCGCTTCTTCGCGAAGCTGCGGCGCGCCTCGAACATCGGAGCGGTGGCCCCGAGCGCTGCGGTGACTGCCTCGAGCGGCGCGGTGCCTGGGGGCGCATCGGCGACGCCGTCGGCGATGAGCTTCTCGAGCACGGGCGAGCCCGAGAACAGGACTTCGCGCTTGTCGGTGAAGTAGCGGAAGAAGGTGCGCTCGGTGAGGCCCGCGCGCGACGCGATGTCGCCCACGGTGGTGCGTGCGTAGCCGCGCTCGCTGAAGAGCGCGAGCGCGGCCTGCTCGAGGCGTTCGCGCGCGTTGGGCTTCCAGCGGGCCATCGCCAGATCCTAGCGTGATTGCAGGAACTGACATCACCTGCTATTCCTGATGTCATAATCTGACATCAGGAGAACCCCCCATGCGCGTATTCGTCACGGGCGCGTCCGGCCACATCGGGTCCGCCCTCGTTCCCGAGCTCCTCGCCGCAGGCCACGAGGTCGTCGGCCTCGCCCGCTCCGAAGCCTCCGCCGCCGCGCTCAAAGCAGCGGGCGCCGAAGTGCAGCGCGGCAGCCTCGACGACTTCGCGAGCCTGAGAAGCGCGGCCGCCGCGGCGGACGGAGTCATCCATCTCGCGTACAAGCACGATCTCGCGTTCGGCGGCGACTATGCGGGCGCCGCGGCGGCCGATCTGCGCGCGATCGAAGCGCTCGGCGCGGCGCTCGTCGGCTCGAACAAGCCGCTCGTCGTCACTTCGGGAACGCTGCTGCTCGCGCATGCCGCGGCCGGCCGCGTCGGCACCGAAGACGACCGGCTCGCGGGCGGCCCGCGCGCCGACTCCGAGAACGCCGCCACCGCTCTCGCCGCGCACGGCGTTCGGTCGTCGGTGGTCCGGCTCGCGCCCACCGTGCACAGCGCGCTCGACCGCGGCGGCTTCGTGCCGAGCTTGATCGAGCTCGCGCGAAGGAACGGCTTCGCCGCCTACGTGGGCGACGGCGCGAACCGCTGGCCGGCGCTGCACACGCTGGACGCAGCGCGCCTGTACCGGTTGGCGGTGGAAGCGGCGCCCGCGGGCACGCGCCTGCACGGCGCCGCGGACGAAGGCGTGCCCTTCCGTGCGATCGCGGAGGCGATCGGCCGCGGCGTCGGCGTGCCGGCCCGGAGCATCTCTCCCGAGGACGCCGGCAAGTCCCTGGGCGCACTGGCCGTGCTCGCACAGCTCGACAACCCCACGTCCAGCGCGCGCACGCGCGAGATCCTGCGCTGGCAGCCGGAGCATCCCGGACTGCTCGCGGACCTCGCGCTGCGACACTATTTCGAGACGTGAGCGCGGAAAACGCGAGCGCCGAGATCATTCTTCACCCGGAGAGACTCGGGACAGGTCACACTATGGTGTAGGGCTGCCTGGAGTGGGTGCGACGACATGAGTGATTCCTCATGTAGCGCGGCGAGGGCTGGAACCGCGTCGTCGCTCGTCTTCGTCCTGCTCGCAGCGCTCGTCGCGAGCCGACCGGCCAGCGCCCAGGTGACTTCGCTCTCCTTCACGGGGAGCCTCGCCACCCCGACGTCGGTCTTCGCGCAGAGCTTCGTCCTGTCCTCCCCTTCCCAGGTCACGATCCAGACCTGGGGCTTCGGAGGCGGAACGAACAGCGCCGGCACGGTCATCGCGCCGGGCGGCTTCGCGTCGACCATTTCGCTCTTCTCGGGCGTCGGGGGCACCGCCACGCTCGTGCCCTCCGGCGCGAATCCCGCCGCCAGCGCCGTGACCCTGACGAGCTTCGCGCCGAACGGTGCGGCAGGAACGGTCACGATCGGGAGCGGAGCCGGGTCCGTCGTCACGGGCGACAGCCGCTTGGTGTTGGGCAGCCTGCCCGCCGGCGCGTACACGTTGGTCCTGACCAACTCGGGCTACACGCCGTACGCGGTCAACCCCGGCCCGCCGAACTCGCGCATTCAGGACGACTTCGGCGACTTGACCGGAGGCGTGTTCCAGACCTGCAACATCACCGCGGACGGCACAACGACGTGCGTCACCCCGACCGCGAACTTCGCGGTCGACGTGGTGACTCCGAGCGCGGTGCTGCTGTCCGACTCCGACGGCGACGGCATTGCCGACGCGAGCGACGACTGTCCGACGGTCGCCAACGCCTCGCAGACCGACACCGACGGCGACGGCGTCGGCGACGCCTGTGACAACTGCGTGAGCACCCCGAATCCCCGAGTCACTCCAGACGCCGCCACGTTCCTCACCAACAACCCGTGGGCGACCTTGACCGGCGGGCAGCGCGACGACGACCACGACGGTTACGGCAACAAGTGCGACGCCAAGTTCACGATGGGACCGCTCGTCAACACGAGCGACCTGACGCAGTTCCGCGCCTCGAACGGCAAGAACCGCACCGGCGACACCTGCGGCACCAGCGGCGCGATGCCGTGCGCGATCTTCGACCTGGACGAGAACGGCACGCTCATCAACACGAGCGACCTGACGATCTTCCGCTCGCTGAACGGCAAGGCCCCGGGCCCGAAGTGCCCGACGTGCCCGCTCCCCTGCACCGCGGGAACGGCCGGAACCTGTAACTGAGAGGGAGCCCCATGAAGCGCATCCAGAGTCCGCTGCCTCTGCTCCTGAGCTTCGCGCTCGCCGGCGTCCTCACCGCCTCGCTCGCGACCGGCACTGCGCAGTCCGCCGTCGCGAGCCTGGTGCAGATCGTCAACACGGCGGCGAATCCGGTCCCCATGCAGGACATGGACAATCCGGCGCGTCAGCCCGTGACCATCTTGACCAGCATTCACGTCTCGGCCAACGCCGCGAACGGCTATGTAGAGCCGGCGTACCAAGTGCCCGTGGGAAAGATGCTCGTGATCGAATACATCGGAGCGAGTACGACGGTGATCGCACCGGAGCACGTGTTCTCGGTCACCCTGTTCGACAGCAACAATTCGACCTATGCGTATGCTCCGGTGGTCGATCTGGGTACCGATTCGACCAACGCCAACTTGCACGCGGTGATGGCGAGCCAGTCAGTCGCCATGTACGTGGGCCCGGGCGACTCGGTCAACATCGGGGTGCAGACGAATGCTGCCTCAAGCGGTGTCGGCAGCATGCCAGTCCAGGTCACTGGCTACCTGGTCGATCTGCCGTAGCGGAGGAAGTCGGCATGAAGCGGATCAAGAGCCACCTACCCCTGGTCGTGAGCTTCGCAGTCGCCGGGCTGCTCACCGCGAGCCTCGCGACCGGCACCGCACAGTCCGCGGTCGCCAGCCTCGTGCAGATCGTCAACACGGCGGCCAACCCCGTCCCCTCGCAAGACGTGGACAACCCGGCGCGTCAGCCGGTGAGTTTCGAGACGAGCGTCAGTGTGTCGGCCAACGCCATGAATGGATATGCCTTTCAGGCGTACCAGGTCCCGGCCGGGAAGCAGCTCGTGATCGACTACGTCAGCATGAACTCGGAGGTGCAGACCGCCGAGCAGGTGTTCTCCATCTCCTTCCAAGAGGAGGGAATCACCAACCTCATATTCGTTCCAGTGAGCAACGTCGCTTCATTCGCAGCCAACCCCAGCCTTCATGGGGTGGTCGCAGGTCAAGCAGTCGCCATGTATGTACGCGCAGGCGACTACCTGGATGTCGGGGTCACGACCAATGCGGGTGCGCCCGGCGCGAATGTATTCGTGTCTTGGACCGGGCATCTGGTCAATCTGCCGTAGAGGAGTGCCATGAAGCGCTTCGCGAGCCATCTGTCTCGCATCGCAGGCTTCGCACTCGCCGGCCTGATCGGTGCGAGCTTCGCGACGGGCACCGCGCAGTCCGTGGTCGCCAGCTTGGTGCAGATCGTCAACACGTCCGCGAATCCAGTTCTGACACAGGACAACGACAACCGCGCGCGGCAGCCATTGAGCTTCCGGGCGTCGATCTCGGTCTTGCCCGGCGCGGAAAACGGCTTTGCCCGGCCAGCCTACACGGTGCCGGCTGGAAAGAGGCTCGTGATCGAACACGTCAGCGCGATTGGCAACGTGGCGAGCCCGGAACAGGTCTTCACCATCACGGTGTACGCCGACAGCGGGAGTGTCTACACGTACCTTCCTGTGACCAACCTCAGCGCCCAAGAGGATGCGCCCACCCGACACGACGTCGTCGCGAGCCAACCGCTCACCATGTACGTGGACCCAGGGGACTCGGTCGACATCGAGATCAGTTCCGACGGCGGCGCAAATGGTGTCCTGAGCATGAGCGTCTCCGTCACCGGCTACCTGGTCAATCTGCCTTAGCCCGTGACGCTGCGGCGAGAGCTCTCCGCGCGAGACACGCGAGCGTGTACGCGGCGGCGGCCAGGAAGAATGCGGGCCCGCTGCCGCCGTACACCATCACGATCATGATGAGACAGGAGCCGACGACGGCCGACGCGCCGTTCACAGACCAGGCCCAGGCGACCAGCTCGGGCCGTTTGGGATCGAGGAGACGTATCCCCGAAACGAGTGGCATGCCGAGCGGGATTCCCATTGCCACGACGCTGACGCCCGTGAGACCGAGTCGAGCCAACATCGGCAGCTGAATCAGCGCGTGGACGAGGGGGAGCAGGAGGAGCGCACACGCGATCGCGAGCGGCACCAGACCGAGGAGCACGGCCCTTCCGATCCACGGCTTCGCACGCCCCATCCATGTGCTCCCGATTCCCGCACCCGCCAACATCGCGGCGAGGACCACGGAGAGCGCGTACGTCGGGTGGCCGAGGAACAAGGTCATGATCTGGATTGCCGGCAGCTCGAATGCCATGAAGCCCACCCCGAGCGCGGCGAAGTAGAGGATCGAGGGCAGCAGGACCGGATCTCCGCGAACGTCTGCGCGCCGCAGCCAAAGCGGCGTGCCGAGCAGAACGAGCGTGAGCGAGGAAGTGACTCCGAGACACAGCAACAAGAGAAGCGAACTCTGCGAGTACAGCGCCTTCGACACGGCCTGATCGACCGGTCCCGCCGACCACGGCATCGCGAGCTGGAAGAAGAACGGATTGCTGTCGCGCGCCGGCTTCACGATGAACGGATACGCGGCGAGGAATGCGCTCCGGTCGGAAGCTCGCGCGTATTCCGAGAACGGGGTCTCGAGCTGCACACCCGGCCGATACAGGTAAGCCCAGCCGTGGCTCTCGACATAGCGATCGAGCCGGCTCAAACGGTCGCCCTCGATCGGCTCGTTCGAGAAGAGCAGGAAGCCCCATACCTGCAGCGATGGATTCCGAAAGTCGCTCGTGGGAGACAAGACGACGACTTGCGACTCGGGATGCGCGGCGCCGCTGCGCTCGAGCGCGTCGAGCACGGTCGTGAACAGGCGCAGGGTCTCGCGCGGTGGCCAGAATTGCCAGCGCCGGATCGAGGCGATGCCTCCGGGGGTCAGCTTCGCAAGCAGGTCGCTCATCGCCTCGCTCGTGTAGAGGAAATTCTCGGACAGGCTGTACGCGCCCTGCGCCGAGGCAGTCCACGTGTCGATCGCGTGCATCACGATGACGTCGAAGCTTCGAGAGGAGGAGCGCAGGACGTGACGCGCCTCTCCGACCTCGACCGATACGCGCGGGTCCTCGAAGATCTTGAAGTTCGCCAGCCGATCGTCCTGCAGTGACCAGCGCAAGATGGTCGGATTGATGTCCACCGCCAGCACGGAGGCCGCGCCTTCCTGCAGCGCCATCCTGAGCTGCGGGCCGGCTCCGACACCGAGGATCGCGACGTCGGGTGATCGTCGCACGAGCTGATACTCGGGCACCGGGTTCGTCGAGATGTCTTCGAGGACGTCCGTGGAGGCATCGCCGTCGATCACGTAGCGGCTGGCGCGTACGGCATCCACCCGGGCCAGCTGATTCCACTCGGACCGCATGATCCGGCGGCCGACCTGAGGCAGCGCGATGTAGGGGTCGAAGATCGCTGGGAACGATGCTCCGAGCGCGAGCCCGAGCCCGACCAATGCAATCGCTGCATGGGCTCCGCGACCACTCTTCTTGGCTCCGCTGACGACGACGAGCGCTGCAATCAGAGCCGCGCACCCGGCAGCGATGAACGCACGGATTGGACCCACGACGATCATGAGACCCACGGACGCGGCACAACCGACCGCCGCGCCCGTCAGATCTGCAGCGTACATCCGGCCGAATTCGCTTCGATGCCTGGTGAAGATCAATGTGAGCGCCATGCCGCCACAGAAGTTGAGCGCAACGAGGACGAGGGCGATCAGGGTGAGGTACGAGTACGCGTCGCGACCCTCCACCTTGCCGAAGGAGAGGTTGGGCGCCGGCCCGAGCCACGCGTAGCAACCGAGCACGACGAGCGGCAGAACCGCGAGCGCGACGAGCCAGCTTGCGAGCTCGGAGTCACGCCAGTCGGACCGCCGCGACGCATAAACCCAGGCGCCCGCCGCCCCAAGCCCGAGCTGCGCCAGCGAGACCACGAAGAAGACGAAGTGATAGAAGAACCGATAGGCGATGAGACGCGTCGCGGTGACCTGCGCGTCGAGCAACGCCAGGCTGACGAGGAAGGCGACCGCGATCGACCGTGCAACCCCGCCCATACGGCCAGCAAGCGCGTCCGGTCTTCTCGCGGGCGGCTCCTCTGCAGCCTCTCGGCCTGAAACGGTCTGGCGCAGTTCGTGAGCGCGGACGGGCTCGAACCGTCGACCGGAGGATTAAGAGTCCTCTGCTCTACCAACTGAGCTACGCGCCCGGGCGCATGATAGCGGGGATTTCGCCGCTGGCGACCGGCGTTGCTAGACTCGGCCGCGCATGCAAAACCGCCGCGGCGCGAGCCGTCTCCGAAGCCATTTCCACGTCCTTTTCCTCACCGCCGCGCCGCTGGTCGCGCTGGGCTGCGCGACCGCGCTCGTGCCCGGGCTGCCGAAGGAGGAGGCCCCGCTCAAGATCACGGGCGAGGCGCTGGACCAGACCGACCACCTGTACCTGTGGCCCGATCGGCTCGACAAGCGCGTGCTCGTCGGCGCGCTCGACGCGCTCGAGCAGCGCTTCGACCGCGTGCGCTTCGACGTCGACGACGACGGCAAGGCGGGCGTGCTCGAGGTGAACGGCGCGCGGGTGCGCGTGCCGCTGCAGGAGAAGTTCGACCCGGCCGAGTACCGCGAGATCCTCGCGCGCGCGCTCGCGTTCACGAAAGAGCACCTGGACGAGGAGATCGATCCCGACGACGACCTCGAGCACATCGCGCTGCGCGGCGCGCTCGGCGCGCTCGACCGCTACACCACGGTGTTCTCCGGCCGCGGCAGCGAGGACTTCAAGATCCGCTTCGAAGGCCGGCTGTCGGGCATCGGCGCGCGGCTGTCGCGCCGCGACGGCGACCTGATCGCGGTGCGCGTGTTCCCGGGCAGCCCGGCGGCGAAGAGCGGGCTCAAGGACGGCGACGCCATCCTCACGATCGACGGCGACCCCACGCGCCCGCTCTCGGTCGAGGAAGCCGTCGATCGCATCCGCGGCCGCGCCGACACGGTCGTGGCGCTCGGCGTCGAGCGCGGCGACCCGAACGCGAGCGCCAAGGACAAGGCCGGCGACGACAAGAAGCAGCGCCTCGACGTCACGATCACGCGCGGCGAGGTGCAGATTCCGAGCGTCGAGTCGCGCAAGGTGCCCGGCGTCGGGAAGGTCGGCTACGCGCAGGTCTACCAGGTGAGCCGCGACACCGCGTCCGAGTTCAAGGACCGCGTCGCCGAGCTCGGCCCGCTCGACGGTCTGGTCATCGACATGCGCGAGAACACCGGCGGCAGCATGATCGCCGCCGCTCAGCTCGCGGATTTGTTCCTCGACTCGCAGCTCATCGTGAAGACGGTGATGCGGCCCGATCTGCCGCAGCCGCCGAACTCGAGCATCTACGCGACGCGGCCCGTCTTGTACCACTACCCGATCGTGATCCTCGTCGATCCCATGACGGCGTCGGCGGCGGAGATCATCTCGGGCGCACTGCAGGCGCGCGGCAACGTCACGCTCATGGGCCAGAAGACCTTCGGCAAGGGCCTCGTGCAGCAGGTCATGCCGCTGCCCGACGACAACCTGCTGAAGCTGACGATCGCCGAGTATCTGCTCTCGGGCGACCGCGCGATCAACGAGAAGGGCATTCCGCCCGACGTGCCGCTGTACCCCGTCTCGAAGGCGTCGCTCGCGCCGCTGGCCGACGTTCCCGCGGGCGCGATTCCGTACCTGCGCGGCACGGGCGAGGACGACACGTTCCCGCTCGACGCCGCCGCCACGTTCCTGCGCGAGCCGCACGACCAGGCGCTCGTCGACGTGCGCAAGAAGGCGTACGCGGGGATCGTACCCGACCTGTTGAAGCTCGGCGTCGCCTACTCGTCGCAGCGCGGCGCGACGGACGCGGCGCTGCCGAAGCCGCTCGTCATCCAGGCGGAGTCGGCGTCGCTGCGCTCGGGCGAGACGGGCAAGGTGCAGCTGTCGATCACGAACCCGAACGACTTCGACATTCCGGACGCGTGGCTCGCGCTGTCCGCGCCCGCCGACTATCTCGACAACCAGCTCGCGGGCCTCGGAGTCTTGAAGGCCGGCGAGACGCGCCACGGCGAGTTCGAGCTCACGCCGCCCGACGGCATCTCGGTCGCCCACCATCCCGTCGACGTGCTCGCCGCGAGCGGCGACCGCCCGCTCGGCAAGCAGCGCATCGTAATCGAGGTGGCGTCGAAGCCCGCGGACCTCGAGATCGAGGTGCAGCGCATCTCGGTCGACTCCGCGCGCGTGAAGCTGACCAACAAGAGCGCGCACAAGGCCACGCAGCTCACCGTGGCGGTGCCCGGCGCGACGCGCTCGCTCGACGAGCTGGCGCCCGGCGCGAGCCAGGACCTGGACCTGCCGCTGCCCGCGCAGCCGAAGACGATCGCGATCGCGCAGCTCGGGCCGTGGGCGCAGCGGCGCGTCGACGTGCCGATTCCCGCCGAGCACGCCACCTACACGCTGCCGGAAGTGGTGCTCGACGAGCGCACCGCCGACATCGCGCTGCACGCGCGCGCGGGCAACGGACTCCGCGACGGCTGGATCGCGCTCGACGGCCAGAAGAAGGCGCTGACCTCGTTCGACGGCAAGAACGAGGGCGAGATCGACGTGCCCGTCGCGTCGGGCGAGCACGATCTGGTCGCGAAGATCGAGACTTCGGACGGCGTGGCCATCTTCGACCTGCGCCATCTGACCCGCGAGGGAGTCACGACCAGCTCAAAGTAGGCTGAGCTGCCTCGGCTGATCGGCGACTTCGTCGAAGCAGGTGCCCAGCTGCGCGAGGATCGCGTCGGCGATCGGCCGCAGCACCTTGTCGACGTAGTGCGCGCGGTCGACGTCCGCGGGCAGCTCGCCCTCGGGCTCCACGGGCTCGGGCCCGCGCTTCGTCTGCACGTACCACACGACGCGCCCCACGCCGGGACCCGCGCGCCGCGCAGCCTCGACGTGCGGCGGCGTCGCCGCGGTGTAGTTCTCGACCGCGCCCTTGCGCAGGCCTTTGCGGATGACGAGCTCGCGGTCGAGCTTGCCGGCGAGGAGCTCGGCGACGACCTCGCGCACGAACGGCTCCACGGGCTCGTCGCGAAACAGCCGCATGAGCATGCCGCGCTGCAGGCGGCGCGCGAGCTCGGGCCAGTCGCGCCGCACGGCCTCGAGCCCCACCACGTGCAGCGCGCCGTCGACGAGCCCCGCGTAGCGCTTCTTGCTGCCCTGCGTGCCGCCGCGCAGGCTGGGCTGGAAGAAGCGCGCGAAGATGTACTCGAGCTCGAGCTCGAGCCGCGGCTCGACGCGCCACTCGGCGCGGATCGCGGCCGACAGCTCGTCTTGCACGCGCACGCGCAAACGCTCGGCCGCTGCATGCGCCGCCTCGGGCGCGAGCGCCGGCTCGACCTGCACGAACACCGAGTCGGTGTCGCCGTACAGCACGCGCGCGCCGGCAGACTCGAACGCGCGCCGCGTGCGCTCGAGCATCAGCCGGCCGAAGCCGGTCACGGCGTTCGCGACCTCGGGCGAGAAGAAGCGGCCCGAGGTCGCGCCGAGCACGCCGATCATCGCGTTCATCATGATCTTGATGGCGAGGTCGGCGTGGCGGTCGCCGCGGCGCTTCGCGGCCTCGCGGCTCAGCGCGAAGCGCTCGAGCACTTCCGGCAGGATCGCTTCGCTGCGGGAGAAGCGGGAGCCGTTCGGCGCGACGATCGGCACGGGGTCCGCGCTCGCCGTCGCGAGCGCGAGCGGATCCAGGTTGAACGTGCGCATCAGACTCGGGTACAGGCTCTTGAAGTCGAACACGGCCACGTTGCGGAACACGCCGGGCGACGACTCCATCACGGCGCCGCCCGACACGGGCGCGCTCGCGTTGCCCGAGCGGTCGACCGACGGCGCGACGCGCCCGCGCCGGCGCAGCTCGGGCAGATACAACAGGTCGAACGAGGCGATGCTCGCGCCCACACGGTCGAGCTGCATCCCGCACAACAGGCTCCGCTCGATCGCCAGCTCGAGCAGCGACTCCTTCGCGATGATCTCCTGCACGAGCACGGCGTCTTCGCGGTTGTACGCGGCGAAGGCGGGCAGGTCCTCGCGGTAGAGCCGCAGGATCTCGTCGACGCGCGCGCGGCCCGACGCCGCGATGCGCTTGCCGCGGCCCAGCAGGCTGCGCGCCGCGGTGTCGAGCGAGAAGTCCTCGAGCGGAATGAACGCGTCGCGCGCGAGCCCCTGCGCGTCGAGCACGATGCGGCCCGGGATCTCGGCGCGACGCTGGCGCGTGAACGAAGCGTCCTGCGCGATCGACACGGGGCCCGGCACGCGCCCGAGCTCGAGCGGCACGCCGAGCGACTTCGCGCGCGCGACCAGCACGTCGAAGTCGAAGTCGACGACGGCCCAGCCGGTGAGCACGTCGGGGTCGAGCTCGCGCACGCGCCGCGCGAACGTGCGCAGGAGCGTCGCCTCGTCGGCGTGAGTCGTTGCGCCGGCGACGGGCTGGGACGCGACGACGTGCACTTCGTCCGCTCCGGCGCCGTAGAGCGCGAACGACAGCACGCGGCTCGCGTCGGGCCACGTCTCCAGGTCGAGCGACAGCACCTGGAGCTGCGGGTGCGCGGAGCCGGGCGCGAGGATCGGATCGCGGAAGGTCAGCAGGCCGTTGGCGTCGGTCTCCGCCTCGCCGTCGATCTCCACCGCCGCGCGCAGGCCGCGGTCGATCAGGAACCGGTACGGAAAGCGGATGTCGGCCTCGAGCGCGCGGCCGCCGCCCGCTTCGATCTTCTCGCGCAGGCGCGGCACCGCGGGCGGCACGGGCGCGATCACGCGCGAGACCGGCGCGCCCGCCATGTCGACGAGCTGGCTCGGCTCGATCTCCACGTCGCGCTCGCCGGCGAGCAGCTGCACGCCCCGCTCGTCCGCGAAGAAGTAGGGGCGGAAGCGCGTGTCCTCCACGAGGAACGGCTCCCCCGACGCGAGCCGCCCGAACAGCTGCACCACCGCGCGGCCGCCGCGCAGGCGGTAGGTCGGGTGCACGATGAAGCCGGCGCGGCCCATCTCAGTCCGGCGCGCCGAAGCCGCCGCCGCCCGGCGTCGCGATGCGCACGCGCTCGCCGGCGGCGACCGCGAACGAGGCCTTGCCGCCGACGTCGCGGCCCGCGTGCGTGTTCTCGCCGCGCGCAGCAGCGCCGCCGCCCGCCAGCCCGAACGGTGCGCGAGTGCGGCGCTCGGACAGGATCGACACCTGCATCGGCTCGAGGAACTCGAGCTCGCGCACGAGCCCGTCGCCGCCGCGGAACCGGCCCGCCCCGCCCGAGCCGGCGCGCAGCGCGAACTCGACCACGCGCACGGGGAAGCGGCTCTCGAGCACCTCGGGGTCGGTGATGCGCGTGTTCGTCATGTGCGTGTGCACCCCCGACGCGCCAGCGAAGCCGGGCCCCGCGCCCGCGCCGCCGCCGATCGTCTCGTAGTAGCCGAACGACTCGTTTCCGAACGTCAGGTTGTTCATCGTGCCCTGGCACGCCGCCAGCTTGCCCAGCGCGCCCAGCAGCACGTCGACCACGCGCTGGCTCGTCTCGACGTTGCCGCCGCATACCGCACGCTCGGGATCGGGGTCGAGCACCGAGCCCCGCGGGACGCGCAGCTCGACGGGCCGCAGGCAGCCGGCGTTCAGCGGGATTTCCTCGCCCACGAGCGCGCGGAGCACGTAGATCACCGCCGCGACCGTGACGGCGCGCGGCGCGTTCAGGTTCCCGTCGACCTGCGCGCCGGTGCCCGCGAAGTCGATCACCATCCGCCGGCCGCTCACGCGCAGGCTGACACAGATCGGTGTTCCGTCGTCGAGCGCGTCGGCGAACGAGTGCTCGCCGTCCGGCAGCTTCTCGATCTCGTCCGCGACCTTCGCCGCGGCGTTGTCCTGCACATGGCCCATGTATGCGAGCACGGTTTCGAGGCCCTGGGCTTCGACCATTTCGCGAAGCAGCCGCGCGCCGGCGCGGTTCGCGGCGATCGCGGCTTCCAGGTCGGCCACGTTCTCGCGCGGGTTCCGCGCCGGAAAGCGCGCGGAGCCGAGCGCGCGCAGCACGAGCGCCTCGTCGAGCCGGCCCGCGCGCACCACGCGCAGCGCGCGCAGCACGACGCCTTCCTCCTCGAGCGTGTGCGAGAACGGCGGCATGGAGCCCGGCGTGATGCCGCCCACGTCGGCGTGGTGCCCGCGGCTCGCGGTGAAGAAGCGCAGCTCGCCCGAAGCGTCGTGCACGGGCGTCACCACGGTGACGTCGGGCAGGTGCGAGCCGCCCGCCGACGGATCGTTCGTGACGAACACGTCGCCCGGCTCGGGGCGCGGGTGCGCGCGCAGCACGGCTGCCACCGACTCGCCCATCGCGCCCAGGTGCACGGGAATGTGCGGCGCATTGGCGACGAGCCCGGCGGCGCGGTCGAACACCGCGCACGAGAAGTCGAGGCGCTCGCGGATGTTCGTGGAGATGGACGTGCGCCGCAGCACCGTGCCCATCTGCTCGGCGATCGACATGAACAGGTTGTTCATGATCTCGAGCTGCACCGGGTCGACCTGGCGCGGACCGGGCGCGCGCGCCGCGAGACCCGCGCGGTCGGTGAGCACGATGCGACCCCGCGCGTCGATCTCGAGCTCGAAGCCGGGGTCGACGACGAGCGTGCTCGTCGCTTCGAGCACCAGCGCCGGGCCGGCGAGCCGCGTGCCCGGCGGGAGGCGTTCGCGCTCGAACACGGGCACGTCGTCGCGGAAAGCGCCGTCGCAGAACAGGCGCGCGCGCCGGCGCGGCCGAGCCGGGCCGGCCGCGGTCGCAGGCAGCGGGGCCTCCGACACCGCGCGGTGTCGGCCCAGCACCTCCACGCGCGCCACCGTGGCCTCGACGGGGTGCTCGGGCCGCGCGTAGCCGAAGGCGCGCTCGTGCTCGCGGTCGAACCGCTCGCGGAGCGGCGCCTCGCCTTCGAGCGGCAGGGTGAGCGACGTCTCGGTGCCCACGTGGCGCAAGTCGAGCCGGCGCACGGCGTCGATGCGCTCGGGCTCGAAGCCGTCCTCGGCGAGCGCCGCGCGGCCGCGCGCCTCGAGCTCCGCGAACGCCTTGGCGAGCTCGCGCTCGAGCCCGGGCGCGAGCCGCGGCCGGCCGACGTCGGCCTCGCCGTGCCACGCCACGTCGGCGAGCCCCATGCCGTACGCCGACAGCACGCCCGCGAGCGGGTGCACGAGCACGCGGCGGATGCCGAGCCGCCGCGCGAGCGCGCACGCGTGCTGGCCGCCCGCGCCGCCGAACACCACGAGCGCGTACTCGCGCACGTCGTAGCCGCGCGCGACCGAGACCTGGCGGATCGCCTCTGCCATGTTCGCGTTCGCGATCTCGAGGAAGCCCGCGGCCACCTCGGGCCACTCGCGCGGTGTGCCGGCCGCGCCGAGCTCCGACACCAGTCGGTGTAGTGCCGTCAGCACGCGCTCGAGCTGCAGCGGGAACGGGAAGCGATCGCCCACGAGCCGGCCGAGCGCCAGGTTCACGTCGGTCACGGTCAGCTCTTCCGCGCTCGGGTCGCCGTAGCAGAGCGGCCCGGGCCGCGCGCCCGCGCTCTCCGGACCGACCTTGAAGCGGTAGCCGTCGAAGCCGCACAGCGAGCCGCCCCCCGCCGCCACGGTGTGCACCGCGAGCATGGGCGCGAAGATGCGCACGCCCGCGGTCTCGCTCTCGTACACGCGCTCGAACTCGACCGAGCCGTCGCGCCGGGTCGCCACGCGGCACACGTCGGTCGACGTGCCGCCCATGTCGAAGCCGATCGCGCGAGGCGCATCGAGCTGCGCGGCTACGCTGGCGCACGCGACCACGCCGCCCGCGGGCCCCGAGAGCACGGCGTGCGGGCCGCGGAAACGGTCCGCATCCGCCAGCCCGCCGCTCGACTGCATGATGCGCAAGGTGCTGCCGGGCAGCTCGCGCCGCAGCTCGGCCACGTACTCGCGCAGCAGCGGCGTCAGGTACGCGTCGACGCACGCCGTGTCGCCGCGCGCGAGGAGCCCCATCTCGGGCGCGACCTCGTGCGACAGCGCCACGTGCGCGAAGCCGGCCTCGCGCGCGAGCTCGCCGATCTCGCGCTCGAGCTCGCCGCCGCGGTACGCGTGCAGCACCACCACGGCCAGGCTCTCGAGCCCGGAGCGCCGCAGCGCCGCGAGCTCGGCGCGCAGCCGCTTCGGCTCGGGCCGCGCCAGGACCCCGCCGTGGGCGTCCGCGCGCGCGTCGACCTCGAGCACTTCGCGGTACAGGAGCTCGGGCTTCACGATGCAGAGGTCGAAGAGCTTCGGCCGCGCCTGCGTGCCGATCGCGAGCAGGTCGCGAAAGCCGCGCGTGATCGCGAGCGCGAACGGCGCGCCTTTGCGCTCCAGCAGCGCGTTCGTGGCCAAGGTCGTGCCCATGCGCACGTCGCAGGGCGGAACGGGCGCACCGCGCCGCAGGCCGAGCAGCGCGCGAATCGCGTCGAGCGGCGCGCGGTCCGACGACAACAGCTTCGCGACGCGCAGCTGGCCGGTCGCGGGATCGCGCGCGATGCAGTCGGTGAACGTGCCCCCGCGGTCGATCCAGAACTCGAAGCGCGCGGGGCTCGTCATGTCACGCCGCTACTCGCACATCTCGAGGGTGCTCGCGCAGCACTCGCGCACCTTGGGGTCGCTCTCCTTCGAGCACGTGGGCTGCATCTGCGGCAGCATCGACTCGTCGCAGTTCATCTCGAGCGACTGCCACGCCGCGCAGCGCACGCCGGGATCGGGGTCCGCCGTGGCGCCGACCAGACCCATCGACGCGACGCAGCCGTCCGCATCGGCGAGCTGGCCGGCGATCTTGGCGCGCACGCGCGGGTCGGCGTCGGAGCTCAGCGACGACATCAAGCTGACGAGCGCCGGCCCCTCGGGCTCGATCTCGCCCGCCGCTTCGATGCGCATGTCGGGGTTGCTGGAGCGCAGTTCCTCGAGCGCGTCGGCCTGCGAGCGCGCCTTCTCCTCGCGGCGCGCCGCGGCCTCGGCCTTCTGCTTCTCGCTGGGGCGCTTGTCGCGCATGGCGCGCAGGCGGTCGCGCAGCGCGTCGGTGATGTGCGGCTTGTGCGACGCCGCCACCGTGGCCGGCACCTCGCCCACTTCCAGCTTCGCGAGCGCATGGCGCGATTGCTCCTTGTCGAAGCTCCACTGCGCGCGGTACGCGAGGTCCTTCAGCAAGGTCGGAATCACCTGGTCCATGGGCACGTCGTCCACCGCCAGAGTGACCGGCTGCGAGTCCAGGTCGCCCGACAGCTCGAAGCCCGCCTGCCGCGCGAGCTTCTCGATCACGAGACCGCGAGGCGCTTCCTGACACGCGATGGTGACGCGCCCGTCGCGCACCTCCACGCGCACCTCGCCCTGCGCCATGGCCGACTCCGGCTTCTCCACGACTGAGGGCGGCGGCTTCGGCTTGCTGCGCTCCTCTCGGCCGCAAGCCGTGAAGACCAGAAACATCGCCATGACTCCGAGGACTCGAGCTCTCACCGTCACCCCTTGTGATCGCGTGGGCGCGCTACCCACGCTCCTTCCCCGATCGGAGCAAACGCCGTCGTGTGTCAGAATCCCGCGGCACGCTCCGCCAACCTTCGCCCCGAGGATCGCACCCGAAAATGACTTTGCCATCCGTCGCCCGCGCCGTGCTCGCCGCCGCCCTGCTTGCCGCCTGGCCCGCCGGGGCCGAGAGCCCGCCCGCAGCCGATCCGACGCCTGCGGCGGACATTCCGAGCAGCGTGGAGAACGGGGTGGTCAAGGTCTTCTCGACGACGCGCTATCCGGATCCATTCAAGCCTTGGACGAAGGCGTCGCCGCAAGAGATCACGGGCTCGGGCGTGGTGATCGACGGCAAGCGCATCCTGACGAACGCCCACGTGGTGAGCTACGCGAGCCAGGTACAGATCCAGGCGAACCAGGCCGGCGACAAGCTCCCGGCGACGGTAGAGGCGATCGCGCCCGGCATCGACCTGGCGCTGCTCAAGCTCGACGACGAGTCGTTCTTCAAGAGCCACCCGCCGGTGCCGCGCGCCAAGGCACTGCCCGACATCAAGGACGCCGTGCTCGCGTACGGCTATCCGACCGGCGGCAGCTCGCTGTCGGTCACGAAGGGCATCATCTCGCGCATCGAGTACGTGCCCTACAGCGTGTCGACGTCGGGCCTGCGCATCCAGATCGACGCTGCGCTGAATCCCGGCAACAGCGGCGGCCCCGCGATCGCGAACGACAAGATCGTCGGGCTCGCGTTCAGCCACCTGGGCGGTGACACGCAGAACATCGGCTACATCATCCCGAACGAGGAGATCGACCTGTTCCTCGCCGACATCGCCGACGGCCACTACGACGGCAAGTACGGCATGTACGACGAGCTGCAGACGCTCGAGAACCCGGCGCTGCGCGCCTACCTGAAGCTCGACAAGTCCGTGGCGGGCATCGTGGTGCACCGGCCGTACAAGACCGAGTCCTCGTACCCGCTCCGGGAGTGGGACGTCATCACGAAGATCGGCGACACGCCCGTGGACGACCAGGGCATGGTGAAGCTCGGCACGACGCTGCGCGTGAACTTCCGCTACCTGATCGCGAAGACGGTGAAGGACGGCAAGGTCCCGCTCACCGTGATTCGCGAGGGGAAGTCAGTCGCCGTGTCACTTCCGGTCAGCACCTCGCGGGCGCTGCTCATCCACAACTTGAACGGCGACTACCCGTCGTACTTCATCTACGGCCCGCTCGTGTTCTCGCGCGCGTCGCAGGAGTTCCTGATGTTCATGGACCACAGCCCGCAGCTCGTGAAGGGCTTCGCGTTCATCCAGAGCCCGCTCGTCACCGAAGCCGGCAACGCGCCCGACGACCAGCTGCAGGACCTGGTCATCGTCTCGTCGCCCTTCTTCCCGCACAAGCTCGCGACGGGCTACGGCAACCCTTCCGCGGGCGTGGTGGACGCGGTGAACGGGACCAAAGTCAGGAGTCTCGAGCAGATGGTCGCCCTCCTCCGCGATCTGAAAGACGAGTTCGTCGTCTTCAAGTTCAGCCACCGCAACGGCGAGTCACTCGTCTTCAAGCGCAGCGAGATCGTCGCCGCGACGGACGAGATCCTGTCGGACAACGGCGTGCGCGCACAGGCGTCGCCGGAGCTCATGGCGATCTGGCAGGGGAAGAACTAGGCGCCCGTCGCCCCATCCGCTCGAGGTGCCGTCCCGCCAAGCGCGCCCGGAGGGACTCGAACCCCCAACCCTCTGATCCGAAGTCAGATGCTCTATCCATTGAGCTACGGGCGCGTGCGGAGGGCCTGAAGCTACAACCCGAGCTTTCCTAGCGCCGCTCGCGCGATCGGCTCGCCCCACTCCTGCACGAAGTGACCCGCTTCGGGCACCACGAGCGGCTCGGGGCAGTTGCGGATCTCGGCGCGCAGCGCGTTCATGACGGGCGGGCCGAGCACCGGGTCGGCGGCGCCGATCGCCATGAAGCTGCGGCCGGTCCAGCGCTCGCGCAGGAACGCGCGCGCGCTGCGGCCGTCGGCGACGCCCTCCATCGCGGGCGCGATCGGCACGAGCTGCGGGAAGCGGCGCACGCCGGCCTTGTACGTGGCGTCGGGAAACGGCGCGTCGTAGGCGGCGGCTTCGGCGTCGGTCAGCACCGAGGTGGCGCGCTTCATCAGGGCGCCGACCGCGAAGTCGGGCTGAGAAGCGACGAACTCCTTCCACGCGGCGAAGCCCGGCGAGAGCGGCTCGCCGACGCCGATCGCCGTGTTCATCACGAGGAGACGCGTCACCGCGGGCTCGTCCTTCGGCAGGGTCAGGCCGAGCAGGCCGCCCCAGTCCTGCACCACGAGGCACACGTTCGAGAGCGCGAGGCGTTCGAACAACGCCACGAGCGAGCGCCGGTGAAACGCGAACGTGTAGCTCTCGTCGCGCACGGGCTTGTCGGAGCGCCCGAAGCCGAACCAGTCGGGTGCCACCACGCGGTGTCCCGCCGCCGTGAACACGGGCAGCATCTTCCGGTACAGGTACGCCCAGCTCGGCTCGCCGTGCAGGCACAGGAACACCGCGCGCGCATCGCGCGGGCCTTCGTCCACGTAGTGCATGCGCAGGCCCTCGAAGCCGCGCAGGTCGTCCAAATACCGGGGCGCGTACTTCCAGCCGGGCAGGCCGGCGAAGCGCTCGTCGGGCGTGCGCGCGACGGCGCCGAACTTCGGATGCTCGAACGTGCTCATGGGCGGCTCTCGGGCTCCTGTCAAGGGTATGCTGTGGTCTGCGATGCGCGCGAGCAGGGCGGCGTGACGGGGATCCTCGGGGGCGCGCTCGACGCTTCGCTGCGGCGCGCCAGGCAGACCCTCCGGCCCTCCCTGCGGCCGCGCCGCACCAACGTGTGCTGCTGCGGGCTGTCGAAGACGGGCACGCATTCGCTCGCGGGCATCTTCGAAGGCTACCGCAGCGCGCACCATCCCGACGGCGAGCTGCGGCTCGGGCTCGCCAGCGCGTTCCTGCGCGGCGAGCTCGACGCTGCGCCGGCGCGCCGGACTCTGCGCCGGCGCGACCGCGCGCTGTGGCTCGAGATGGAGTCGTCGAGCCTCGCGGGGATCCTGATCGAGCCGCTCGCGCGCGCGTGCCCCGACAAGAAGTTCGTCTTGACCGTGCGCGACCCGCTCGGCTGGTGTGACTCGTGGCTCGACCACAACCTGAACCTCCCGCCCGAGCCCGGCTCGCCGTGGGCGGCGCTCGACCGGCTGCGCCTGCGCGTCGCCGACTTCCCCGCAACGCGCTTCGACGCGCCGCTCACCGAGCGCGGCTTCCCGCCGCTCGCGTGCTTCTTCCAGCTGTGGGCGAGTCACAACCAGCGCGTGCTCGAGGCGTTGCCCGCCGAACGCCTGCTCGTGCTGCGCACGGGCGAGATCGCGGGGCGGCTGCCGGAGCTGGCGGCCTGGGCGGGGGTTCCCGTCGAGACGCTGCGCGCAGACCGCAGCCGCTTGTTCGTCGCGCCAAAGAAGCACGGCGTGCTCGGCCTCCTCGACCCGAGCTACGTGCACGAGCTCGCCGAGCGCTCGTGCGGCCCGCTCAGCGCAGCGCTTCGGGTGCCGGCCGCGTGAGCCCGGCCTGCCCGACCAGCCACTCGGCGCCCGCGCCCGCCAGGATCGCCAGCGCGGGCTCGAGCGGCGCGCGGAAGCGCGTGACAGCGAACGCGAGGGTGATCGGGATCAGGTAGGCGAGCGCGACCCAGATCACGATGCGCGCCTCGAGGCGCGTGCGCAGCGCCAGCGCCGCGCCCAGGGCCGTGAGCGCCAGCAGCCCGATGCTCCACGTGGCGAACGCCCAGGCGCTCGGGCCGTGCTCCCACACCGGCACCGGATTCCAGATCCGCGCGAGCTTCTCGCCCCCCAGCGCGACGGCGCGCACGGGATGCCTGCGGATCCAGTCCGTCGCCATGTCGCGGTAGATCCGGTCGCGCGCGCGCTCGTCGTAGCGCGAGGCATCCAGGTCGGGCACGCCCGTGAGCGCAAAGCCGCCGTCGGCGTGGTCGTTGAAGCCGATCACCATGTTGAAGCCGACCTTCGATTCGTACACCGGCTCGCCGAAGCGGGCCGCGTTGCGCGCGAGCCAGGGCACCAGCGCACACGCGACGAGCAGCGCCGGCGGCGCGCACGCCGCCACGGCGCGCCACGCGCCGCCGCCGCGCGCCAGCACCCGGGCGGCGAGCGCCGCCAGCAGCACCCCCGAGATGGGCAGGAACACGGTCCGCGTCAGGGCTCCCGCGGCGAGCGCTACACCAAGAAGTGTCGGAGCGCCCCAGCGGCCCAGCGAATTCGGCTCGCCGCCCCACGCCGCACGCGCCTCCGCGAAGCCCCACAGGGCCGCCGCGAGACAGGTGCCGACGAGCGTCTCGATCCCGACCAGGCCGCCGAAGTAGATCTGCGAGACGTTCACCGCGACGAGGCCCGCCGACCAGAGCGCCGCGCGCCGCCCGGCCAAACGCCGCGCAGCGAGCCCGCAGAAGAGCACGGTCAACGTGCCGAGCAGCGCGTTCGTGACGAGGAGCTTCCGCACGCCGGGGCCGAACACGAGCGACACCCCTGCGACGAGCAGCGGATAGCCGGGCAGCCAGAACGACGTGGGGCCGACGTCGGAGAAGAGCGGCCGCCCCTGCGAGAGCCCGACCGTGTCGGCGTACTCACCGCGCGCGACCAGGCTCTGCGCGATCGCCACGTAGTGCCAGGCGTCACGGAACGAGCCGAGCGCCTCCGGCCGCGTCCACGCGTAGGCGACGCGCAGCGCGAGCGCGACCGCGACGATCGCGGCGAGCTCTCGCCTCCAACGGATTCGCGCGAGCCGTTCGAGATCCATTGCACCCCGGTGAAGGTGAGTGGCTCGAATGTATACGTTGTGACGAGCTCGTTCGGTTGTGCATTCGCTCGAGCGAAGACAGAGCGAGAGACTCGAGGCGAGTGAGTGAGAGCCTCATGTAGGAACTCTCACTCGCTTTCGTGATCCCGCTGCGCAAGGAGCCTTGCGCGGCTGGAGTCAGCGCTCGCGGGAGTGGTCGCGGCGCCGAGCCCTCATGAGGAGCATCACGCTCACGGCGACGAGCCCATTGGCGACCGGCTCGGGCAACAGGCCGGTGCGGCTCTCCGCTCGAGAGGACGCGCCGAACGGCACCGCAGGCGGCGCGTTGCTGAAGATCCAGCTCGTGTCCGGCGACACGTTGCAGAACGGGTCGTTCATGCAGGTGGGATGGCCCGGTAGCGGCTCGTTCAAGCCCGCGGCCACCGTCTCGAGCTGCAGCAGCGAGCGCCGCGCGAACTCGCGCAGCTTTCGCATCAGCAATGCATCGACCGAGTGGTCCTGGCTCGCGCCGACCTGATCCAGCGAGAACGGATCGCCCGAGGGCGCCGGCGCAGTGCCCGCGCGCGCGACGGCGGCGAGACACACGAGCGAGCCTACTGCGAAGAGCTGGCGAACGCGGCTCACGCGAGAGCCTCCCGAGCCTTCCCGCCGCTCATGGTACGGCCCGCAGCGAGGCCCGGCCAGGGTCCGTTGAGTGCCGCGCGTGAAGATCCGATGATACCGGCGCATGGATCTGCCGCTCCCGCTAGCCCTGCGCTCGCTGTCCGACGAAGTCGACGAACGGCTCTCGCGCATCCCCACGCAGATGAACGAGTACGGCTACGACCCGTTCGGCGCGAGTCTCGACTTCGCGCGCCGCCTCGGCACGTTCGCCGCGTTCCTCTACCGCCACTACTTCCGCGTCGAGTCGCACGGCATCGAGAAGGTGCCGGACGGGCGCGTGCTGTTGGTGGCGAACCACGCGGGGAACACCCTGCCGATGGACGGGGTGATGCTGGCGATGGCCATGCTGCTCGACGCCGAGCCGCCGCGCTTCGTGCGCGCCATGGCCGAGTTCTACCTGCCGCG
>DATJZN010000023.1:0-131766 GCA_035499075.1 Myxococcota bacterium | reverse complement strand
CCGCGTCGAGCGCGCGCAGCAGCTCGGCCAGGTCGGGCTCGCCGCTGCGGCGCGAGCTCGAGCGTCGCTTCCCGTTCGAGCGGCTAGGGGTGCGGGGTTCCGTCGGGACGTGGGACGTCGTCATCGTCGACCTCTCGGAGCTCTCGGAGCGAGAGGCCGATGCCGGACACGGGTCCACGCAACGCCGAATACTCCGGCGTGCAGATTCTACAAACTGCTGGCCCCCGCCCTCGTGACACGCAGAATCTCGCGCTCTGTGAGTTGCGCGAGAGGGGGGTTGCGAGATCCGGACCAGGCGAAGCTCGGGCGGAGGTGGCTAGAACTCGAGGTCCACGCCGACCCCCACGATTGAATGCGGCGCACGAAGAACTGGCCGTTCGGCGAGTGGCCGTCGTAGAACTCGCCCAGCAGGTACAGGTGGTGCGTGCCGAGCAGCCGCGGGTTCTCGACGCGAAAGCCGAAGCGCGTCGAGTAGTCCGCGCCCCAGTCCTCCTCCTGGTGCCACTGCACGTCCAGCACGGCGAGCGGCCGCAGCGTGTCGCCGAGCAGCGCCCACGGGCTGATCACCTCTACACCAGTCTGTGTATATCCGGGCTTCAGGTCGGCCGGATCCTTGTGCACCAGGTAGCCGCCGCCGCCGTACACGCGCCCGAAGCCCCACAGGTCGTAGCCGACGAGCGCGTCGACCGCTTCGAACGACAGGTTGATGCGGTGGATCGGCGTGTCGAGCAGGAACTCGTCGCCCAGGTGCGAGCTCTGGTGGTACAGCCGGAACAGGAACGCGAGCGGGCCCCAGCGCGCGCCCAGCGGCAGTCCGACCCAGTAGTCCGCGTTCACCAGATCGACCGAGCTCGCGTCCATGTTGAAGATCGAGAAGACGCCGGCCTGCACGCCGAGGTCCCAGCGCCCGCCGCCCGGCAGCTCGCTCTGCACGACCGGGAAGACTCCGCCGAACGTCGCGGAGCCGATGTGCGTGAAGCTCGGGTCCTTCAGGTACCACTGCCAGGTGGCGGAGAAGCGCGGCCAGCGCGGGTCGCCGATGACGGGATGGAAGAGCGGCTCCGGGGGCAGGAACGTGGTGCCCGACACGGGCGCGGGCGCGGAGCTCGGCGGCGCGGGAGCCTCCTCGGGTCCCGCGGCGACCTGCTCGTTGGTGACGCAGCGCACGTCGGCCACGCCCTTCACGGCCCCGAGCGCGTCGCGCAGCTTCGCGCGGTCGCCTTCCGGCACGGACTCTTCGCGCACGTACACGACGCCGTCGCGAACGTCGACGACGGCGTCGGGCAGCCCGAAGTCGCGCTCGAGCACCGCGGACACGTAGCCGCGCACGTACAGATCGCCGCGCGCGCCGTCGGCGGTGCCGCCTGCGCGGGCGAGCGCGGCCGCACACAGCATGGCGAGCGTGACGAACACGGTCGTGAGCACGAGCGTCCGGCGCAGCGCAGCAGTATTCACGGCGGTCTCCTGTGGGCGTGACCTGGGACGGGCGGCGCGAGGTCGGGGCACATGCGGGGTTGGGGTTGCGGACCCCGCGCTCCCAGGTCACGCCGAGGAGGCTTGGGAGCCGCCGCGAGGGAAGTGCAACCGACGGGCCGAGCGCGCCGCGCGATTCCGCGCGCGACACAGAGAGGCGTCACCCGCGACGGGTGAATCTACCGGTAAGAGTTACAGCCGCGCGCGGAGCGCGCGCGAGCGAACGTCTCGGCGCGGCACGGAACGTGCTCGATCGCAGCTCATCCGGAAGAAGAATCGCAGCGCCGCGTTCGCGATGGCGCTCCTGCTCTCGCTCGCGTGTTCCACGACGAAGACGACGACGACCACGACGCGAGTGCCGTCGAGCTCCGATCCGAACGTGACGGAGCAGGAGACGACGACCACGACGACGAAGGAAGAGCCGGGCTGCTCGGGCGTGCTGAGCTGCACGGTCGACTTCGTGGGCGACGTGATCGCGTTCCCGTTCCGCCTCGTCGGCGGCGTGGTCCGCGCGCTCTTCTAGCGCGGCCGCCAGTCGCCTCGCCGCAACGTGAGGCGCACGAACGTCTCGGCAGGCCCGTTCGCGCGCGCGGCGCGCACGAGCGAATCGCCCGTGTTCTGGCTCACGTGCGCGGCCAGCGCCGCGAGCTTCCGTTCGAACGTCTTCGCCACGTCGACGCGCGCGTTCGGCTCGGCCGTGTCCATGAGCCAGACCTCGCGCGGGAACCAGGGCTCGAGGCCCTCGGCGAGCTGCTCGGGGTAGAAGTTCGGGCTCGGTGCGCGAGGGTACACGGAGTCGAGGAGGGCCTGGCCAGCTGCCCGGTGGTCGGAGTGCTGCAGACGGAAGCGGTCGCGCACGGGTGCGAAGACGAGCCGTGGGTCGTGCGTCACCACCACCTCCGGGCGCACCCGGCGGAGCGCGCGCACCAGCGCGGCGCGCAGCGGCTCGTCGACGGCGAGCTCGCCGTCGGTGCGGCCCAGGTTCTCGCGCGCGTGGAACGGCAGGAGCTCGGCCGCGCGCGCCTGCTCGGTGGCGCGCACGGCCACGGCGTCGCCGAGCCCGCGGCCGCCGCGCCCGCCGCCGGTGCACACCACGAGCGACACGCGCGCGCCCGCGTCGGCGAACCGCGCGAGCGCGCCGCCGGCGTAGAACTCGGCGTCGTCCGGGTGAGCGCCGACCGCGAGCACGCTCCTGACACCGAGCGCGCTCGGCTCGACCTCTTCCACGGAGCTCGCTCGGCTAGCGGCGCAGCGCCGTGACTTCCTGCTGCAGCTTGCCGATCGCCGCGCAGATCTCGTCGAGGCGGCCGTGCAGCTCGCGCATGCCGCTCGTGTTCGACTGCGCCATGCGCCGCGAGCCGCCCGCGCGCTCGCACAGCACGTCGTAGCACGCCGTCAACATGCGGCCGCTGTCGCGCTCCTCGGCGATGTAGCGGCCGAGCAGCTCGCCCGTCGCGACGTCGATGGACTCGTCGTCGAAGATGCCCTTGAACGGGTCGCGGCGGCGCTCGCCGCTCTTGTCGCGGCC
The DNA here is from genome assembly GCA_035499075.1 of Myxococcota bacterium. GTDB lineage: Bacteria > Myxococcota_A > UBA9160 > SZUA-336 > SZUA-336 > VGRW01. The sequence goes on along the minus strand of DATJZN010000023.1, from coordinate 128,765 downwards.
GAAGCCGAGCGCTTCGAACTTCTCGAGGTCGGTGCAGTCCGCATTCGCGATCGCCATGTTCTTCTCGAAGTTCGGGTCCGGGCGATCCTGAACGGTGTAGCCTAGCTCGCACATGCGCTTCGTGAACGCGTGCGAGTGCTCGCCTTCGCGGATCGCGACGGTCGCGATGATCTTCTTCACGTCGGGGTCGGGCGTCTTCGCGGCCCAGCACGACAGGTACTGGTGCGCGCGGCCCTCGCCCAGCGCGATCGCGTTCAGGAGTCCCAGGTAGCTCGGCTTCTTCGCGGTGCCTTCCATGGCTGTCTTCCTCTCACTCAGTTGGGTTCGTTGCTGAAGCGAATGTTGTTCTTCCGCATGCCCTCGAGGACGATCTCGACGCCCCCGCTGCGCAGCATCCATTCGAGCCGGTGATCCCGGTACTCGCGCTTGAAGATCCCCGACTTGAGCATCTGCTGGAGCGTCTCGACGCCCATGCCCACCGACACCTGCCCGATGTCGGCGATGCAGCGTTGAATGCTCGGCCGCTCGAGCATGCGCGCGAACCACGCGGCGAGCTTCGAGCCCGCCGCGGGCGCGTTGCCCTGGCCCGCCGCGCCCGCGACGAAGGGATAGGCGCACGCGTCTCCCCAGCCGAACGCGTCGCCGTTCATGAACGGGCGGCCGCCGAGCTCGCGCTCGAGCCAGGCGTTGAACTGGCGGATCTGCTCGCCCGCGCGCTTCAGAAGCCCGGTGCGCAGCTCGCCGGTCGCGCGGCCCCAGCCCTCGATCTCGAACACCGCCCACGTGACGCCCTCGTAGATGGTGTCGAGCTGGTCCTCGATCATGCGCACGCGCGCGCGCTCTTCGGCCGACGCGGGGCGCATGGGCTTCTGCGGGTACTTGTCCTCCAGGTACTCGCAGATGATGGTCGAGTCGAAGATGGCCGCACTGCCGTCGACCAGCATCGGCACCTCGCCGCGCGGGCTCGCCTTCGCGAAGACGGGATCGACCCCCTGCGCGCCGATCGGCGTGGTCGCCTCGAACGGCAACCCCTTCTCGATCAGCATGATCTTGACCTTCTGGGCGTACGGCGACAGCGGATGCTCGAACAGCCTGATCAAGTGGACCCTCCGGTCCGGCATTCTATACGGCCGCACGAATCGCCGTCGGCAAGAGGGCGTGAGACGGGAGGCGCGCCGGCGAAGCAGTCAGCGCGCTTCGTCGCGCCGCGGGCAGTCCACGTCGGGCTCGCGGCGGCGCTGCTGGTCTTCGAGGTCGTCGAGCCGCGCTCTCGCGTCGTCGAGCTGCAGCTGCGTCGACTCGAGCTCCCGGTCGCGGTCGAAGTAGCTGCTCTTGCAGCCGCCGATGGAGCTCGCGGCGCTGCTGCATGTGGAGTCCTGGCTCACCACCGGGCTGTCCTCGAGCTGCGCGAGCTTCTGCTCGAGCTCGCCCACGCGCGCGCGCGTCTGCTCCACCTGCTGGTCGCCGAACTTCGCGTCCGCGCGCCGTTCGCAGGCGGCGGTCGCCGGGCTCGCCGGAACCGCAGGCGCAACGGGCTTCGCGTCGGGCTGCCAGAGCTCGACGTGGACGCCGGGCGGCGGAGACGTGCCCACCTCGACGCGGCCGTCCGGGGTGACCCAGCGGTAGAGCACGGCGGCTCCGGCTGCCGCGGGCAGCGCGAGGGCGAGCAGGAGCAGCCACACGCGGTCGATCGTCCGGCGGGACATGAGCCCTCCGCTTCGACCGTGCTGCGGCGGGACTTGAGAGAGCGCCGAGTCAGTCGGCCGTGCGGTCGAGCACCCAGCGCTGCGCGGCGTCGAGCTGGCTGGCCGGGAAGTGTCTCACCTTCGCCGCGACGAAGTGAGACGCAAGCGCCTGCGCGAGATCGCCGAGCGCGGTGTCGGTCACGACCGCGATCTTGCGGACGAGCCGATGGTGGTCGCGCACGAACCGGAAGTGCGCGACCAGCGCGCCGAAGCTGTCCCAGCCGGGAAACGCCGCCGCTTCGATGACGATGCCCGCCAGCGCGCCGGTCGTCTCCAGATAGGGGTCGACCAGCTGCGAGAGCTTCTCGAAGTCGGCTTTCGCGAGCGCAGCCTTCGGGCGCAGCTGCAGCACGGCGTTCGCGCGGTCGAGCTCGGCGTCGATCATGCCCCGATTCTACCGCGGCGCGTGGCGACGTGGCGCGCGCAGCGCACGCGCACTCTGCGAGCAACGGCCGAGGTGAGATCGATCACGCGCTCGTGCGCGCCGCGTTCCGAACCGCACTCGAAGCGGAGGCGAAATGAAGGCCTTGTATCTGTGGCCGGATCACGTGGCGCTGTCCCTGCTCGTGCTCTGGCTCGGCAGCGTGGTGTTCCTGTGGGCCGCGCGCGAGCCGATGCTGGGGCTGCTGCGCGCGCTCGGCGAGTTCGTGGCGGAGGGCTTCGCGAGCCTGGCGCGCACCTGCGACTCGGCTGCCGCGAAGCTCTCCGAGCGCTCGCGCGCGGCGCTGCTCGCCGCGGGCAAGCTCGAGGCGCAGGGCAAGGTCGGGCGCGAGATCCGGCGCATCGACGTGGCGTTCACCGAGCGGCTCGGCCAGTACTCCGGCCTGCAGCGCCGGCTCGACGACCTGCTCGTCCGGCTCGAGGGCGACTTCGAGGACTGCGCGCTCACGCCGCCCGAGGTGCCCGGCTGGTCGAACGCGGTGCAGGCGATCGCGCAGATCCCCACGCCGGGCGACGCGAACGTGCAGAAGGTGTTGGAGAGCATCCGCGAGTCGTCCGAGGACGCCTCCGAGCGCGCGCTGCGGCAGCACCGCGACGACACGTCGAAGCGTCACAAGCTGCTCGCCGCGATGGCCGCGCGCTGGAAGGACGTGCGCGACCTGATGGCGCGCATGGGCGATTCGGTGGCGAAGGCCATGGAGACCACGCAGCGCATCCACGGCTACGTGGAGGAGTACGACAAGGTCGCGAAGGACGAAGAGGTCGCAGCGCGAGCGCTCACGTTCTCGGCCGTGAAGCTGTTCGCCGTGTCGGCGCTGGTTCTCGGCGTCGCGGGGGGCGGCGCGTTCGTGAACTTCCAGCTGATCGCGCTGCCGATGTCGGAGCTCGTGCCCGCGGGCGCGCGCATCGGCGGCATGCCGGTCGCCATGGTGTCGGCGCTCGTCATCGTGCTCATGGAGACGGCGCTCGGCATGTTCGCGATGGACATGTTGGGCATCACCGAGCTGTTCCCGAAGCTGCAGGGCGTGCCCGCGTCGCGGCGCCGCATGCTGCTCGCGCTGTCGCTCGCGGGGCTGTTGTTCCTGGCGGGCGTGGAGAGCTCGCTCGCGGTGCTGCGCGAATCCATCGCGGCCGCCGACTCGGCGCTCAAGCTGTCGCTCTCGGGCGACGACGCGCGTGCGGTCGCCGACGCGTCGAGCTCGCAGATCCCGGTGATCGGCCAGGCCGTGCTCGGCTTCGTGCTGCCGTGGATCCTGGCGATGGTCGCGATCCCGCTCGAGATGCTGCTCGACAGCGGCCGCCACGTGGCGTCGACGGTCGTCGTGCTGACACTGCAGGGTGTCGCGCTCGTGGGCCGCGCGGCCGCGCACGCCGCGACGAAGCTCGCCGCCATGCTGACGGCGGTGTACGAGATCTACGTCAGCATCCCACTGCGCATCGAGCGCCTGGTGCGCGAGCGCGAGCCCCCACCCGCTCCGCCGCAGAAGCGCGGCGAGACGCCGAGGACGTCATGGTCGTGAAGCCGCTCGCCCTCGCCTGTGCGCTCCTGGCGCTGGCGCTCGTCGCCTGCTCCGACGCCCACGACTACTCGCAGGCCGTCGCCGTGTTGATCGACGTGTCGGGCACGTACGCCGACCAGACGCCCGAGGTCGCGCGCATCGTGAAACGCGAGATCCTGCCCGAGCTCGTGCCCGGCGACACGGTCGCGATCGTGCGCATCGACAGCGAGAGCTACAAGAAGTCCAACGTCGAAGCGCTCGTCACGCTCGACAACCGGCCCTCGCACGCGAACGCGCAGAAGCTCGAGCTGGCGAAGCGGCTCGACGCCTTCGCGGCGCGGGGCGAGCGCTCGCAGTACACGGACATCCCCGGCGCGATGATGCTCGCCGCGGAGTATCTGCGCGAGACGGGCGCAAAGAGCCGCGCGATCGTGCTCTTCAGCGACATGCAGTCCGACCTGCCGCCGGGCGCGAAGCGCCACTTCGACGAGCACGAGTTCGAAGGCATCCGCATCGTCGCGCTGAACGTGAAGCAGCTCGCGCGCGACAATCAGGATCCCGACGTGCTGCGCAGCCGGCTCGCCAGCTGGGAGCACGAGGTCACTCACGCTGGCGCCGGCGGGTTCACGACGTTCCTCGACCCCGCGAAGCTCGGCCCGTTCCTCGCCGAGATCCGCTAGGCGTGGGGCGCGACTCCCGACCGGACGGCCTCGTTCCAGTCAGCGCGGCCGGTTCGCGACGAGCGAGGTGTAGCCGTCCAGTCGCGCCAGGATCTTCGCCTCGTCCTGCGTCGGCAGCGGCAGCACGGCGCGGTTGAAGCCCAGGTCGGCGAGCTTGTCGAGCTCGGCGGCCTTGGGCGGCGCGGCGAACACGGTCAAGTCGAGCGACTTGCGGTTGCGCCCGCGCTTCGCGCACGCGGCGTCGAGCTGCGCCAAGCGCTGCGCGAAGTCGCACGTGCCGTTGCCCGGCATCCAGCCGTCTGCGTACTCGGCGACGCGCTCCACGGCGAACTTCGTGCTGGCGCCGATCAGCACCGGCGGGTGCGGCTTCTGCACGGGCTTCGGCTCGCTCCACACGGCGTCGAAGCGGACGAACCTGCCGCGGAACGCGGCGTCCTTCTTCGTCCACACTTCCTTCATGGCGAGCACGTACTCGCGCGTGACGGCCCAGCGGTCCTCGAAGCGGATACCGTGGTTCTCGAGCTCCTCGGCGTTCCAGCCCGCGCCGATGCCGAACAGGAAGCGCCCGTTCGACAGCTGGTCGAGCGACGCCACGCGCTTCGCGAGCGCGAGCGGATGGTGTTCGGGCACCAGGCAGATCCCCGTGCCTACACGCAGCTGTGTCGTCACCGCGGCGGCCTGCGAGAGCGCCACGAACGGGTCGTAGGACTGCCAGTAGATGCTCGGCAGCTCGCCGCCGAACGGGTACGGCGTGCGCCGCGACGCGGGGATGTGCGTGTGCTCGATGAAGAACAGCGACTCGAAGCCGCGCGCCTCGGCCTCCTTGGCCAGGCGCACGGGGTGGATCGCGTTGGCCGTCGGGAAGATCGACAGCCCGATCTCCATCGCTACAGCACTTCCCGGAAGGCGCGGATGGACTCCTTCAGCGACTTGGTCGTGGCGAAGACCGACGTCGGCTCGTAGCCGCAGTGCGCCATGCAGTTGGCGCAGCGCGGGTCCTTGCCGCGGCCGTACTTCTCCCACTCCACGGTGTCGATGAGCTCCTGGTACGTCTTCGCGTAGCCGTCCGACATCAGATAGCAGGGCTTCTGCCAGCCGAAGATCGAGTAGCTCGGGATCGCCCACGCGGTGCAGTCGTACTCGACCTTGCCTTCCAGGAAGTCGAGGAACAGCGGCGTGTGGTTGAGCCGCCAGCGCTCGCGGTTCCCGTCGGCGAAGGCCTGGCTGAACATCTTGCGCGTCTGCTCGACGGGCAGGAAGTGCTCCTGGTCGGGCGCTTTGCCGTACGCGAAGCCCGGCGAGATCATCATCTCGTCGACTTCGAGGTCGTCGTTCAGGAAGTCGAGCACCTCGCGCACCGTCTTCGGATCGTCGTGGCTGAAGAACGTGGTGTTCGTGGTGACGCGGAAGCCGCGCTGCTTGGCTTCCTTGATCGCGAGCACGCACTCGTCGAACACGCCCGGCTCGCACACCGACGCGTCGTGGCGGTCGCGCAAGCCGTCCATGTGCACCACCCACGAGAAGTAGTCCGACGGCTGGAACAGCTCGAACTTGCGCCGCATCAGCAGGCCGTTCGTGCACAGGTACACGAACTTCTTGCGCTTGATGAGCGCCGCCGCGATCTCGTGGATCTCGGGGTGGATGAGCGGCTCGCCGCCGGCGATCGACACCATGGGCGCGCCGCACTCCTTGATCGCGGCGAGCGCGTCGGAGACGGAGAGCCGCTTCTTCAGGATGTCCTTCGGGTACTGGATCTTCCCGCAGCCCGCGCAGGCGAGGTTGCACGCGAAGAGCGGCTCGAGCTCGACGATGAGCGGGAACTTCTCCCGGCCGAAGAGCTTCTGGCGCATGAGGTATGCGCCGATGCGCAGGGTCTGGCGAAGGGGGACGGGCATCAGGTTTCTCCCAAGAGTGAGTCGGCCCAGAGAGCGAGCGCGGGCGCGGCCGCCGTGAGCGCGCGGAGTGCGCGAACGCCCTGCGCGAGGATTCGCGCAGAGAAGAGCTCGTGGCCCGGGCCGTCCGAGACCACGCGCAGGACTGCGAAGCGATGCTCGTCGGCCAGCGCCGCGAGCCAGTACGATTCCATGTCGACCGCGAGCGCGCCGGTCGCCGCGAGCCGCGGGCGCTCGGCGCGGCCCGTGAGCCGCTCGGTCGAGAGCAGCGGGCCGACGTGCACGCGCACGCCGCGCGCTTCGAGCGCGCGCGCGAGCGGCTTGGCCGATTCGAGCGCGCGGGGCGCGCCGTCGCCGCGCAGCTCGCTCGCGACCACGACGTCGCCGGGGACGAGCCGCGCGTCGAGCGCACCGCACACGCCGGCCACTGCAAAGGCCGTCCCGCGCGGGAAGCGCGCCGCGAGGTCGCGCGCGGCGCGACGCGCGCGCGCCGGGCCCAGGCCCGTGCGGACGACCTCCGCGCCGGTGCGCGCGCGCCGCACGGCGAGCGCTTCGAGCCACAGCGGCGCGAGCACGGCCAGGGGCTCGCTCACGCGCGGCTCCGGACGTAGCGGCCGAGCGCCGCCAGCGGGAACACGATCCGGTACATGTGGTAGCGGATGTAGAAGTCGCCGGGGAAGCCGGTGCCGGTGAACTCGGGCTCGTCCCAGTCGCCGTCCGCGCGCTGTGTCGACACCAGAAAGTGTACGCCGCGGTCGACGGCGGGATGGTGCGGGTCGGCCGCCAGCAGCGCGAGCAGCGCCCAGGCCGTCTGCGATGCCGTCGACGTGCCTTTGCCGGCCCAGCTCCGATCGACGTACGAGCGCAGGTCCTCGCCCCAGCCGCCGTCGGCGTTCTGGTGCTCGGCCAGCCAGGCGACCGCGCGCCGGAGCGACGGGTCCGACGCCGGCACGCCCGCCGCGACGAGCGCGGGGACCGCGGCGCCCGTGCCGTACACGTAGTTCGCGCCCCAGCGGCCGAACCACGAGCCGTCGGACTCCTGCTCGCGCAAGAGCCAGTCCCGGCCGCGCCGCGCGGGCTCGAAGTCGGCCATGCCCTCGACCGCGAGCATCTCGAGCACGTGCGCCGTCACGTCGGCGCTCGGCGGGTCGGTCACCTCGCCGAAGTCGCAGAACGGAAGCTGTGCGCAGAGCTTGCTCGTGTTGTCGACGTCGAACGCCGCCCAGCCGTCGTTCGAGGACTGCATGCCGACCGTCCAGGCCACGGCGCGCTTGATCGAGGCGTCGACGTCGGCGCGGAAGTGCTTCGCCGCGCCGCGCAGCGCCAGCACCACCTCCGCGGTGTCGTCGATGTCGGGGTAGTTGTCGTTCGCGAACTCGAACGCCCAGCCCGCGGGCTCGAGCTTCGGCCGGCGCACCGCCCAGTCGCCGGGCACGCGGATCTCCTCGGAAAGGAGCCAATCGATCGCACGCGACACCGACGGGTGTTCCCCCGGCACGCCGGCGTCGTTCAGACCGACGAGCGCGAGCGCGGTATCCCAGACCGGCGACTGGCACGCTTCGAGGCGGCGCATGCCGTTCGGCTCGAGCGTGAAGCCGTCGAGCCCCGCGAGCGCCTTCGAGAGCGCCGGGTGCGAGAGCGGATAGCCCAACAGGTGCAGCGCCATGATCGAGTACACCCAGGGCGGCTGGATGCCGCCCCAGCCGCCGTCGGCCTCCTGGCGGCGCAGCACCCATTCGGCGGCGACGCGGAGCGCGGCGCGGCGCAGCGGGCGGAGCGGGTGCCGCTCGTAGAAGTGCAGCATGCGGTCGAGCAGCTGGAAGCGGCCCGCCCAGGTGCGGAGTGACTCGCGCTTCTTCTTCGCATCTCCCACCCGCAGCTCGTCGATCGCGAACGGCAGGCGCCGGCGCGGCCGGTGCGCCGCCACGATGGTCAGCGGCACAATCGTCTGCCGCGCCCAGCAGCCGAAGTCGTAGATGTTCAGCGGGAACCACGGCGGCAGGAAGATCACCTCGGGCGGCAGCGCGGGCAGCTCGTCCCACGACCACAGCCCGAAGAGCGCCATCCAGAAGCGCGTGAACACGCGCGAGCCCTCGAGCCCGCCCAGCGAACGAATGAGCTCGGCGGCGCGGCGCATGTGCGGCGCGTCGACGGGATCGCCGGCGAGGCGGAGCGCGACGTACGCCTCGATCGTCGTCGACAGCTCGGCGGGCCCGCCCTGGAACGTGCCCCACGAACCGTCACTTCTTTGCAGCGAGCGGATCCAGCCCGCCGCGTGCTTGGTCTCGTCCTCGCCGCGGATGCCGAGGAACTCGCGCAGCAGCAGGTCCTCGGCGTCCATGGTGACGTTCGTCTCGAGCTCGCCCTTCCAGAAGCCGCGCGGATCCTGCGTGTCGAACAAGCGCGCGCAGGCGCGCTCCATCGCGGTTCGCGCGTCACTCTTTGGTGCAGGCTTGCGAGCGGCGTCGCTCATGCTGCGACCTCCGGGAGATCTCGCGTGCGGCCCAGCCCGACGAGCGCCGCGCGCGCGGCGGCGCGGCCGCTGCGAACCGCGCCCTCCATCGTCGCGGGCCAGCCTGTGTCGGTCCACGCGCCCGCCAGGTAGAGACCCGTCGCGCGCGTCTCGGCACGCGCGCGCAGCGCGCGCGTGCCGGGGGCGCCGCGGAAGGTCGCCGTCGGCTCGCAGGTGGTGAAGAAACGGAGCAGCTCGGCGTCGCGCGCCGCGGGCAGGAGGGCGCGGAATGCGGGCTCGAAGGTCTTGCGCAGCGACTCCGACGACAGGCCGACCCAGCGATCGGCCGCCGACAGAGACACCGCGAGATACTGGCCGCGCTCGAGGCCCGCCGCGTCGGTGCGGTCGAAGAGCCACTCGAGCGGCGTGCCGACGCCCGCGGCGAACTCGTACGGCAGTACGCGCCGGTCCCACACCGCGTGCAGGTTCAGGATCGGCGAGCTGCCGAGCCGGCCGAGCGCAGCGGGGTCGAGCCCGGCGCTCTCGGGCAAAAGCTTCGCGGCGTCCTCGTGCGGCGCGGCGAGCACGACCGCGTCGAACTCGAGCCGCTGCCCCGCGAGGTGAAGTGCGGTGCCGCCGGCGCCGGCTTCCACGCGCGCCACGCGCGCGCGCTTGTGCAGCACGGCGCCGAGCTTCTCGAGCGCGCGCTCCGCGGGCTCGCCATGCACCCTTTCGAGCGGCACGACCGCGTAGCCCACGTCGGCCGCTTCCGGCGCGTCGAGCAGCCCCGTCTGGAACACCTTCGCGGCGAGCAGGAGCGAAGCCTCGGCCGCGGGCAGGTTCACCGTCGGGCGCGTGACGAGGTCCCAGAAGCGCTCGATCGCCCGCTGCGACTGGCCCTGGCCCGCGAGCCACTCGCCGAACGTGATCCGGTCGAGCGACGGGTCGCCGAGGTCGAGCTCCTGCAGCTTGCGCGCGGCGGGCAGGAGCCGGAGCCGCGTGCCGAGCGGCAGCGGCGCGTAGCGCAACAGGCTGGGCAACAGGTGCAGCGGCGCCGGCAGGCCGACGCGGCGCAGCCAGGTGGTGACACCGTTGGGTGTGAGCACGGGAATCGCGAGCCGCGGCTGGATGCGCGTGCGCTCGCGCGCGCCGATCCGGTCGAGGAAGCCGAGATACTCGCTGCAGCAGCGCAGGAACACGTGCTGGCCGTTGTCGACGGCGAGCCCCTGCAGCTCGGTCGAGAACGTGGCGCCGCCGAGCCGCGGGCGCGCCTCGAACAGGCTGACGTCGCAGCCGGCGTCGCCGCAGGCGAGCGCCGCTGCCATGCCGGCCAGCCCGCCGCCGACGACCGCGATGCGGGGGCGGCTCACCGCCACGCTCCCACCAGGCGCCGCGCGAGGTCGCGCCTGCGCGGCTTCGCCTGCGTCGCCAGCACGTCGAAGTTCGCATGCCGGATCGCGTCGAGCGCGGCGCGCCCGCCGGCGACGAAGCCCGCCACCGCGAGCCGCGCGCGCCCGCGCAACGTGGGCACGAGCGCGGCGCCCGAGTCGAGCAGATCGCGCGCGCGCTCGACCTCGAAGCACAGCACCTTGCGCAGCGCCGGCGGCGCGCTCGGCTTGGCCAGGTCGGCCTCGCTCGCGCCGAAGCGCGCCATGTCCTCGGCGGGCAGATACACGCGGCCCGCGCGAAAGTCCTCGCCCACGTCCTGGCAGTGCTCGGCGAGCTGCAGCGCCGTGCACACGCGGTCCGAGAGCGCGATGCGCTCGGGCGTCGCAGCGCCGAACACGTGCAGCACGAGCCGCCCGACGGGGTTCGCCGAGTACTCGCAGTACTCCGCGAGCTCCGCCCACGACGCGTAGCGCGACTTCGTCTGGTCGCGGCGGTTCGCCTCGATCAGCCCGTCGAACGGCGCACGCGGCAGCGCGAGCTCGCGCAAGCTGGGCTCGAGCTTCGCGACGAGCGGGTGCTTCGCCTGGCCCGCGAACGCGCGGTCGAGGTCGGACGCGAGCCAGTCGAGCTGCGCGAGCCGGTCGCCCGGGGCCGAGTCACCGAGCTCGTCGCACAGCCGTGCGAAGCCGTAGATCGCCATGAGGTGCCGCCGCTGCGCGCGCGACAGCACGAACAGCGCGACCGGGAAGTTCTCGGTCTCGGCACGCGCCAGAAGTCCGGGCGCGTCGTCGGCGAGCGGCGCCGCGGTCATGCGCGCGCCGCCCGGTCGCGCGCGCGCGCGGCCGCCGAGAAGATCAGGCGTTCGGCCAGGATGCGCAGCCCGCCGCGCCGCACGTCGTCTTGCGCCGCGCCGGGGTCGATCACGCCGAACAGCAAGTTGCCCGCGAGCAGCGACACGAACGTCGACGTGAGCAGCTCGGTCTCGGCCGGATCGCCGACGAGCTCGAGGATCGCCTGGCGCAGATCGGTCGTGAACATCGCGTGGAGCTGCAGGAGCTCGCCGCGCAGCGACTCACGCATCGTCGGCGACTCGAGCACCCAGCGCACGAGTGCCTGGATCGTGTCGCGGTTCGCGGAGACGAACTGCTCGTACAGATCGAACAGCGAGAGGATGCGCTCCTTCGGGCCGAGTGACTCGAGGCTGCGCTCCACCTCGCGCCAGAACGGGATGAAGAAGCGCTTGCATGCTTCCCTGAACAGGCCTTCCTTGCTGCCGAAGTGCCAGAACACGGCGCCGCGGCTGATCTCCGCCTTCGCGGCGATGGCCGAGATGCTGGTGCCCTCGTAGCCGCGCGTGGCGAACAGCTCCATCGACGCGTGTACGATCCGCGCCTGGGTCTCGTCCTTCCGCGCCGTGCGCGAGCTCGGCGACTCGGTGCTCTCGGCCTCGGGGGTCACTTTGCGTCGTCGACCCAATGGCGGAGATTCGCACCGAGCACGCGCGGAACGCGCCGCAGGGCGCGCGGGTCTCGCGCGCCGGTCAAGAGTGCCACGACTCGAAGTCCTTCGATCAAGCGCTCACCCATCGTGAGAACGCCCGCCTGTTCGCCTTCGGTGAAGGCGCGGAAGAACGGCAGCGCCAGGGAGACCGCGTCCGCGCCCAGCGCGAGCGCCGCAGCGGCGTCTACGGCGCCGCGAACTCCGCCCGAAGCGATGACCGACAGGCCGGCCCGCGCAGCGTACACCACGGCGGCCGCCGTCGGGATGCCCCACTCGCGGAGCTCGCTGCCGAGCGCCTGCTGGCGCGCCGAGCCGCGCAGCGACTCGACGGCGGTCCAGCTCGTGCCGCCCGCGCCTGCCACGTCGACCCAGCGCACGCCGGCGTCGCGCAGCCGCGCGAGCGTCGCCGGCGCGAAGCCGCAGCCCGTCTCCTTGGCGATGACGGGGACGGGCAGCTCGCGCGCCAGTTCCGCGAGAGCGGCGAGACAGCCGCGAAAGTCGCGGTCGCCCTCGTCCTGCACGAGCTCCTGCGCGGCGTTCAGGTGCACGCACAGCGCGTCGGCGCCGATCGCCCGCACGAGCCGCAGCACGGCCGCGGGTCCGGACTCGCGCGCCTGCACGGCGCCCAGGTTCGCGAGCAACAGGATGTCGGGCGCGACGTCGCGCACGCGATAGCTCGCGGCCTGGTCGGGGTGGAGCAGCATCGCGCGCTGGCTGCCGACGCCCATCGCCAGGCCGAGCTTCTGCGCCGCCGACGCGAGCGCGCGGTTCAGCACGCCCGCCTCGTCGGTGCCGCCGGTCATGCCCGAAATCACGATCGGCGCGCGCAGGCGCTTGCCCATGAGCTCGGTCTCGAGCGACACCTCGTCGAGCGCGAGATCCGGCAGCGCCTCGTGCAGCAGGCGCACCTCGTCGAGGAGCGTCGCACCGTGGTGCTCGACGTCCTCCGTCGCGCAGAGCGACAGGTGCGAAGTCTTGCGCTCGCCGATCTCGCTCAATTCCGCGCTCCGCGCAGCCACACCGACGCCGCGATCGCGAGCCGGTGCGGGTTCGAGAGTCGCACCGCGTGCTCGCGCTGCGGGAACCGCTGCGCCTGCAGGTCGTCGAGCAGGCGCCGGTAGATCGCGCCCATGGCGTCGGCGGGGCGCAGGCGCGCGCGGTCTTCTTCGGGGCGCAGCGCGGCCGCACGGTCGTAGAAGATCCGCGCGCGCTCGGCGTAGCAAGCGAGCAGGAGCCGCAGCTCGTCGGGCGAGCGCTCGGCGCGCAGCATCTCCTCGTCGACGCCGAAGCGTTTCAGGTCTTCGCGCGCGAGATACACGCGGCCCGACGCTGCGTCCTCGCCCACGTCGCGCAGCACGTTGGTGAGCTGCACGGCGACGCCCATGGCCTCGGCGTAGTCGAGCGTGCGCGGGTTGCGGTAGCCGAGCACGCGCACGATGAGCAAGCCCACCGTCGACGCCACGCGGTAGCAGTACTGGTACAGGTCGTCGAACGTCTCGATCGGCAGGCGCTTGAGATCGGACTCCACGCCGAGGAGCAGGTCCTCGAAGATCTCGCGCGGCAGCGCGAAGCGCGCCACGGCGTCCCCGAGCGCGACGCCCACCGGGTGCACGGACTTTCCGTCGTACGCGGCCGCGAGCTCGTCGCGCCAGCGCTCGAGCAGCAGCCCGCGGTTGCCGCGGATGGCCGGATCGTCGGCGATGTCGTCCGCGAGCCGGCAGAACGCGTAGATCGCGTGCAGCGCGCGCCGCTTCGGCTTCGGGAACATCCAGAACGCGGCGGCGAAGCTCGAGTGACTCGCGCGAGTGACTCCGCGGCAGTGCGCGTAGGCGCGCAGGACCTCGGGCGCGGGCGCGACGTCAGGAGACAAGGGGGCTCTCTCCGCGCGCGGCCGCGCGGCGCGGGAGCGGCGGCCGCCGCAGCGCCTCGAGCCAGGCCCACGTCTCAGTGGCGATGGACTCGGGGTCGATCGCCGCGGCGCGGTACTGCGCGTTCACTTCGCCGTGGTCGGTGAAGCGGTCGGGCAGCGCGTGGATGCGCACCGCCGTGCGCGGCAGCTCGCGCGCCAGGAGCTCGAGCACGGCGCTGCCGAAGCCGCCCAGCCCCGCGTGGTCTTCGATCGTGACGACGCAGCCCGCCGTGCGCGCGGTCGCGCAGATGAGCTCGGCGTCGAGCGGCTTCACGTAGCGCGCGTCGACGACGGACGCGCGCACCCCGCGCTCCGCCAAGAGCTCGGCAGCGCGCTGCGCGACGGGCACGGTGCGGCCGATGCCGAGGAGCGCGACGTCGCCGCCGCGGCGCAACAGCTCGCCGCGGCCGATCGCCAGTGCCTTGGGCTCGGACAGGATCGGCACGCCCGTCGCGTTGCCGCGCGGGAAGCGCAGCGCGAAGGGCCGCCCGGACGCCACGCCCGCGGCGAGCAAGCCCTCGAGGTCGTTCTCGTCGCGCGGCGCCGCGACGACCAGGTGCGGCACGATGCGCAGGTACGCAAAGTCGAGCACGCCGTGGTGCGTCGGCCCGTCGGCGCCCACCAGGCCGCCGCGGTCGAGCGCGAACGTGACGGGCAGCTTCTGCAGCGCCACGTCGTGCACGACCTGGTCGAACGCGCGCTGCAGGAACGTGGAGTAGATCGCGCACACGGGCCGGTAGCCGTCGGCGGCGAGGCCCGCCGCGAACGTGACGGCGTGCTGCTCGGCGATGCCCACGTCGTACGTGCGCTCGGGAAAGCGCTTCGCGAAGCGGTCGAGGCCGGTGCCGTCGGGCATGGCGGCCGTGATCGCGACCACGCGCGGGTCCCGCTCGGCCACGCGGATCAGCGCGTCCGCGAACGCGGCGGTCCACGTGGGCGGGCCGCCCTTCGCGCTCGCCTTGGGCGTGCCGGTCGCGCGGTCGAAGCCGCTCGTCGCGTGCCACCTGAACGGATCGGCTTCGGCCGGCGCGAAGCCGTGGCCCTTCTGCGTGCGCACGTGCAGCACCGTCGGGCCGCGCGCCGCGAGGAGCGCCTCGACGGCGGGAAGGAGCGCCGCCAGGTCGTGGCCGTCGACGGGGCCGAGGTAGCGCAGGCCGAGCGACTCGAAGTAGGCGCGCTCGCGCTTCGTGCGCGACAGCCCGCCGACGTTGGGCGCGATCGACATGCCGTTGTCGTTGAACACGACGCGCAGGTCGCAGCCCAGGTGGCCCGCGTGGTTCAGCGCCTCGAACGACATGCCGGAGGTCGCGGCGCCGTCGCCGATGATCGCCACGACGCGCGCGCCGCTGTTGCTGCGCCGCGCCGCTTCGACCATGCCGAGCGCGGCCGAGATCGACGTGCCCGCGTGGCCGGCGCCGAATGCGTCGTACGCGCTCTCTTCGCGGCGCAGGAAGCCGCTCGGCCCGTCGGCCTTCTTGATCTTCATCAGCCCGGCGAGTCGGCCCGTCAGCGCCTTGTGGCCGTAGGCCTGGTGACCGACGTCCCAGACCAGCCGGTCCTTCGGCGTGTCCATCAGGTAGTGGAGCGCGACCGTCAGCTCGACCGTGCCGAGGCTGCCGGCGAAGTGGCCGCCGACCTCGGAGCCGATGCGGATCAGCTCGGCGCGGAGCTCGTCCGCGACCGTGCAGAGCTGACTGCGCTCCAGCCTGCGCAGCGCCAATGGACTCGAAATACCAGTGAGCAAAGCCATTGCTATCCCAAGGCGGGCGACAGGGACTGCCGCCCGCTCACCTCCCCGCCAAACTGCGGCCGAGGGTTCCACTGGATTTCCACAGCGGCAAGAAAAGCCGCTTACCGAAATGTGCAGATCGGTCAGTGAAACTCTTTAGCCCCGAATCGTGTTGTTTTCGCCCCGCTCTGTGTCGAGCAGGCGAAGTTTCGGCGCGCGACTAGAATGGGAAAGGAGGAGAAGCCATGCGCTCGTCCCGCCTCATCGCGGCCGCGCTTCTCGCTGCGGCCGTCCCGCTGTCGGGCTGCTCGATCCTCTCGGCGATCATCGAAGCGCCGTCGGACCTCGCCGTCGGCTCGTCGAAGTCGCTCGGCGGCTCGTTCGACGCGATCTCGAACTCGTCGGGGTCGAGCGGCCACGCGCAGCAGGCCTCGCTCAACCAGGCGAGCTACGCGCGCGACCTGGCCGAGCTCGCGCAGCTGCGCGCGCCCGGCGAGACGCTCGCCGACTCCCTGCGCGGCATCTCGCGCGTCGCCGAAGACCACGGCGTGTCGGACTGGGAGGCCGAGCCGCCCGGCGCGCCCGGCCCGTCGCCCGGCGAGCTCGGCTTCGTGTACGTGGGCTCGAACGTCGGCACGGCGAGCGGCGGCCACGCCGCGCTCGCCGCCGACGGCGTCGTGTACCACCTGCAGAACGCGGAAGGCGGGCTGGTGCTCGTGGTGCGCGACGGCTGGTCCGCGTTCCACACGGTGTACCAGTCGCTGGGCAACCGGCCGCTCACGGTGGCGCACCTCGACGTGACTCCCGCCGTCGACGACGCGGTGCAGCGCGCGTTCTCGCGGCTGTACGTCGAGCAGGAGCTCGCGCTCGCACGGCGCGACGCCGCGCGCGACGACGTCGCGTGGCTGGAGGCGTTCGCCGCGGGCACCGCCGCGCCGCCGCTGCGGGGCGCGGGGCTCGTCGACCCGGCGCGCGCGGGCGACCCCGACGCGGAGCGCCTCCGCGAGCGCGTGGGCTCCGTTCGCCGCGAGATGGCGCCGTCGCCGTCGGCGGACGTCGAGTCGCTGCGCGAGCGGCTGCTCGCCGACTTCGCCGAGCGCGCGCTCGCGGGCGCGTGGGGCCTCGAGCCCGCCGCCATCGCCGAGCTGCCCGCCGAGCTCGCCGGTCCGCTCGGCGCGGACGAGCGCGACTCGCTCGAGTCGCTCTCCGCCGAGCTCGAGCACCGCATCGCGGCGCTGCTGCGCTCCGAGCGCCCCGACCGCGGCCGGCCGCTCCTGCTCGCGCAGGCGCGCTGGCTCGCCGCCCAGCGGAGCCTGGCCGAGAACCGGCTGGTGGTGCTCGATCCGTTCGCCGGCGCCGAGCGCCCCGACGAGCTGGACGAGGCACTGCGCGGGAAGCGCCGCGCGCAGGCGGCCGAGCTGTTGCGCCGCGGGCGAGCGCTCGTGCTCGCGCAGGGGCGGCTCGACGAGGCGAGCCTGAACCTGGTCGAAGAAGCCGCCGGCGCGGTCGCGCACGACGGGCGCACCGACGCTGCGGGCCCGCTCTCCGAGGTCGGGCTGCGCAAGCTGCCCGCGCGCGCGCGCGCGGTGGCCGCCACACCGCCGGCCGGCGAGCTCGGTGCGCTGCTCGCCGGCGCGCGGGCGCGCCTCGCCGCGCTCGACGCGCGCATCCACGCCGAGTGGTCGTACGAGGTCGTGCGGCGCAACTGCATCACCGAGCTGGCGCGCACGGCGAACGGCGCGTTCGGCTCCGACGCAGAGGTCGAGCGCGCGCTGGGCGCGCGCGTGCCCGGCGGCGACGAGCCGTTCGGCTTCGTGCCGCTCGCGTTCTTCGCGCGCGTCCGCGACCGCCTGCGCGTCGATTCCATCGACGAGCTGCCCGCCCGGCGCGCGGTCGAGCTCGAGCGCGTGCTCGCCGAGTCACCGGGCCCCGTGACTCGCCTGCGCGAGTCGACGTCGTACGGCTCGACCGTGTACACGCCGCGGCTCCGCGACGGCGCGTTCCTGCTGTTCACCGACGACGTGTTCTGGCCGCGTCCCGCGTACGGCCTGGCGAACCTGGGCTTCGCGCTCGGCTACTCGGGCTTCGGCCTCGCCGCCGCGCCGTTCGACCGCGGCGCGCGTCTGCGCGCAGGGCTGTCGGGCGCGCTGTGGAGCATGCCCGAGCTCTGGTTCGTGAACGTGCGCAAGGGCACGTACGACTGGGCCGACTAGCGCGCGGGGCGCAACAGCACTTCGGCGGCCTCGTCGCCGGGCGCCATCGACACGGGCTCGGGCGTGGCGAACCAGGTGCGCTCGCGGTCGCCGATGCGCGCGACGAGCGAGTAGCTCGCTTCCGCGGGCGCGGGCACCGACAGCTCGAAGCCGATCGGCACCTGGCCGTGCGGCACGAACACCGCGAGCGCGACCGGCAGTGCGCCCGCGCGCGAAAGCTCGACCAGGACGTGCGCGTCGGGCGGCAGCGCGACGCGCTCGCGGTACGTGAGCACGCCGCGCACGTGCTCGGCGCGCGCGCGGCGGTACGCGCCGGCGAAGCGCGCGTCGTCGCCCTCGAGCTGGAGCGCATCGCCGTCGAGCTTCGCGAGCGCGAGCCGCACGACGTGCGACTCGACGTGGTCCGCGTCGTTCAAGGACAGCACGAGCTCGCCGTGCGCCGCGTTCCACGCGAGCCCGGAGAGCGCCGGCTGGCCCAGCAGCGCGAGCGTCCCGTCGGTGCGCAGCTCGAAGCCGCTCGCGCGCTCGGGATCGCGCAGCCACGCGCCGGCGAGCTCGCCGCGCAGCTCGGGTGCGCGCCGCTGGCAGGCGGCGAGCGCCGCCAGCGAGACCGCGAGCGCGAGCGCCCTCAGGCCTTCTGCGCCTTCGCGAGCGCCGGGCGCGCGGTGCACTCGCGCAGCCAGCGGTCGACGTTGGGCGTCTTCGCGAGGTCCAGCTCGACGAGCAGCGCCCAGGACAGGACCGACGCGACGTTCAGGTCGGCGATCGTGAACTTCTCCCCCAGCAGGTAGCGCTTCTCCGCGAGCGCGCCGTCGAGCACGCGCAGCGCCGGGCCCAGGCGCTCCTGGGCCGCGCGCGCGGCCGCTTCGTCGCGCTGTGTCGGCGGCAGGAACATGCGGTTCATGAGCAGGACGAGCAGCGACGGCTCGATCTCGGTCATGCCCCAGATGCTCCACTGCACAGCGCGCGCCTCGTCCGCGAGCTCGCGCGGATAGAGCCCGGCCTCGTCGTACTTCTTGGCCAGGTAGAGGTTGATCGCCATGGACTCGAACAGCGTCACGTCGCCGTCGACGAGCGCGGGGATGCGCCCGTTCGGGTTGATCTTCAGGTAGTCGGGCCGGCGGCTGTCCGTGCCGAACGCGGTGCGCTCCAGCTGATAGGGAACGCCGAGCTCCTCGAGCGCCCAGAGCGAGCGGAGCGCGCGCGACTGAGGAATGCCGTAGAGCTTGATCAAGGGGGGATCCTCCTGTGGCGCCGCGAAGATACTCGCCTGCGGGCGCGCGCGCCTTCTCGCCCTAGACTCCCCGCGTGGACTGGCTCGCGTGGGTGGGGGTGGCCGCGGCGCTGGCCGCGACCGGGATCGCGTTGCTCGCCACGCGCGCGGAGCGCACGCGCGCCGCGGTCGGGTGGCTGGTGCTCGCGGCGGCGCTGTTGCGCGTGCCGCCTGCGGCGCACTTCTCGCTGTCGGCGTGGGACGAGCGCTACCACGCGGTCGTCGCGCGCAACGAGATGCGCCATCCGTTCGTGCCCATGCTCGTCGCCGCGCCGCTCGAGGAGCCCGCGCCCGACGACTGGCGCCACGCGCACGTGTGGCTGCACAAGCCGCCGCTCACCACGTGGCTCATGGCGCTCGCGATGGCCGCGTTCGGCGCGAACGAGGTCGCACTGCGCGTGCCGAGCATCCTGGCGGCGAGCCTCGCGGTGGCGCTCGTGTTCGCGCTCGCGCGGCGCTTCGTGTCGGAGCGCGCGGCGCTCTTCGCGGCGGGTCTCGCGGCGTGGCAGGCGCGCAGCCTGTTGCTCGTCGCGGGCGTGCGCGCGACCGACCATGTCGACGTGATGTTGAGCGCGGCCGTGGCGCTCGGCGCGGTCGCGGCCGTGCGCGCGGCGGAAGCGGCGGACGGACCGCCGCGGCGCTTCGCCCGGCGCACCGCGCTGGTCGGCGGCGCGACCGCGCTCGCGTGGTACGCCAAAGAGACGCCGGCGCTCGTCGTGCCCGCGCTCTTCCTCTTCCTGCTGCTGGCGCGCGAAGCGAGCTGGCGCGCGCGGCTCCTCGCACCGGCCGGTGCGCTCGCGGTCGCGGCGGCGCTCGTCGCGCCGTGGCTCGGGTACACCGCGCAGGCGTTCCCAGCGGTCGCCGCGGTCGCGCGCGCGCGCGGCGGCAGGTACTTCTGGAACGTCGTCGACAAGCAGGGCGGCCCCTGGTGGTTCCACTTCGCGAACCTGCCGCTCGACTTCGGCTGGCTCGCGCCCGCTGCGCTCCTCGGCTTCGCATTCGTGGCGCTGCGCCGGCGGCGGGAGCTCTTGCCGCTCGTCGCGTGGGTCGCGCTCGTGTACGGCACGTTCTCGCTCGCGGCGACGAAGATGCAGTCGTACCCGCTCGTCGCGGCGCCGGCGCTCTTCGTCGCGCTCGGCTGGCTCGCGTGGGATGCCGTACCGCGCGCGGCGGCGCGCGCGGCTCTGTGCGCGGTGCTGTGCGGCAACGCCGCGTGGACCGCGCTCGCCGTCGAAGCGCCGCTCACAGCGAAGG
Source organism: Myxococcota bacterium (assembly GCA_035499075.1). Taxonomy (GTDB): domain Bacteria; phylum Myxococcota_A; class UBA9160; order SZUA-336; family SZUA-336; genus VGRW01. Next base: position 108,789 of record DATJZN010000023.1, on the reverse strand, counting down.
CGCGCGACCCGCTGTGGGCCGCCGAGCTGCGCCGGCTCGGCGCCGAGGTCGAGCGCATGCCCGAGGGCCGGCGCGTCGTCTTCGGCACGCCGGCACCGACGGAGTGTCTGTTCTACGCCCGCGCGACGTGCGTGGCGGCCCCAGCCGACGCGGCCACGGTCGCGCGCGCGAGCGCGCAGGGCTTCTTCGTCGCCACGTACGGCGAGGGGGCGATCCCGGGCGCGCTGCACATCTCGATCGATCCGCGCGCCGTGCCCGCGCGCAACCTCGTCCAGGCGCTGCGCTCCGCCGGCGCGCACGAGGCGCTCGTGTTCAACGCCGCGCACGCCGCCGACCTGCGCGAGTATCTCGTGCGGCAGATGCGACACACTTATGTGTCGGAATCGCTGCCGCGGCCGTCGAAGCGGTTGACGCGAAAGCTGGCCGAAGGCGCGACTCTGGCCGTGCTGCTGCCGCCCGGCGCCGAGCCGCCGGCGGAGCTCGCCGCAGAGTTCCCCGAGGCGCTGTATCTGGAAGACGCGACCTACGCGCGCGAGCTATCATCCGGGCGGTGAAACACGCCGGCGCCGACGCGCTCGACCAGCTCGAGCCGCTGCTCGAGAAGCTCCGCGGGCGCGCGCTCAAGGAGAAGAGCCGCGGCACGTTCTACCGCGGCAGCGCCGCGTTCCTGCACTTCCACGAGGACCCGGCGGGCCTGTTCGCGGACCTGAAGCTCGCCGGCGACTTCACGCGCTTCCGCGTGTCGACGCAGGCCGAGCGCGCGGCGCTGCTGCGCGAGGTGACTCGCGAGCTCGCTACGGCGCCAGCGAAGCCAGCTGCGCGGAGTCGAGATACTCGTCGAGGCGCGTGATCCGCCCGCCCGACACCGTGCACACGATGCACGCGGGAATCTCGACCGGCTTGCCGCCCGGCCCCTTGCCGCGCAGCACGTGCTGCTGCACGAAGCCCGTGGGCGTCGCCTGGCGGCGGACGTCCTCGTAGCGCAGCTCCGCGATGTTGCGCACGACCCAGTCCAGCACCCGCAGGTTCGTCGGCGGGTCCTGCTCCACGCCGTCGTGGTTGTGCCAGATGCGCGCGTCGGGGGCGTAGAGCGCGCGCACGGCCGCGACGTCGCCGCGCGGAATGGCGGCAAAGAGCTTCTCGGCGACCTCCAGGGCTTCGGCGTTCGTCATGGCCGGCAGCCTAACCCGCGCCGGGTCGAAGCGTCACGCCGCGGTGTGGCATCCTTCCCGAGGGAGGCTGCTTCTTGGAACAGGCCCGCTACGAGGCGCCGAGCTCACTGGGGCGCGCGATCGAGCTGCTCGGCCAGCCGGGGGCGCGCGTGCTCGCCGGCGGCACCGACCTGCTCGTGCAAATGCGCTCCGGCCGCGCCGTGCCGCGCGTGTTCGTCGACGTGAAACGGATCCCCGAGCTCGCCCGGCTCGAGCTCGGCCGCGACGAGCTGTGGCTCGGTGCGGCCGTGCCCGCGGCGGCGATCGTCGAGTCCGCCGAGGTCGCGCGGTTGTGGCCGGGGCTGGTCGAGGCGACCGACCTGATCGGCTCCACCCAGATCCAGGGCCGCGCGTCGGTCGGCGGGAACCTGTGCAACGCCTCGCCCGCGGCCGACACGACGCCGGCGCTGTGCGCGGTCGGCGCGCTCTGCGTGATGGCCGGGCCGAACGGCGAGCGCGTGGTGCCGGTCGAGCGTTTCCCGACGGGACCCGGCGCGACGGTGCTCGGACCGGGCGAGCTGCTCGTGGGCTTCCGCATCCCCCGCCCGCCCGCGCGCGCGAGCGACGCGTACCTGCGCTTCATCCCGCGCACCGAGATGGACATCGCCGTCGTGGGCGCGGGCGTGGCCGTCGCGCTCGATGCGAGCGGCCGCTGCACGAGCGCGCGCGTCGCCCTCGGCGCCGTAGCGCCGACCGTCGTGGTGGTGACCGAAGCCGCCGCGGCGCTCGTCGGCTCGCGCGGTGAGGCGGCGGCGCTGGCCGCGGCCGCCGAGGCCGCCAGCCGCGCGGCGCGGCCGATCTCGGACAAGCGCGGCACCGCCGAGTACCGGCGGCGCGTCGCGGGCGTGCTGGCGCGCCGCGCGGCGACCGCCGCCTTCGAGCGCGCGCGCGCGCACGGAGCCACCGCGTGAAGCTGCACGTCTCCACCACCGTGAACGGCGAGCCCGCCGAGTTCCTGTGCTCGGCCGAGCAGAGCCTGCTCGACGTGCTGCGCGAGGAGCTCCACCTGACGGGCACGAAGGAGGGCTGCGCCACCGGCGACTGCGGCGCGTGCTCCGTCGTGCTGGACGGCCGGCTCGTGTGCGCTTGCCTGGTGCTCGCGCCCGAGGCCGCGGGTCGCACGGTCGAGACCATCGAGGGCGTGGCCAAGGGCGCCGAGCTGCACCCGCTGCAGCAGAAGTTCCTCGAGCACGCCGCGCTCCAGTGCGGTGTCTGCACGCCGGGCTTCATCGTCGCCGCGAAAGCGCTGCTCGAGCGCAATCCGGATCCGAGCGAGGAAGAGGCGCGCTACTGGCTCGCCGGCAACCTGTGCCGCTGCACGGGCTACGACAAGATCATCCGCGCGGTGCTCGACACCGCCGCGGAGCTGCGGGGAGTGACTCGATGAGCGAGCGGAAGTTCCGGCAGGTGGGCACGCGGCCGATCCGACACGACGGCCTCGACAAGGTGACCGGGCGCGCGCAGTTCGGCGCCGACTACTCGCTGCCCGGGATGCTGTGGGGCAAGGTGCTGCGCAGCCCGCACGCGCACGCGCGCATCCGCTCGATCGACGTCTCCAAGGCGCTGGCGCTGGACGGCGTGCACGCGGTGATCACGGGCGCAGACTTCCCGGCAGCGGCCGCAGGCTCCGAAGCCGGCGGCGAGGGCGGCGCAACCGATTTCCACGACCTGGGCGCGAACGTGATGGCGCGCGGCAAGGCGCTCTACCACGGCCACCCGGTCGCGGCCGTCGCCGCGACCAGCTCGCGCATCGCCGAAGAGGCGTGCAAGAGGATCGCGGTCGACTGGCAGGTGCTGCCGCCCGTCCTGTCGCTCGACGCGGCGCTCGCGAAGGACGCGCCGATCCTGCACGACGACATGCGCACGACCGGCGACGAGCCGCTGCCCAAGGGGCCGACCAACGTCGCCTCGCGGCGCGAGATGGGCCGCGGCGACCTCGCGGCCGGCTTCGCCGCCGCCGACGTGGTGATCGAGCGCGAGTTCCGCACGCCCATGGTCCACCAGGGCTACATCGAGCCGCACGCGGTGCTCGCGCGCACCGGCGAGGACGGCCGCTCCGTGGTGTTCTGCTGCACGCAGGGTCCGTTCATGGTGCGCGCGTACTGCGCGAAGGTGCTCGGCGTCGGCACGGACACGATCAAGGTCGTGCCGACCGAGATCGGCGGCGGCTTCGGCGGCAAGACCACCGTGTACCTCGAGCCGCTCGCGATCCTGTTGTCGCGCAAGGCGGGCCGGCCGGTGAAGATGGTGATGACGCGCGAAGAGGTGTTCCGCGCGACGGGACCCACGTCGGGTACACACGTTCGTGTCAAGATGGGCGCGAAGCGCGACGGCACGCTCACGGCCGCGGAGGCCGTGCTCGTGTACGAAGCGGGCGCGTTCAAGGGCTCACCCGTGAACGCCGGCATGATGACCGTGTTCGCGCCGTACAAGCTCGCGAACGTGCGCATCGAGGGCTGGGACGTCGTCGTGAACAAGCCCAAGGTCGCCGCCTACCGCGCGCCCGGCGCGCCCATGGCCGCGCTCGCGACCGAGACCGTGATGGACGAGCTCGCGCGCGCGCTCGGCATGGACCCGATCGACTTCCGCCTGGTGAACGCCGCGCACGAGGGCGTGCAGGCGACGTACGGCCCGAAGTACCGCGCGATCGGCTTCGTCGAGAGCCTCCAGGCCGCGAAGGCGCACCCGCACTACCGCGCCCCGCTCGGCCCCAATCAGGGCCGCGGCGTCGCGGCCGGCTTCTGGTTCAACGCCGGGCTCTCGTCGTCGGCGAACGTCGCGCTGAACGAGGACGGCTCCGCGACCGTGGTGACCGGCTGCCCCGACATCGGCGGCTCGCGCGCCTCCATGGCGCTCATGGCGGCCGAGGAGCTCGGCATCCCCGTCGAGCAGGTGCGGCCCGTCGTCGCCGACACCGAGTCGATCGGCTACAGCGACCTGACCGGTGGCAGCCGCGTGACGTTCGCGACCGGCATGGCCGTGATCGAGGCCGCGCGCGACGTGGTGAACCAGCTGCGCGCGCGCGCCGCGAAGACGTGGGACGTCGAGCTCGACGCCGTTGCGTGGCAGGATGGACGCGCCGTGGCGACGAACGGCGCCGAGGGCAAGCACGAGCCGCTCACCCTGAAGCAGCTCGCCGGCCGCGCCTCGGCGACGGGCGGGCCGATCACCGGCCGCGCGTCGCTCACGGCCCGCGGTGCGGGTCCCGGCTTTGCTACACACATCTGTGACGTCGAGATCGACCGCGAGACCGGCGCCGTGAAGGTGCTGCGCTACACCGCCGTGCAGGACGCCGGCCGGGCCGTGCATCCCAGCTACGTGGAAGGCCAGATGCAGGGCGGCGCGGTGCAAGGCATCGGCTGGGCGCTGAACGAGGAGTACGTGTTCGACGCGAAGGGCGCGCTCGAGAACCCGGGCTTCCTCGACTACCGCATTCCCGTCGCGAGCGATCTGCCGATGATCGACACCGTCATCGTCGAGGTGCCCAACCCGATGCACCCCTACGGCGTGCGCGGCGTCGGCGAGACGCCGATCGTGCCGCCACTCGCGGCGGTCACGAACGCGGTGCAGCGCGCGGCGGGCGTCGCCGTGCGCGAGCTGCCGATCTCGCCGCCGAAGCTGCTGGCGCTGCTCGACGCCGCGAGCTGAGTTGGCGCACGTCGTCTTCGCGCCGGGCCTGCGCCGGTTCACGGACGGCGCGGAGTCGCTCGACGTGGACGCGCGCGACGTGCGCGAGCTCTTGCGCGCGCTCTACGCGCGCTGGCCCGCGCTCGAGGCGCGCCTCGCCGAGGGGACCGCGATCGCCCTGGACGGCGAGGTGATCCCCAACGGCGAGGCGCTGTTCGAGCGGCTCAGCCCCGACACCGAAGTCCACTTTCTCCCACAGATCGGCGGGGGCTGAGCGCTTCGCTCACAGCGAGCCCAAGAACGCCTTGAGCCGCCTCTGGTCGTCCGAGCTGAGCGCGTTGTACCGCGACGTCACTCCGCGCGCCTCGCCTCCGTGGCGCGCGATCGCGTCGTCGAAGTTGAGCGAGCGCAGGTCGTGCATCAGCCGGCCGCGCACGTGCACGCCCCAGAGCGGTGCGGTGCGCAGCAGGTTGGCCGTGCTCTGACCTCCGTTCTGCACGATGCCATCGCCGGTGCCGATGTCGTGCAGGAGGAAGTCGCTGAACGGGTGGATGATCTTGTTTCCGACGGCGTCGGAAACCGTGAGCGTCCCCGCGTTCAGCACCGAGCCCGCCGGCGCGGTGACCAGCGTGCGCACGTGACACGTGCCGCAGCCGATCTTGTCGAACACGTCCGAGCCCGCCAGGCCGTCCGCGCTGTTCGCGAGGGCGTCGTAGCGCGGCGGCGCTTTGCTCGCGCGCATGAAGCGCGCGAACCGGTCGATGTCGCCGAGCCCATCCTTGCCGATCGTGTCTTCCGGGTCCTGGATCGCGTCGCACAGCGTCGCGACCTCGTTCGGCTGCAGCGCGTTCGTGACTCCCATCTCGTTCAGATAGGCGTCTGCCGAGAACGAGAGCAGGCTCGCGTGCTGGTTCTTCCAGCCGAAGCGACCCACGCGCAGCGCGCCGCCGGCTTCACCCACCGGCACCGTGATCGCCTTGCCGCAGATCGCCCCGCGCGTGGAGCTGCACTGCTGGTTGGCGATCGCACGCAAGGTGCTCGACGGAACGGCCTCGACGAAGCCGTCGCCGAGCGTGTTGAGCGACGCGCGCAACGTGCGCACGTTCTCGCTCGCCGGCGTGTGCTCTTGCCCCGTCAGGTCCGGAAACTCGGCGCTCGGGCAGATGGAGCGGTCGTTCACGAGCGAGCGCGCGTGCACGACGGTGCTGCCATCGCCCATCGGCAGGTCTGGATTCACGAAGTTGCCGCGGCGGTCGTCGTGACCGACGCGGAGCTCGGTGGTCTGACTCGCCGCCCCCGAGACCGGAGCTTGGTGACATTCGCGGCAAGACTGTGCGTTGTACAGCGGGCCGAGGCCCTCGTCGGCACCTTCGACCTCGTCGAAGGTGGCGCGGTCCAGGCTGTGTGTGTCGTCGTCGACGAAGCCGTTCGAGCCGTCGTCGAAGGCCGCGGGCGCCTCCGTCGGCGGTGCGTTCGTCTTCGCGATGACGTCCACGGCTTCTCCAGCGCTCGTGGCGCTTCTACCTCCTTGCGTCGCGGTCCCTGCCAGGACCGGGGCGCTCCACAGCATCAACGGCAATACCACCACTGCCACCCGTGCATTTCCCTGCTTCCCCATACGAGAAGTATCGGGGAGCAGCGTCGGAAATTGCGTGATGTTCCCCACGAGAGAACTCGTGACCGGGATCACTGTACGCACTTATGTGTAGCTAGGGCGACTTGCGCGTTCCGAGTGCAATGGCGACGCCGGGAACGGGCAGGCTGCCGGCAGCCGCGAGCTCACCGACGGTGATGCGGTCCGCTCCGAGGCCGTGAGAGTCGCGCAGCGCGCTCGCCAGCGTCTCCGCGCGCTTCTGGCCCAGCTCGTCGAGCGCGCCTGCAGCGAGTGTCTCGCTCGCGACTTTCGCTTCGAGCCAGGCCGATTGGTCAGGAGTCAGCGCGTCGGGTGTCTTGCCCGCTGCGCGGGCTTCGAGGTTCTGGCGCACGGCGCGGCGCGTGCCCATCTCGCCGATGTTTCCGAGCGCGCGCAGGCCGGTGGTCTTCTCGAGCTCGTCGAGCAATGCGCGCTCGCGCAGCGCGCGCTCGTCGTCGGCGGAGGTGCCACCGTGCAGCGTGAGCGCGATGCCCGGCGACGCGGACATGAGCTCCGCGATCTTGTCGATCCGCGCGCGGCCGGCTTCGCTCGGCTCGGCGGAGCCGGGCAGGAACTCGATGGGCTCGGGCTTCAAATCGAGCTTATCGCCGCTCGCGCCCACGCCGAGCAGCTTCAGCGGCGACGCCAGCGCACCCATCAGCGCCTTGCGCAGCGCCTGGCCGGCCAGGCTCGACAGCCCCACCCGTGCGCCCGCGCGGTCGCCCGCGACGGGCACCGAGAGGCTGATCACTCCCTCGGTGTCCTTCAGCAGGCCGATGGCCATCGAGAGCGGGATGCCGAAGTTCTCCTCGAAGAGCGCCTCGCCCTCGGCGCCGCCGACATCGAGGTCGTGGATCGTCACGTCGGTGTTCGAGTCGTACCTGTCGCCCTCGAGGTTCGCGCGCGCGTTGAGCGACAGCGTGCCGTTCGACACCGAGTAGCCGCTCGGCGTGACGTACGGGTTGAACGGCGCGAGCGGCAGGCCGTCGAGCTCGGCGCGCACACGCGAGCGATCCTTGGCCAGGCCGCCGTGCACGTGCAACACCGCACCGTGTAAGCCCTTCAGGTCGACGACGAACGCGTCGATCTGCGGCGGCGGCCAGCGCAGCTTCGAAACGATGGCGTCGAGCTGCTCGACGCGCGCGTCGAAGAACGGCTTCGCGACGCGGTCGGCGAGCGTCGCCTTGCCGTGCGCGAGCTTGAGCTTGTCGAGCTTCACGTCGATCGCGGGAGGCGGCGCGCCGGCGGCAGGCTGCGGGGGCGCGGGCGCGGGCTCCACGGCCCCGCCGGTCGCCGCGCCGAGCTTCGGCAGCACGATCCCCTGCTCCGTGCGCGTGACGAACACCGCGGGCTCGACCAGGTCGATTCGCTCCACGCTCGCTGCGATGGCGCGCGGTCGAGCGGGATCGCCGCCGAGCGCGGGCGAGACCTTGAGCTCGCGCAGGCGGATCGACAGGTCCTTCCACCTGGCGTCGAAGTCCTTCTCGTTCTCGCGCCCGACTTGCAGGTCGGCGAGGCCGACCGTCCCTGCGACGCGCAGGTCCGCAGGCGGCGGGCTGCCCGCGCCGCCCGGCGCCAGGTCGACGGCGAGGTCGGCACGAGCGCGCGCGGAACGCAAGAGCTCCGCGCCGGGCGCGGGCGCGCGCAGCGCGAGCGGCGCGAGCGCGAAGTCGGCGAGCGTCACCTTGCCGTGGAAGCCGAGCGGCGCGAGCACGAGGTCGCCGCTCACGTCGAGCGCGCCGTCGCCTTCGTGCACCGACAGCGACACGGGCGAGCTGCCCTGCGCCGGGTCCGCGATCGTGCGCACCTCGGCGTCGACGCGCAGCGGCAGCGGCTCGGGCCCGCCCAGCAGCTGGACCTCGGTGCCGACGAGCCGCGCGCGCGCGAGCTGCCAGGTCCACGGCTTCGCAGGCACCGCCGGCGCAGACGCGGGAGTCGCAGGCGGCGCCGGCTCCGCGGCCGCGGCGGGCGGCTCGAGCACGGGCAGCGGCAGCTTCGCCTTGGGGTCGACCAGCACGTGCGCGCCCGACAAGGTCACGTCCGACACCGATGCGTGTTGGCCCACGACGTCGATCTTGTCGAGCACCACGGCGAGCTTGTCGAACGACAGCGCGGGCGCGTCGCGCTTGGGCACGCGCACCACGACGTTCGAGAGCGACACGTCGCCGCCCACCTCGTGTTTGCCACCGGTCTCGAAGCGGTGGTCGATGTGCGCGTCGAGCGTGCCTGCCAGATCGCTCCAGCCGAACATCTTGAGATAGACGCGCACGCCGCCGATCGGCAGGTTCGCCAGCGTGATCTTCGAGTGCGCGGCGGGCCCGGCCTCCTTCTGCTCGATGTCGCCCTCGTAGCCGATCCGGCCATCGCCGATGTCGGCCTCGATCGCGATGTGACCGGGCGCGTTCCCGCCCGGAGCGAAGCGCAGCGAGAGCTGCCGCGCGGCCAGGTCGGGGATCTGCAGGTCGAAGCGCTGCGGCGCCTCGCCGACCGTGTAGTCGCGGAAGTGCACTTGGCCGCGCTGCAGCGCGATCGCGTCGGCGGCGAAGCCCCACGGCGAGCTCGTGTCCGGCTTCGCGGGCTCGGGCTTCTCGGGCTCGGGGCTCGGCACGGGCTTCGGCAGCACGAGCCCGTCCTTCAGTCGATCGAGCCGGACGACGAAGTCGTCGAGCTCCAAGCTCTTCACTTCGATCGTCTTCACCACGAGCTCGAGCCAGCTGATCTGCACCCACAACCGCTGCGCCGAGAACAGCGGCGGCTTCGCCTCCGCGGGCGGTGGCGAGCCCGGCGGCGGCAGCTCGTCGCTGTACACCTCGAGCCCACGGAGGGTGACACCGCCGCGGATCAGCGACAGGTCCATGTCGCGGAGCGCGATGCGGCCCACGAGCGCCTGGTCCGCCTGACTCACGATGATCGGACGCAGTGCGTACGGCAGCGCGATCCGGAACGCGAGCAACAGCGCGAAGACCGCGAGCCAGATCTGGTTGCGCCGCACGCGCAGCGCCTGCGCCAGGGTGGCGCGGTCGGGAAGCTTCATCTCCGGGGGACCTCTCGGTCCGCCTAGCTTACCCGCTCGGCGCGCCGCCACGCGCGCCGAGTTCGCGCTGCGACTAAAGGCTGTGGCCGCCCGTCACGATGTGTGCCGCGGGAGGTTTCTTTCATGACCCGTCATTCGTTTCTCGGTCTGGTGCTTCTCTCGGCCCTCAGCTTCGCGGTGCGCGCGGAGGCCGGCTTCGTGTACGTGAACCCGCAGGACCCGAACTCGTGTGGTCCGATCGACGCGACCACCATGCTGCAGGACCCGAACTTCTTCGCCTCGCGCGGTCCGGCGGAGCCGATCAAGGCGTGCGTCGCCGCGTGCAAGGTGGCCGGGGCCCAGTGCGTGCGCGTGTCCAAGCGGAACTGGGCGTGCCTGGACGACATCACCGCGCGCCAGGGCGACTACGAGGTCGCCTCGTGCCTGCTCCAGCTCAGCGGGGCCGAGGCAAAGGCGTGCAAGGCCGAGTTCGTGGGCGAGACCATCACGAACCGCAAGAGCCTGCACGACGATCTCGTGACCGCGGTCGGCAACTGCAGCGACTGGACGATGTCGTGTGTCCAGGACTGCCAGAATCTCGGAGTACCGGCACCGTGAAACACTGGCGAGTCACTCTCGCCGCGGTGGCCAGCCTCACGCTGGCGACCGCGGCCTTCGCCGGGTTCAAGCTGGGCTTCGGCAACCCGGTGAACGACACCGTGTGCGGCGCGATCGACGTCGTCGGCCAGATGCAGGACCCGAACTACTTCGAGCTGAACGGCGCGGGCGGCACGAAGCAGTGCGCCGCCGCGTGCAAGCTCGCGGCGTCGGCGTGCAAGAAACAGGCGAAGCTGAATGCGGCGTGCCAGGCCGGTCAGATCTCGCGCCAGGAGGCGTTCCTCGACCTGGCCTGCGCCGCCGAGATCAGCGCCGACCAGGTGAAGAGCTGTCGCTCGGAAGTGCACGTGGGCACGCTCGAGAACCGCGCCAGCAACCGCAGCGACCTGATCTCGGCACTCACTGGCTGCGACAGCTGGAACACCGAGTGCCAGATGGATTGCGCGGGGCCGGTGTAGCGACGCCCCCTAGCGAGGCCTGTCCTCGTCCTCGTCCCAGTGGAACCGGTGCAAGATCCGGTGCACCACCGGGCCGAGGACGACGGCGGCGATCGCCAGGAAGAGCACCCCGGCGTACAGCGCGTAGCAGCCGGCGAAGAGCTTGCCGCCCAGCGTCTGCGGGTTGTTCACGGGACCCATCCCGCCGAGCAGCATCGCCGCGTTCAGGAACGCGTCGGGCAGCGACAGTTTCTCGAAGTACTCGTAGCCCGCGATGCCGGCGCCGAGCGAGAAGAGCACCATTGCGCCCGCGACGGCGAAGTGACTCGCGAAGCGGCGCACGAACGCGGCGAACGGAATCGGCCTCGATCCGTGCTTCTCCCACACGGCCGCACGCCCGCCTAGAAGCGGAACCCGAGGTCGATGTAGGGCCCGCGCGTCTGGATCTTCTCGTCCTGGAGGCCACTGCTCCTGTCGTAGTCCAGGAACTTGTAGCCGATGTGCGTGACCCAGCTGTCCGCGAAGCGCCAGGCGATCTCCGTCGACTGGCCCCACGCGAACTTCGAGCACCAGCCGCCGATGTCGAAGCCGCCGACGTCCCCCGCGACCTCCATGTACACCGTGCTCGACAGGTCGACGTGGAAGCGCGCGCCGATGAACGGGTCGACCCAGTCGACGCGGTCGCCCAGGCGGAAGTGAATCGCGCCCAGGCCGATCTGGATCTTCGGATCCATCGCCCAGTAGCGCGCGCCGAAGTACACCTCACCCGTGAAGCGGCGCGTGTCGGTCGGCCGGTTCGAGAACAAGCTGCCGAACTCGAACAGCTGGTGGCCGCCCTCCAGCTGCAGGATCCACTCGACCAGGCTCGCCTTCACGCTCGCGGGGATCTCGATGCCGCCGCGCGGGCCGAGGCGGATGGTCTTGTCGATGTCGTCGCCGGCGAGCGACGCGTACGTGCCGTCGAAGCGCGCGAACCACGCGTCCCAATCGCCGCGCGCGTACATCGCGAGCGCGCCGTTCAAGTGATCCTTCAGCTGCGAGAAGGGGACCCGGAACGTGGTCTCGCCGTCTGGCGAGTCGATGCGACCCGAGACGCTGGAAAGCCAGATGTCGAGCCCGATCTCGTAGTGCGTCCCCGAGGCGTCGTCGGCGAGCGCGGCGCGCGGAGCCGCGGCAGCGGCGAACGCGAGCGCGGTCGTGAGCGCGAACCAGCGCATGGTCTCCCCCCTCGGCATGAGCCTAGCGGCTCAGTCCTCGCGCAGGAAGAGACACTTGAGATAGGCGCCCTCCGGGAAGGTGACCGGGTGATCCACCGCGTGGGCGCTGCGCTCTTCCTCGCGCAGGACCCGACCGGCGCGCGTCACACCTGCGTGTAGGGCGCCCGCCAGGTCGTCTGCGGTCACGCGGGCCGAGCACGAGGCGGCGACCAGCTGCCCGCCGCGCGCGAGGAGGCGCGCGCCCAGCTCCGCCAGCCGCGCGTAGGCCGCGAGCGCGCCGGGCACGTCCTCCTTGCGGTGCGCGAGAGCGGGCGGGTCGAGCACCACGAGCTCGAAGCGGCGCCCGGCGCCAGCGAGCTCCGCGAGCGCCTGGAACGCGTCGCCCTGCAGGAGCTCGTGCGCGCAGGCCGCCACGCCCGGCGCGTCGCGGTTCGCCGCGAAGTTCGCGCGCGCCTCGTCCAACGCAACCTTGCTCGCGTCGAGCGACAGCACGCGCGCGGCACCGCCGCGCGCCGCGTGCAGCGAGAAGCCGCCCACGTAGCAGAACGCGTCGAGCACCGACTTGCCGCGCGCGCGGGCGGCGACGCTCGCGCGGTTCTCGCGCTGGTCGAGGAACGCGCCCGTCTTCTGGCCGTGCGCGGGGTCGCAGCGGAAGCGCAGCCCGAGCTCGCGGTACTCGACGGCGCCGTCGAGCGGCGGCCCCGCGAGCACGGCGCCATCGGCGAGCCCGTGCGCGGCGAGCGCCGGTGCCACCGCGCGCGCCAGGCGCAGCACGATGCGCTCGGGCGCGGCCACGGAGTGCAGCGCCGCGACGATCTCGTCGAGGTGCGGCCGCCACGCAGCGGTGTAGAGCTTCACGACGCACGTGCCCGCGTAGAGGTCGACGACGAGGCCGGGCAACCCGTCGCTCTCGCCGTTCGCGAGCCGGTAGCCCGTCGTGTTCCCGGCCCCGAGGCCGGCGCGCAACGCCGCGGCCGCGCGCAGGCGCTCGGCGAAGAGCTCGCGGTCGAGCACGCGCGGGCCGCCGCGGTGCAGCACGCGGATGCGGATCGGCGAGTCGGGGTCGAACAGGCCGAGCGCCATCTGCTTGCCGCGCCGGTCGTAGATGACGGCGAGGTCGCCGGCCTCAGCCACGCGGCTCTGCTCGCGGATGCTCTCGGCGTAGAGCCACGGGTGTTGCTTGCGCACCCAGCGCTCCGCGGAATTCGTGAGCCGCACGCGGACGACGGCCGCGTTCGAGCCCGCCATGGCGCGGATTCTACGCCGCGGTGGCGAGCTCGCGCTCGAGCGCCTCCAGGCTCCGGCAGCCCGCGAGGCCGCGCTGCGCGCGCAGCTCGGCCACGTATGCGCGGTCGTGTCGCGCGTACCAGTGCGCGAGCGTCTCGGCGCCGACGGGCGAGTCGGGGACCTCGTCGAACGCCCAGAACGAGTTCGCCGTCTCGGGGGCGAGCTTCGCGGTCATGCGCGTCCACGCGGCGCCGCCCCCGCGCGCGTCGGTCACGAAATCGGTGTCGGCGAGATCGCGCAGCACGATCGCGCCCGTCGGGCGCAGCCGCCGGTCGAGCTGCACGAGGATGTTCTGCGGGTTCGGCGTGACGTACTGCAGGCCGTAGCGCGCGAGGAGGCGCGCCTTCGCGCGGCCGACGGGCTCGGCGTAGGCGTCGGCCCAGAACGCCGCGAACTCGCGCTGCGCCAGCGCGGCGAGCGCGCGCCCCACGAACGGGATGCTGAACGCGGGCAGATAGAAGCTCCCGTCGCGGAGCGGCGCCAGGTCGCGCACGAGGAAGCCGGTCTCGCTGTCGCGCACGCGCACGCCGATCGACTCGGTCAGCACGATGAGCTGCGGATCGGCGCCGAGCCGCGCGTCCACCGCGTGCACGTGCGCGGCGAAGCGCAGCGCCTCTTCGACCTCGGCCGCCATGCGCGTCTTCTCGGGCTGACACACATCGGTGTGGGGATGGCTCGTGGCGAGCTTCAGCGCGAACGGGCGCCCGCCGTCTTCGACGACCATCGTGCGCGACGACGTGAAGCGCGCCTTCCAGTGCGCGACCGCCGGCGCACTCGAAAACGCCACCGAAGCGTCGCGGTTGCGCGGGTGCTTCGGCAGCAGCACGCGCTGGCCGTCGAGGAAGCGCGCCAAGAGCTCGCGCGGAGCATCCGGCGCCGTCTCCACCACGAGCTGGGCGCGCGGCACGGCCGCGACTTCCAGCGCGACTGCGCCGGTGGTCGTGCGGAAGCCCGCGAAATTGGCCTGCTCTTCCCAGAGCAGCCACTGGGCGAAGGGGTGGGGGGCCACTTCGGCCCTTCGTTTCGGCATTCGGCGGGCGCGAGTGGAAACGCCGCGCTTGCGCCTCCGAGGGCGGCGGGATATAAAGTGCCCGCGATCCGGGGAACCCACTCGAAGAGGAGGCGCCAAAGATGAGCAGTGTCGCTGTCGTGCGCCCCTCGCTTCGAACGGGATCGATCTCGTTCCGCAAGCGGGATGGGAACGGTCCACAAGGGACACGCGTGTCCGCCCCAGATTGACGACGCCCTGACTGGGCTCGCACCGGAGGCCGCGGACGCGCAGAGCGACCGCGGCCTTCGGCACTTCTAGAGGCGATTTCAGTCATGACGGCAGGAACCGAGACACTTCGAGACACTTCGGACGCCGCGCGCGGTGGCATGGCCGAGGTGGCGGCGCTCGCCTACCCGGTCGTGCTCTCCACGATCGTCGAGACGCTGATGCAGGTCGTCGACACCGCCATGCTCGGCCATCTGTCGACCGCGCAGCTCGGCGCCGCCGGCTTCGCGGGTCTGTGGATCTGGACGCTGTTCACGCCGTTCAACGGCACCGCGCAGGGCGTGCAGTCCTTCGTGTCACGCCACGACGGCGCGGGCGAGCCCGAGCGCTGTGGCCCGTGGATCTGGCAGGCGGTGTGGCTGCTCGTGCCGATGATGACCGTGTGGGTGGCGGCGATGGCGTTCGTGTTCCCGCTGCTCGTGCACTGGATCGGCCCGTCGCCCGAGATGCAGGCCGGCGCGATCGGCTACGGCTGGGGACGCCTGCCCGCGGGTCCGGCGATCGTGTTCAACATCGCGCTGATCTCGTTCTTCCGCGGCATCGGCGACACGCGCACGCCGCTCTATGCGACGTTCGCCGACGTCGCGGTGCACCTGGTGTTCGCGTACGGGCTGATCTTCGGGAGGCTCGGCATGCCCGGGCTCGGCGTGCTGGGCGCCGGCATCGCGCAGTCGATCGGCAGCTGGACGTACTCCGCGATGATGCTCGGCGCGGTCATGCGCAAGAGCGTGCGCAAGAAGTACCACACGCGCCCCGTCGCGCCGCACCGCGAAGCGGTGGTGCGCTTCGTGCGGACGAGTGCGCCCATCGGCGGCCAGTGGCTGCTCGACATGACCACGTTCGCGATCTTCGGCTCGATCGTGGCGCGAATGGGCGACGCATCGATGGCCGCGAGCCAGGCGATGCTGCAGCTGCTGGCGCTGTCGTTCATGCAAGCGTTCGCGATCTCGATCGCGTGCGGCACGCTCGTGGGCCGCTACCTAGGCGCGAACGACGTCGCGGCGGCGGAGCGCAGCTACCGCACGAGCTTGTCGCTCGCGCTCATGCTGACGGCCGTGATCGCCGCCCTGTTCCTGTCGGTGCCCGACCTGCTGCTCGGCGTGTTCAGCCGCGATCCGGAATTCCTCGTGCTCGGCCGGCCGCTGCTCGCGTTGGGCGCGTTCTTCCAGATCGTCGACGCCGTCGGCATCGTCGCGAGCGGCGCGCTGCGCGGCGCAGGTGACACGCGCTGGCCGTTCGTGGTGCAGTCCACGCTCGCGTGGACGCTGCGCATCGCGGCGGTCGCGACGTTCGCCATCTGGCTGCGCGGTGGCGTCTTCGGCGCCTGGCTCGGCGAGCTCTGCTACGTGCTCGCCCTGGGCCTGTGCTGGATCCTGCGCTTCCGGGCGGGGCACTGGCGAACCGTGCGCATCTGAGGCGAAGCGGAGCGAAGTTCGGTCGATAAGGAGTGAATGCCGGCCGACGCGAACGAGCCCCAGCCGCTCGATACCGCGAAGCTCGTCTTCGCGACGCTGTCGGACCCCGGCCGCGTGCGGCCCGAGAACCAGGATTCGGCGGCGCTGCTCAGCAACGTCTCGAACGAGCGCCTGGCGATCGTGGCTGACGGCATGGGCGGGCACCGCGGCGGCGAGAAGGCCGCGAAGCTGTGCATCGACACGCTCGGGCGGATCTTCCGCGATCCGCACGGCACGCCCGAGGAGCGGCTGCGCCGCGGGCTCGAGCTCGCGAACGAGGAGGTCTACTCGGCCGCGCTGTCGAACGCCGAGCTGAAAGGGATGGGCACGACCGCGGTCGCGCTGCTGTTCGGCCCCGGCACGCGCGGCGTGTGGCTCGCGTGGGTGGGCGACAGCCGCTGCTACCGGCTGCGCGGCGGCGCGCTCGAGCAACTGTCGCGCGATCACTCGCTCATGGCGGAGTGGATCGAGATCGGCGTGATCGCGCCCGAGGACGTCGAGATGCACCCGCGCCGCCACGAGCTGACGCGCGCGATCGGCCAGGCGCCCGACGTCGCCGTCGAAGTCGTGCGCGTCGACCTGCGCGCGGGCGACCGCTTCCTGCTCTGCTCCGACGGCATCCACGCGCCCGTGCCCGAGCGCGCGCTCAAGGCCGTGCTCACCGGCCACCCCGCCGAGGAGACCGTGCGGCTCCTCGTCGACCGCGCGAACTCGAACGGCGGGCCCGACAACGCGACGGCAATCGTCGTCGACGTGCCGGCCGAGGCGATCACGCCCGACGCGATCGAGCAGGCGCCGGAGGTCGCGCTCGAGCTCGAGCTGCCCTCGCCGCCGAAGCCGCCCGAGCCCGATCTGTCGCTCGAGCCCCCGGACCTCACCATGACGCCGCCGCCGAGCCTGGCGCCGACGCCCGCACCTGCGGCGGCGGCGGCAGCCGAGCCCGATCCGCTGGAGGCGTCGTTCTCG
This sequence comes from Myxococcota bacterium, assembly GCA_035499075.1. Classification (GTDB taxonomy): domain Bacteria; phylum Myxococcota_A; class UBA9160; order SZUA-336; family SZUA-336; genus VGRW01. Next base: position 92,050 of record DATJZN010000023.1, on the reverse strand, counting down.
CTCGATCTCGAGACGACGGCGCACTCGAACGCGGCGATCGACTCCGCGCTCGCGGAGCTCGCCGCCGCGCGCGCCGCGCCGCCCGAGCCCGCGAAGCCCGACCCGAGCGCACCCGAGCTGCCACTCGTGTTCGAGACGAACGCGGCGCCCGCGCTCGCGCCTGCCCCGCCTTCCGCTGCAGCCGCGCCCGAAGTTGCGGAGGACTCGTTCGCCGACCTGCTCGGCGACGACCCGCCCGCCGAGCCGCCGTCGGCGCCGGCGCCCGCCGCAGCCGCTCCGGCTCCGCCGCCGCTCGAGTTCGGCGGATCCGCGTTCGGCGCGCCGGGCACGGGCGCGTCCGGAACGCCGCCGCGCCCGATCCAGATCCCGCTCATGACGCCGGTGCGGAAGCGCCGCGGCCTGCACGGCCCGTCGCTGCTCGCGGGCCTCGCCGCGGGCGCGATCGCCGCGCTCGTCGCCGGCGGCTGGGCCTACACCGAAATGCGTCAGCACGCGCCACTCGCCGCGCCTGCGCCGTCGCCGGCCCACACCGCGGCGCCGCAGCGCCGCCCCGCCGAGCCGCCCGCGCGCCCGCTGCCGCCGGCCCAGCCGGCTGCTCCCTCCCCCGCCGTGATCGCGCGCGAGCCCGCGCCGGCGCCCGTGCCCGTTCCGGCGCCCGCACCCGCGCCGCTCCCGGTGTTGACACGAGCCGCGCCGGCGCCCGTTCCGCCGGCAGCTGCGCCGGCGAGGCCCGCGCCGATCCCGGTGCTCGACGCGCCGAAGCCCGCGCCGACGACCACCGTCGTGATCGTGCGCCCGCAGAACGCGCCGCCGAGCAGCGCGGTCCCCGCCGCGCCCGATCCCGCCGCGTCCGCGCCGAGCGCCGACGGCTTCGAGCTCGAGCCGCCCGTCCGCCGCTTCGTCGAAGACTGGCTGCGCGCGCAGGCGACTCATGACTCCGCGCTCTTCCAGTCGCTCGGCTTCCGCGACCTGCCCAGCGAGCTCGCCGGCACTTGGTCGACCCGCGACGCCTTCCGCCTCCTCGCCGCCTCCGTCGACGAAGAGCGCTCCTCCGCCGACCTCGTCTACCTCCGCCTCGTCGTCAGCTACGCCTTCAAAGACCCCACCGGCCGCTTCCGCACCCAAGACGAAGAACGCATGATCCTCCGCAAATCCGGCGACACCTTCCGCTTCGAAGGCCGCTGGCAGCAGTAACCCTGCGCCAGCGCCACGCAGGCGGAGTCTTCGAGCTACCCGCAAGCGCCGCAGGCGCGCACAGTCCTGCTCCGAGTCTTCGCGCTACTCGCCAGCGTCGAAGACGGCCGAGCGAGGGCCGCCCCGAGCGAGGCCCGCAAGCGCCACAGGCGCGCGCAGCGAGGCGAAGCCGAGCGAAGTCAATCTGAGGCGAAGCCGAGCGTAGTCAACCTGGCGGAGAGGGGGGGATTCGAACCCCCGGTACCCGTAAGGGCACAACGGTTTTCGAGACCGCCCCGTTCAACCACTCTGGCACCTCTCCGGCGCGGACCCTAGCACAGGCGCCGAATTCGCTGCGACAGCACCAGAAGCGGGGCGAGGCTGCGGGAGCCGCCGTCGATCTGCGCGGCGATCTCGTCGACGGCGGCGAGCGCGCCGTCGAGCTCGGCGCGCGTGCGCGCGCCGCGGCGGGCGGCGCCCTTCGCGAGCTCGCGCTCGCAGAGCTCGACGAGGACGCGGCTCATCTCGATCCCGAGCGCGGCGGCGCCGACGCGGTTCCAGCCGTCGCCGAGCTCGACCTGCGTGAGCCGCTCCTGCACGAACTGCACGCGCGTGCGCGCGCCGAGCTCGTTCCAGACCTCGAGCGCGCGCGCAACCGGCACCCGACACCGTTCGGCGACGGCGACCGCAGGCAGCGCGCGCACGAGCGCGGGCAGCGCGTGGGCGGAGAGCGCGTCGCGCAGCGCGGCGACGCCCTCGGCGCGGCGGCGCGCGTCGTCGCCGTCGAGCAGCGCGCGGCCGTCGAGCGCGAACGCGAGCGCACCGGCCTGCGCGACCGCGTCTTCCACGCCGGGGTCGCCCGCGGGCGCGGCGGCGCGCGCGGCTTCGGCGCCGATCAGCCGCTCGGCCGCGTACCACGCGCACAGCACCTCGCACAGCGACGCGCCGAGCGCGCGCGTGAGCTCGGGTACGAGCGTGACTCCCGCGCGGTCGATCACGTGGTTCACGAGACACGTCGCGCCGATCGCCGCGCGCAGCGGATGGCCGTCGAGCTCGGCCGCGAAGCGCTCGGCGAGCGCAGCGGGGAAGTACGCGCGGAAGAGCGCCGTCACGAGCGGGTGTGCGGGCGGCCCCGCCGGTGCGAGCGCCGCCTTGCACATGCGCTTGGTGTAGCCGAGCAGCACGGCGAGCTCGGGCCGCGTCCAGCCGCGCGCGCGCAGCGACTCGCGCGACGGCAGCCGTTCGAGCGCGGGGTCGAGCTCGGCGCGAGCGACGAGCTGATCGGCCGCCTGCGCGAAGCGCTCGGGGTCGCGCGCCGCTCGCGCCAGCTCGAGCGACAGCGCGCGGCTCTGGCTCTCGCAGCTCTCGAGCACGGCCAGGTCGGCCGGTTCGGCGCACGCGCGCAGCACCTCGCTGCGCTCCGCGTCCGACAGCGCGCCCGACTGTACGCGCGGCGCGAGCAGGATCTTGAAGTTCACCTCGTGATCCGACAGCGCGACGCCGCCGGCGTTGTGGATGGCGTCGGTGTCGATGCGCCCGCCCGCGAGCGCGAACTCGACGCGCGCGGCCTGCGTGAAGCCGACGTTGCCACCCTCGGCGACGATCTTCGCGCGCACCTCGCGCGCGTCGACGCGCACGGCGTCGTTCGCGCGGTCCGCAACGTCGCTGTGCGTCTCGGCGGACGACTTCACGTACGTGCCGATGCCACCGTTCCACAACAAGTCGACCGGCGCGCGCAGCACGGCGCGCACGAGCTCCTCGCCCGAGAGCTTGTCGGCTTTGCAGCCCAGCGCGCGGCGGGCCTCGGCCGACAGCGCGATGCGCTTCGCGCCGCGCTCCCACACGCCGCCGCCGGCGGAGAGCGCGTCGCGGGCGTAGTCGGCCCACGACGAGCGGGGCAGCGCGAACAGGCGCTTCCGCTCCGCGAACGCACGCTCGGGATCGGGGTCCGGATCCACGAACACGTGCCGGTGGTCGAACGCCGCCACGAGCTTCGCGCTCGGCATGAGCAGGAGCCCGTTGCCGAAGACGTCGCCCGACATGTCGCCGATGCCCACCGCGGTGAAGCCATCCGCGTCGGGGTCGCGCCCGAGCTCCGCGAAATGGCGCCGCGCGCACAGCCACGCGCCGCGAGCGGTGATCGCTTCGCGCTTGTGGTCGTAGCCGTTGCTGCCGCCGCTGGCGAACGCGTCGCCGAGCCAGAAGCGGTGCTCCGCGGCCTTGCGGTTCGCGACGTCGGAGAGGTGCGCGGTGCCCTTGTCGGCTGCGACGACCAGATACGGGTCGTCGCCGTCGCGCCGGACTACACCAGGCGGTGTCGATGTCGCGCCGTCGCGGACGTCATCGGTGACGCGCAGGAGCGCCGACACGAAGCGCGCGTACAGGCGGTCGGCTTCGGCGCGCGCCGCCGAGGGATCCTCGGGCGGACGGCGCAGCGCGAAGCCGCCCTTCGCGCCCGCCGGTACGATGAGCCCGTTCTTCACCATCTGCGTGCGCCACAGGGCGAGCACCTCGGAGCGCACGTCCTGCGGGCGGTCGCTCCAGCGCAGCCCGCCGCGCGCGACCGGGCCGCCGCGCAGGTGCACGCCCACGAGCTCGCACGAGTGCACGAAGATCTCGACCCACGGCGCGGGCGGGGGCAGGCCGCGCACCTTGCCCGACCCGAGCTTCAGCGCGACCTCGTGGGGACCCGCAGGCGCTCCCGCGAAGAAGCTGGTGCGGAGCGTCGCCGCGAGCAGGTTCTCGAGCAGCGCGAACACGCGGTCGTCGGCTGCATTCGGGATGGGCTCGCGCGCGGCGGCGAGCGCGCGTTCGGCGTCGGCCACTTCGGCGGCGCGGCCCGCCTCGAGCGCCGGGTCGAAGTAGGCGCGGAAGAGACGCACGCACGCGCGCGCGGCCTCGGGGTGACGCACCAGCGCGTCGCGCGCGGCCGAGCCGCGCGGCGCCTGGCCGATCTGGCGCGCGAACTCGAGGTACGCGCGCAGCACGTCGACGGAGCGCCAGTCGAGCTCGGCGCCGACGATCAGCCGGTTCAAGTCGTCGCTGTCGACGCGGCCGGACAGCGCGGCGCGCAAACCGTCGAGCGCGCGCGCCTCGACCTTGCCCGCGGCGCTCGCGCCCGGCGCCATCGGCTCGATGCGGAACGAGACGATCCACAGCGACGGCTTCGCGAGCGCACGAACCTCGGTCGAAGTGGCGTCGATGACGCGCACGCCGAACTGGTGCACGACCGAGAGCAGCGCCGTGAGATAGGGCCGCTCGCGCAGGTAGATCTTCAGCCGGTGGGTGTGCGCGTCGCCGTAGGCGGTGGCGAAGTCGAGCCCGAGCTCGACGGGCGAGTCGCCGCCGTGCAGGCGCTCGAGGTGCGACACGTCCAGCACGGCCTCGGACGCGGACGTGACCACGCGATACGACTCCGGGAAGGCGTCGGCGTACGCGTCGGCCAGGCGCAGCCCGCGGTCGGACGGCTGATCGGCGAGCAGCGCCGCCTCGAAGCGGTCTTCCCAGCGCTCCACGACGGCGGCGACCTCGGCCTCGAGCTTGCCGAGGCGCGCCAGGTCGAGCTCGCCGTCGCAGCCGCAGAAGAAGTGCACGAGCGCCAGGTCGTCGTCGAGGAACGAGGTGCGGTGCTCGATGTGGTGCGCGCCATGCTCGCGCTCGAACAACACGTCGAGCTCGTCGCGGATGCGCTCCTCGTACGAGTGGCGCGGCAGCGCGATCGAGACGAAGAACGAGCGGTTCGTCGCGTCGGCGACCGTGGCGACCTCGAGCTTGCGGCGCTCGGCGGCGGCGACGATGCGCGCGATGCAGCGCGCGGCATCGGCCTGTTCGGCGGGGAACAGGAACTCGACGGGCAGACAGTCGTACGCCTCGAGCGCGGTCTTGTAGGTGTGCGAGCCCGGCTCCGCGCCCAGGCTCGCGAGGATGCGCGCGCGCCGCGCGGCGAGCAGCGGGATGTCGGAGGGCCGCATGCGCAGGGCGCGGTGCGTGAACAGGCCGACGAAGCGGCCGAAGCCGACGGGCCGCCCGTCGCCGTCGAGCAGCTTGACCGACACCGAATCGAGTCGGCCGCGGCGGTGCACGGTCGAGTCGGTGCGCGTCTTGTCGAAGAAGATCACGCGTTCGTCGTCCAGCCGCGCACCGACGAGCGGCGGCGGCGGCGCGTCGCTGCCCGACTCGGCGAAGCGCGAGTCCGCCGCGCCGCGCAGCAGCCCCAGGCTCGAGCCGGGCTCGAGCTCGACCTCCCAGCCGCGCCGGCCGCGCTTGGCGCGGTAGCGCCGATAGCCCATGAACAGGAAGTTCTTCGCTTCGAGCCAGCGCAGCATCGCGGCGAGCTCGCGCGCGCGGTCCATGCCGCCGTTCGGGAGCTCGGCGCCGTGAGCCTCGAGATCTGCCACGTGCGCGTGCAGCTGCGCGAGCATGACTGCGTGATCGCCGACGACGCAGCGCGCGTCGGCGAGCGCGCGCTCGAGCTCGACGCGCAGCTCGAGCCGCTGTGCTTCCGCGCCGACGTGGCGCAGCTCCGCGTACACGAACGACTCGCGCGTGCGCGGCACCTCGTCGCGGCCGAGCCGCGCGACCGTACCGTCCGCCTCGCGCTCGAGCGCGAGCAGCGGGTGCACGAGCAGGAGCTCGCGGTGACCGAGCCGGCGCAGCCCGAGTCGCACCGAGTCGACGATGAAAGGCTGGTCGGCGAGCGCGATCTCGACCGTCGTGCGCCCGGCGCGGTGACCGCCCGGGTTGTCGACTCGCACGCGGATGTCGCCGGGGAGGCGCTGCGCCGCGAAGCTCGCCGCGCCGACCGCGATCTCGTGAAGCGCGTCGGAGCCGCGGCGCGCCTGCTCGGCCGGGTCGAGCGCCGCCTCGAGCTCCGCGCGCACGAGCGCGTAGAGCGCGTCCTCCTTGTTCTCCATCGCCGCCGGACGTATCGGCGCGCGCGCGAGTGCGCGTGATGCCCAGTGATAGACTGCGCCGCCATGAACGCCGCACTCCTGCGCGCGATCTATCGCTGGGATCGGCTGTGCTTCGCGATGTTCGCGGCGCGCTTCGGCGAGCGCCTGCGCGCCGACCCGACGGCGTCGCCGAACCTGCGCTTCGCGGAGCTGCGCATCGAGCCGGGCGGCGTGCTCGAGGTCGGCGCCGGCTTCGCGGCGGAGCGGCGGCGCGGCAACTTCGTGTGGGTGCAGTCGGGCGGCAGGGTGACACTCGCGCGCCGCGTCTGGCTGCGCACGGAGTGCGGCGAGAATCGCATCACCGCCGCCGAAGGCGCGCGAGTCGAGATCGGCGCGCGTTGCCTCGTGAACGGCGCCATGCTGCACGCGAACGTGGGCATCCGCATGGGCGACGACTCGATGATCGGCTTCGGCTCGCGCGTGCTCGATTCCGACTTCCACGACCTGGACGTGAACACGCCCGAGCGCAGCGCGCCGGTCACGATCGGCAGCCGCGTGTGGATCGCGAGCGACGTCACCGTGCTCGCGGGAGTCACGATCGGCGACGACTCGGTCGTCGGCGCGCGCTCCCTCGTGACTCGCGACGTCCCGCCGCGCACGCTCGCGCTGGGCAATCCTGCGCGGCCCGTCCGGTCGATCGGCCCGCGTGCTAGGTTGCCCGAATGAAGCTGCGGATCGCGCTGTTCGGGCAAGCCGCGTTCGGGCGCGAGGTGCTCGAGCGGCTGCGCGCGAACGGCCACCAGATCGCGGGGGTGTTCGCGCCGCCGGACGCGGGCCGGCCCGACGCGCTGGCACAGCGCGCGCAGGAGCTCGGCCTGCCGCTCGTGCGGCGGCGCTTCTACCGCAAGAAGACGGGCGAGCCGATCGCGGCCGCGCTCGAAGAGCATGCCGCGCTGCGCGCGGATCTGAACGTGCTCGCGTCCGTGCAGGTGTTCCTGCCGCGCGAGCTCACCGACGCGCCGAAGCACAAGAGCCTGTGCTTCCACCCGTCGCTGCTGCCTCGCTTCCGCGGAGGCGCGGCGCTGCAGTGGCAGATCATCCTGGGCGAGCGCGAGACGGGCGTGTCGATCTTCGTGCCCGACGAGGGCGCGGACACGGGACCGGTCGTGGTGCAGAAGGGACCCGTGCCGCTCGCGCCGCGCGAGACGACCACGAGCTTGTTCTTCGAGAAGCTGTCGCCGCTCGGGATCGAGGCGCTGGTCGAGGCCGTCGAGCTCGTGGCGTCGGGGCACGCGAAGCCCGAGGCGCAAGACGAGTCGCGCGCGACCGCGCAGGGCCTGGTCGACGACCAGGTGGCGGCGCTCGACCTGGCGAAGAGCGCGGCCGAGCTCGACCGGCTGGCGCGCGGCTGCGATCCTCAGCCGGGCGCGTTCCTGCGCTTCGGCGGGCAGATCGTGCGCGTGTTCGACGTGGCGCTCGAGTCCGAGACGGGTTCCACACCAGGAAGTGTCGTGTCCTGCGACGCGTCCGGCCTGGTCGTCGCGTTGCGCGGCGGTGCGCTGCGGATCGGCCGCGTGCGCGCGGACGCGGCGAAGGAGCCGGCGCAGGCCTACGCGGCGCGCGTGGGGCTCGCGCCGGGCGCGCGCTTCGAGAGCGGCGCGTGAGCACGGCCGCTGCCGTCGCGCTGCTCGAGCGCGGCGGCCTGGGCGTGCACGGCGCCGTCGCGCTCGAGAGCTACGACGCGCTGGTGCCCCCGGCGTGGCGCTCGGCCGCCGTCGCACCGGCTGCGCGCGGCGTCCTCGTCGTCGGCAACGGCGGGCGCCGGCTGTGGGAGCGTTTCGAGGCCGCGCCGGAGCGCAGACTCGCGCGCGACCCGCTGGACGCGTACGTGCGCCGCTTGCTCGAGCAAGCCTCGCAGGGGTTTGCGCCGCGCGCCTTCGTGGGCTTCTACGCGGACCGGCGCGGCGGCGCGTACCTGCCGCTCGTGGCGCTCGCCCAGCGGGCCGGCTTCGGCGCACCCGGGCGGCTCGGCGTCTTGATCCACCCGCGCTTCGGGCCGTGGCTCGCCATTCGCGCCGTGCTGCTCGTGCCCGAAGCGCTCGCGCCGGCCGAGCCCGCGCCGTTCGATCCGTGCACCGGCTGCCCGGCGCCGTGTGCGAGCGCCTGCGTGGGCGGCGCGGTCGGCGCGCGCACGCTCGACTCAGAGAAGTGTTACGCCACCCGGCTCGCCGACCCGCGCTGCGCCGGTGCGTGCGCGGCGCGCAGCGCCTGCGTGGTCGGGCCCGAGCACGCGTACTCCGCCGCGCAGCTCGCGCACCACATGGCGATCCGAGCTAGTTGAGGAACACGGGGCCGTCGCGGCGCGTGAACGCCGCGAACTCCGCCGCGAGCTTCTCGGTGACCGGACCCGGTGCGCGCACTCCGATCGCGACGCCGTCGAGACTGCGCACGCCCACGACACGCGCCCCCGCGCCCGTGAGGAAGACCTCGTCGGCGGAGTAGAGGTCCATACGCGAGAGCGTCTCCGCGCGCGCCGGAATGCCGAGCCCCGCCGCGAGCTCGAGCACGCACGCGCGCGTGATTCCCTCGAGCGCGCCGTCGGTCGCGGGCGGCGTGAGCAGCGCACCCCGCCGGAACGCGAACACGTTGGCCACGGCGGCCTCGGCCACCATGCCCGCGGCGTTCAGCACGAGCGCCTCGTCGGCGCCGCGCAGCCGCGCTTCGCGCTTGGCGAGCACGTTGTTCAGGTAGTTCAGGCTCTTCACGCGCGGGTCGAGCACGTCGGCGGCGGGCCGCCGCAGGCTCACCGTCACCATGTCGATGCCAGCGCGCAGCTTGTCCTCGGGGTAGAGCTCGATCTCGCACGCGATGCAGACGATGCGCGGGCTCGGGCAGCGCAGCGGATCGACGCCCATCGCGCCGTCGCCGCGCGTGACGAGCAGGCGCACGTAGCCGTCGGGCCGGCCGAACGCGCGCGCGGTCGCGACGACGATCTCGCGCACGGCCGCGACTCCGCCGGGGAGCTCGAGCCCGATGGCGCGCGCCGAGTGGCGCAGCCGCTCCAGGTGCGAGTCGAGCCGGAACACGCGCCCGCCGTACAGGCGGATGCCCTCGAACACGCCGTCCCCATAGAGCAGACCGTGGTCCGTGACGGGAATGCGCGCGTCCGCGCCGTCGACGATTCGCCCTTCGATCCAGACCTTCATAGCGCACTCCAATTCTCGTGAGCCCGTGGACACCCTAGCCACGCGCTGGGGCGCCGAGCCGCGCCTCGATCTCGCGCGCCGCCGCGAGCAGCGCGGCGCGAAACACATCTTCGTGTACACCGTCGAAACGGGAGCTCGCCCCCGCCGCGGCGAGCGCGCCCAACAGACGGCCGCCGACGCGGATGGGCACGGCGACGCCGGCCAGGTCGGGGATCCACTCGTCGCGCATGCCCGCCCAGCCGCGCGCACGCACGCGCTCGACCTCGCGCGCGAGCGCGAGTGAGTCGCACAGCGTCGCCGCGGTGTAGCGCGGGAGCGGCTCGTCGGGCGGGCGCAGCGAGTCGGGCGCGAACGCCAGGTAGAGCTTTCCGATCGCGGTCGCGTGGGCGGGGATCTCGGTGCCGATGCGCGGCGCGGCGCGCAGGAAGCCCGAGCCCTCCTGCTTGTCCAGCACGTAGAGCCGGCCCGCGCGCGCGCCCGACAGGAAGATGGTCTCGCCCAGCTCTTCCGCGACGCGCTCCACCCCTGCGCGCGCCGCCGCGACGAGCGGCTCGCGCTCGAGCACGCCGAGGCCGAGCGCGAGGAGCGCGATGCCCGGCTGGTAGCGGCCGCGCGCGTCCTGCTCGACGAGCCCGCGGCGCGCGAGCGACGCGAGCAGCCGGTGCGCGGTCGACTTCGGCAGCTCGAGCGCGCGGCCCAGCTCCGACACGCCGCGCGCCGCGCCGCCGCGCTCGTGCAGGTGGAAGAGCAGCTCGAGCGCCTTGTCGATCGTCCCCGCGTCGGGGCTTCTATGTTCCATTATCCGGAACACCGTTCCTGATGATGGGACGATGCTACCCGGAGCGGCAGACGAGAGCAAGCGGCCCTAGCCGGGCGCGTTCTCTCTCGCGCGCATCTCGAGCGCCAGCGCCGGCCAGAGCGAGTCGTCGGGCGCGCCGGCGCGCGGATCCTCGTCGGACGCCGCGAACTCGGCGTGAAAGCCGCGCTCGAGCGCGAGCGTCTCGAGCGACGTGCGCGCGACGCGCGCATCGCCCACGCGGTCGGCGTGTACGAGCACCAGGTGCGCCCAGAAGTGCGCGAGCGGCGAGATCGCGGCGCCGGCCTGCGTGCGCGGCGCGCGGTCGTCGCGCTGAATCGGGCGAAGCGACAGGCCCTGCGCGACCCAGAGCGGCGACGTGCCCGGGCGCAGGTGACGGTCGACCGCGCGCTTCGGCGTGCCCTCTTCGAGCAGGCTGCGCGCCGCCGCGGGCAGGAGCCCGCCCGCGGAGACCGCGCGCAGCGGGCTCTGCCGGCCGCGGTTCCACGCGGCGTACACGTCCTGCTCGTCCCACCACAGCCGGCTCGCCACGCCCTCGGCGATCATCTCGGAGCGGATGCGCAGCTTGAGACACACGCTGGTGTCACCCAGCTTCTCCCACGCCTGGGAGCACGCCTCGAGCGCGAGCAGCAGCCAGCCGCAGAACACGGGATCCTCGACGACGAACGCGTGGCCCGCGCGCAGCGCGCGCTCGGGGTCGAGCTGGCACGCGCTCGCGGAGCGCAGCAGCGTGGCGCTCTCGTCGCGCCACGACTCGTCGGTGTCCTGCTCGACGAGCTCGTCGTAGAGCGCCGAGCGGGCGCAGCCCGACTCGAGCGGGTGCAGGATCACGGGCAGCGGCGTGTCGGGCGGGAGCCGCCGGCTCCAGATGGCGTCGAGCTCGCGCGTGGCGCACTCGAGCAGGTCGCGCAGCGCGCCGCCCTGCGCGCGCGCGAGCCGCGCGGCCGCGTACGCCGCGATCGGCGGCGCGATCAGGATCGAGCGCTCGTCCTCGCCGAAGAGCGGGCCGACCTCGAGCTGGCGCCGGGCGCGCGCCGACTCGTCGGCGGCGCGCTCGCTGGCGACGAGCCCGTCGCCGCGCTGGCACGCGCGGTAGAGCGCGCGCAGCTCTGCGGCGGCGGCGCTCGCGTCGAGCGTGGCGAGCGCGAGAGCCGCGTGCGCCGAGGTCCACGCCGAGAGCACGCTCGGCCCTTCGAGCGAGTCGACGTGGAACGCCAGCTCCTGCGCGCGGCGCGCGAAGCGGGGCAAGAGGTCCCGACACCGGTGCTCGAACTCCACGCTCCGCTCCTGTTCCCGATCCGCTGGTGCAGACGCACGCGGTGCAGATGCAAGGCGAGAAAAACCCCGAAGGTTGCGACCGCAGAGCAGCCGCCCGCTCAGTGACCAAGCGGACCCTCGGGGTTCGGGTGGTGCCTGGGCCAAGCCAGGCCAGCCACCAGTAGCCAGGCCGGCCTAGCTGGAAACCACCTCTACCGTCACTGTGTTCGAATGAGACACTTCTGGACCACCTCCTTCCGCGGCGCACCGAGTCGCGCGGGACCCAGATCCCGCTCCGGTCGCCGTCCGCCCGTCGACGGCATTGACCGGACCGAACGCCACGAAAGCGGCGCCCGAAACCGACGGCGCGAGAGTATCGGTGGGTGAAGGCTCCAGCAAGCGGAGGCGCGCGGGGCGCGGCTAGGGTGCCCGGGCGCGCATCCGTCGGCTAAGTTCGCGTGGATGGAGAGCCGCTGGAGCGACGCCGAAGCGGACGAGTTTCGGGCGCGCTACGGGGCGTGCGGCGACGCGGTCGCGCTGCGCGTGTACACGTCGCGCTTGATCGGCTCGGACCCCGAGCTCGTGCTGCACGGCGGCGGCAACACTTCCGTGAAGTCGCGCGCGCGCGACTTGTTCGGGCGCGAGATCGACGTCCTCCACGTGAAGGGCAGCGGCGGCGATCTGGCCGCGCTCGAGCCCGCGGGACTGCCCGCGCTGCGCCTCGAGCCGCTGCTCGCGCTGCGCGCGCTCGACCGGCTGTCGGACGAGCAGATGGTGGCCGAGCAGCGGCGGGCGCTGCTCGATCCGAACGCGCCGAACCCGAGCATCGAGACGCTGCTGCACGCGTTCCTGCCCGCGCGCTTCGTCGACCACTCGCACGCCGACGCGATCCTCGCGCTCACGAACCAGCCCGACGGCGAGCGCGTGGTGCGCTCTCTCTACGGCGACCGCGTGGGCTGGGTGCCGTACGTCATGCCCGGCTTCGCGCTGGCCAAGCGCGCGGTCGAGGTGTTCGAGAAGAACCCGGCGGTCGAGGGGCTCGTGCTCGAGAAGCACGGGCTCTTCACGTTCGGCGACGACGCGAAGACGAGCTACGAGCGGCACGTCGCGCTGGTCGACCGCGCGCGGCAGCTCATCGCGTCGCGCGCCGAGGGCCGCCGGCCGCTCGACGCGCGGCCCGTGGTCGCGATGCGCGAGTGGCACGAGATCGCGCCGCTGGTGCGCGGCGCGCTCGCGGTGCCGAGCGGCGACGCCGACCACCCGTGGAAGCGCGTCGTGCTCGAGCGCCGCAGCTCGGACGAGATCCTGCACTTCGCGGCGGCGGAGCAGGGGCCGATGCTCGCGGCGTCGGCGCCGCTCACGCCCGACCACGTGATTCGCACGAAGGGCCCCTATCTGTTCGTGGAACGGCCGCCGTACTCGAACCCGGGCGAGCTGCGCGCGCGGCTGGCCGACGAGGTCGGTGCCTACCGGCGGCGCTACGCGGAGTACTTCGCGCGCTGCTGTGCCGCGCGCGGCGTCGAGCGCACGCTGCTCGATCCCACGCCGCGCGTGCTCGTGCTGCCGGGCATCGGGCTCGTGGCCGCCGGTGAGACGCGCGCGGCGGCGCGCGTCGCGGCGGACATCGCCGAGCACACCGTGCGCGCGAAGATCTGGGCCACCGCGCTCGGCCAGTACGAGGGGCTCGGCGAGCTCGACCTGTTCGACGTGGAGTACTGGAGCCTCGAGCAGGCGAAGCTCGGCCGCGCAGCGCCGGCGCCGCTCGCGGGCCAGACGGCGCTCGTGACCGGCGGCGCGGGCGCCATCGGCGAGGGCGTGGCGCGCGAGCTGGTGCGCGCGGGCGCGCAAGTGCTCCTGGTCGACAAGGACGAGGCTCGCCTCGAGTCTACACGCGCGCGTGTAGGCACGCGCGATTGCGAGTCGTTCGTGGCCGACGTCGGCGACGAAGGCGACGTGCGCGACGCGTTCCGCCACGCGGCCGACCTGTACGGCGGCCTGGACGTCGTGGTCGTGAACGCGGGCATCGCGCGCGCGGGCGCGCTCGCGGATCTCGAGCTCGACGACTTCCGCGCCGCGGTCGACGTGAACCTGACGGGCGCGTTCCTCACGCTGCGCGAGGCGTTCGGCTCGCTGCGGCAGCAGGGCACGGGCGGCAACGTCGTGGTGGTTTCGACCAAGAACGTGTTCGCGCCAGGCGCGGAGTTCGGCGCGTACAGCGCGTCGAAGGCGGGCGCGCATCAGCTCGGCCGCGTGGCCGCGCTCGAGGGCGCGCCGCTCGGCGTGCGCGTGAACCTGGTGAACGCCGACGCCGTGTTCGGTCCGGCGGAGAACCCTTCGGGGCTGTGGCGCGAGGTCGGTCCCGCGCGCGCGGCGGCGCGCGGCCTCGAGCCGGAACAGCTCGAGGAGTTCTACCGCCAGCGCAACCTCCTACACACTAAAGTGACGCCCGAGCACGTCGGGCGCGCGGTCGTCTTCTTCGCGCGGCAGGACACGCCGACCACCGGCGCCGTGCTGCCCGTCGACGGCGGCCTTCCCGAGGCCTTTCCCCGCTAGTCCGCTTCCGTCCCCCCGGATGGAGCTCCGCTTGCTGAACGGCATCTTCGTCGCGCTGATCGCGGCTGCGGTGCTCGCCGCCGCGTTCGCGGGCCGGATGCCCGACGCGAACGACGCCGCCTTCGCAGCCGCGAAGAGCGCCGTCGACGTCACGCTCGGTCTCGTCGGCGCGATGGCGCTGTGGCTCGGCTTCATGCGCGTGCTGCGCGAGGCGGGCTTCCTGGGCGCGCTTGCGCGCGGGCTGTTGCCGGTGCTGCGCCGGCTGTTCCCCGACGTGCCGGCCGAGCACCCGGCGCTCGGCGCGATCGTGCTGAACCTCGCCGCGAACGTGCTCGGCCTGGGCAACGCGGCGACGCCGTTCGGGCTGCTCGCCATGCGCGAGCTCGAGCGGCTGAACCCGCGGCCGGGCGTCGCCACGAACTCCATGGCGCTCTTTCTCGCACTGAACACCGCGGGGCTCGCGGTGCTGCCGCTCGGCGCGATCGCGGTGCGCGCGAGCCTCGGCTCGGCGAACGCGGCGGGCATCGTGGCGCCGTCGCTCGTCGCGAGCCTGTGCGCGACGCTCGCGGCGCTCGTCGCGGCGAAGGCGCTCGAGCGCATCCCGCGCTTCGCGCCCGAGCGCGCGGCAGCGCCGGCAGGCGAGCCGAGCACGAGCGCGGGCTTCGGCGAGCTCGCCGGACTCGACGCGGCCGAGCGGCTCGCCGCCGTGCGCCCGGCCGCCGCCCCCGCGCGCCGCTGGCTCGCCGCCGCGTTCGCGCTCGCGCTCGCCGCGGCGCTCGCGCGCACGGTCGCGAACGACCCGTCGCTCGCGACGGGCAAGACGGTGCTGGCCTCGTGGCTGCTGCCGTCGCTCATGGCGGCGATCGCGCTCGCGGGCTTCGTGCGGCGCGTGCCGGTGTACGACGCGTTCATCGCGGGCGCGCGCGAGGGACTCGGCATCGCAGTCACGGTGCTGCCGTTCATGCTCGCGATCCTCGTCGCGGTGGCGCTGTTCCGCGCCTCGGGCGCGCTCGACGCGCTGACCGCCGCGCTCGCGCCCGTGACCGGGCTCGTCGGCTTCCCCGCCGAAGCGCTGCCCATGGCGCTGATCCGCCCGCTCTCCGGCAGCGGGGCGCTCGCGGTGATGACCGAGACCATGCAGCACTACGGGCCCGACTCGTTCCCCGGCTTCCTCGTGTGCGTGATCAACGGCTCGAGCGAGACGACGTTCTACGTGCTCGCGCTCTACCTGGGCAGCGTCGGCGTGCGCGCGTCGCGCCACACCGTGCTCGCCTGTCTGGCGGCCGATCTCGCCGGCCTCGCGGGAGCGCTCGCCGCGAGCCGGTTCTTCTTCTGAGGTGGAACCCTCGAGCGCGAGGTGATAGAGAGTCTGCCGTGAAAGCGAATCCGAGGGCTCTCGCGCTCGCGCTCACCGCGTCGCTTCTCGCTCCCGCTGCGCGCGCCGACTACATCGGCGGCGAAGTGCGCGTGAACCTGCGCGCGGGTCCGGGCCTCGAGTTCCGGATCCTGAAGATCCTCACCGCGGGCGCGACCGCGCAGAAGATCGGCGGCGACGGCGAGTGGGTGCAGGTGCGCACGAGCGACCTCGAGGGCTGGATCCCGCGCGACAACCTGACCTCCGAAGAGCCGGCCGCGCTCGCCCTGCCGCGCATGAAGGACAAGCTCGGCGCCGCCGAGTCGCGCGTGGCCGAGCTCGAGGCCAAGGTGAAGGAGCAGGGCGCGCAGCTCGAAGAGCTCGCGACGGTGAAGGAGCGGAACCGCGTGCTCCAGGACGACGCCGACAGCGCAAGCGCGACCGCGCGCTGGAAGACTCTCGCCACGGGCGCCGCGATCACGCTCGTCGGCATCCTGATCGGGCTGATCGCGCCGCGCGGTTCGGGACAGCGCAGCCGCCTCAAGCTCTAGCGCCATGGCCGGCCGCAGAGCGGGCAAGGACTCGCCGCTCGCCTTCCGCTGGCGCGCCGGGAAGCTCGAGCAGATCCAACACCCGGATGTGTACCCGCTCGACGCTCTGATCGGCGTCGAGCGCTCGGTGGCCAAGCTGCGCGCGAACGTGGCGGCGTTCACGGCCGGCCGGCCCGCGCTCGACGCGCTGCTCTACGGCGAGCGCGGCACCGGGAAGTCGTCCGCGGTGCGCGGCCTGCTGGGCGAGTTCGGCGCGCGCGGCTTCCGCCTGGTCGAGGTCCGGCGCGACGACCTGCTCGAGCTGGCGCGCCTGTGGCCCGTGCTGCGCAAGCGGCGCGAGCGCTTCGCGGTGTTCTGCGACGACCTCTCGTTCGAGGAGGGCGACACGAGCTGGAAGCAGCTCAAGGCCGAGCTCGACGGCGGGCTCGAGGCGCGGCCGGCGAACGCGCTCGTCATCGCGACGTCGAACCGCCGCCACCTGGTGCCCGAGCGCATGTCGGAGAACCGCGAGGCCGTGCTCGACCGCGATGGCCTCCTGCACCCGGGCGAGACCGCCGAAGAGAAGGTCTCGCTCTCGGACCGCTTCGGCCTGCTCTTGCCGTTCTTCGCCTTCGACCAGGAGACCTACTTGAGGATCGCCCGCCACCACGCGCGCGCGCTCGGCATCGACACGCCGGCGGACTTCGAGGCGCGCGTGCTGCGCTTCGCGCTCGAGCGCGGCACGCGCAGCGGCCGCACCGCGCGGCAGGCGTGCATCGCGCTGGCGCAGTCGCTGGCGGAAGACGAGCCGTGAGCGAGACCGCCACGCTGGTCGTGTCGTGCCCCGATCGCAAAGGGCTCGTCGCTGCGCTCGCGTCGCTGCTCTCCGGCCACGGCGCGAACATCCGCGAGGCGCAGCAGCACTTGGATCCGGTCGAGCGCATCTTCAGCCAGCGCATCCAGTTCGACCTGGCGGACCTGGACCTGCCGCGCGCGCAGCTCGAGGACCTCTTGCGCATCGAGTGCGGCCGTTACCAGATGCGCTGGCGCATCAGCTACAGCGACCGGCGCAAGCGCGTGGCGATCTTCGTGTCGCGCTTCGAGCACTGCCTGTACGACCTGTTGATCCGTCACCGGCTGGGCGAGCTGGCGTGCGAGATCGCGCTGATCGTGTCCAACCACCCGGACCTGGCGCCCGTCGCGACACAATTCGGTGTCAGCTACCACGTCTTTCCGATCGACATGGCCACGAAGGCCGCGCAAGAAGCGCGGGAGCTCGCGCTGCTCGAGCGCGAGCGCATCGATCTGGTGGTGCTCGCGCGCTACATGCAGGTGCTGTCGGCCGACTTCATCGCGCGCTTCCCCGAGCGCATCATCAACATCCACCACAGCACGCTGCCGGCGTTCGTCGGCGCGCGGCCGTACCACCAAGCCTACGAGCGCGGCGTGAAGCTGATCGGCGCCACGGCGCACTACGCCACGACGGACCTGGACGAGGGGCCGATCATCGCGCAGGAGGTCGTCGCCTGCTCGCACCGCGACACGGTCGAAGACCTCGTGCGCAAGGGCCGGGACGTCGAGCGCATGGTGCTCGCCGATGCCGTGCGCGCGCACCTGGACGACCGCATCGTCGCGCTCGGCCGCCGCACCGTGGTGTTCTAGGGCGGACTAGAAGTCCATCCCTCCCATACCCCCCATGCCGCCCATTCCGCCCATCCCGCCCATCCCGCCCATGTCGGGCGCGCCGCCCGGCATCGGCGCAGGTGGCTGCGGCTTGTCGACCACCGCGCACTCGGTGGTGATGAGCAGACCCGCAACGCTCGCAGCGTTCTGCAGCGCGCTGCGCACGACCTTGGTCGGGTCGATGATCCCGTCCTTCACCAGATCGGTGTAGTCGTCGCTTGCAGCATTGAAGCCGAAGTCGCCGCTCTTCTCGCGCACGCGCGACAACACGACCGAGCCGTCGTGGCCGGAGTTCGCGGCGATCTGGCGCAGCGGCGAAGTGATGGCCTGGCGCACGATGTCGGCGCCGAGCGCCTCGTCGCCTTCGAGCGCGAGCTCGCCGAGCGCCTTCTCCGCGCGCACCAGCGCCACGCCGCCGCCCGCGACGATGCCCTCTTCGACGGCCGCGCGCGTGGCGTGCAGCGCGTCCTCGACGCGCGCCTTCTTCTCCTTCAGCTCGGCCTCGGTCGCGGCTCCCACGCGGATCACCGCCACGCCGCCGGCCAGCTTGGCGAGCCGCTCCTGCAGCTTCTCGCGGTCGTAGTCCGAGTCGGTCTCCTCGACCTGCGCGCGGATGTTCGCGACGCGGCCCTCGATGTCGGACTTCTTGCCGGCACCGCCGATGATGGTCGTGTTCTCGCGGTCGAGCACCACGCGCTTCGCGCGGCCCAGGTCGGCGAGCGTCACGTTCTCGAGCTTGATGCCGAGGTCCTCGCTGATCGCCTTGCCGCCGGTGAGGATCGCGATGTCCTCGAGCATGGCCTTCCGGCGGTCGCCGAAGCCCGGCGCCTTGCACGCGGCCACGTTGAGCGTGCCGCGGATCTTGTTCACCACGAGCGTCGCGAGCGCCTCGCCCTCGATGTCCTCGGCGATGATGACGAGCGCCTTGCCCGAGCGCGCGACGGCCTCGAGCAGGGGCACGAGGTCGCGCATGGACGAGATCTTCTTCTCGAAGATCAACAGGTACGGATCGGCGTACACGCCTTCCATCCGCTCGGGGTCCGTCACGAAGTACGGAGACAGGTAGCCGCGGTCGAACTGCATCCCTTCGACGACGTCGAGCTCCGTCTCCATCGTCTTCGCTTCCTCGACGGTGATGACGCCTTCCTTGCCGACCTTCTCCATCGCCTCGGCAATCATGCCGCCGATCGAGGCGTCGCCGTTCGACGACACGGTGCCGACCTGCGCGATGTCCTCCTTGCCGCGCACCTTGCGCGAGGCCTTGGCGAGCTGCTCGACGACGGCGGCCACGGCCTTGTCGATGCCGCGCTTCAGCGCCATCGGCGCAGCGCCGGCGGCCACCAGCTTCAGGCCCGCGGCGTAGATGGCCTGCGCGAGCACGGTCGCCGTGGTGGTGCCGTCGCCCGCGATGTCGGAGGTCTTCGACGCGACCTCCTTCACCATCTGCGCGCCCAGGTTCTGGAACTTGTCGGCGAGCTCGATGGATTTCGCGACCGTGACGCCGTCCTTGGTCGACGTCGGTGCGCCCCAGCTCTTCTCGATCAACACGTTGCGGCCGCGCGGGCCCATGGTGACCTTCACGGCCTCGGCCAGCTTGTCGACGCCGCGCTGCAGCGCGCGGCGCGCGGCCTCGTCGAACAAAAGCTCCTTGCTTGCCATCTCGACGCCTACTCCAGGATCGCGAGGACGTCGTCCTCGGAGATGATGAGTGTCTCCTCGCCGTCGAGGGTCGCTTCGCTGCCGGAGTACTTCGAGAAGAGCACGCGATCGCCCTTCTTCACGTCCATGGCGATCAGGTTGCCCTTCTCGTCGCGCTTGCCGGGGCCGGCCGCGAGGACCTTGCCCTCGGTCGGCTTCTCCTTGGCGGTGTCGGGGATGATGATGCCTCCCGACGTCTTCTCCTCGCTCTGGATCCGCTGGACGATCAGGCGGTTGTGCAGCGGGCGAACCTTGGCGGCCATGGCTTCCTACTCCTCTCGATCGCACGGGCGGCAAGCCCGGGGGTGGTGACGGGGCCGCATCGTAAGGGGGCGACCCGGGGTGTCAAGTCCGCGCGGGCGCGACCGATCGGTTCGGCGTGCGCGTCCGCTCGCTCTCGCTCGCCCTCGCGCTCGTGCTCGTGCTCTCGGCGGGTCTCGCCGCCGCGCAGGCGGGCTTCCGCGTCTACGAGCCGCGCAGCCGCTCGGCGGAAGAGCTGGCCCCGCTGGTCGCGCCGCTGCTGGGGCCCGACGGCGCGGCGGTGCCGGACCCGCACGGCGGCAGGCTCGTGCTCGAAGGCCGGCCCGAGGCGGTGGCCCGGGCGCTCGCCGCGCTGCAGGAGCTCGACGCCGAGCTGCGCCAGTACCGGGTCGAGTCGCAGGTGGTCGCGCGGCGCGCGCTCGAGGCGGCCGGCGTCGCGGCCGACGCGTGGGTCGACCGCGGCGGACTGCGCGTGGCGCGGCTGGCTGCCGGCGCCGGCGCCGAGCGTGCGGAGCGGCAGTTCCAAGCCACGGCGGTGGTGCTCGAAGGCAGCACGGCCGAGCTGTGGAGCGGCTCGAGCCGCGTGCTGCGCACGCAGTACGGCGCCCAGCTCGTGCCGGCAGAGAGCGGCTTCCGCGTGCGGCCGCGCGCGGTCGGCGGCGGCGAGGTCGAGCTCGAGATCACGCCCGTCGTGTCGCACGCGGTGGGCGACGTCGCGCGCTCGGGCGAGATCCGCGAGATGGGCGCCTCGACCCGCGTGCGCGTGCGGCTCGGCGAGTCGCTAGCGCTCGCGTCCGTGACCGATGCCGGCAGCTCGGCGGGCGCGGACGTCTTCCACGGCGCGCAGGCGCGCTCGGAGTCGAGTGACTCGGTGATGCTCGTCCGAGTGACTCCGGCGGACGAGGCGGCTGCGTCGCCCGAGCGCTAGCCGCCCAGCAGCGCGCGGCCGATCACTTTGAGCTGCAGGATCGGCTTCACGCCCTCGAAGATCGGCAGCACCTGCGCGTCGACGACGTAGCGGCTGATCGCGTACTCCTCCGCGTAGCCCCAGCCGCCGTGGAGGAGCTGGCCCTCCTGCGTGACCGAGACCGCGACGTCGCACGCGAGCAGCTTGGCCTGCGACGCGTACGGCGCGGCGCGCCGCTCGTCCTCGTCCATTGCCGCCGCCGCTGCGTACGTGATCGCGCGCGCGGCGGCGAGCTGCGTCGCCATCCAGCCGAGCTTGTACTGCGTGAGCTGGAACTCGACGAGCGGCTCGCCGAACTGCTTGCGGTCGACGACGTACTCGGCGGTCTTCTCGAGCGCGGCCTGCGCGAGTCCACACGCGCGCCCGCCGGTCTGCAAGCGGCCCGCCGCGAACCCGCCCATCTGCAGGAAGAAGCCCTTGCCGACGCCGGCCTCGCCGCCGACGACGTTCGCCGCCGGCACGAAGTAGCGCTCGAACGACAGCGTGAACGAGTGCATGCCGCGGTAGCCGGGCGTGGCGTCGGCCTTGCCGACGAGCCGCCCGCCGCCCGGCTGAACGCATTCGAACTCGTGCCCGAGCGAGCGCGTCTTGGGCACGATGAACAGCGACAGTCCGCGGTTGCCCTTGGCGGGGTCGGGGTCGGTGCGGCACAGCACCGCCAGGATGTCCGCGCGGCCCGCAAACGTGCACCACGCCTTGGGCCCGTTGATGACCCAGCCCGCGACACCGTCTTGTGTAGTTCGCTCCGCGCGGCACTTCACGCTGGCGACGTCGCTGCCGACGTCGGGCTCCGTGACGCTGATGCCCACCATCAGCTCACCGGCGGCGATCTGCGGCAGCCAGTGGCGCTTCTGCTCCTCGGTGCCGCCCGCGAGCAGCGCCTTGGACAGGATCTCGGGCCGCGTGATGAGCGAGCCCGCGGCCGCGAGCGAAGCGCGCGACAGCTCCTCGGTCGTGATGACCATGGGCACGTTGCCCATCTCGACGCCGCCGTACTGCTCGGGAATCGACAGCCCGAAGTAGCCGAGCGCGGCCATCTTCTGGATGAACGCCTCGGGGACGATCTCGTCGCCGCGGTGGATGCGCTCCGCGTGCGGGGCGACCTCGGACTCGGCGAACGAGCGCGCAGCGTCGCGCGTCAGCACGAGCGTCTCGTCGAGCGGGCAGTCGTTGCGGCCGCGCTGCGCCGCGACGGCGCGCCCGATCGCGCGCACGCGCTCCTCTGCGAGCCCCTCGCGCGTGAACGCCTGCACCTCGTCGCCCGGCACGTCGGAGGCAGACAGGCCGTGCTCCTCGCCGTGGTCGCGCACGATGCGCGACACCTCCGCCGCAACGGACGCCGCGAACACGGCGGCCTGCTCGCGGTAGAGCTCGCCCGCCGACTCGGCCCAGGCCGCCAGGTCCTCGGCCGCGCGCAGGCGCGTGGCGACGTCGGCGAGCCTCGCGACGGCGACCTGTTGCAGGTCGATGTCGCGCGTTCGTGCGCCGGCAACTGCGCGGGCGAGCGGCGCGGCGAGCTCGGCCAGGGTCTTGCGAGTGCGGTCGATGCCCAGGGGGTTCGGCACGGCGGGGCTCCTTCGCGTTCGGTGCCTCCATGAGGCAGGGCGCCAGTTGTGCACGACCCTCGGCGTCCGCGCAAGCTTTTCCGACCCCGCAAAGAGTGCGCGATTGCGGCGCTGGAACGCGCGCCGGGGCCGCGCCGCGCCGGGCATGCGCGTTGCTCCCTCCCCCTCCCCGGAGGCGAGCACCATGCAGACTTTTCGCGAACAAGCCGGCTGGACGCTGATCGAGTTGATGACGGCCGTGGCCATCGTCGGCTTCATGTCGGTGATGGGCATCGGCGCGCTGCGCTCGTACTCGCTGCACGAGGACACGCGCAAGGCGGCCGTGAGCGTCGCTGGCCAGCTCGCCACCGCGCGCTCGCAGGCGATCTCGCTCGGCAAGATGACCTTCGTCGCGTTCGGTCCGACGCCGGACGGCACGGTCCCCGCGTTCGCAGCCGGCCAGTGGGGCGCGCTGGTCATCGACCAGAACGCGGACGGCACGATCAGCCCAGGCGACTCCGTGCTGCCGCTCAATCTGCCCGCGGGCACGAACTCGCAGGTCTCGATCTACGGCGCGCAGGGCGAGACGGAGCTCAAGACGACGCCGATCCCGACCCTGGACGAGTCGACCGCGGTCGTGAACGGCGACATGACCGCGCTCGTCGCGGGCACGACTGCGCCGGTCGACCCGACGTTCGGCATCCCGATCATCGCGTTCTCGACGCAGGGCGCGCCCGTCACGATCGCGGCGCCCGCGAACTTCGGCGGGGGCGCCGGCGGCGTTTACCTGACCGACAACGGCGAGCTGCTCTTCGGAATCGTCGTCCAGCCGCTGGGCGACGTGCACACGCTCATGTGGGACACCGCGGCGGGGGGTTGGAAGTAGTCATGCGAAATCGAACGACTCGACTCACGAGTCACCCGGATTCGGGCTTCACCTTGATCGAGGTGATGATCGCGATGGCGATCCTCGGGATCGGCCTCCTGGCGATCGCCGCGGCACAGATCACCGCGATGAGGGTCTCCTCGCGCAGCAAGAACATGCAGCAGGCGATGTTCCTGGCGCGCGAGCAGCTGGACGACATGGACGCGCTCCTGCCCGGCTCGGCGGTGCTGCAGACCGCGGCGACGATCGCGGACCCCGCGAACCCCATCAAGGTCACCAACGACGCGGAGAACGGCACCAGCTTCAACCGCTCGATGCAGATCATTCCGAACAACCCGACTACGGACATGGCGCAGGTGATCGTGACCGTCGCGTGGAACAACGCGACGACGTCGGCGCCCAGCCAAGTCGTGCTGAGCGCCATCAAGAGGATGAACTGAGCATGACCCGTTCACGGTCCACCGCGGGCTTCTCGCTGATCGAGCTCATGGTCGCCGTGGCCATCATGGGCATCGTGACCGCGCAGCTCTTCATCGTATTCGCGAACCAGAAGCGCGTGTTCCAGAGCAACGATCGCGCGCTCGACGTGCAGGAATCCGCGCGACTCACGCTCGACCTGATCTCGTTCGACACGCGCATGGCCGGCTTCATGGTCCCGCAATACACGGCGGTCTCGAGCGTCGACGGCGGCGCGAACGGCCCCGATCGCCTGTGCCTGTCGGCGCAGGGCACCGCGGGCTCCGGCGGGCCGCTGATCCCCAGCCGCACCAAGCGCTTCCTCGGCGCGGTCCCCCAGGCGAACATCGCCGACGACCACGTCACGATCAACACGGCCGACCTGGACATGGACGGCGACGGCGCCCCGGACTTCCAGCAGAACGCCGGGGTGATCGTCGCGACCGAGACCAAGACCTACTGCGCGCGCATCGCGGGTTTCGGCCCCGCCGGCGGCCCGACGACCGACATCCAGTTCGTGGCGGGCGACACGCCGACGGCGATCTTCGCGGGAGTCGCGACGACCGACCTGCGCGTCGTGCCCGCGAACGTGTACGAGCTCGACGGCCAGCTGAATCTCCGCCGCAACAACCTGTTGCTCGCGTCGCAGATCGAGGACTTCGAGGTCGAGTTCTGGCTCGACAACGCGGGCACGCCGAACGGCATCGAGGACGGGAACACCGAATTCCCGGTGAACGACCTCAACAACCCCGACCCGCCCGGCGGCGGGATCGCCTCGGCGAACGACGAGATCCGCCGCGTTCGCGTCAGCGTCACCGCTCGGACGATCCAGCAAGACGCCGCCAACGCCGCCACGGGCGAGCTCGAGTACAGCCGACCCGCGCTCGCGAACCGAGCCGCCGACCCGACTCCGGATCGGTTCCGCCGCCGCTCGTTCAGCGCCAGCATCGCGCCCCGCAACATCTAGCCACCCGAAGGACCCTGCCATGACTCACCAGCCACTCACTCGAATCTCGAAGTCCGCCAGGTCGCAGGAAGGCATGGCGCTGCTCATCGCGGTCATCGTGCTGCTCCTGATGAGCGCGCTCGGCCTCGCCGCCCTGCAACACGCGGGCGACGAAGCCACGGACAGCGGCCGTAGCCGCCGCAAGGACTCGACCCTGTACGCGGCCGATTCGGGCATCCGGATGGTGCAGATCGAGCTGTTGCAGATGATCAACAACCCGTCGCAGACGAGCGTGAGTCTCGACTACCCGAGCTTGATCACCGACGGCTTCAGCAACCCCATCGCCATGGTTTCGGGCGCACCGAACGCCGGGCAGATGCCGGTGGCCCAACCCATCGCACCCGACCTGACGCAGCCGCCGCAGACCGACGACGGCAACGCGCTCAGCGGCGGCGGAGTGGGCGGCCCGATGTATCAGCCCGTGCGCGCAGACGTGACCGCAGAGGACGTCGGAAACGGCATGGTCCATTTGCAGGCTCAGTTCAAGTACTACGTGGGGCTCGGAGGCAATACTTATGAATAAGCGACTCGTTCGTGGACTGTCTCTGTCTGTGACTCTCGCGGTCACTCTTGCGTTCGCGCGAGACGTGCGGGCGCAGGCGGGCGACCTCGACATCCTGTCGCGGACCGTGCCGCCGGACGTGATGCTCATGCTCGACTCGTCGGGCTCGATGAGCAACCTGATCCTGCCCCCGCAGTACGTGATCGACCGCATCGCGGGCGGGAAGAGCTATCCGACGAGCATGAACTGGTTCAACAAGTCGTCGGCCAGCACCACCACCTCGGTGCTCGACCCGAACTTCCCGGCGTCGTACATCGCGCCGACCACGACCTGGTACTGCGGCAGCTCCTCGGGCTGCAGCGCGGTGAAGCTGAACACGGCGAGCGTCGAGGACTACCGCCCGACCTGCCAGCTCTTCAACAGCACCAGCGCGACGACCGCCAACAGCTCGGTCTGCACTCCGGTCCCGACGCCCGGCAGCTCGACCTGCAAGGTCGGCAGCAACACGATCGGCGACGACGACCAGGACCAGAACGACCCGCTCGGCGGGACCGCGACCATCCGCTGCTGGAACGTGCCGGGCGGCTGCGCGAACGTGCCCGCCGGTCTCACCTGCAGCACCGCGTCGCGCGCGCGCAAGAAGACCTCGACCACGTCGACGACTCAGCCCTACACCATCATCACCTTCCCCAACGTGTCGTTCACGCCGAATACCGACGTCCCGCCGAACTACATGTGGTGGATGATGCAGCAGATCTACAAGGGGAACACCTCGATCCAGCTGTACATGGGCCAGGACCGCAACGGCGGCGCGAAGCAGGCGCTCACCAACCTGGTGAACGCGATCAACATCGACGGCCAGACGCCGCGCGTGAAGTTCGGCCTGGCGCGCTACCAGTCCAGCGGCAACGGCGGCTACGTCCTCATCCCGCCCGACCTGAACAACAAGACGGCGCTGCTCGCGGCCATCGCCAGCGTCCCGGCGAGCGGCGGCACGCCGCTGTCCGAGACGCTGGTCGACATCGGCCGCTACTTCGCCGGCGCCGACAAGCTCGGCGACTATCCGCAGTACAGCTACAGCACCAGCGGCGCCACGGTCTCGGCGTCGGCGGCACCGCAGAGCCCGGTCACGAGCTCGTGCGAGAAGCTGTTCGTCGTGCTGATGACCGACGGTCTGCCGACCAGTGACTGCAACAACCACTACGGCACCGACTTCAACGACACCTTCCATCCGTACAATACCGACACGCCGGCCCAGGTCTCGGCGTGCAGCGACTTCCTGGACGACGTCGCGGCCGGCCTCTACGCCATCGACCTGCGGAAGACGCTCTCGGGCAACCAGAACCTGATCACCTACACGGTCGGCTTCACGGTCGACTCGCCGCTGCTCCAGAACGCGGCCACGCGCGGCAACGGCCAGTACTTCCAGACCAACAACGCCGACGAGCTCAGCACTGCACTGATCAGCGCGATCCAGGACATCATCGCGAAGAACACGACGCTGTCGTCGGCGACCGTGCCGTCCACGCGCACGGCGTACGGCAACGGCTTCTATACGGCCTACTTCGTTCCCACGGGACGCAAGTCGGTGTGGCCGGGCAAGCTCGAAGCGTACACGATGTCGCCGGACCTCGTCGTGCTCGACGACAACAACAACCCGGCACTCGATCCGGTCACCGACCTGTTCAAGGAGCCGCGCCATCCGTTCTGGGAGTTCGGCGCGACGCTGCTGCAGGACTACGCGAGCCGGACGGTCTACACGACCAAGGCGGGCCAGCGAATCAGCTACTCGGCGGCGAACCTGTACGACCCGACGGCCGCCTCGCCGAAGCTCGACACGAACGACTTCGCGCTCACGACTGCGGACATGGGCCTCTATCCGCAGCCCGCCACGAGCCCGACGGTGACCGACCCGAACAACCCGACGTCGCTCAAGACGCTGGGCCAGTCGATCATCAACTGGACGCTCGGCTTCGACGCGTTCGACGAGGACGGCGACGGCAGCACGACCAACGCGCGGCCGTTCGTCTTCGGCGACGTGTTCCACTCGAGCCCCGTGGCGATCGGGCCGCCGACGCAGTTCCTCGCCTTCGAGAAGGGCTACGGTCCCCCGTCGGACCCGAATTCGTTCATCGTGAAGTACGGCCATCGCGACCGCGTGCTGTACGTGGGCGCGAACGACGGCATGCTGCACGGCGTGAACGCCGGCAGCTTCGTCGACCCG
The DNA here is from genome assembly GCA_035499075.1 of Myxococcota bacterium. Classification (GTDB taxonomy): domain Bacteria; phylum Myxococcota_A; class UBA9160; order SZUA-336; family SZUA-336; genus VGRW01. The sequence continues at coordinate 65,041 of DATJZN010000023.1, read as the reverse complement.
AACGCGAACGTCTCCGGCGACGAGTACTACACGCCGGGCACCGGCCACGAGCGCTTCGCGTACGTGCCGGGCTTCCTGCTCAACAAGATCAAGTCACTCCCGCGCAACGACATCGCGAAGACGTACTACGTCGACGGGCCGCCTTCGGCCGCGGACGCGTGGATCGACTACAACGCGAACGGCGTGAAGGACGCCTCGGACTGGACCACGACCCTGATCACGCCCATGCGGCAGGGCGGCGAGGGCCTCCTGGCGCTCGACGTCACGGATCCGTCGGCGGCCTCGGGCAATCACGGTCCGTATCCGCGGCTCATGTGGGAGTTCACGAACGCGGACCTCGGCCAGACCTGGTCCCGGCCGATCATCACGCGCGTGAAGATGAAGGGCCCGCTGAACTCGGGTGACCACTGCGGGGCGAACGACGGCGACGGCGACTGCGTCGAGCAGTGGGTCGCGGTCTTCGGCTCCGGCTACGAGGACTACGCCAACCCGAACATGGGCGTGTTCATCAGCGATCCGAACAACGCCAGCTACAAGAAGGGCCGCGGCATCTTCATCGTCCGCATCTCGGACGGCGCGGTGCTCGCGCACGTGGCGCCGGTGCAGACCGACGCGACGCTGAAGCAGATGCAGTACGCCATCGCGGCCGAGCCGGCGGTGCTCGACCTGAACAACGACGGCTTCGCCGACGTGGTGTACGTGGGCGACACGGGCGGCCAGATGTGGAAGTGGGACATCCACTCGGTGGGCGTACCGACCGCGGGCCTGGTGCCCACGACGGTGTGGCCGATCGGGATCATGTTCCAGGCGCCGGTCGCGACGGTCGCGGCGGGCGTGAAGCACTACCACAGCATCTTCCAGGGCGTGGCTGCCGCGTTCCTGAACAGCCAGCTGTGGATCAGCTTCGCCAGCGGCGAGCGCGCGGATCTCGGCTACGTCGGGACCGCCGCCGCCGACCCGAATGCGATCCAGGGTCTGTACGACGACAACAACCGCATGTGGGTGCTGCGCGACCTGACTCCGTATGGCGCGGGCGCGTTCCCGACGACCCTCCCGGTTCAGGAGGCGCCGGCGGCGGCCGGGCACCAGTCGCTCACGGACATCACGCTCACGGGCCGCGACAGCGACCCGAACGACGCCGGCTACTTCTTCCGCGTGCCCAACGGGATGAAGTTCATCACCGACCAGCTGATCCTGTCCGGCGTCACGGGCACCCTGGCCTATATGCCCGACGTCGCGGGCTCGGGCGACAGCAACGACTGCGCGCTGGGCGGCACCACGTTCGAATACGCGTGGACGATGGCCAACGGCGTGGGCGTGCTCACGGGCAGCGGCTCGAGCACTGCGCCCGGCATGTCGAACGGCTCGCTCGCACAGGCGATCGGCAACGGGGCGCCGACCAACCCGCGCATCACGATCTCCGTCGACCAGAACGGTGCGGTGAACGTGGGACCGATGGTCCAGACGTCGACGGGCGAAGTCCGCGGTCTGCAGGGCTTCCCGAACGACCTGGATCCGGTCGACATGATCTTCTGGCGCCAGGACTTCTAAGAGTCCACGCCAGAGACCGAAGCTCGGGCCCGGGGGGGCGCGCAAGCGCTCTCCGGGCCCTCAGCTTTCCAGCGCGCCCTCGACCTCGCGCGCAATCGCGCGCGCGGCGGCCACGGGATCGGCGGCGTCGCGGATCGGCCGGCCCACCACGATGGAGTCGGCGCCGGCGCGGATGGCGCCCTCGGGAGTCACGACGCGCACCTGGTCCGCCGCGTCCGAGCCGGCGGGCCGCACGCCGGGACAGATCACGCGCAGCGCCGGACCCACCGCCGAGCGCACGGCGCGCGCCTCCGCCCCCGAGCACACCACGCCGCCGCAGCCCGCCTCGCGCGCCACGCGCGCGAGCTCGGTGACTTCTTCGAGCGACGCATGGAGACTCGTGAGTCGAGTGACTCCGAGCACGCAGATGTCCGGGCCCGCGCCGCGCACGGCGGCCTCGAGCATCGCCTTGCCGCCCGCCGCGTGCACCGTGAGCAGCGCCGGTCCGAGCGGGCGCAGCGCGCGCGCCGCGCCTTCGACCGTCGCGGGAATGTCGTGCAGCTTCAGGTCGAGGAAGATCCCGGCGCGCGTCCGCGCGCGCACGCGGTGCGCAGCTTCGGGGCCGGCCGCCGAGAAGAGCTCGAGCCCGATCTTGAACACGCCCACCGCGCCGTCGAGCCGCTCGACCCAGGGCAGCGCCTGGTCGAGGGCGGCGACGTCGAGCGGGAAGATGATCCGTTCACCGCCGTCGCGCGCCATGCGCGTCGTGATAGCACAGGCGCGCTACGCGGGCTCGTCGGCCTTCTCGAGCTGCTCCACCGCCCAGCGGAAGAACTCCGCGAACTCGCGCGGCGGCTCGAGGATCTGCACGCCGAAGCCGGGCGACGGGTCGACCGAGCCCTGGCCTTCGCTCGTCCAGCGCACCTCGCCGCGCAGGTTCACCGTGCCGCCGCCGGTCGTCGGCAGGTCGAACTGCAGCGTGATGGCCGAGCCCGGGCGCGGCAGATCGGACGAGCGCACGAACATGCCGGCGCGGGACACGTTCTTGAGATGTCCCAAGCCCTCCGCGCCCTCGGCCATGAAGCGGATCGGGATCCGCGAGGTCACGACCCGGCGGCGCGCGCGCGCAGAAGCGTTCACGCCGGATAGAATCGGAGTCGGACGGAGCCGCCTTGAGAATTCTGGCGCGAAGAGGAACGCATGCGCATCCGTGACGCTTTCGGACGAGGCGGGCCCGTGATCTCGTTCGAGTTCTTCCCGCCGAAGACGCCGGCGGGATTCGAATCGCTGTTCCGCGCGATCGCGGAGCTGAAGGAGCTGTCGCCCGCGTTCGTGTCGGTGACGTGGGGCGCCGGCGGCTCCACGCGGCGCAAGACGGTCGAGCTCACCGCGCGCATTCAAGACGAGATCGGGCTCACCGCGATGTCGCACCTGACGTGCGTGGGACTCGCGCGCGCCGAGCTGGGCGAGATCCTCGCGCGGCTGCGCGAGCTCGGCATCGAGAACGTGCTCGCGCTGGGCGGCGACCAGCCCGAGGGCTACACGCGGCCGCCCGACGCGCTCACCTACGCGAACGAGCTCGTGGCGCTCGTGCGCGCCGGTCACGACTTCTGCATCGGCGCCGCCTGCTACCCCGAGACCCATCCCCGCGCGCCGAGCCGCGAGCACGACCTGGCCATGCTCGTGCAGAAAGTCGGCGCGGGCGTCGACTTCCTCATCACCAACCTGTTCTTCGACAACGCCGACTACTTCGACTTCGTGTCGCGCGCGCGCGCGGCGGGCGTCCGCGTGCCGATCGTGCCGGGCATCATGCCCATCCTGTCGACGGCTTCGATCCGCCGCATGACCGCGCTGTCCGGCGCGCGCATCCCCGCCGAGCTCGGTCGCGAGCTCGACCGCGCCGGCGACGACGACGCACGCACCGCCGAGATCGGCGTGGCCTGGGCCACCGCCCAGTGCCGCGAGCTCCTCGCGCGAGGCGCCCCCGGCCTCCACTTCTACACGCTCAACAAGTCCCCGGCGACCCGACGAATCTACTCCGCTTTGTTCTGATTGACTTCGCTCGCCCTCGCACGGTCCATCCCTCTGCACGAGAAGAACAGAGCGGATCGCGGGCCGCGGGCCGATGTCCCGCACTGCGCCCTCGCCGTTTCCTGCACCGTGCTCGGGAACGTCAGAGCTGAAGCGCAGCGTCGCTCCATTCTTCTCGAGCTGGAACGAGCGCCAGTGCGAGGCCGAGCGAGGGCCGCCCCGAGCGAGGACGCAAGGCCCGAAGGGCCGCGCAGGGAGCCGCAGGCGAGCGAAGTTCATTGGGAGAAGGCTCGGCGCTTCAACTCGCGCACGTACGCGGAGAGCTGCGGGTCCGCGGCGATCGCTTCGGAGACTTCCTGGTCGAACGTCGCTGCGGCGGTCTCGAGCGAGCGCTTGTCGATCGGCAGACCCAGCGCGGCTTCGGCGCGCTGCAGGAGCGCGAGCGCGGCGCGCGAGTTCGGCGAGGCTTGCACGTAGTGCGGCAGGCGCGCCCACAGCGACAGCGTCGGCGTGCCCGCGTGAGCGATCGTCTCGGCCAGCACGCCCACGATGCCCGTCGGTCCCTCGTAGCGCGACGCCGAGAGGTCGAGCTTGCGCGTGAGCGCCGCGTCGGTGCTCGTGCCCACGACCTGGATCGGCTGCGAGTAGATCACCTCGTCGAGAAACGCGCCGAGCATGATCACCATGCGCGCGCGCACGCGCTGCACGAGCTCGACCACGTGCGACGAGAACGAGCGCCAGCGCAGGTGGGGCTCGACGCCGAGCCCGACGACCAGATCGAACGCCGGGACCTCCGAGCGGATGGCGAAGAACTCGTGATCGGGCCAGCGGATCTCGCGGCGGCCGCCTTCGCGCGGGCGCACGTGCGGGCGCACGACGGTGAAGTCGAGGTACTCCTCCATGTCGAGCGTCGCGAGCTTCGTCGCCTGGAACGTCTCGAGCAGGTGGGCGATCGCCGTCGTCGCGGCTTCGCCACCGTCGTTCCAGCCGGCGTACGCGAGCATCACGACGGGCTCGCGCAGCTCGACCGATCCTTCGAAGCGCAGCGCCCCCGTGTCGTCGCTCACGACGAGAGGCTCGCACACGAAGCGAGCGCGGGCTAGCCGCCTTCGCTGCCGAGCGCGTGCGGATTTCCCGTCGACAGGATGAGCTCGCCCGAGCGGAACAGATGCACGCAGTTGCGGCCCGAATCCTTCGACGCGTAGAGCGCGAGATCGGCGGCCTTGAGCAGCGCCTCCGGCGTCAGCTCCGCTGCGAGGTCCTCGGTGCAGGCGACGCCGAAGCTCGCCGTGACGCTCACAATCTCGGTGCGCGCTTCGAAGTGGCGGTTCTCCGCCGACGCGCGCAGCCGTTCCGACACGTACATCGCGGAGCGCAGGTTCGTGTCGGTGAGCAGGATCGCGAACTCTTCGCCGCCGTAGCGCGCGACGATGTCGCTGCGCCGCGCGTACGCGCGCAGACCCTCCGCCATGCCCTGCAGCACGATGTCGCCGAACAGGTGGCCGTGGTCGTCGTTCACGCGCTTGAAGTGGTCGACGTCGACGAGCACGAGCGACAGCGGGCGCCCGTAGCGCCGCGCCACGTTGAGCTCGGACTCCAGCCGCTGGTCGAGATAGCGGCGATTCCACAGGCCCGTGAGCCCGTCGAGATGCGACTGCTGCTCGAGGATGTCCTGCAGGCGCTTCGCGCGCAGCGCGGCGCGCACGCGCGCGCGCAGCTCGACCTGGTCGAAGGGCTTGGTCACGTAGTCGACCGCACCCAAGTCGAGCCCGCGCACCTTGGACTCGGTGTCCGCGGTGCCGGTCAGGAAGATGACGGGGATGCCTCGCGTCGCCGGATGCTCCTTCAGCCGCCGGCACACTTCGAAGCCGTCGACGTTCGGCAGCCCGATGTCGAGCAGCACCAGGTCCGGCTGGTCGGCGACCGCGCGCTCGATGCCGCGCTCGCCGTCGACCTCGCCGAACACTTCGAGCCCCTCGGGCCGGAGGCGCGCGATGACGAGCTTGTGGATCGACTCGCTGTCGTCGATCACGAGCACGCGGTTCGGGTTCGGGACTTCCGGGTTCACCGGGCCTCCGGAACCACGACGTCGCGCAGGCACGCGCACAGCGCGATCGCGCGGTCCTTCACGACGGGTGCGGCCGCGCCCTGCTTCAGTGCGGCCTCGAGCGACGCGGCGAGCTCGGTGATCTGCGGGAAGCCGTAGCCGCCGCCCGCGCCCTTCAGCTGGTGCGCGAGCGTCTGCAGCTCGCGCATCTCGCCGGCCGCGAGGTGCGCCTCGAGCTTCGCGACCCGCGCGGGCAGCTCGGACGCGAACTCCCGGACGATCTCGAGCATGTCGGGATCGCTCTCGTACGCGCTGCGGATCGAACCCATGGCAGACCTCGCAAGACCCTATCGGCCCTGCGGGAATGCGAGTTGATCGGCGCTGGCTTCTAGTCGGAGATGCTGGTGGCGAGCGTGTGCCCGATGTAGAGCACGGTCAGCCACACCGCGAGGAACAGGCCGAGCGAGAAGGCGAACGTGGCGAACCAGCCGCCGCTGGGCGCGTGGTCGTGCGCGTGGGACTCGGCCATGGCAGCTCCTCCGAATTCAGCGGGCGCCATCGTACCCGAAAATGCGTTCGTGGCCAGTGCCCGGCTAGAATGCCGGCGATGCGCTCGAACGAGATCTTCTCCGCCATGACGCCCGAGGCTGCGCTCGCCTTCCTCGAAGAGATCCACGCGGACGCGCCCAAGGTGGAGGAGATCGCGCTGTCGGCCGCGGCGGGCGCGTTCCGCCTGCGCCCCGTGTTCCTGCGCCGCCAGCCGCGCAAGCGCCAGGCCGAGTGGATGCGCCAGGCGCTCGCGCGCGCGTCGTTCGCGGCCGTCGCCGAGGAGCTGCTCGCCGAGTACTTCCTCGAGTACCACGGCGAGCTGCTCGGCGAGCTGCTCGACGCGCTGGGCCTCGAGCACGAGAAAGGCGTCCTCAAGGGCGACACGCCCGCGTGTCCCGAGAAGTCGGCGCTGCAGGCGGCGGTGGCGAAGTTCCGCTCGGGTCCGGACTCGCCGCGCCGCGAGCTGCTCCTGCGCGCGTTCGCGGCGCAGACCGCGATCGACTGGCCCGATCTCGTAGCGCTCTTGTAGGAGACGACGCGATGGACCTCGGACTCGCCGACAAGGCGGTGGTGATCACGGGCGGCAGCAAGGGCATCGGCCGCGCCGCGGCGCTCGCGTTCGCCGACGAAGGCGCGCACGTGGCGATCTGCGCGCGCGGCAAGCCGGCGCTCGAAGCGACGGCGGGCGAGCTTCGCGCGCGCGGGACCAAGGTGTTCGCGCAGGCCGCCGACGTGTCGCGCCCCGACGAGCTCGACGCGTTCCTCGAAGCTGCGCGCGCGGCGCTCGGCCGCGTGGACGTGCTCGTCAACAACACCTCGGGTTTCGGCACGAGCGACGACGAGAAGGGCTGGAAGGCGTCGTTCGACGTCGACGTCATGGCGAGCGTGCGCGCCACGTGGAAGGTCGTGCCGTGGCTGGCGGAGCAGGGCGGCGGCGTGGTGCTGCACATCTCGTCGACGTCGGCGCTCGAGGCGGGCAGCCCGCCGCCGTACGCGGCCGCGAAGGCCGCGCTCATCAGTCACTCGAAGACGCTCGCGGTGGCGCTCGCGCCGAAGAAGATCCGCGTGAACGTCATCGCCCCCGGCTCGATCGAGTTCCCCGGCGGCGTGTGGGAGATGATCAAGAAGGCGAACCGGCCCTTCTACGACGCCATCCAGGCCTCCATTCCCTGGGGTCGGCTCGGCAGCGCCGAAGAAGTCGCCAACGCGATCGTGTTCGCGGCGTCGCCGCGCGCGAGCTGGATCACGGGCGTGGTCCTGTCCGTCGACGGCGGACAGCACAAGGGCAACCTGTAGCGCGCGAGTGACTCGCTAGTTGCCGGCGTCTTCGCCGCCGGTCTCGCGGCGCGTGGCGTCGTCGAGCTCCGTCTGCACCTTGGTGCCGAGCGCCTTCGCCCGCGACACGCCGCTCGAGCTGCCCGCGTGCGGCTTGCCGCCGAAGCCCGCGAACAGCCCGCCGAACGCCTCGTCGAAGCCGTTCGTGTAGATCTCGAGCCCGGCCCACAGGCCGAGCACGAGCAGGACGATCCCGAAGAGCTTCGCCATGGCCGCGCCTCCTCGGCTTCTCATCGACCGGCGCGAATTGCCCCTTTCGCACGCGTGGAGTAAAACGGGCTCCCCCCTGACAGCGGAGAGCCGCGTGCGTTTCTACGAGTACGAAGCCAAGGAGCTCCTTGTGCGCCACGGCGTGGCCCTTCCCAAGGGCTCGCGCCTGGCGAAGAGCGCCGACGAGGCGCGCGGGATCACGGCGCAGATCGCCGGCCCCGTCGCGCTGAAGAGCCAGGTGCTGACGGGCGGGCGCATGAAGGCGGGCGGCGTGCTCTTCGCCGACACGCCCGACCAAGCCGCGGCCGCCGCCGAGAAGATCCTCCGGCTCGAGATCAACGGGCTGAAGCCGCGCGGCGTGCTCGTCGAGGGCCGCCAGCCGGTCGCGCAGGAGTACTACCTGGGAGTCACTTGGGACGGCATCGCGAAGCTGCCCGTGATGATCCTTTCCGACATGGGCGGGATCGACATCGAAGAGGTCGCCGAGAAGCACCCCGAGCACATCGCGAAGAAGCACTTCTCCACCTTGTTGCCTTTCTCGGAGTTCCGCGCGAAGGAGCTCGTCGCGCAGCTCCGCGTGCCGGCGGCCGACCTGAACCCGCTGGTGCGCTTCGCGGCGCCGCTCGCGCGCATCTTCATGCAGTACGGGCTCACGCTCGCCGAGATCAATCCGCTCGCGAAGCTCGCGGACGGCTCGTTCGTGGCGCTCGACGCGCACGTGGACATGGAGGCCGAGGCGCGCTCGCAACACGCGAAGCTGTTGCGGGAGCTCGGCATCGGCGACGAGGAGACGCGCATGGCGCGCGCGCCCACGCGCTTCGAGCTCGACGGCGCGGCGATCAACGCGGCCGACCACCGCGGCGTGGCGGGGAACGTGACCGAGTTCGACGGCACGCTCGGGCTGATCATCGGTGCGGGCGGCGGCTCGCTCACGCTGTTCGACGCCGTGCGGAAGCACGGCGGCGACCCCGCGAACTACTGCGAGATCGGCGGCAATCCCAGCGTCGGAAAAGTCGCCGCGCTCACGAAGCTCATCCTCGCGAAGCCGGGCGTGCGCAAGGTCGCGGTGATGATGAACGTCGTGTCGAACACGCGCGTGGACATGGTCGCGCGCGGCGTGATCAAGGGCGTCGTCGAGTCGGGCTTCGAGCCCGCGGACAAGATCGCGGTCTTCCGCATTCCCGGCTCGTGGGAGCAGGAAGGTGAAAAGCTGCTCAAGAAGTACGGCGTCGAGTTCTGCGACCGCTCGGTCTCCATGTACGAGGCCGCGGGCCGCGCCGTCGCGAAGATGAAGGGGGCTTGACGGTGTCGATCCTCATCACGAAGGACACGACTTGCGTCATCCAGGGCGTCACCGGCCGCGAAGCGGTCTCGATGACCCGCGAGTGTCTCGACTACGGCACGAAGATCGTCGGCGGAGTGACTCCGGGCCGCGGCGGTCGCGAGGTGCACGGCGTGCCCGTGTACGACACGCTCGAGGAGATCGCGAAGAAGACGCGCGTCGACGCGTCGGTCATCTCGGTGCCGCCCGCGTTCGCGCGCGACGCCGCGTTCGAGGCGATCGAGAATGGCGTGAAGCTCATCGTGATCGTCACCGAGAACATCCCGCGCTTCGAGGTCGCGCAGATGGTCGAGCTCGCGCGCCTGCGCGGAGCGCGGATCATCGGGCCGAACTGCCTCGGCGTGCTCTCGCCCGGCGAAGCGAAGATCGGCGGGCTCGGCGGCCGCGCCGTCGACGCGCGCAAGGCGTTCAAGAAAGGGCGTGTGGGCGTGATGTCGCGCTCGGGCGGCATGACGACCGAGATCTGCAACACGCTCTCCGCCGCCGGGCTGGGCCAGTCGACGGCCGTGTCGATCGGCGGCGACGCGATCATCGGCTCGTCGTACGCCGAGCTCATGCCGCTGTTCGAAGCGGATCCGGAGACCGAGGCGATCGCCATCTACTCCGAGCCCGGCGGCCGCATGGAGGCCGACCTGGCGCGTTGGGTGAAGGAGAACCGCTCGCGGCTCCCGATCGTCGCGTTCATGGCGGGCCGCTTCATGGACGCGATGCCGGGCATGCGCTTCGGCCACGCGGGCACGATCGTCGAGGGCAAGGCCGACACCACGGCCGAGAAGATCGAGCGGCTGCGCGCCGCGGGGATCGGCGTGGCGGAGAAGATCGAGGACATTCCGAAGCTCGTGCGCGAGAAGCTGGGGAAGTGAGTCCGATGGCGCTCTTCATCGAAGTCGCAGTCGATCCGGCGCTGGCGAACGACCCGGCCGCCGCGAAGAAGCTCGCGGAGGTGTGCCCCGTGGACATCTTCAAGGCGGGCGCGAAGCTCGAGATCGTGGAGAAGAACCTCGACGAGTGCACCTTGTGCGAGCTGTGCCTCGCGGTTGGCAAGCCGGGCCAGGTGAAGGTCAAGAAGCTCTACGACGGCGGAGCTCTGCTAGAGCGCCGCGCGTGAGTGACTCGCGCGGCCCGCGGCGGCCGTGGCTGGCCGCGCCTCCGCCGGGACGGCTGCTCGGGCGCGGGCATCCCGCGGGCGACTTCCTCGAGGCGTACGACTGGAAGCTGCTGGAGCGCGGGCCGGGCCATCTCAAGGTCGAGGCTCACCTGCCCGACCGCGTGCGCAACCCGCGCGGCCAGCTGTTCGGCGGCTTCACGCCGACCTACGTCGACTTGATCTCGCTGTTCGCGTCGCGCACCGGAACGCAGTCTCAGGCCGACGCCGCGACGCCGCAGTGGCTCGCCACGACGAACATGCGGGTGGACTACTTCGATCCGGTGCTCGGGCCGACCTTCCATCTGGAGGCGCGCATCGTGCGCGAACGGGGCCGCACGGTGATGATCGAGACGCGCTTCCTCGACCCTGCGGACGGGAAGCTACTCGTGTTCGCCCTCACCACCCTGCGGCGCGTCGCCCGCTCGGGAAAGCTCGGCGACGCCTAGCGGCTCGCGGCGCGCCAGGTCCCAGAACTCGACGCGCAGCGCCGTGGGGGAGGCGTAGAGCGCGACGAAGCCGAAGCCCGCGCGCGTCGTGTCGTCGCCGCGGCCCGCGCCGAACACCAAGCTGTGTCGTACCGCGGGCAGCGAGTCGCGCAGGCCGAGAGCGCGCGCCGCGCCGTTCGCGAACCACAGGTCGAGCCCGCCGTGTTTCACGTGGCTCTTCCGTGCGCCCGCGCCGCTGACGATCTGCCAGCGCGCGCCCGGGTGGTCGAGCTCGACGAGCTGCAGGCTCTCGTCCTGCCCGGAGAGCACGGCATCGACGGGCGTCTCGGCGAGCGCGCGGTACAGGTCCCGGCGCAGCCCGCGCATGCCCCACTCGTACGGATTCTCGGCGCGCCGGCCGACGAGCCAGCCCACCGGCGCGGCGATCGGCCACAGCACCGTGCCGAGCAGCGGATACAGATCTTTGTGTAGGGCGGTCTGGAGATCGGCGCCGTTGCGCGCGCCGTAGCTCTCGAGCGGGTGGTACGTCGCCAGCACGAGCCACGCGCCGGGCCGCTCTTGCCGGAGACTTGCGAGTTCCCCGTGGAGTGCGGCGAGCGCGCGCTCGCGGTAGGCCTCGTCGTCGAGCATGCGCGCGGAGTCGACGAGCACGAGCGCCAGCGCGCCCGCGTCGAGCCGTGCCGCCGGCGAGTCCTCGCACGCCACGTCGCGCCAGCCGGGCGCGGCCTTCGGAATGCGCGCGCACGCGTTCGCCGTCGCGGCGGGATCGCCGGCGTGGTCCGCGCTTCCCGGCACGACGACGACGGGATGTCCCGCGAAGCTGCGCGCGTAGGGAGCCAAGATGGCGTCGAACTGCGCGTCGCTGGGTTCGGGCGAGTCGCAGCCGAGCTCCGACGCACGCGCCGGCGCGGCGTCGGGACAGAAGCCGAGCAGCCCCGCGTCGAGGAACGCGTCGCCCAGCACGAGCACCGGCGCGCCGGGCGCGCCCTCGAGCCGGCGGCCGAGCTCGGCGCGCATGCGCGCGTCGCGCGCGTGCGGCTCGCCGATTCCGCCGATCGCCACCAGCGCGAGCGGCAGTGACTGGTTCGACGCGGGAAAGCGGTCGGGAGCGCGATACGCCTCGTCGAGCGGCGGCACGAAGACGGCGCAGCCGGCGAGAGTGATCGAGAGGAGCGCCGCGGCACACGCCCGGCGCGCGTGACTCAGGAGAGCATCTCCCGCGCCGCGCGCGTGAAGCTCTCGCCGTCGAAGCCGAAATGACGCGCCAGGTCTCGATACGGCGCCGACGCTCCGAAGCCGGTCATGGCGATGACGCGGTCGCCGGGCCGGACGAGCTGCGCGACGCCCTGCGCCACGCCGGCCTCGCACACCAGCCGCGGCGCAGCCGCGGGCAGCACCGACTCGCGGTAGCCGGCGTCCTGCGCGGCGAAGAGCTCGAGGCAGGGAATCGATACGACGCGCACGCGCCGGCCCTCGGCCTGGAGCGCGCGCGCCGCTTCGAGCGCCGGGTGGACTTCCGCGCCGGTTGCGGCGAGCACGAGCTCGGGCGCCGGGCCTGCGGGCTCGGCGAGCGCCACCCAGCCGCCGCGCGCCGCGCGCGCCTCGACGTCGGGCGCGTCGAGAACCGCCAGGTTCTGCCGCGACAGCACGAGCGCCGTCGGGCCCGTGCTGCGGTGCAGCGCCGCGTTCCACGCGGCCACGGTTTCGCGCGCGTCGGCGGGCCGCCACACGGCCAGGTTCGGAATCGCGCGCAGCGCCGCGAGCTGCTCCACCGGCTGGTGCGTCGGCCCGTCCTCGCCGACGAAGATCGAGTCGTGCGTGAACAGGTAGAGCACCGGCTGCGCCATCAGCGCCGCAAGCCGGATGCTCGGCCGCATGTAGTCGCTGAAGACCAGGAACGTCGCGGCGTAGGGGCGAATGCCGCCGTGCAGCGCGAGCCCGTTCGAGATCGCGCCCATGCCGTGCTCGCGCACGCCGAAGTGCAGGTTGCGACCCACGAACTTCCCGCGCGCGACCGACGCTGCGCCCGCGATGGTCGTGTTGTTCGAGCCCGCGAGATCCGCCGAGCCGCCGATCAGCGACGGCACCTTCTCGGCGATCGCGTTCAGCACGCGCCCAGAGGCCACGCGCGTGGCCATCGGCTTCTCGCCGGCGAGCTTCGGCAGGAGCGCCGCGAGATCGCCGGGCAGCGCGCCGTCCTGCATCGCGTGCCACAGCCGAGCCGTGCCGGGATCGGCGAGCGCCTGCGCGCGCCGCGCCTCCCACTCGCGGCGCAGCTTCGCGCCGCGCGCCGCGTTGGCGCGGAACGGCTCGCGCGCGGCGTCGGGAACCTCGAACGGCGGCAGCGTCCAGCCGAGCGCCTGGCGCGTCTGCTCGGTGTACTCGGGGTCCTTGAAAGCGCCGTGTGCGCCCGACGTGTCGACGGCGGGCGAGCCGAAGCCGATGTGCGTCTTGCAGACGATCAGGTGCGGCTGCTCCTCGCCGGCAAGCGCGCGCACGAGCGCGGCGCGCACCGCCGCCGGCGAGTGGCCGTCGGCCCGCTGCACGTCCCAGCCGTAGCCCTCGAAGCGGTGCGCGACGTCCTCCGAGAACGCGAGCGACGTGGGGCCGTCGATCGTGACCGAGTTGTCGTCGTACAGCACGACGAGCCGGCCCAGGCCCAGATGACCCGCGAGCGAGCACGCCTCGCTGGCCACGCCCTCCATCAGGTCGCCGTCGCTGGCGAGCGCGAAGGTGTGGTGGTCGACGAGGTCCGCGCCGAAGCGCGCCGCGAGCAGCCGCTCGGCGAGCGCCATGCCGACCGCGTTGCCCACGCCCTGGCCGAGCGGGCCGGTCGTCGTCTCGACGCCCGGCGTCAGCCCGTGCTCCGGGTGGCCCGGCGTCTTCGAGTGCAGCTGGCGGAAGCGGCGGATCTCGGCGAGCGGGAGGTCGTAGCCCGACAGGTGGAGCAGCGCGTAGAGGAGCATCGAGCCATGGCCCGCGGACAGGACGAAGCGGTCGCGGTCGGGCCACGCGGGCGCACCGGGGTCGTGCTTCAGGAACTCGGAGAAGAGCAGCACGCCGATGTCGGCGCAGCCGAGCGGGAGGCCGACGTGGCCGATGCCCGCGGCGCGCACGGCGTCGACGGTGAGCACGCGGACCGCCTTGGCGGCGAAGGCCGCGCTCTCTGCGGAAGGCGCTGCGGACGGCGGAGACGTGCTGGGCAAGACGGGTTCTCCAGTGCGCAGGCGCGCCGCGATCCCCCTGTCGACGAGCGCCCCTGCGCGTCATTTAGCGTGCTTTCCGCCGGCCTAGCAAGCGAGTCGATGCTCAACTCCGCCAGGCGGCCTTCCGATGCGTTCGACAGTGAAGAAGAACACGCGCGACGTTGCCGCCGGCGGCGCCGGCAGCGCGGGGGCTACGGGTGTTGGCACCGCGTACGACTTCGACGGGAGCTTCGATGCGCGGAGCGGCTTCGACGACGTGCGCTTCGCGCTGTCGGGGCAACTGGACCGCGAGCTCGACACGCTCTTGCTCGCGCGCGCGTCGCTCGACCGCCTGCTGAACGCGCTGCTCGTGCGCGCGCCACAGCGGCGGACCGCGCTCGGACTCGCGGCCTTCGAGCTCGACGACTGGAAGGCGTCGAGCTCGCGCGTCGAGCCATCGGCCGCGCGCGCCGCATTCAGCCAGCTCGCGCGCGAGCTGCGCCAGCGCGTGCGCTCGAGCGACGAGCTCGGCCGCATCGGCGAGTCGTCGATCTGCATCGTCCTGCTCGGCTGCGAGGCGCACGTGCTGGCGAACGTCGCCGAGCGGCTGCGCCTGGGGCTCGACGGCAAGCCGCTCGGCGCGCCGACCGACGGCTTGCACGCGTCGCTGTCCGTCGCGGTGGTGTCCGCGTATCCGCGCCACGGCGGGCCGAGCGCGCAGGCGCTCGTCGCCGAGCTCTGCGGCGCGCTGGAGCGGCGCTGCTAGTCTACGCCGGGTGCAAGCGACCGACTGGCTGCCGCTGCTCGCCGAGCTCGCCGACCGCGCCGACGAGATCGCGCTGCGGCTGTTCTGCTCGGCAGACCTGTACGTCGCCGAGAAGCCCGACAAGAGCCTCGTCACCGCCGCCGACCGCGAGATCGAGGCGACCGCACGCAAGCTCGTCGGCGAGCGCCGGCCCGAGCTCGGCATCTACGGCGAGGAAGAGGGCGAGGCGCTCGGCAGCTCCGACGCGCGGCTGATCATCGACCCGATCGATTCGACCGCGAACTTCGTCCGCGGCGTGCCGGTGTTCGCCACTCTGCTCGCGATCGAGGTCGCGGGCGAGGTCGCCGCGGGCCTCGTCAGTGCGCCCGCGCTCGTCACGCGCTGGCACGCAGCGCGCGGCTCCGGCGCGTGGCAGGGCAAGCGGCGCCTGCGCGTGTCGGGCATCGCCAAGCTCGAGAACGCGCAGTTGTTCCACGGCAGCCTCGGCGGCTTCGAGGGCAAGCAGACGCCGCCCGGGCTCCTGGCGCTGGCGCGCGCGACGCACCGCCAGCGCGGCTTCGGCGACTTCTGGCAACACTGTCTGGTGGCGGCGGGCTCGGGAGAGCTGGCCTTCGACCCGATCGTCGCGCCGTGGGACATCGCCGCGCTGCAGGTGCTCGTCGAGGAAGCCGGCGGCCGCGCCACGACGCTCGGCGGCGAGCGCACCATCTACAAGGGGAGCCTGGTCTCCACGAACGGGCTCTTGCACGACGCCGCGCTCGCGCACCTGCGCGGCGACACTTAGCGGTGTCGGCGCCCTCGCGGCTTGGATTCGAGCACGACCGCGCGCTCGAGCTCGTCGAAGCGGCGCACGAAGCCGGTCGAGTCGCACACGGCGTAGTTCTCGGGCCGCGACGAGGTCACCGCGATGAAACGCAGCTCCTCCGCGTCGAAACCCAGAATGCGGGCGACCACGACCTCGCCGTCGCGCGCGTGCAGGCGCACGGGCCGGCTCTCGCGATGCGCGCGCTCGACCGCTTCGCGGACCATCGGGTACCGAATATGCAGAAGCGCGCGAGTCATGACACCGCTTAGCCGCCTGTCGGCGCTCGCCCTTGCCTGCGCGCTCGCCGCGCCCGCCCACGCCCACCTGCTCGACGTCCCGCCCGAGGGCAGCTGCTCGCCGCGGCCGCTGCAGTGGACGAACGACGCCGTGCCGGCGCCCACGGACGTCGTGCCGCCGGCGTTCCGCCCGGGCGAGGTGCTGCAGATCCAGGACCTGGCGCGGCTGCAGGGCTGGCTGCCCAACGAGGTGTGGGACCGCCGCGCCCAGTTCTTCTTCGAGGGCATGCAGCTCGAGGTCGGGCCGTGCTACCGGCGCTTCCCGCAACCGGCGTACTTCGACCGGGCCACCGCTGCCAACGCGGGAAAGGCCTCGCTCGACGCCGACGGGAACCTCGCGGGCTTCAGCGGCGCCGGCCTGCCGTTCCCGCTCGACGGCTTTGACGAGAGCGCCCCCGACGCCGCGATGCGCCTCGCCTGGGACCACCGCTACCGCTACCAGGCGGCCGGCTTTCGCGGCGATTTCCGCATCACTCAGGTCACGAAAGGCGGCCGCAGCGTCGAGGACTACGCCGGCACGTTCTTCTTCTTCCCGCTCCACGGCGTACCCGGCGGCGACGAAGGCGACGGCCGCGAGCGCTTCGCCGCCGGCGGCTCGTTCCAATCCCCTGAGACCGCGCGCGGGCTCGCCTGGCGGCAGTACCAGCTGAAGGCAGCCGAGACCGACTACAAGGAGTCCGACGACGTCTTCGTGTACCTGCCCGACGAGCGCAAGGTGAAGCGTGCGCCCCCGCAGGAGGCCGAGGGCGTGTACGTGCCGAGCTTCACGCGCGCGCGCTCCGTCGGGAACGTCGGCATGAGCCTGCCGACCGCGGGCGTGAACGACTTGGGGAACCCCGCCATCGCCGCGACCGAGCCGCTGCGCAAAGGCTTCGTCGGGCTCGTGATCCGCCCCAACGCGTACCAGTGGACGATCGGCGGCGCCCGCGACGTGCTCGCGCCCGCGAACGTGCACGCATCGGGCTACCCGCCCGAGCCGAGCCGCAACTTCGGCCCGAGCGGCCTCTCGCTGGCGTCGGACGTGTGGGACGTGCGCCGCGCGGTGGAGCTGGACGGCGTGCGGAAGTCGCCCGAAGGCGTGGTCGCGAAGGTCGCGATCTGGATCGACGCGCTCACGCTGCAGCCGCTCTACTGGATCTCGCGCGAGTCGAACGGCGCGGTCTACGAGGTCGGCATCTTCGCGTCGCGCTGGAGCGCCGACGACGCGCGCACCGCGCGCTGGCAGGGCAGCGGCGACGGCTTCGGCGTCATGCTGCCCGTCGCGCAGAGCTTCACCGTCGCCGGGGAAGGCGGCGGCTGGCGGCGCGAGGCGTTCGTGCTGGCGAGCGAGCCGCCCGCGCCGGAGCAGGCGAAGGACTTCCTCTCCGTGCAGGGGCTGCAGCGCAAGGGCCACTAGGCCCCGCGCTCACGCGAAGCAGGCGAACAGCTCCTCGAACGCCTTCATCTGGTTGCCCAGCGCGGACGACGGCACCAGGATCGGCGTCTTCACGCCCGCGTCGAACCAGGCCTCGAGCCCTTCGCGCACGCGGCGCACCGAGCCGTACAGCGTGACGTCCGACAGCCAGCGGTCGCTCATCAGCGCCGGGATCTCGTCGAACTTGCGCGCCACGACGGCCTTCTCGATCGCGTTCATCTCGTCGACGTAGCCGGCCTCGCGCCAGTAGTTGCGGTAGTTCGGCAGCGACACGTAGCCGACGAGCGTCTTGCGGTTCACGGCCGCGGCCGCCGCCTCGTCGTCGGAGATGCACGTCGGGATCATGTCGCCGACGAAGAAGCGCGGATCGTCGGCGCGACCCGGCGGCAGCGCGGCGAGCGACGCCTTCATGTGCGAGCGCGCCGCGTTCGCGAACACCATGCCGTCGCCGACCTCGCCAGAGAGCGCGACCATGCGCGTGCGCAGGGTCGCGAGCACGATCGGCGGCAGCTCGCCGATGCGCTGCGCGCCGCGCAGACCCGCGACGAACGCGCGCATGTCGCCGAGCGGCGGCCCGGCCTTCACGCCCACGCGGTCGAGCGCGGGTCCGTGCGAC
The DNA here is from genome assembly GCA_035499075.1 of Myxococcota bacterium. Taxonomy (GTDB): domain Bacteria; phylum Myxococcota_A; class UBA9160; order SZUA-336; family SZUA-336; genus VGRW01. The sequence continues at coordinate 47,322 of DATJZN010000023.1, read as the reverse complement.
ACGCCGATGCCGAACACGAAGCGCCCGCCCGACAGCTCGTGCACGAGCGCCGCCGTCTGCGCGTAGTCCGACACGTGGCGCAGGTAGATGTTCGCGATGCTGGTCCCGAACGGGATCTGGGTGGTCGCGAGCGCGAGCGCTTCGCACAGCCCCAGCCCGTCGCCGAAGCTCGGGCAATAGATGCCGGCGAAGCCGCGCCGCTCGATCTCGCTCGCCAGGTCGAGGGTCGCGCGCCGACGGCCGGGCACGGCTGCAAGGGAGACTGCAGGGAGACTGGACCTCATCGGGGACCTCCTGCGCGCAGTCTAGCGGCTCCGAGCGCTCCCGCGGCATCTCTCCGCGGAACGATCGGTCAGGACCCGAGTGAGTCCGCTCCCTTGGAATCGGACTTGCTAGCTCCCGACGCGGCAACTCGGGAGGAACCCGAGGGCACCTCGAGAGGGCATGAGACTTCCCAGAAAGGGCGACGCGCTGCCTACGTTTCGACACGCAGATACACGAAAGTTTGCGGCAGCCTGTAGGATTTTCGGTCCACTCGCCTCGCCGTTTCCGGTAGGATAATCGCCGAGCTTCGCTCTCGAATGCGCGGATTTGTTGACGAGTTCCAAGGAGTGCGCCCCGAGAGCACCTCCCACCCCCCTCCAGCTCCCATAGGAGAAGGTGCACTGGCACCGCACTTGCGTGAGCTGGGTCACACACAGAAGTGTCGGGGCGGGTGGTCGGTGTCGAGGCGCGGCTGCGGAGAGTGCGGGGCGGGACTGGGAGTGGCGGAATGAGGATCGCGGTACTGGGTGGCGGCGTCGCTGGATTGGCGTGCGCGCATTATCTGGCGAGGAACGGACACACGCCGCTCGTGCTCGAGCCGTCGGATGCGCTCGGTCAGCTCGGCACTCCGATCGTGCACGAGGGTCTCCGGCTCGACCGCTTCTCGAGTCCGCTGCGCAACAGTGACACGGCACTCTGTGGATTGCTCGCAGACCTCGGCGGCCTCGGCCGGGTCGCGTGGCGACCGACGCGCTCGGCCATCGCGCTCGGCGGTGCTTTCTATCCGGTCAGCTCGGCGAGCGATCTGCTTCGCACGGCCGGACTCGCGGGCCTGTCGGGCCGCGACTGGGTGCGCGCCGGGCTCGGCCTGACCTACGCCACGCAGCTCAAGCGCTACGCGCTGCACCTGCACGACGTGTCGGCGGCGAGCTGGCTGCCGCGCGTGTTCGGCCGGCGCGTGTACGAGTCGTGGTGGCGCCCGTTCCTCGAGGTGCGCTTCGGCGACTACGCCGAGGACGTGCCGGCCTACTGGGTGTGGCGCCAGCTCAACGCCTATCAAACCGGCCGGCGCGAGATCTTCGGCTACCTGCGCGGCGGCATCGGCTGGCTCGGCGAGCGGCTGCGGCGCTCGATCGAGGCGCGCGGCGGCGAGGTGCGGCTCCACGCGGCGATCACCGCCGTCGAGGCGCGCGGCGCGTCGTGCAGCGTCGAGGTCGACGGCAAGGAGCGCCGCGTCGAGGCGGTGGTCTCGACGCTCCCCCCGGGCGAGTTCGCCAAGCTCGCGGGCAGCCGACTGGCGGCCGAGCTGCCGAACCTGGACGTGCCCTACCAGGGCAGGGTGACGGCGCTGGTGATCATGCAGCGCCGCGTCGCCGAGTTCTATCAAACCGCATTCCTCGACCGCGACCTGCCGTTCCAGCGCGTGATCGAAGCCACGCACGTGGTGCCGTCCGAGTCACTCGGCAGCCGGCACCTCGTGTACGTGCGCAACGACTGCGGCCCGCACACGGACGCGTTCAAGCTGTCGGACGACGTGGTGAAGAAGCAGGCGCTCGACGGCCTGCGCCAGTGGTACCCGAGCTTCAACGCGCGCGACGTCGAAGCCGTGCACGTGTCCCACAACGAGGCGGCCGAGCCGATCACCTTGTTCGGCAAGCTGCGCCGCACCATCCCCAGCCGCATCGCCGACACGCGCGTGTTCATGTGCACCTCGGCGCAGGCCTATCCGCGCCGCGACGGCTGGGACACCGACGTGACCCTGGCGCGCGAGGCCGCGGCCGCGGTCTCGGCCTGCGACGCGTAGCGGACGGAACGAGAGCGACTCGATGTCTGCGGTCTCCGAGAAGTCTCTCGTCGTGGTCGGCCATGGGGCCACGGCGCGCGAGTGGCTCGAGGCGGTGGCGGAGCTCCCCGAGCTCGCGCTCACGGCCGGCGTGGAGCCCGAGCGCGAGCGGCGCGCGGGACTCGAAGCGCGTGGCGTGCGGGCGTTCGAGAGCGTCGCGGAGCTGGTGCGCGCGCTCGGCGCGCCGGACGTCGCAATTCTGTGTACCCCGCCCGCGCCGCGCCTCGAAGCGGCCGAGCCGCTCTTGCGCGCGGGCACGGACCTGTTGATCGAGCCGCCGCTCGCGACCGTGCCGGACGACGCGGATCGCGTGGCCGAGCTCGCCGAGCGGCTCGACCGCGTGGCGATGACCGCGGCGCGCTTCCGCGGCGAGCCCGCGCTCCTCTCGGCCACGCGGCGCATCGCGGCCGGCGCGATCGGCCGCCTGTGCGCGGTCGAGGTGTCGCTCGCATACAAGCGCGACGCCGGCGCCGGCTGGCGCGGCGACCCCGCGCTCTCGGGCGGCGGCGCATGGCTCGAGCTGGGCAGCGACGCGCTCGACGTGGCGGAGCAGCTCGCGGGCCCGGTGCGCCGCGTGCGCATGGTCGAGAGCGCCGCGCGCCAGGGGGCCGAGGTCGAGGACGAGGTGCGCGTCGAGACCGACCACGGCGACGGACTCACCGCGAGCCTGCGGGTATCGTGGAACGAGGCGCCGTCGCGCCCGCTCGCGCGCTGCATCGGCGACCGCGGCGAGCTGTCGATCGGCTGGGCGCGCACGCAGCTCGCGCGCGAGGACGGCACGCGCGAGCTCCTGCCGGGCGCGCGCGACGCGCACTCCGCGCACGTCGCCGTGCTGCGCGACTTCCTGCGCGAGCGCCGCAGCCGCGAGCGCTCCGTCGACGCCGGCGCCCAGGCGCTCGCCTGGCTGCACGCCGCATATCGCAGCTGCGGCACCGGCCGCTTCGAGCTGGCCTAGGGTTTCCCCTCCGCGCAAGCGAAGCGCGCAGCGAGGCGCAGCCGAGCGAAGGCGCAGGCGCGCGGCCGCCCGCGCGCCGAACAGCGCTAAGACTCGATCAGCTCGATCTTGTAGCCGTCGGGGTCTTCGATGAAGGCGATGACGGTGGTGCCGTGCTGCATCGGGCCCGGCTCGCGCGTGATCTTCACGCCTTGCTCGCGCAGCTTCGCGCACGTCCCGCGGATGTCCGGCACGCCGAGGGCGACGTGGCCGTAGCCCGAGCCGATCTCGTAGCTCTTCGTGTCCCAGTTGTGCGTCAGCTCGAGGACGGTGTGGTCCGTCTCGTCGCCGTAGCCGACGAACGCGAGCGTGAAGCGGCCGCCGGGAAAGTCGCGCCGGCGCAACAGCTTCATGCCGAGCGGACCCGTGTAGAACGCGAGCGAGCGCTCCAGGTCGCCCACGCGCAGCATGGTGTGCAGCATCCTCATGCGCGCGCCGCCTTCTTCGCGATCAGGTCGTCCAGCTCGACCTTGAGCACGCCGAGCACCTCGTCGTAGCCGAACGAGCCGACCTTCTCGCCCCCGCGCTTCATGTTCACGTGCTTCGGCCCGCACCAGAGGCCGAGGTCCGCGTCGTCCGTCTCGCCCGGACCGTTCACGCGGCAGCCCATCACGGCGATCGTGACGTCGTGACTCGCCGCGTACGTGGTCATCTCGCGCACCTTCTCGGCCAGGTCGACGAACGCCTCGTTCTCGACGCGCGAGCACGACGGGCACGAGATGATGTTCAGCCCCTCGAGCTTGGGCACGGAGCGGAAGCGGCCCTCGCGCACGTCGCGCAGGATCTTGTGGCCGATCTCGACTTCCTCGTGCTTGCGGTCGTTGGGCAGCGTGAGCGACACGCGCAGCGTGTCGCCGATGCCGTGCGCGAGAAGCTTCTCGAACGCGATGCGCGTCTTGATCTCGCCGAACGGCAGCAGCCCCGCTTCGGTGACACCGAGATGGATCGGCACGTCGGGCCGCTGGCGCGCAAAGCGCTCGTTCGCCTCGACCACCTTCGCGGGATCGGAGTCCTTGATCGACACCACGAAGTTGGTGAAGCCGTGCGCCTCGAGCATGGCGCAGTGGTCGACCGCGCACGCGACGATCGCGCCGACCTGGTCGCCCGGGAACTTCTCGTCGTACTCGGGCGCGACCGAGCCGCAGTTCACGCCGACGCGCAGCGCGCAGCCGGCCGCGCCGGCGACGTCGGCGATCCACTTCACCTTGTCGACCATGGGCTTCGCGCGGTCGTGGTGGTGAAGGTGGCCCGGGTTGTAGCGCAGCTTCGCCACGTGGGGCGCGACGAGCGGCGCGAGGCGGTAGTGCTCCTGCAGGTCGACCACGAGCGGCACGTCCGTTCGCCGGTGGATCTCGGCGAGGCCTTCGGCGTCGGCCTTGCTGTCGACGGCCACGCGCACGAGCGCGGCGCCCGCCTTCGCCAGGCGCTCGGCCTGCGCCGTGGTCGCCGCCACGTCCTGCGTGTGCGTCGCGCACATGCTCTGCACCGAAATCGGAGCGCCGTCGCCGATTTGCACCGGCCCCGCCCGCACCGCACGCGTCTTGTTGCGAATCCCCAGGAGGCTCACGGGGCGACACCCTAGCACGCCCCCGCCGGCGCGCCCGGGCGAGGTCGATTTGACGCCGGGTGCCGGAATCAAGACGCCCGGTGGCGAGAACGTCGCCGTCCGTGCAGCCACGGCGCGCGCGTCATCGGCACGCCGATTGCTCGGTCAGCCCCGCGGAGCCAGCATGGGACGCAACGGACCGCGAATCCTTCTCGTCGGAGGCACGTACCGCGCAGTGTGCGTGCTCGAGCGGCTGCTCGAGCGCGGGGAGCGCGTCGTCGCGTTCATCGGCGTGGAAGGCGGTGGCGAGCGCGACTTCTGCCCCGAGATCCTCGAGGTGTGCGACCGCGCCGGAATTCCGGCGCGCAGCGGCCACAAGCTGGGCGAAGAGATCGTGCGCTGGCTCGAGGACCGCATCCGGCCCGATCTGGCGATCGCGCTCGGCGTGCACGCGGAGATCCCGCTCTCGGTCGGCGGCAACTGCCGGCTCGGCCTGGTCGAGATCCACGAGGCGACGGGGACGAGCGGCCGGCCCGCGATCGTGCTGCGCCAGCGCGGGCAGGAGCTCGTGCGGCGCGAGCTCACCGCGGAGCCCGATCCCGACGCGGATCCAGGTGACACTTACATGTGTATGCTCGAGGAGCTCTGCGCCTGTCTCGAGGAGTTCCTCGACCGCCACGCGCAGCCGCGCACCGAGCGCGCGTTCTCGGTGCCGTTCGACACCGCGGCGCCGCGCGGCGAAGAGCTCGCCGCGCTGGCCGCCAGCCACGAGCCGGGCGCGGCCACGCGCGCACTCGAGCGCCGCGCCGCGGAGTATCTCGGCGCCGAGCGGGTGCTCGCGCTGGCTTCGCCGCGCGCGGCGTTCTCCGCAGTGCTCGCTTCGCTGGGCCTCGCGCCCGGCGACGAGGTCGTGACTCCCGGCGTGGTCTCGGCGGGCGCGGTGGACGCGCTGCGCAAGCACGGGCTCGTGCCCGTGTTCGCCGACGTCCACCCCGACCGGCTCACGCTCGCGCCCGGCGCCGCCGCGGCGGCGGCCGGCGCGCGCACGCGCGCGCTCGTCGTCGCGCATCCACTCGGCCAGCCGGCCGAGCTCGACCAGCTCTATGCGCTCGCCGAAGAGCGCGGGCTCGAGGTGATCGAAGACGGCTGCGAGAGCCTCGGCGCGCGCTTCGGCGCTTCGCGCGTGGGCCGCAGCCCGTGCGCGTGCGTGTTCCGGCTGCCGCTGGGCGGGGCCGTGCCCGGCTACGATGCCGCGCTGGTCGCGCTGCCCGCCGCGCTCGCACGCGAAGTCGAGCGCGCGGCCGCGGGCGAACGGCTCGGCGACGGCCTGGCCGGCGCCGCGCTCGCGGCGTTCGAGCGCTGGGAGGACCGCCTCGCCGCGCGCCGTCGCATCGCGAGCGCGTACTCGTCCGAGTTCTCGCGCTACGACGCCTTCCGCGTGCCGCCCACGCCCGAGAACGCGCTGTCGACGTACACCGGCTACCTGCTGCGGCTCACGCGCTTCGCGCGCGCGGCTGCCGACGACCTCGCGAAGCTGCTCGCCGAAGGCGGCATCGAGACGCGCCGCCTGCGCCTCCCCCTCTCGGACCGCGACCTCGCCAGCCTCCCCGCCGCCGAGCACGCCCGCGCCACCGGCGTGCTCCTGCCCGTCGGCGAGACGCTCACCGACAGCCAGCGCGACCGCGTGATGGACGAAATCTTCTCTTACGCGATCGGGTAGGGAGACCGGAGCCGGCTCCTGCTCAGACTCTCGTGAGCCAGGATTCGTACTTGCGATCCCGGCCGTGCACGGCGTCGAAGAAGGCCGTCTGGATGGTCTTGGTGAGCGGGCCGCGCGCTCCCGCGCCGATGGTGCGGTCGTCGAGCTCGCGCACGGGGGTGATCTCCGCGGCGGTGCCGGTGAGGAACATCTCGTCGGCGCAGTAGACCTCGTCGCGCGTGATCTGCTGCTCCACGACCTCGATGCCCTTGTCGCGCGCGATGCGGATGACCGAGTCGCGCGTGATGCCCTCGAGCACGGACACGAGCGGCGGCGTCTTCAGCAAGCCGCGGCGCACGATGAAGATGTTCTCGCCGCTGCACTCCGCGACGAGTCCGTTCGTGTCGAGCATGACCGCTTCGTCGTAGCCGAGCCGGGTGACCTCGCGCTTCGCGAGGATGGAGTTCACGTAGTCGCCGCAGGTCTTCGACTTGGTGAGTGACACGTTCGGGTGATGGCGCGTGTACGACGACACTTTCGCGCGTATACCGCGCTCGAGGCCCTCGTCGCCCAGGTAGGCCCCCCACGGCCACACGATGATCGCGACCTGCGGCGGGTTGTCCTTCGGCAGGAGCCCCATCGCGCCCGCGCCCAGGTACACGAGCGGGCGGATGTAGCCTTCCTTCATGCGGTTCGCGCGCAAGGTGTCGAGGATGGCGCCCTCGATCGCGTCGCGGGCGAACGGCATGGCGATCTCGACGATGCGCGCCGAGCCGAACAGCCGGTCCACGTGATCGCGCAGCCGGAACACGTTGCTCGAGCCGTCCTCGCCGAGGTAGCAGCGGATGCCCTCGAAGACGCCCAGCCCGTAGTGCAGCGTGTGCGTGAGGATGTGGACGTTCGCGTCGTCCCAATCGACGAGCGCTCCGTTCAGCCAGACGCGCTCGGTCTTCTCGACGCCCACTTACTTCTTCTTTCTTCCGAAGAGCCGGCCGGAGACCGTCTCGTCTCCTTTGGCGCGGCGCATCTGGATCAAGCGGAGCTCGCGGTTCGCCTCGATGTGGTCGGGGCGAAGCTCGACGGTCTTGCGGAACATTTTCTCCGCTTCCGCTTGGTCTCCGCAAGCCTTGCGGATCTGCGCCAGGTAGTAGTACGGCGCGGGCGACTGCGGCGACAGCGTGATCGCCTTCTTGATCTGCTCGAGCGCGGCGTCCGGGCTGCGGTTCCCCTGGTCCTGCTGCTGCAGGAACAGGACCCAGCCGCGCAGCGCGTAGAACTCGCCTTCGTTCGAGTCGAGCTCGAGCGCCCATTTCAAGGCCTCGAGCGCGGCCGCGAAGTCGCGCCGGCGCACCGCGTCCTCGGCGCGCTGGAACTGCTGCTCGGCGGTGAGGATGCGGTTCACTTCGCCGCGGTCGGCCTGCGCGCCGCGGTTCCGCTTCAGCTGGGCCACGTAGATCTGGCGCTTCTCGGGCGACGCGAGCGCGTCGTGCGCTTCCGAGATGCGCGCGAACACCTTGCCCGCGAGCTCGACGAGCTCGGGCGAGCGGCGGCCGACCTTGTCCGGATGGAACGTCTTCGCGAGCGTCATGAACGCCTTGCGCACGTCGTCGGGCGGCGCGTCGTCCGCGACGCCGAGCACCTCGAAGTGGTTCTGGCCCTTCTGCTTGTGCAGCGCCTCGCGCAGCCTGCCCTCGAGCGCGAGCGCCGCCGCGGCCGACCCCACGCCCGGCAGCGTGCGCGGCGTGGAGGACTCGTCGACGTGCACGGCCAGCGCGCCGATCAGCCACAGCGCGTAGAGGGTGCCCGAGTGGTTCTTGATGTACGCGCCCAGCGGCCGCGGCTCGTTCATGGCGTCCCAGAGGAGCTTCACCGCGTCGGCGTTCTCGTTCTCTTCCAGCGAGAGTGACTCCTGCGTGATCTCGCAGCCCTGATAGGGCTCCAGCCGCTTCGCGACGATCGAGGGGCTCACGCGGTGCGCGCCGCGCAGCACCGTGAGGCGCGGCGTCCAGCCCACCAGCTCGGACGAGAGCGAGAGCGCACGGACGCCGGCCTGCGTCCACGTGCGGCCCTCGGTCCACGAGAAGATCTCCGTCAGCTTGTCCTCGGACTGCTGCTCGAGCACCTCGCGGAGCGCGGCTTCGGTGATCGCGCCCATCTGCACGAGCAGCTCGCCCTGCCGCTTGCCGGTCGCCTTCGAGCGGCGCACCGACTCGCTGTAGGTGAGCTCGTCGATGCGCCCCGCGTCGAGCAGGCGCCGGCCGAGTGACTCGCGCGCGAGGTTCGAGCGCACGGCGAGTGGCACGCCGTTCTCGAGCACGACGACCTTCTTGCGCTTGCCCGACTCGAAGTGCATGGCGCCGGTCAGGCTGGCGCGCATCGCGCTCCACAGCACCTCGATCGCCGGCTCCTTGGTGAGCTCGATGAAATCCTCGGGGCCCGCAGGGTCCGGCAGGGTCGGCTTGCCGATCAGGCGCGAGACCTTGTCGACGAGGTCGTGCCCCTCGATCGGCTTCTCCAGGAAGAACTTCGCGCCCGCGGAGATCACGCTGCGCATCGGGTCGGCACCGCGGAACACGCCGCTCATCGCGATGATCGGCACGCCGCGCGTCGCATCCGCCGCCTGCAAGGTCGCGATGACGGCCTGGCCGTCCTTCTTCGGCAAGAGCAGGTCGATCAGCAGAAGGTCCGGCTTCGCCTTCGCGACTTCGGAGAGCGCACTCATCCCGTCGTGAGCCTGGCGGCACGAATAACCGGCCTGCTCGAGCGCACGCGCGAGGTTGCGCGCGAGCGCCCGATCATCTTCGACGATCAGGACTTCCAACGGCGAAGTGCTCCGAGGACCACCGACACGTGTCCTCGTGAGTCATCGGCCTCCGCTCGCCCTGCTTTGAGCCGCAAGACCCGGCGCAAATGGCGGCCGGACCACGCCCCGCTCGGTGATGATCGCCGTCACAAAGTCCGCCGGCGTGACGTCGAAGGCCGGGTGCAGCGCGACCACGCCCTCGGGCGCGATGCGCCGGCCCGCGAGCACGGTGACCTCTTCGGAGCTGCGCTCTTCGATCGGGATCTCGGCGCCCGTGGCGAGTGCGAGGTCCACCGTCGAGAATGGCGCCGCCACGTAGAAGGGCAGGCCGTGCGCGCGCGCCAGCACCGCCAGCGTGTAGGTGCCGATCTTGTTGGCGACGTCGCCGTTCGCGGCGATGCGGTCCGCGCCGACGACCACCAGGTCGACGTCCTTTCGCGCCATGAGCGCCCCGCCCATCGAGTCGGTGATGAGCCGGACCGGGATGCCGTCGCGCGAGAGCTCCCACGCCGTGAGTCGCGCACCCTGCAGGAACGGGCGCGTTTCCTGCGCCACCACGTGCGCGAGCCGGCCCGCGCGCGCGGCGCTCCGCACCACGCCGAGCGCGGTGCCGTAGCCGGCGGTAGCGAGCGCGCCCGCGTTGCAGTGCGTGAGCACGCGCGCGCCCTGCGGCACGAGCGCGGCACCCGCGTCGCCGATCGCGCGGCAGCTCGCGACGTCTTCGTCGGCGATGCGCTGCGCCTCGGCGCGCGCCGCCTCGCGCAGCGCCGCCGGCCCCGCGCCGGCGGCACGCGCTTCGCCCAGCGCGGCGCGCATGCGCTCGAGCGCCCAGCGCAGGTTCACGGCGGTCGGGCGGGTGCGCGCCAGCCGGGCGCTGACACTGTAAAGTGTCGCTTCGAGCTCCGCGTCGGGCGCACGCGCGAGCTCCACCGCCACGCCCATCGCCGCGGCCACGCCGATCGCCGGCGCGCCGCGCACGGCCATGTCCTCGATCGCGCGGGCGACGGCTTCGCCGCTCTCGAGCTTCAGGTAGAGCTCTTCTTCGGGGAGCCGGCGCTGGTCGAGCAGCACGACGGCTTCGCCGTCGAGCCGCACCGTGAAGAAGCTCATTTGTTCTTCTTCTTGTCCGAGCCGCCGCCGAGCAGGCCGTCGATCACGCTCTGCACCGCATCGCCGCCGCCGGGCCCGAGCGCCTTGTCGAGCTTCTTCTTCACCTTCGGATCGGACAGATAGGCGGAGCCGACGGTCGCGAGCGCCTGCGGGTCGAGCTCGACCTTGGGCGAATCCCACGTGCCGCCGACGTGCGTGATCGGGATGACGCGCTCCTTCGCCTGCTTGCCGGTGCTGGCGAGCTGCGCGTCGGCGTTCTTGCTGATCACGACCTTGCCGGCGAGGTCGAGCGAGCGGTCGAACAGGCCGACGTTGCCGTGCAGGTAGGCGATCGCTTCCTGGTACGCGAGCTCGAGGTTGTCGGTGTGGAGCTTCCCGCCGGCGACGGTGTAGTCGGCCGACAGGTGGTCGAACTCCTCCTGCTCGTACTTCGACATGTCCTTGCCCTTGGCGGCGAGCGCGAGCGCCGGCACCGCCGCGAGCGAGCCCATGACCTGCTTGGCGAGCGAGAAGCCCTGGATGCGGCCCGGGTGGATCGCGAACTTGCCGGCCCCCGTGAGCGTGTCGAGCCCTGCAGACTTCGTCTCGAACTGGCCGCTCGAGTCGAGGTTGCCGTCGAGCTCCTTGTGGCCCGCGAGCGCGTTCACGAGCTCGGCGACTTGCGCCTTCGCGACGTCGTAGTCGGCGTGGATGGCGCCCGTCGCGAGCGTGTAGCTCGCCGAGATGCCGAGCTTCTGGCCGCCGACGAGGACGGTACCCTTCTCGAGCCCGACGGTTTCCCCCTTGCCGCGCACCGGCCCGTTCAGAGTGATGGGGCCGTGCGCGAAGTTCGTCTCTACACCGGAAAGTGTAGCGTCGCCGGTCACGCGCAGCGGCTGTAGCTCGACGTCGAAGCCGTCGACGTTCACGCGCCCCGCGAGCGGCGGCTTGTCGGGCGGCATGAGCTCGCGCAGCTTCGCGAGGTCGAGCGAGGTCTTGCCCACGTGCACGCGCATGGGCTGCTTCGCGAGCGCGAGGGTGAGCGGGATCTCGTTCGCGCCGATCTTCACCAGCGCCTCGCGCACCGCGGCGAGCGAGGGATCCTTGCCGAGCTTCCCGGTGATCGAGAGGGTCGTGTGCTTCGGCTTCGCGAAGACGCCGCTCTGCTCGACGCGAGCCTCGGTCAGATCGAACGAGAAGGTCTCGCCGAGCACCGCGTGTGCGCTGGCGGGGCCGGCCACGACCAGCGCCCCCTGGCGCAGGCCCAGGTCGGGCACGTCGACGCTCGCGTTCGCGCTGCGCACCTCGGTGCCAGTGAGCCCGACCGTGTACTCGCCGCTCGCCTTGCCGCTCACGTCCTGCGCCAGCGCAAAGCGCTTGCGCACCTCGGCGAGGTCCGTGGCGAACTCGCCGCGCGCGTCGATCTGCCGGGCATCGGAGAGGATCTTCGCGACGTCGGCCTCGCCGTTGCGGAGCTCGGCGACGCCCGGGACGATGAGTGAGTACTTGAAGGAGCCGCTGCCATCGAGCGCGAGGTGCCCGTCGATGTTCGCGTGCTCGACCTTCCACGGCCCGAACGCGACCTCGGCGTCCTTGATCGCAAAGCGGTCGACGGCGAGCGCCAGCGGCGCCGCAGCCGGCTTCTCGCCGGCGGGCTTCGCTCCGCCGCCCTTGGCTTCGGGCTTCGGCTGCGCCGCAGCCGCAGTGGCGCCGCCGGGCTGCGGCAGGATCGGTTTCCCGTCCTTGTCGAACGGCACGGAGATCTTCGGGTGGTCGAGCTCGAGCGCGCGCAACACCACCTGGTGCCAGAGGAGCGGCAAGAGCGCGACGCGCACGCGGATCTCTGCCACGTCGGCGAGCGGCGGGTCCGAGGCCTTCGGCCCGGCGATGCGCACGTCCTGGATCTCGAGCGCGGGCAGCGGGAACACGCCGAGCGCGATCTTCCCGAAGGTGACGTCGCGGCCGATCGCCGCGCTGGCCTGCTTCTGCACGGGCTCGCGGTATTTCTCGACGTCGACGAAGTGCAGGCCGACGGCGAGCGCCAGGACGAAGAAAACGAACACGCCGGCGAGAATCAGCAGCCAGCGTCTCATCGAGTCACTCCGGGCGGCACGCGCTCGTGGAAGTCGGTGTGGCGCTGGAACGCGTCGCCCGCGCGCAGCACGGTCGCCTCGTCGAGCGGCCGGCCGAGGAGCTGCAGGCCTACGGGCAGGCCGGCGCCCGTGAAGCCGCACGGCAGCGACAGCCCCGGCAGTCCCGCCAGGTTCGCAGTCACCGTGTAGACGTCGGCGAGATACATCTGCAGCGGATCGTCGACGAGCTGGCCGAGCTTCCACGCGGGCCCCGGCGTGGTGGGCGTCGCGATCACATCGCACGCTTCGAACGCGCGCTCGAAGTCGCCGCGGATCAGCGTGCGGATCTGCTGCGCCTTGCGGTAGTACGCGTCGTAGTAGCCCGCCGAGAGCACGTACGTGCCGAGCAGGATGCGCCGCTTCACTTCGGCGCCGAAGCCCTGGGAGCGGGTGTTCTCGTACATCTCGTCGAGCGTGTCGGCGTCGCGCGCGCGGAAGCCGTACTTCACGCCGTCGTAGCGCGACAGATTCGACGACGCCTCGGCCGTGCAGATCAGGTAGTAGGTCGCGATGCCGTGCGCGCTGTTCGGCAGCTCGACGTCGACCGTCTTCGCGCCGAGCGACTGCAGGCGGGTGAGCGCCTCCGCGGTGCAGCGCTGGACCTCGGGGTCGAGGCCCGGTCCGGCGAAGAAGCCGCGCGGCACGCCGATGCGCAGACCCGACACGTCGCCCGTGAGCGAAGCGAGGAAGTTCGGCGCGGGCGCCGGGTACGACGTCGCGTCGCGCGGGTCGTGGCCCGCGAGCACGCCGAGCAGGAGCGCCGCGTCGGAGCAGCTGCGCGTGAGCGGCCCGATCTGGTCGAGCGAGCTCGCGAACGCGACCAGCCCGTAGCGCGAGACGCGGCCGTAGGTCGGCTTGATGCCGACCACGCCGCACAGCGCCGCGGGCTGGCGGATCGAGCCGCCCGTGTCGGTGCCGAGCGCCGCGGGCACCATGCGCGCGGCCACGGCCGCCGCGCTGCCGCCCGACGAGCCGCCGGGGATGCGGCTCTCGTCCCACGGGTTGCGCGTCTTCTGGAACGCCGAGTTCTCGGTGGACGAGCCCATCGCGAACTCGTCCATGTTCGTCGAGCCCACGACGATGAGCCCCGCCTCGCGCAGCCGGACCAGTACGGTGGCGTCGTACGGCGCGCGGAAGCCCGCGAGGATCTTCGAGCCGCACGTCGTCTCGAACTCGCGGCTCGCGAAGATGTCCTTCACGGCGATGGGCAGGCCGTGCAGCCGCGAGCGCGCGCGCTTCCTCGCACGCGCCTCGTCGGCCGCGCGCGCTTCGGCGAGCGCCGCTTCGCCGCGCAGCCGCACGAACGCGCCGATGCGGCCGTCGTACTTCTCGATGCGCGCCAGGGTCTCCGACACCACGTCGTGACACGAGGCGTCGCCGCTCTCGACGTGCAGCGCCAGCTGCGCCAGGCCCGCCTTCCAGAGCTCGCTCACTCGAGCACCTTCGGGACGACCATGGCGTCGTCGGTGTGGTCGGGCGCGTTGCGCACGACTTCCGCGACGGGCAGCACGCCGGCGACCTCGTCGCGGCGCAGCGGCGTGGCGATGTCGAGCACGTGCGTCGTCGGCGCGACGTCGCGCGTGTCCACCGCCGCGAGCGAGTCCACGTGGCCCAGGATGGCGTCGAGATCGCGCTGCATCCGTTCCACTTCCGTGTCGCCCAGCCGCAGGCGCGCCAGCTTGGCGATGTACAGCACGGTCTCGCGCGTGATGTGCATCGCCACAGCGTAGCCCGAGAAATCGGGCCGGGCTCCCCTTTCCGAGTGATCTAGACTGCGGGCGTGCCGGAGCTTCCCGAGGTCGAGGTCACGCGCCGCCGCATCGAGCCGCTGCTCGTGGGGCGGCGCATCGCGAAGGTCGGCACCACGAAGCCGAGCTACTTCTTCCTGACGCCGCCGAAGCGGCTCGCGCGCGAGCTCCGTGGCGCGGTCGTGCGCTCGCTCGAGCGCCGCGGCAAGTACCTGCTCGCGCACCTGGCAGGCGGGCGCCAGCTGCTCCTGCACCTGGGAATGACGGGCCAGCTCTTCGCCGCCGGCGCGACGTCGGTGCGGCTGTTCTCGGCCGAGCGGCGCGCTTCGCTCCGCCCCGAGGACCAGCCGGGATTCGTGCCCGATCGACACACGCACCTCCGGCTCGAGTTCGACGACGGCGGGCCCGCGATCTTCTTCCGCGACGTGCGCAAGTTCGGGAAGGTGCGCCTGCTCGAGCCGGGCCAGAGCGATCCGCGCCTCGACCTGCTGGGCGTCGACGCGCTCGAGGTCACCGGCGCGCAGCTCTTCGCAGCGACGCGCGGGCGCAAGGTCGCCGTGAAGAGCGTGCTGCTCGCGCAAGACGTCGTCGCCGGCGTGGGGAACATCTACGCCGACGAGGCGCTGTTCCTCGCGCACGTGCGGCCGACCCGCTCGGCCGGGAAGCTCACGCGCGCCGAGGCCGAGGCGCTGGCCAAGGCCCTGCACCAGGTGCTGCTGCGCTCGATCGAGACGGGCGGCTCGTCGATCAGCGACTACGTCGCGCCCGACGGGAGCGACGGCGCGTACCAGGACGAGCGCCGCGTGTACGCGCGCGCCGGCGAGCCGTGCTCCGTGTGCGGCACCAAGCTCAGGCGCACGGTGATCGGCGCGCGCAGCACGGTCTTCTGCCCGTCGTGTCAGCGCTAGAATCCGCGCCGTGAAGGTCGTGGTGCACTACGCGGAGATCGGGCTGAAGGGCAAGAACCGCCCGCGGTTCGAGGACCGGCTCCGCACCAACCTGGAGCGCGCGCTCCAGCCCTTCGGGCGCGTGAAGGCGCGCCGGCTGTTCGGCCGGCTGCTCGTCGAGCTGCCCGACGGCGCGCCCGAGCCGGCCGTCGCGTCGCGAATCGCGAAGGTGTTCGGCGTCGCCTACGCGAGCGTGGCGAGCGTGACCGAGCCCACGCGCGAGGCGCTCGTCGCGCTCGTCGACCGCTTCACTTCCGAGCGCTCGTTCGCGAGCTTCGGCGTGCGCGTGCGGCGTGTCGACAAATCACTGCCCTTCCGCTCGCGCGAGCTCGAGGTCGAGCTGGGCGCACGCATCCAGGCGCGCACCGGCGCGCGCGTGGACCTCGAGTCACCCGAGCTGTGGGTCGAGCTGCACCTGCTGTCGGGCGAGGCGCTCCTGCTGCACCACCGCTGGCCGGGGCCGGGCGGCCTGCCGGTCGGCTCGGCAGGGCGCGTGCTGGCGCTCGTGTCGGGCGGGATCGACTCGCCCGTGGCGGCGTGGCTGCTCGCCAAGCGCGGCTGCGCCGTGTCGTTCGTCCACTTCCACAGCGCGCCCTACACCAGCGAGGCGTCGCAGCGGAAGGTGCGCGACGCCGTGGCGCTGCTGGCGGAATGGCAGGGGCCGAGCCGCCTGTGGCTGGTGCCGTTCGCCGAGCTGCAGCAGACGCTCGTGCGCGAGGCGCCGGCCCAGCCGCGAATCGTTTTGTACCGGCGCTTCATGATCCGCATCGCCGAGGCGCTCGCCGAGCGCGAGCGCGCGCTCGCCCTGGTCACCGGCGACAGCGTGAGCCAGGTGTCTTCGCAGACGCTCGCGAACCTCGACACGATCAACCGGGCGGCTACCCTGCCGGTGCTTCGCCCGCTCGTCGGCTCGGACAAGGGCGAGATCGTGTCGCTGGCCAAGCAGATCGACACCTACCCGATCTCGATCGAGTCCGACGAGGACTGTTGCAGCTTCCTCATGCCTCGCCAGCCCGCCACGTGGACGCGGCCCGAGGCGATCGAAGCGATCGAGCGTGGCTTGGACGTGAAGGGACTCGTGGAAGCGACACTGTCCCGTGTAGTGCTGGAGAGGATCGACCCGCGAAGATGAGCGCCCCGCGATGACTTCGACTGGCGCCGAGCCGCCGCGCCCCGAAGAGCTGGAAGGCTTCGACTCGTTCTCCGAACCGATCCGCCGCGCCGTGGGCGAGATGGGCTGGTCGCAGCCGATGCCCGTGCAGCGGCGCGTCACGCCGATCATGCGCCGGGGCCGCGACCTCATCGCGCAGGCGATGACGGGCAGCGGCAAGACGGGCGCTTTCGGGATGCCTTCGCTCGAGATCGTCGACCCGGCGCTGCGCGCCGCGCAGGTGCTCGTGCTGGCCCCCACGCGCGAGCTCGCGCTGCAGATCGAGAACGAGCTGCGCCAGATGGCCAAGTATCTCGACATCGGCACGGTCGCCGTGTACGGCGGCACCGCGTACGGCCCCCAGCTCGACGCGTTCGCGCGCGGCGCGCAGATCGTGGTGGGCACGCCGGGCCGGCTGCTCGACCACCTGGGCTCGGGGAACCTCCGGCTCGACAAGCTGCGCGTGCTGATCTTCGACGAAGCGGACGAGCTGCTCTCGCTCGGCTTCTGGCCCGACATGCGCGAGATCCAGAAGTATCTGCCGAAGCGGCGTCTCACCGGTCTGTTCTCGGCCACCATGCCGCAGCGGGTCGTCTCGCTCGCGCGCGTGTTCCTGCACGAGCCCGACTTCGTGTCACTCACCGAGGGCGGCGTGCGCGCACCCGAGGAGATCGAGCACTGGCACTACGTCGTGCCCGCGAACGAGAAGGAGAAGGCGCTCCTGCGCATCCTGCGCTTCGAGGAGCCCGACTCCGCGCTCGTCTTCTGCAACACGCGTGACGACGTGCGCTCCGTGACGCGCTACCTGCAGCGCAACGAGATCGACGCCGACATGATCCAGGGCGAGATGACCCAGGCGGCGCGCGAGGCCGTCATGAAGCGCATCAAGGCCGGCGAGCTGCGCGTGCTGGTCGCCACCGACGTCGCCGCGCGCGGCATCGACATCAGCGATCTCTCGCACGTCATCTCGTACACGTCGCCCGACTCGCCCGAGGTGTACACGCACCGCACCGGCCGCACGGGCCGCGCGGGCAAGTCCGGCACGGCGATCTCGCTCGTGTCGGGCCTCGACATCGGCAACTTTCGCACCCTGCAGAAGGTGAACCGCATCGTGATTCCCGAACGCAAGCTCCCAACGGAGGCCGAGGTCGCGCAGCGCGAGGTCGAGCGCCTCGCGGTGGAGATCGAGCACCACCTGCGCGACGTGCCGACCGCCGACCGCCAGGCGCGCGAAGAGACGCACCTGCCCACCGTCGAGTCGCTCGCGTCCAGCCCGCAGGGCCGCCGACTGCTGTCGGCCGTTCTGTTCGAGTATCTCGAGCACCGCCACGTGGCGACGCCGGCGCGCGAAGAAGCGGAGGCGCCGCGCGCCACCGCCGAGATGAGCGCCGACGAGGCGCGCGCGCACGAGCCCCCGCGCCGCCGCGACTCCGGCGAGCGCCGGGGCGACTCCGGCGACCGCGGCCGGGACGGCTCCGACGGCGGCCGCAGGCGGCGGCGCAGGCGGCGCGGCGGCGGCGGCCGCTGAACCCCGGCGGATGCGCGCGCGCGGTCCTCGCCTCGCTCGCCCTCGCAGCCTGCGCGCTCTTCCGCCCGCCCGACCGCAGCGCCGAGATCCCCGCGGCGCTCGCCGATCTCCGCGCCGCGGGCTTCGAGTTCGCGCCCGACGTCGCGTTCCGAAACGACCGCTACGCGGTGTGCGACGGCATGGCGTGCGCGGACCTCGCCGTCGTCGACGGCCGCCGCACCATCCTCGTCGCCGACGCCGCGTTCGCCACGCCCTCGAAGCTGCGCGCGAGCCTGCTCGAGATCTGGTCGCGCTACCGCGAGCCGCGCCGCGGCAACGCGCGCGACCTGGCGCGCAGCGCCCTGCTCGTCGCGACGGACGGCCGGCGCGCGGGGGTGACCGACGGCGACGTGCTCGACGACGCCTCGTACTTCTACGGCAAGCTGTACGAGCAACTCCCCGCGCAACAGCGCGCCGGTCTGCCCGACCCGCGCTCGGTCACATCCAAGTAGCCGGATCCGGTAAGCTGCGCGGCCGATGAAGACGCGCAGGCTGGGCAAGACGGGCTTGGTGGTCTCCGAGATCTGCCTCGGGACGATGACCTTCGGCAGCATGGCCGACGAGAAGGAGAGCCACGCGATCCTCGACCGCGCCGACGCGGCCGGCGTCGACTTCCTCGACGTGGCCGAGATCTACCCGGTGCCGCCCGACGAGCGCTGGGCGGGCAAGAGCGAAGAGATCGTCGGCAGCTGGCTCAACCGCCGCGGTGGACGCGAGAACCTGTTCGTCGCCACGAAGCTCGCCGGCCCGAGCGGCGGCTGGTTCCGCGCGGCGGTGCGCGGCGGGCGCACGGCGCTCGACCGGCACAACGTCGAGCGCGCGATCGACGGCAGCCTGCGGCGGCTGGGCACCGACTACGTCGACCTGTACCAGACGCACTGGCCCGACCCCGACCTGCCCTACGAGGTGGTCATGGAGGCGCTCGACCGCGCGGTGCGCGCCGGCAAGGTGCGCTACGTCGGCTGCAGCAACGAGACCGCGTACGGGCTCACGAAGAGCCTCGGCGTCTCGGAGTCACGGGGCTTCGCGCGCTACGAGACGATCCAGAACAATTTCTCGCTCTTGAATCGCCGCTTCGAGGACGAGCTCGCGAACGTGTGCCGGCGCGAGAAGGTGAGCCTCTTGCCGTACAGCCCGATCGCCGGCGGCGTGCTGTCGGGCAAGTACCAGGGCGGCGCGTTCCCCGAGGGCGCGCGCTTCTCGCGCTACCGCGCGAACGACCAGCGCGGGAAGATCATGACGCGGCGCTTCGTGAACGAGAAGACGCTCGGAGCGACGGAGCGCTTCGGAAAGCTCGCGGCCGAAGCGGGCCTGGCGCCCGTGACGCTCGCCGTCGCGTGGACGCTGGCGCACGACTTCGTCGGCTCGACGATCGTCGGCGCCACGTCGGTCGCGCAGCTCGACGACTCGCTGCGCGCTGCCGACGTCAGGCTCTCGGCCGAGACGCTCGCCGCCTGCGACGCGGTGTCGAAGGAAATCCTGTACCCGATGGGCTGAGCGCGCGGAGCTTCTCCGGGGCGAGCACCGTGTAGATGCGCCGCACGCGGCCCGCCGCGTCGAGCTCGCCCGTGACGACGAAGCGCGGTGCCAGCCCGTCGTCGGGCGGCGGGTCGAACTGCACCGCGACGCACGGCGTGCCGTTCATCCAGCGGAACTCGACGACCGGGTGCTGCTTCGCGCGCAGCCGCGCGACGCCCGCATGGAAGCGGGCGACCTTCGAGCGCCCGATGACGGGCACGCCCGCGGCCGGGTAACGCCCGTTGGTGTCGTTCAACGTGACGACGTCCTCGGTCAGGAGCTCCTCCATCCCCGCGACGTCCTGCTTCGCGAAGAGCGTCATGAAGCGCACGAGCGTCTCGCGCGAGCGCTCGCGCGCGGCGGCGTCGGGCACCCAGCGCGTGGCGTCGTAGTCGGCCATCGCGCGGCGCGCGCGGTGGAGCAGCACGCGCGCGTTCGCTTCCGACAGATCGAGCGCGTCGGCCGCTTCGGCGGACGTGTACTGGAACACGTCGCGCAGGAGGAGCACGGCGCGCTGCGCCGGCGAGAGCGCTTCGAGCGCGAGCAGGAACGCGAACGACACGCTCTCCACGAGCTCGTAACGGCCCAGCGTCGTGGCGGGCTCGTGCGCGCCGAGGCCGAGCTCGAGCTCGGCGTCGTCGACGGGCTCGGGCAGCCACGGGCCCTTGTAGGCGCGGCGCTTGCGCCTGCGCAGCTCGTCGCGCGCGAGGTTCAGCGCGACGCGCACGAGCCACGGACGCCACGGCGCGTCGGTCTTCGCGGGCGGCTGCGCCAGCGCGCGCGCGAACGTCTCCTGCACGATGTCCTCGGCGTCGGCGGCGCTCCCGGTCATGCGGTAGCACAGACCGAAGAGCAGGCGCCGCTCGTCTGCAAACACCTGCGCGAGCGCGTCCGG
This sequence comes from Myxococcota bacterium, assembly GCA_035499075.1. Classification (GTDB taxonomy): domain Bacteria; phylum Myxococcota_A; class UBA9160; order SZUA-336; family SZUA-336; genus VGRW01. The sequence continues at coordinate 27,127 of DATJZN010000023.1, read as the reverse complement.
CGCGGCCGCGGCGTCGGTCATGCCGCCGCGCGCACCGACGCCGCACCCGCCGCGGCGAGCCCCGCCGCGCGCGCGCTCGCGAACGACGCGTCCGCCAGCATCCCCGTCGGCCCGACCCAATCGCCTGCCAGGAACAGCCCGCGCACGCCGTCGACCGCAACGGGTGCGCGGCCCGCGATGCCACCGCGCGCGGCCTGCGGCACGTCGTGAGTCACGACGAGGTCGCGCATGACCTTGCGCGTCAACACGTGCGCGCGCCAGCCCGGCTGAACCACGTCGAGCATCGCGTCGAGCTCGGTCTCGACCTCCTCGCGCGACGGCGACTCGTCGGGCGCGAGGTAGCGCGCGAGCTGCAGCAGGTGCGTGCCTACGGGCGCGAGCTCCCTCGCCGTCGCCGAGTGCACCGAGAAGTAGAGCGCCCGCTCGACGCCCAGCGCGAAGATCTGCTTCGGCCGCGGCAGTGCGGCGAGCCCCAGATCGAGACACGCCGCGCGCACGGGCAGACACGCCGCGCGGACCGCAGCGAGGCACGGCTGCGCGTCGCCGTCGACGAGCTTGGCCGCCTCGTCGGGGCCGAGCGCCAGGACCACGGCGTCGGCAGGGACGCGCTCGTTGCCGTCGAGCTCGAGCGCCTGCACCGCGCCCGAGTGCACGACGCGCTCGACGCACACGCCCTTGCGGATCTCCGCCCCGGCCGCGCGCGCAGCCGCTTCGAGTGACTCGACCATCGGTCGCCAGCCGCCGTCGAGATATAGCACGCCCGGATCGAGCCCCAACGCGAGCTGCTCGAGCGCGGCGGCCGCGTCCATCGCCTCGGGCGCGTGCGCGTAGCTCGTCACGCGGACGACCGTGAGCACCACGTCGCGCACGCGTTGCGAGCGCACCTCGGCCTCGAGGAACGCCGCCAGCGTCGTGCCGACGAGCGCGCGCTTGTCCAACGCGGGCAGGCGCGTCAGCAGCCGGCCGAGCTCGAGCTTCTCGCGCGGGCCGAGCAGGCTCGTGGACAGGAGCGACACTGCGCCGCCCGGCAGCGCCGAGAGCTTGCCGTCGCAGTACGCGAGCCCGCCGGAGGTGGGCGGCCGCCGCCCGGCGACTTCGATGCCCAGCTCGCGCAGCGCCGCCATGGCCGCCCCGCCCGAATACAGCGCGTGCGGGCCCATGTTGAACGCGAAGCCGCGCTCGGTGCGCGTGCGCGCGCGACCGCCCGCCTCGGACAGGCGCTCGAACAGCGTCACCCGCGCGCCGGCGCGCGCCGCGAAGGCGGCCGCCGCCAGCCCGCCGATCCCCCCGCCCACGATCGCGACTCTCGCCCTTTCGGCCATGTCTCGTTCTCCCGCGGAAACCGTCCGCTCCGACGTATCCACGCGCGAGCCCGCCCCGGCGTTACAGCCCGGCCGGAACGGCCGTAAACCGGCGCCGCCGCGATACCGATGCGAGTTGCGACCCCACGGAGGCCTTCTGGCGAACGTCCCTTCGATCAAGGCTACCGGATTCCAGTCCGCTGCCGACGACCTGGGCAAGCTCGTCGCGGCCGGCCGGATCTCGCGCCAGGACATGGAGCGCCGCCTGCACCCGTCCGACCTGCCGTTCCTCGGCAAGCAGCTGGCGGCGTCGAGCTGGGTGCCGATCGAGACCTACGTGCGCGTGCTCGACATCCTGGTCGAGCTCGAGGCGGGCGGCGACGTCGAGGGATACCTGCGCGAGCGCGGCCGCCGCGCGGGCGCGCGCCTGCACAAGCTCGGCATCTACAGCCAGTTCAACGCGTCGGTCGAGACGTACGGCGAGCGCGTCGGCAACGTGACGACCTCGATGACGGCGGTGCTGTACAACTTCTCGCGCTGGAGCTACGTGCCGATCGAGCCGTACGAGTTCCAGCTCGTGGTCGAAGACGCCACGCACTATCCCGAGTATCTCCGCTTCGTGGCCGAGGGCTTCACCGAGTATCTCGGCGAGGCGCTTCCGGGCGGCGCGAAGATGGCGATCTCGAGCGAGCGCGTGACTCGCGACAAGATCGTCTTCAAGGGCAAGCTGCGGCGCTAGAGCGCGAAGAGCTCGCGCAAGTACGCGTTCGCGAACACGCCGCCCGGGTCGAGCTCGCGGCGCAGCACCTGGAAGTCGGCCCACCTCGGATAGACCGCCGCGAGGTCGGGCGCCGTGCGCCGGTGCAGCTTGCCCCAGTGCGGCCGGCCGCCGTGCGCGACGAAGATGGGCTCGCAATCGGCGAAGAACGCGTCCGGGTCGAGCTTCGCGTCCTGGTGCAGGGAGATCGCGACGCTGGCGCGCGCGTGCGCGGTCGAGAGCCACGCCGAGTCGGCGGCGACGGTGCGGTACTCGACGGGCCACACCACGTCGGGCCAGCGCGTCTTCATGCGCTCGCGCACCTGGCGGAAGCACGCGGGCCCGGCTTCGGCGGGCACCGAGTACTCCATCTCGTTGAAGCGCAGCTCGCGCACGGTCGGCAGGATGCGCGCGCTCCAGTCGATCCGCTCGCCCTTCCGCCCCGCGACGGACTCGGCCGGGGCGCCGGTCGGCTGGAGCGACTTTCGCTCCGCGTAGTCCTTGTGCGGATACCACCAGAACTCGTAGTGGCGCGTCGCCGCGACGTCGCGCGCGAGCTCGTCGAGACACGGCTCGATCCCCGTCTTCCACACGCGCTCGTGGAGCTTGTACGCCGGCACGAGCGCGAGCTCGAGCGTCGAGAACACGCCGAGGAGGCCGAGCGACACGCGGGCGGCGTCGAGCTCGTCGCGGTCGCGCTCGGCGGAGAGCTCGAGCGCCTCGCCGCTCGCCCGCACGAGCCGTGCGCCGACCACCTGCGACGACACGTTCGCGAGCCCCGGCCCCGTGCCGTGCGTGCCCGTCGACACCGCGCCCGCGAGCGCCTGCACGTCGACGTCGCCCAGGTTCGCCATGGCCAGGCCGGCTTCGAGCAGCGGCTCGCCCAGCGCGCGCAGCTTCGTGCCTGCGCGCACCGTCGCGCGGCCGCGCGCGCGATCGATCGCCACGATGCCCTGCCAGTCGTCGAGCGACACGAGCGTGCCGTCGGTCGCGCAGAGCGGCGTGAACGAGTGACCCGTGCCGGCCACGCGCAGGCCGCGCCCGTCGCGCGCCGCCGCGCGCACGAGCTCGGCGAGCTCGGCCTCGCTCTTCGGCCGCACGCTCTGCGCGGGCAGACACGACACGCGGCCCGAGAAGTTCGTCCAGCGCTCCGACGCCATCGCGCGAAGCTTCGCACGGCGGGGCGCCGCGGCGTCAAGCGCGCTTGCGGCGAGAAAGGACTCAACCGAACTCCCGCCCTTGCCGATCGGGCAGGCGATGGCGGGAATCCCCTCGATCAAGGCGACCGGCTTCCAGTCGGCCGCCGACGACCTGCAGAAGCTCGTCGACGCCGGCCGCATCTCGCGGGGCGAGGTCGAGGCGCGCCTGCGCAAGGACGACCTGCGCTATCTCGACAAGCAGCTCGCGGCCACGACGTGGGTGCCCATCGACATCTACGAGCGGCTGGTCTCGATCCTGGTCGAGCTCGAGGCGAACGGCGCCCCGGAGGTCTACCTGCACGGGCGCGGCGTGCGCGCCGCGCAGCGCCTGCACAAGGTCGGACTCTACCGCCAGTTCGAGGCGTCGGCCGAGACGTGGGGCAAGCGCGTGGGGAACATCGCGACCACCATGGCGGCCGTGCTCTACAACTTCACGAAGTGGACCTTCGAGCTCGGCGAGGGCCGCGGCAACTTCCAGATCATCGTCGACGAGGCGCGCGAGTTCCCCGAAGTCGCGCGCTTCACCACGCAGGGCTTCATCGAGTACGCGTCGCGCACGGTGTCCGGCGGCAACCAGGTCGTGCGCAGCACGCGGCCGGCGCCGGCCCGCATCATCTACCGCGGCGAGCCGACGAAGTAGCGCCGAAGCCGAGCAGCTCGGGCAGCGCGCGCATGTCGGCGAACACGCGCGCGCCCGTGGCCGCGAGCTTCTCGGGCTCGCCGTGCGGTGCGAAGCCGAACACGGCCATGCCCGCGGCCGCGCCGGCCTGCGCCCCGCGCGGGCTGTCCTCGACGACCGCGCAGCGCGCGGGCGCGACGCCCAGGGTCTGCGCGGCGTGCAGGAACAGGTCGGGGAACGGCTTCGGTCGCACGACGTCGGCGGCGCTGAAGATGCGCCCGTCGAAGCGCTCGAGCAGCCCGGTCTTCGCGAGCGTGAGCTGCATGGTGGCGCGTCGCCCGTTCGAGGCGACACAAGTCTGTGTCGGGATCCGTTCCAGCGCGTGGTGGATGTGCGGCACGGGCCGCAGCTCGGCCTCGAGCACGGCCGCGAGCCGCGCCGCGAAGTCGGCCTCGAAGGCGCGCGGCAGCGGGCGGCCGAGCCGCTCGCGGATCTGCGCGAAGCACGTCTCCCACGACTGCCCGCCGTAGGTGCGCCACGCCTCGTCTGCCGTCGTGGGCAGGCCGAGCTCGCACAGGCATTCGGCGAGCACGCGGTTCGCGAGCGGCTCGCTGTCGACCAGCACGCCGTCGCAGTCGAAGATCACGAGCTCGAAGCGCGGCGCGTGGCTCTCGGTCACGCGCGCGAGACTAGCAGGCGGCTCCGCCTCCGTCGGCCTTGCGCTCGCCCACGAAGCGCGCGACGACCTCGAGCAGGCGCGCGCGCTCGACGGGCTTCGACACGTACTCGTCGCAGCCGGCTTCGAGGCAGCGCGCGCGGTCGGTCGACATCGCGTGCGCGGTGAGCGCCACGATCGGCCCCTCGTACGCTTCGTTGCGCAGCCGGCGCGTCGCCTCGTAGCCGTCCATCACGGGCATCTGCATGTCCATGAGCACCAGGTCGAAGGGCCGGCCAGCGTCGAGCGCGGCGAGCGCCTGGTCGACGGCCTGCGCGCCGTTCTCGACGACGGCGATCTCGACCTCGGTCGGGCGCAGCAGCGCGCGCACGAGCCGCTGGTTGTCGATGCCGTCCTCGGCGAGCAGCACGCGCGCACCTGGCAGCTTCACGGGCGCGTCGGGCTTCGCCTCGCCCGACTCGCGCCGCGGCTCGACGGCGAGCGCCGCCGCCGGCGCGGGCAGGCTCAGGCGAAACTCGCTGCCGCGCCCGACGTCGCTCGACACCACGAGCGAGCCGCCCAGCATCACGGCGAGCCGCCGCGAGATGGACAGCCCGAGGCCGATCCCGCCGTAGCGCCGCGTGTGCGAAGTGTCGGCCTGGCCGAACGGCGCGAAGATCTTCTCCTGGTCCTGCGCAGAGATGCCGATGCCCGTGTCGCGCACCGCGAAGCACACCGTGTTCGCCGAGTCGCGTCCGACCCAGAGCGACACACTTCCGTGTTCCGTGAACTTCAGGGCGTTCGCCAGCAGGCTGGCGAGCACCTGGCGCAGCCGCACGGGGTCGGTCTCGACGACTTCGGGGCAGCTCGGGTCGACCTCGAAGTTGAACTCGAGGCCCTTCTCCTGCGCGGCGCTGCCGATCGGCGCCGCGGCGTCTTCGACCACGCGCCGCAGCCGGCACGCGCGGCGGTTGATCTCGAGCTCGCCGGACTCCACGCGCGAGATGTCGAGGATCCCGTCGATGAGCTGCAACAGATCGGCGCCGTTGCGCCGCACGGCGGCGCTCCACTCGGCCTTTTCCTCGGCGCTCGACGATTCGCCCGACAACAACAATTCGGTGTAGCCGAGCACCGCGGTCATGGGCGTGCGGATCTCGTGGCTCATGTTCGCGAGGAACTCGGTCTTCGCCTTGCTCGCCGCCTCGGCGTGGTCCTTCGCGGCGACGAGCTCCTGGTGCTGGCGCTTCACCGTGGTGGCGTTCTCTTCCAGCCGCGCCGCCATCTCGTTCACGGCGCGCGCGAGGTCGCCCACCTCGTCGGTCCGCGAGGTCTCGACGCGCGCGCCGAAGTCGCCCCCGCCCAGGCGCTCGGCGGCGGAGAGCAGCTGCGCCATGGCGTCGGCCAGGCCGCGCGACAGCACGAGGCTCGCCGCGAGCGCACCGGCGAGCGCCACCGCGCCGGCCACCAGCAGCACGCCGCGCGAGCGGCGCAGCGCGTCGCGCTCCGACTCCAGCCGCGACACCACGCGCAGCCACGCGCCCTCGACCGGACGGACCGTCACCGCGACCGCGTCCGGCGAGCTCGACTCGTTTCCGTCGTCGACGAGCTGCAGCTCCGCGCCCGAGAGCGCCGACCAGTCGGCGAGCGTCGCGCGCTCGATCGGCTCCAGGCCCACGAGTCGGCCCAGCGACTCCTCGCCGTTGCGCACCACCACGCTCACGAGCGCGAAGAGCGTGCCGTGACTCGCGATGAGATGCGAAGACGACGCGTCGCGCGCCAGCGACTCGTACGCGGGGTCGCCCGCCGCGGCCGCCACGCGCCCGTGCACGTCGAGGAACACGATGCGCACCGCGCCGAGACTCTCGCGCAGCTCGCGCGCGTAGTGCTGGAGCGTGGGCGGGTCCTCCACTTCGAGGTTCGCGCGGAGCTGCGGCGTGGTCGAGATCGCGCGGTAGCGCTCCGCGATCGCGGCGAGGTGCGCGTCGACGAGCCGGTTCGCGACCGCGGCCGAACGCTGTAGCCGCTCGCCCGCCGCGCGCTGCAGGTCGTTCGCGAGCGTGCGCTCCTGCACGACCAGCGCGAGCGCGATCGCCAGGCTCGCCGTCGCGCAGAGGATCGCGATGAGCCGCGCGCGCAGCGACACGGCGACCTAGGGCGCGCCGCCCGCCGCGACGACGAGGTTCGCAGTGACCCGGCTCGAGGTCTTCACCTCGATGGCCTGCGAGACCGGCGGCAGGCGTCGATTCCACGTGCGCAGCCGGTAGCGGCCGGGCGGCACGTCGCGGATCTCGAACTCCCCGTGCGGCCCCGCGACCGCGTGCCAGATCGACGGCGCGACGAAGATCGTGGCGCTCATCGACTCGTGGATCGAGCAGTAGATGCGCACCACGCCCGGGTACTGGAACGTCTTGGAACGCGACTCGCCGCGCGGGTACAGGCCCAGGTCGAAGTCGTTCGGCGTCGAGTACGAGAACACGTTGTGGAAGATGAGGTCGTCGTTCGGCATGACGACGGTCTCGCCCGCGGCGATGACGAGAAAGTTCGGCGCGAAGCTCGCGTCCTTCTGGTGGATCTCGAGCTTGCGGTTGGGCAGCGAGTAGTCGAGTGGGGCGCCGTCGCCCTCGAGATACACGACCACGGGGCCTGCGTCGTCGAAGCTCACGCCCGATACGCCGAGCGAGACGCGCCCGCGCACTTCGCCCGCCGTCGCCGCGCACGCGAACAGGAGCGCGAGCGCGCCCGCCGAGAGTGCCGCGAATCTAGAAGTGGACACCGACTTCCATCCCGAAGAAGTTCCCGTTGCTCGCGTCTTCGCGAATGTCGCCGGTGACTCCATGCACCAGCGCGATCTTCTGAAAGGCGTACTCGGCCTTCACCGTGAGGAACTCGCCGATCGGCCAGCCGAGCGCGAGCGCATAGACGTTCAGCGCGCTCATGTTGTAGCCGACGTTCGAGTAGCGCAGGTCGAGCAGGTAACCCTCGTTGGCGTTGTACGTGCCCAGCCCGCTCGCGCGCGCCGCGACGTAGAGCGGCGCGAGCTGCGGCGAGATCATGCGCAGCTGCACGACGAGCTCGGCGAGCCAGTACAAGAGGTCGCGGTCGTACGTGCCGATCCCCGCGGAGTTGATCCGCGCGCCGCCGTACGAGAGCCACAGCCGCGCGTCGGGCAGCTTGAAGATCGCGTCGCCGCCGAGGATCGTGATGCCGTCGAGCTTGTTCGGGCCCGGCGCGATCGCGAGCCCGCGGTAGAAGCTCGGCACGCTCGCGCCCGTGCCGAACGCGCGCGGGAACATCTCGCCGAGCCACACCGCCGCCATCGCGGGCGAGGTGTCGGAGCCGATCGTTCCCGAGCGCAGACCCGACACTGAAAGGTGTAGCCACTCCCACGGATCGGCGGCGAGCTTCAGGCTGACCTGTGACGAGCCGTTCGAGACGTTGCCGATCGCGTTCTCGCCGTCGGTCCACGAGAACGCGTAGCTGGCCTTGCCCTCGAGCGCCTTGCCCCAGAGCTTCACGCCTTCGTCCCAGAACCACGGCGGCGGCGCGGAGAGCGCGACGAACGGGTCCGTCGGATAGCCGCGGCCGAAACGCAGGTAGTTCTCGCCGAACGGGATCTGGAAACGGCCGACCTGCAGGTTCGCCCAGTCCTGGTCGCCCAGCCCGCGCAGGTCGACGTACACGTCCCCGACGTTGTTCTGCAGGTAGCCGATGCGGTAGAGGTTCCACTCGAACGTGAAGCCGGCGTCGCGGATCGCGGTCGCTTCGCCCACGTGCACGTCGCGCGCGAGGTCGGCGTCGACGAACAGGCGCGTGTCGTAGAGCTTCAGCGAGCCGTGGCTGAAGAGGCCGTACTCGGCGCCGTCGAGGTACGCGAGGTTCGCGCTGCCCGAGATGCGCACGCGGTCGGCCCACGCCGCCGCGCCGCTCGAGCCCACGGGCGCGCTCGAGCCCTGCTTCTCGAGCTCGCCGATGCGCTGCTCGAGCTTGTCGACGGCCTGGTAGAGCTCGTCGAGCTCCTTCTGCTTCGGGTCGACGTCGTCCGCGCGCGCCGGCGCGGCGCACAGCAAGAGCGCCGCCAGCGCGGCGAAGACCGCGGCGTCAGGGCCGCGCATCCGAGGTCTCCTGTGAGGTACCGACGCCCATCTCGAGATCCACGCGCACGAGCTGGTCGGCGGTCACGTCGATCGGGCGCGCTACGGGCGGCAGCCGCGGGTGCCACGCGTGCAGCTCCACTCGTCCGGGCGCGAGGTCGCGCAGCTCGAAGCGGGAGTCACTCGTGAGGACTGCGTACGGTCCGGGCGCGGCGAAGAAGCCGCTCTCGACCTGCGGCCGGTCCAGCAGGAAGAGCGAGTGCGCGCCCGCGTCCCTGGCGGGGATCTCGAACGTGTCGCCGGGTGCCAGGCGCGCCACCTTGCCGAGCGACGGACACGAAACGGTGTGGGCCTCGTTCGTCGCGTTGTACACGGCGACGGTGCCGCCCTGCGCGAGCGCCACCCAACCGGGCTCGAGGCGCGTTTCGAATTCGTTCGAACGAATGGCGACGTCGGTGCGCTCGCCCTTGCGCACGGCGCCGTCGAGATATACGACCGCGAAGCCGGGGTGCGAATAGTCGAAGATGCGCGTGTCGCGCATGCGGCGGTCCTGGTACGTGGGGTCGCCGGCGTCGGGCATGGTCACGCCGGCGTGCGGCACGAGGCGAAGCGACCCCCACACGGTGCCGGTGCCGTGTGCCGGCGCGGGCGGAGTCGTCGCGCACGCGGCGAGGAGCGCCGCGGCGAAACACACGGGGTTTGCCCATGCGCGCGAGCTGCGTGCGAAGTGCATGCCCGTGAATCGGCAAATACACGCTCGCTTCTGAACTGCAGCGCGGCTCGAGCCGCCCGGCGCCAGCGGCGGCGGCGCGCGTGGCGCAGACCGTCCGCGTCCGTCTCAGGCGGGATCGGGCTCGGGAATGAGCCGGTAGCCGAACGAGCGCACGGAGACGAGATGGCGCGGCTGCGATGGGTCGGGCTCGATCAGCTTACGCAGGCGCAAGACGAAGGTGTCGACGACTCGCGTGCGCGTCTCGGGGTGCAGGTCCCAGACCTCCTGCAGGATCTCGCCGCGCGAGACCGCGGTATCGCGCCGCGCCCACAAGAGGAGCAGGAGCGCGAGCTCCTTCGCGGTGAGTGACTGAGTCACTCCGTCGCGCTCGAGCTCGAAGCGATCGGGAAACACGGTGGCGCGGCCGATCTTGAACGGCTCCTCGGGCGCGTCGTCGCTCTCGCTGCGCGCGGCGCGGCGCAGGAGCGTGCGCACGCGCGCCAGCAATACCGGCAGCGAGAACGGCTTGGTCAGGTAGTCGTCGGCGCCCAGGTCGAGCCCGCGCACGATGTCGCTCGCTGCATCGCGCGCGGTGAGGAGCAGCACGGGCACGCTCGAGCCGCCGGCGCGCAGCTTCTCGACGACATCGAAGCCCGAGATGCCCGGCAGCATGACGTCGAGGATCACCAGGTCGACCTCGGGCTCGCCGGGATCGGCGAGCCGCGCGAGCCCGGCCTCGCCGCGCTCCACCGTCTCCACGCGGTAGCCCTCCGCCTCCAGGTTGAACGCGAGGCCCCGCGCGAGGTGCTTCTCGTCCTCAACCAGCAGGATTCGCGTGTTCGTCGACATGTCCCGGTAGCGTCAACACGAAGCGGCTGCCCTTGCCCTCGCCGTCGCTCTCGGCGCGCACGCTGCCGCCGTGCGCGCGCGCGACGTTGCGCACGATCGCGAGACCGAGCCCGAGCCCGTGCGCCGCGCGCACCGCCTCCTGCGGCAGGCGCTGGAAGCGCTGGAACACGCGGTCGAGCGCAGACGCCGGGATGCCGGCGCCGCGGTCGGCGAACTCGATCTCGAGCCGCCGCGCCGACACGGGCCGCACGTGGATCTCGACGTGCACGTCGCCGCTCGAATAGCGCACGGCGTTGTCGAGCAGGTTGCGAAACGCGACGCGCAGCAGCTCCGCGTCGCCGCGCACGCGCGCGGACCGTGGCACGTCGCTGGAGAGCGCCTCGCGCGGCAGGGCGTGGCGCTCGCGGGCGTCGGTGGCGCACTCGTCGAGCAGCTTCGCGACGTCGACGGACTCGCGGCGCGCGCGCGCGCCGTCGGTGCGCGCCGCTTGCAGGATCTGGTCGATCGTGCGCTGCAAGCGCTCGAGGTCCTCGGCCATGATCCCGAGGAACTCGCCGCGCCTCTCGTCGGGCAGCGCGCGCCCCCGCAGGGTGTCCAGGTAGAGCTGCAGCGACGCCAGCGGCGTGTGCAGCTCGTGGGTCACGGCGTCCATGAAGTTCTGCTGGCGCTGGTTCGAGCGGATCTCTCGCACGAGCCACACCGCCTGCAGGATCAGCACGCCGATGATCAGCGCGAAGAAGACCGAGCCCAGCCCGATCAGCACCCAGTGAATCGGCCGCAGGCCGTTCGTGAACGCCAGCGATTCGCGGGCCACGAGGATCTGCCAGCCGACCGTGAGCGCGATGGTGATCGCGACGATCCCGGCGGTGAGCGCGATCGGAACCGAGACGCGTGCAGCGCGCATGCGCCGATCGAGTGTACGCATTCGGACCGCCGTGTGTAAGATGCCCGCGCATGGGGGTTGCGCGGGGTCCGGGGGCGTGGCTCTTGCTCGCGCTGCTCGCGGCGGCGCCCGCGGCGCGCGCCGAGCTCGCCGCCGAAGACGTCGAGCTGCGCGTGTCGCTCGGCGCGCAGCAGGCCGAGATGGAGCAGCTCCTCGCCGACTGGGTCGGCCGCAACACCGGCTCGTGGAACACGGCCGGGCTCGAGGCGTTCGCGCCGCTCCTCGCCGACGAGCTCAAGAAGCTCGACTTCGAGGTGACCACCGTGCCGAGCGCGGCGCTCGACTACCCCGGCCGCAAGGACGCGCGCACCGGCCCCATCGTGGTCGCCGAACGGCACGCCACGGTCGAGCCCGAGCACGCGCGGCATTTCCTGTTGCTCGGCCACTTCGACACCGTCTTCGAGCCCGACTCGGAGTTCCAGCACTGGAACGCCGACCCGAACCAGCCCGATCGCGCAACGGGGCCAGGGGCGAGCGACATGAAGGGCGGCCTGGTCGTGCTGATCTACGCGCTGCGCGCGCTCGCCGAGAGCGGCGACCTCGCGCGAGCGGACGTCACCGTGCTGCTCAACTCCGACGAGGAGCTCGGCTCGCTGGGCTCTCGCGAGCGCATCGAGGCGGCCGCGAAGAAGGCCGAGTTCGGCCTCGTGTTCGAGGCCGCGGGCGAGAGCGGCGAGCTCGCGCGCTCGCGCAGCGGTGCGGGCCAGTTCCACCTCGACGTGAGAGGCGTCGCCGCGCACGTCGCGACCGCGCCGACGGAAGGCCACAGCGCGATCGTGGCGCTCGCGAAGAAGGTGATCGCGATCGAGTCACTCACCGACTACAGCCGCGGCATTCTCCTGAACGTGGGCACGATCGAGGGTGGCACGAAGCGCAACGTGGTGCCCGACCACGCGTCGGCGTGGATCGACCTGCGCTACGACGACGCGGCCGAGGGCGAGGAGATCCAGGGCAAGCTCGAGCGCATCGCCGCCGAGTCCGACGTGCCCGGTACCAGCGCCACGTTGTGGGGCCGGCTCCACCGTCCGCCGAAGCCCGAGACGCCCGAAGTCGACCGCCTGCTCAAGCTGCACCAGAAGCTGGCGCGCGAGCTCGGCTTCCCCGCGCCCGATCCGGTGCACTCGGCCGGCGTCACCGACGGCTCGCTCGCGCAGGCCGCGGGCCTGCCGACCCTCGACGCGCTGGGCGTGCGCGGCGGCGAGGCGCACACCGAGCGCGAGTTCGTCGTGCTCCCGAGCCTGTCCGAGCGCGCCGCGCTCGCCGCCGTGCTCCTCCGCAGACTCGCGCTCGAGCCCGCGAAAGCCGAGCCCGCGAGGGAGGTGGGTTTGTTAGAGTCCAACTCCCCGTCTCCGCCGGTGATCGCTGGGTCCCGGCCGGTGGTTGGTCCGTGAACCCCGCCAGGTCCGGAAGGAAGCAACGGTAGCGGTGCTCTCCAGGTGGTCGGATCGGCCCAGCGATCACCCGCGGAGACGGGCGAGGAGCTCCCCCCGAACATGACCCTGCCGAGATGAGCTACGAAGTCCTGGCGCGCCGGTTCCGGCCGCAGACGTTCGACGACGTCGAAGGGCAGCGGCACGTCGTCACCGCGCTGCGCAACGCGCTGCGGCTCGGGCGCGTCCCCCACGCCATCCTGCTCGCCGGTCCGCGCGGCGTCGCGAAGACGACGCTCGCGCGCATCCTCGCGCGCGCGCTGAACTGCGACGAGGGCCCGACCGAGAAGCCGTGCGGCCACTGCACGTCGTGCCTCGAGATCGCCGCGGGCACGTCGCTCGACGTGCAGGAGATCGACGCCGCCAGCAACACCGGCGTCGACAACGTGCGCGAGATCCGCGAGAGCGTGCGCTACGCGCCGTCGCCCGGGAAGCACCGCATCTTCATCATCGACGAAGTGCACATGCTGTCGACGGCGGCGTTCAACGCGCTGCTGAAGACGCTCGAGGAGCCGCCGCCGCGCAGCCTGTTCATCTTCGCGACGACCGACCCGCAGAAGATCCCCGTCACGGTGCTGTCGCGCGTGCAGCGCTTCGACCTGCGCCGGCTGTCGAACGCCGAGCTGCTGGTGCTCTTGCGGAAGATCTGCTCGGCCGACGGCATCGACGCGCCCGAGCCCGTCTTGCGCGCGATCGCCCGCGAGGCCGACGGCAGCGGGCGCGACGCGCTCACCCTGCTCGACCGGCTGACGAGCGCGCTGGGGCAGAAGCTCACGCTCGAGGACGCGATCGCGATCCTCGACGTGATCGACCGCAAGCTCCTGCTCGGCGTGCTCGAGCCCGTGCTCGCGCGCGATCCCGCGGCCACGCTCGTGGCGCTGCGCCGCGCGCTCGAGCAGGGCGCCGACCCCGTTCGCTTCGCGACCGACCTCATGACCGAGATCCGCGACCTCGTGGTCGCGAAGCTCGTCGACGATCCCACGGGGCTGATCGACGCCGCGCCGGACGCGCTCGCCGAGACGCGCGCGCGCGCCGCGGCGCACGATGCCGAGTCGCTGCAGCGGCTGTTCCGCGTGCTGCTCACGCGCATGCAGGAGCTCGCCACCGCGACGCGACCCGACCACGCGCTCGAGATGGCGGTCGTGCGGCTCGCGACCCTGCCCGCAGCCGAGTCGCTCGCCGCGCTGGTGCAGAAGCTCGAAGCGCTCGAGGCGGGCGGAGCGGGACCCGCGCCCGGCGCCCCGAGCCCGAGCGCGCCCGCCGGCGGCTCGCCGCCGCGTGGACCCGCGCGCCCCGGCCCGCGCTCGGCCGGAGCCGCGCCCCTGCCACCGGCGCGCGCGGAGGCGCCGGCGCCCGCCCCGGCCGCTCTCGTTCCCGCGCCCGCCCCGGCCGCCGCGAAGGCGCCCGAGGAGCCGCCGCCGCCCGACGACGCCGATCTGGCGACGTTCGCTGCCGCAGAGGAGCCCGCGCCGCTCGCACCCGCACTGTCCTTCGAGCAGCGCTCGGAGCTCGAGGCGCGCGTGCGCGCCGAGGCCAAGGCGCACCCGCGCGTGCGCGAGGTCATCGAGGCGCTCGACGCCGAGCTGCGCGAGATCCGCATCGAGCGCGGCGCCGAGGCGAAGCGGGAGCTCCGGTGAGCGACGGCAAGCTCGACCTGTCGGCCGTTGTCCGCCAGGCTCAGGAGCTGTCGGAGAAGCTGCGCCGCACGCAGGAGGAGCTCCGACACCGAACTGTGTCAGCGTCCGTGGGCGGCGGCATGGTCGAAGTCACCGCCAGCGGCGCGCTCGAGATCGTAGCCGTGAAGATCGACCCGCTCGCGGTCGACCCGCGCGACGTCGTCATGCTGCAGGACCTGATCCGCGCGGGTGCGAACCAGGCGCTCGCGCGCGCGAAGGAGCTCGCGCAGGAGGCGATGCGCCAGGCGACGGGCCTGCCGCTGCCGTTCGGGCTCGGAGGCGGCGCGTGAGCGACGCGCGGCCCGAGCCGATCCAGCGCCTGGTGAAGGCGCTGCGCCGCCTGCCGGGCATCGGCGAGAAGACGGCGACGCGGCTCGCGTACTTCCTGCTCGCCGCGCCCGAGGCCGTCGCCGGCGAGCTCGGCCAGGCGATCCTGCGCCTCCGCGCGGACATCCTGCTCTGCGAGGAGTGCTTCAACCTGACGGCGCGCTCGCCGTGCGAGATCTGCCGCGACTCGGCGCGTTCGACGCGGATCGTGTGCGTGGTCGAGGAGCCTGCGGACCTCGCGTCGATCGAGAGCACCGGCGGCTTCCGCGGCCGCTACCACGTGCTCGGCGGCACGATCGCGCCGCTCGACGGCGTGGGCCCGGAGTCGCTGCGCGTGGACGCGCTCTTGTCGCGCATCGAGCGCGGCGGCATCGACGAAGTCATCCTCGCCACGAACCCCAACCCCGAGGGCGAGGCCACCGCGCTCTACGTGGCCGAGCGGGTCGCGCAGTACGGCGTGCCCGTCACGCGCATCGGCTACGGCATGCCGATCGGCGGCGACCTCGAGTACGTCGACCCCATCACGGTCCGCAAGTCCCTGGAGAACCGGCGCTCGTACCACTCCTAGAATCCTCAAGCTCGGGCGCTCACCAAGCCGAAAAACCTTTTGAAATTCGGCTCTTGTATCTCGCGAAAGCCCTCTGGTAGCATCGCGCTCCGGGGGAGATTTCGTAGGCGGATCGAAGTCTTACGGCTTCGCATACGCAGGACGGGGCGATGTCGCTGACGCCGCAGCTCGTGCTCTTCGAGGAGGACCACCGGAAGCTCCTCGCCGTCTCGGAGCGGCTGGTCGCGGACGCCAACGCCAAGGCCGTCTTCCTGGTCGACCGCAACGGCCAGCTCGTGACGGAAGCGGGCGAGCTCAAGGGCATCGACACCACGTCGCTGGCGTCGCTCGTGGCGGGCAACGTCGCCGCGACGCAAGGCCTGGCGAAGGTGATCGGCGAGCCCGACTTCCCGACTCACTTCCACCAGGGCGAGCGCGACAACGTGCACATCACGCTGGTCGCGCAGCGGATCATCCTCGTCGTGGTGTTCGACGAGCGCAGCTCGCTCGGCTTGGTGCGCCTGCGCGTGAAGAAGGCCAGCCAGCGGCTCTCGGAGCTCTTCGACGAGATCTTCAAGCGCGCCGAGGCGGAGAACGGGGAAGGCCCCGCGTCGCCGTTCTCGGAGATCAGCGACGAAGACATCGACAACTTGTTCTCGGACTAGCGATCGATGGCGTTCATCAACTACAGCGCTCGTGAGATCAACTGCAAGCTCGTCTACTACGGACCCGGGCTGTGCGGGAAGACCACGAACCTGAAATACATCTACGAGAAGACCGCCGCCGACGCGAAGGGCAAGATGATCTCGCTCGCGACGGAGACGGAGCGCACGCTCTTCTTCGACTTCCTGCCGCTCGCGCTCGGCGAGATCCGCGGCTTCAAGACGCGCTTCCACCTGTACACCGTTCCGGGTCAGGTGTTCTACGACGCGAGCCGCAAGCTCATCCTGAAGGGCGTCGACGGCGTCGTGTTCGTCGCCGACTCCCAGGAAGAGCGCTTCGAGGCCAACGTCGAGTCGCTCGAGAACCTGAAGGCGAACCTGCGCGAGCAGGGCTACGACTACGACAAGATCCCGGTCGTCATCCAGTACAACAAGCGCGATCTCCCCAACGCCGTCCCGGTGGAGAGCCTGCGCGAGTCACTCAACCCGACCGGCAAGATCCCCGACTTCGAAGCCGCCGCGCAGTCCGGCAAGGGCGTGTTCGAGACCCTGAAGGCGCTCGCCCGCTTGGTGCTGCAAGAGCTCAAGAAGGGCTCGCGCTGACCACCTCGAGCGCCTGAAGGCCGCGCAGGATCGGGTTCGGGCGGTGCGCGATCGGCGCGCCCGAGAGCGCCGGCTTCGGGAACGCTTCGAAGAGCGCGCGGAACGCCACCTCCCCCTCCATGCGCGCGAGCGGCGCGCCCAGGCAGAAGTGCGCGCCGAAGCCGAACGACAGGTGGTGGTTGTCGCGGCGCTCCACGTCGAAGCGGTCCGGCTCGGGGAATGCCGCGGGGTCGCGGTTCGCCGCGCCGATCGCCGCGATGAGCAGCGCCCCCTTCGCGAAGCGCGCGCCGCCGATCTCGACGTCCTCGAGTGCGACGCGCACCGTGCCCTGCACCGGGCTGTCGAAGCGCAGCATCTCCTCGATCGCGGACTTCAAGAGCTCCGGCTCCGCGCGCACGCGCGCGAGCTCGGCGGGGTGCTGCAGGAGCGCGAGCGTGCCGTTGCCGATCAGGTTCGTCGTGGTCTCGTGGCCGGCGACGAGGAGCAGCACCGCGGTCGCGAGGAGCTCGCCGTCGGAGAGCGCCTCGCGTTCGTCTTGCGCCGCGACGAGCGCGCTGATCAGGTCGTTCTGGGGCGCCTTGCGGCGGGCAGCGATCACGCCGCGCAGATACTCGTTCAGTGACTCGAAGCCCTGGCGCAGCGACTCAGCGCCGGTCGCGAGCGTGAGCGGCGTCGCGACGATCTGCGCGGCCCAGGTGCGGAACTTCGCGTGGTCCTCCGCGGGCACGCCGAGCAGCTCGGCGATCACGATCGCGGGCAGCGGCGCGCCGAGCTCCGCGATCACGTCGAGCCGCCCCGCCGCGGCCGGCCCCGCGAGCAGCGCCTTCGCGATCGCCTCGACGTGCGGCCGCAGCTCGGCCACG
Organism: Myxococcota bacterium; assembly: GCA_035499075.1. GTDB lineage: Bacteria > Myxococcota_A > UBA9160 > SZUA-336 > SZUA-336 > VGRW01. The sequence continues at coordinate 9,893 of DATJZN010000023.1, read as the reverse complement.
CGCCGCGGCGTGAACGCCTTGTTCACCAGCCCGCGCACGCGCGTGTGGTCGGGCGCGTCCATCATCAGCATGCTGCGGAACAGGCTCTCCTCGCCGAACAGCTGCGCGGGCAGCCGGTCGATGTTGCGCGACAACGCGTCCGAGCGGCGGCGGTCGACGCTGAGCCGCGGATCGCGCAGCACCTGCTGCACGTCGGCGTAGCGCGTCAGCACGAACACGCCCGCGCCCACGTCGAACGGCACGGGCACCTGGAACACGGGCTGGCTCGCGCGCAGGCCCGCGTAGATGGGGTACGGGTTCTCGAGCAGCGGCCCCTGCAGCAGGGAAGCGACCGCGTTGAACGGGGCGGGGGTGGGAGTGGCTGCGCTCATCGCTGGGATGACCTCTTCTTGATAATGACCGACTAGTCGGTCATAATAAAGCGAGCTTGGCGAGAATTCCAGCCCACCGCCGCGCTGCCCACGGGGAGACCCGCAAGGAGCAGATCCTCGAAGCCGCGCTGCGCGTGTGGCTGCGCGACGGCTTCTCCTCGGCTCCGGTCGAGGCGATCGCGCGCGAGGCCGGGCTCGGCAAGGGCACGCTGTACCTCTACTTCCCGAACAAGGAGGCGATCCTCGCGGCGGCGGTCGAGCGCTTCTCGCTCCTGCCCGCGATCGAGGAGCTGGTCGGCAAGCTCCGCGAGACGCCGCCGCAGCAGGCCATCCCGAAGCTGATCGCCGCGCTGTGGCAGCGCCTGCGCGAGCGCGCGCCGGTGCTCGGGCTGCTCGTCGACGGCGGGGCGCTGCAGCCCGACAACGCGCGCGTGTTCCAGGAGCGCGTGGTGCTGCCGGGCAACCGGCTGCTCGCGTCGTACCTCGACGAGTGCGTCGCGCGCGGCGCGCTGCGGCCGCTGGACACGTTCGTCGCCGCGCGCGCGCTGGTGGGCAGCCTGATCATCCTGGTGCTGTCGCAGGACGTGCTGGGCGGCGCGGCGCTCCACCCGCTCTCCGACTCCGCGATCGTCGACACGATCACCGAGCTGTTCCTGCGCGGCGCGCTCGCGCCGCCCTAGGTACGGATGGCCTCGGCGGGCGAGCGAAGGCCGCCCTGAGCGAGCCCGCAAGCGCCGCAGGCGCGCGCAGCGAGCCGCAGGCTTCGACACGATTGCCGAGCCATTCCTGCGCGCGCTCGCGCCGCCCTGGGTACGGATGGCCTCGGCGGAGCGAGCGAAGGCCGCCCTGAGCGAGCCCGCAAGCGCCGCAGGCGCGCGCAGCGAGCCGCAGGCGAGCGAAGTCAAGGGTACGATGTCGGCGATGCCGTCGTTCGGAACGCGTGGGTTCAAGCTCCACTACGAGGTGCACGGCGAAGGCCAGAAGCCGCCGCTCTTGCTCGTCATGGGCATGGGCGGCACGTGCCAGGGCTGGCTCACCGTGACGGTGCCCGACCTCGTCCGGGCGGGTCGCCCGATCGTGATCTTCGACAACCGCGGCGCGGGCCAGTCGGAAGACCCGGGCGGGCCGTTCACCACGCGCGAGATGGCGCACGACGCGCTCGCGCTGCTCGAGCACCTGGGCATCGCGCGCGCGCACGTGCTGGGCGGCTTCCTCGGCGGCATGATCGCGCAGGAGCTCGCGCTCGCGCGGCCCGAGAGCGTGGCGAGCCTCGTCCTCGTCGGCACGTACGCGCGCGCTGACGCGAAGCGCCGCCTCGTGCTCGACCTGTGGAAGAGCATGGTGCAGCTGGGTGTGCCGGCGGAGCTCCGCATCAAGAATCGCCTCTCCTGGACGCTCGGCGACGCGACGCTCGAGCAGGAAGAGCTCGTCGAGGCGATGTGGCGTTTCTACCTGCGCGACGACGCGCCCATGGACGACAAGGTCTTCGCGCGCCAGGCCGAGGCGTGCATCGCCCATGACGCGTACGAGCGCATCCCTGGCATCTCGGCGCCGACGCTCGTGGTGGTCGGCGAGGGCGACGTGTTGACGCCGCCGCACCTGTCGCGCGAGCTCGCCGCGCGCATCAAGGGCGCGCGCCTGGTGGTCATCCCGAACGCGGGCCACCTGGTGGCGGCCGAGCTGGCGCCGCGCTTCAACCGTCTCGTGCTTCGCTTCCTGGCGGAAGTGGAACGAGGCGCGCCTCAAGCGCGCTAGCCGGTTCACCGATACGCAACCGCAGTCACTGACTCGCGGAGCGGCCGTGCATCTGTTCGTCTTCTTCTGCGTCGCTCTCTACAGCGTGATGAGCGCCGTGGTCGGCGTGCGCCTCGTCCTGCGCGCGCGCCACACGCGCGGGCTGCCCGAGCTGTTGATGGGCGTCGCGTACGCGAGCGCTCCCGGCTTCGGCTACCCGCTCGTCGTGGTCGGCAGCGGGGTGGTCGACCGCACCGTGAGCTCGCTTCTGTTCGGCGTCGGCCAGGCGTGCATCGTGTTCGGCGTGACGTGCTTCCTGTTCTTCAACGGGCGCGTGTTCCGGCCCGAGTCGCGGCAGGCGCGCGTCGCCGCGGCGCTCGGGGGGCTGGCGCTCGGCGTGTCGAGCTGGCACCGCGTGAAGGTGCACGTGGCCGTCGGCGCCGCGGCCATCTCGCTGTCGTCCGTGCGGCGCGACACGATCGTCACCGTGGTCGTGCTCGGGCTCGCGTACGCGTGGACCGCCACCGAGGGCTGGCGCCAGCACCGCATGATGCGCCGGCGCGCGCAGATCGGCCTGGGCGACCCCGTCGTCGCCAACCGCTTCCTGCTGTGGGCGATCGCGGGCGCGCTGCAGTGCGTGTCCGACGCGGTGATCGCGTTCTCGGTGCACCGCGGCGACAACCTCACCGCGGACCTGCTACCGCTCTTCGCGACGTCGTCCGTGGGCGCGGTGAACAGCGTCCTGCTCGTGCTGATCTTCATGCCGCCGGCGGCCTACGTGCGGTGGCTGTCGCGCGGCCCGCGCGGCGCGCTCGCGGCGGTGTAGCGTGGCCGGCTCGGCGTTCTTCGAGGCGATCTGCCGCGCGCTCGCGGGCGCCGACGGCATGGACCGCTGGACCGCGCGCGGCACGCTGCAGCTCGCGCTCATGGACGCGGGCCTCGACGCGGCGACGGTGAACGCGACGCAGCTCGAGGTCGTGATCGACCGGCTCCTGCCGCGCCAGCTGCAGTCCGTGGCCGGCATGAACGTCACGCGCGTGTGTGCGCATCTGCGCGACGTGCTCGCCGGCGCCGCCGCCGAAGACGCGCGCTAGGCGAAGCCGGCCAGCCAGCGCCTCGCAGAGGCCCGCGCCAGCAGCTGCGCGAGCGCGTCGGCCGAGTCGGGGAACTCCGCCGCGGCGTGCGCCAGAGGCTCGCCGCGCGCCAGGCCCGCGAGGACGCCGAACTCCGCCGGCGCGACGCGTGCGAACGCGGCGCCACCGGGCTCGCGCGCCACGACGAGGCACGCGGCGCCGTCGTCGAGGTCGACGCGCGCGTCGCCGGCGCCGGGCTGGCTCGCGGCGTGGATACGGTCGACCGGGTAAGGCGACGCGAGGAGCCCGGTGCCGGGCGCCAGCGGGAAGCGCAGCTCGGCGCGCCGCTCGGGCTCGAGCGCCGCGAGGCGCGCGGCGTCGATCGCTTCGGACACCAGAGAGTGTCGGGCGCGGTGCAGCAGCCACTCGAGGCGCGCCACGTCGGCCAGGTACGGCAGAGCGCGCGCGGGCTCGAAGCGCGCGAGGAAGCCGCCCAGCTCCGCGCCGTAGTCGTTCAGGTCGGGCGAGCGAGAGGGCACCTCGCGCGCGAAGCGGCGCGCACAGTGGGCGAAGAACTCCTCGCCCACGAGGCTCAGGCACGCGGGGTGGATCGCCGCCAGCGCGTCCGCGTGCGCCGCCGCGACGTTGCGGCGGTGGATCGCGAGGCGCTCGCCACCGCCGAACAGCTCGCGCGCGAATTCGCGCTGCAGCTCAGCCAGCATCGCGCGTGCACCTCGCCAACACCGCGTCGGCCTTGCGCGCCTCGTCGAGCAGCAGGGCCAGCGGCGGGATGGCGCGGTCGCGCTCGAGCACCGTCGGCCGCGGTCCCACGCGCGCGAGCACACGCTCGAAGAGCGCCCACACCGGCTCCGCGACGGCCGCGCCGTGCGTGTCGACGAGCGCGTCGCCGTGCTTCTCGTGGCCCGCAATGTGGAGCTGCGCGATGCGCCGCGCGGGCAGCGCGTCGACGTAGGACTCGGGCGCGAAGCCCAGGTTCGCGGCCGACACGAACACGTTGTTCACGTCGAGCAGGATCTCGCAGTCGGCCCGCTCGGCGACCGCCGCCAGGAACTCCCATTCCGCGAGCTCCGACTCGGCGAAGCGCGCGTAGCCCGACACGTTCTCCAGCGCGATGCGGCGGCCGAGCGCGTCCTGCGCGCGCGCGACCCGGTCGGCGACGTGCGCCACGGCCTCTTCGAGGAACGGCACGGGCAACAGGTCGTGGAGCTGCCGGCCGTCGAGCGACGACCAGGCCAGGTGGTCGGAGACCGCCGCGGGCTCGAGCCGCTCGGCCAACGCGCGCAAGCGCGCCAGGTGCTGCCGGTCGAGCGGGTCGGTGCCACCGAGCGACATGCCTACACTGTGAAGTGTAATAGGCCGGTCGGCGCGCAGGCGCAAGAGCGTCTCGCGCGCGGGATCGCCCGGCTGCACGTGGTTCTCGGCGAGCACCTCGAGGAACGGCACCTCGGGCCGGTCCTCGAGGAGCGCGGCGAAGTGGGGCGCGCGCAGCGCCAGGCCGCAGCGCCCGGGGAGCCCGCTACTTCTTGGCTTCCGTGAGCGAGCCACCGACGATCTTCTCGCAGGTGCCCTTCGGCACCCAGATCCAGTCGCCCGGCTCGCCGTCGGCCTTCGCTTCGTTCGAGCACGAATGACTCGCCGACGCGCAGTCGTTCTGGCCCTTCTTCACCACGCCGTAGCACTTCTCTTGCGGCGGGCGCTTGGCGGGCGCGGCGTCGTCGGCGCGCGCGGGGCCGGAGGCGAGCAGGCCGAGGAAGCTGGCGACGGCGGACGCGGCGAGCAGTCTGTTCGGGTTCATCCGCCGCACTCTAGCGAACCTCCGGCAGCGCGAGCAGCTCGGCCGGGGTCGGCATCGCCGCGGCCGCGCCGCGCCGCAGCGTGGCCGCGCTCCCCGCGCGCACCGCGTGACGCAGCGCACCGGACAGCGGCTCGCCACGCGCGAGCGCCACCGCCAGCGCGCCGTTGAACGCGTCGCCCGCGCCGGTCGTATCGAGCGCGCGCACGGCGGGCGCGGGCACGTGCTCGAAGCCGGTCGCGTGCGCCCACACGCAGCCCTTCGCGCCGAGCGTCACGACTACGTCGCCGCGCGTCCTGGCCTGCAGCGCACACGCGGCCGCGGCCGCCGACTCGACGTCGCGGATCGCCAGGCCCGCGAGCGCTTCGGCCTCGCCCTCGTTCGGCGTGAGCACGTCGACCTTGGCAAGCGTCTCGGGCGCGAGCGCGCGCATCGGCGCGGGATCGAGCACCGAGCGCACGTGGTTCGCGCGCGCGAGGTCGAGCGCGGCGTCGACGGTCTCGGGCGAGAGCTCGAGCTGCACGAGCAGGACCGCCGCCGAGCGGAACGCGGAGAGCGCGTAGCGCACGTGCTCGGGCGTGACCTCGTGGTTCGCGCCGCCCGCGACGGCGATCTGGTTCTGTCCGGTCGATTCGTCGACGGTGATCGTGGCCACGCCCGTGCGCGCCCCGGAGAGCGCCTCGACGTGGGTCGTGTCGACGCCCGCCTCGCGCAGCGCGCGCAGGGCGATCTCGGCGAACGCGTCGTCGCCGACGCGGCCCACCAGGTGCACGCGCCCGCCCAGGCGCGCCGCCGCGATCGCCTGGTTCAGGCCCTTGCCGCCCGCGCCGACCTCGATGCCGCTCGCGCGCAGCGTCTCGCCCGGCTTGACGAAGCGCGGCACGCGGAGCGACACGTCGACGTTGAGGCTTCCGACGACCGCGATGTCGCGCATGGCGAGGTGTTATACCGCGCCTTGCGGTACAAAGAGAGGGTGTCGGAGCCACTCGCCGTCGAAGTCGCCGTTCCGGTGCCGCTCGACGAGACGTTCGACTACGCGCTGGCGGACGGCGTGCGCGCCGAGCCGGGCGCGCGCGTGCTCGTGCCGCACGGCGGGCGCCGCGTGGTGGGCGTGGTGGTCGCGGTGAAGCCCGCGCGCGAGGTGCGCACGCGCGGGCGCCTGCGGCCCGTGATCCAGGTGCTCGACGAAGAGCCCGTGCTGCCGCAGGGCCTACTCGATTCTGTGTTGCGCGCCGCTCGCGAAGTGTTGTGTCCGCCCGGCGTCGCGCTCGCCGCCGCCGTGCCGCCCGGCACCGCGCCTCGGCCGGGCACGCGCGTGGCGCTGTTGCCCGCGGGCCTGCGCGCGCTCGAACGCGGGGAGCTGCGCGGCACCCTGGCGCGCGTGCTGTGGGCGCTGGGCAAGCGCGCGCGCTCGGAGTCCGAGCTGCGCGCGCGCTTCCCCGCGGCGGTGCCCGCGCTCGCGCGCCTCGAGCGCCTGGGCCTCGTAGCGCGCAGCGCGGGGACGGACCCGCCGCGCGTGCGGCCGCGCACCGAGCGGGTGTACCGCGTCGCGCCCGGCCTCGATCTCGAGCGCGCGCAGCGAGAGCTCGCGCGCTCGCCGCGCCGGCTCGAGCTCCTGCTCGCGCTGGGCCCGGCGCCCGCGCCCGCGCGCTCGTCGCCGGCGCTGCGCGCGCTCGTCGAAGCGGGGCTCGTCGTGTGCGAGGAGCGCGAGATCGTGCGCGGCACCCGCGTCGAGCCGCTCGTGCGGCCCGCCGACGCGCCCGAGCTCACGCCGCACCAGCGCGCGGCCGTCGCCGAGATCGCGCAGGCGATCGAGGCCGGCCGCCACGCGCAGTTCCTGTTGTACGGGATCACGGGCAGCGGCAAGACCGAGGTGTACCAGCGCGCGGCCGAGGTGGCGCTCGCGCGCGGGCGCACCGCGATCGTGCTCGTGCCCGAGATCTCCCTCACGCACCAGGTCGTCGACCGCTTCCGCGCGCGTTTCGGCGAGCGCGTCGCGGTGCTGCACAGCGGGCTGTCGGCGGGCGAGCGCTTCGACCAGTGGCGCGCGATCCGCGACGGCCGCGTGCCGATCGCGATCGGCGCGCGCTCGGCCGTGTTCGCGCCGTACCCCGAGCTCGGGCTCATCTGCATCGACGAGGAGCACGACGCCGCGTACAAGAGCGAGGACGGCTTCCGCTACCACGCGCGCGACGTGGCGCGCCTGCGCGCCGAGCGCGCGAGCTGCCCGCTGGTGCTGGGCTCGGCCACCCCCGACGTCGCCACCGCCTGGCGCTGCGCGCACGGCGAGATCGGACGGCTCGTGCTGCCCGAGCGCGTGGCGAGCCGGCCGCTGCCGACGGTCGAGATCGTCGACCTGGGCGCCGAGAAGGGCCGGCGCGGCATGCTGTCGCGCGCGCTGCGGCAGGCGCTCAGTGAGACGCTCGCGGCGGGGCGCCAGGCGATCCTGTTCCTGAACCGCCGCGGCTTCGCGGGCCACGTGTTCTGCTTCGACTGCGGTCACGCCCTGCGCTGCCGACACTGCGACGTGTCGCTCGTCTATCACGCGGGCGCGGGTCCGCGCCGGCCGCGGGAGCCGCTCGAGGGCGAGCTGCGCTGCCACTACTGCGGCTACCGCGAGGACCCGAACGAGACGTGCCCGTCGTGCGGCAGCCGGGAAGGCGGCATGCAGGGGTGGGGCACCGAACGCCTGTTCGAGGAGCTGGTCGCGGCGTACCCCTCCGCGCGCATCGGCCGGCTCGACCGCGACACCTCGGCGCGCAAGGGCGCGCAGCGCGCGATCCTGACGGCGTTCCACCGGGGCGAGATCGACGTGTTGGTCGGCACGCAGATGGTCGCGAAGGGCCACGACGTGCCCGGCGTGACACTGGTGGGTGTAGTTCTCGCAGACCTCGGCCTGCACTTCCCCGATTTCCGCGCCGGCGAGCGCACCTTCCAGCTGCTCACGCAGGTGGCGGGCCGCGCGGGCCGCGGCGAGGACCCGGGCCGCGTGGTCATCCAGACCTTCCTGCCGCGGCACTACGCGATCGAGCTGGCGCGCACGCACGACTACCCGCGCTTCTACCGGGAGGAGGTCGCGCGCCGCCGGCCGCACGGCTGGCCGCCGTTCCGCGAGCTCGTGCAGGTGGCGCTCTCGGGGCCGCGGCTCGCCGCGGTGGAAGCGGCGGCGCTGTCGCTCGCCGGCCTGGCGAAGACCGTCCCGTGCGGCGACGTCGAGGGCGAGAAGGTCGACGTGCTCGGCCCCGCGCCCGCGCCGCTCGCGCGCATTCGCGACGAGTTTCGCTGGCAGCTACTCTTGCTGGGCGGCCGAGAAGGCGTGCACCGCGTCGCCGCCGAGCTCGCGCGCCACGCGCGCGGCCCGGGCTTCGCGGGAGTCACCGTGCGCCTGGATGTCGGACCTCTGCAAATGCTATGAAGTGCCCCCCATGTTGCTCCCGGTGCTGAAATTCCCCGATTCGCGGCTGCGCGAAAAAGCGCAGCCCATCGCGAAGAACGAGATCGACGCAGAGCTGCGGCAGCTCGCCGCCGACATGGCCGAGACCATGTACGACGAGCCGGGGATCGGCCTGGCGGCGACGCAGGTCGGCGTCGCCAAGCGCTTGATCGTGATGGACGTGGACTGGGGCGAGGACCGCGAGCGCGCGCCGCGCGTGCTGCTCAACCCCGAGATCGTGGCGCGCGAGGGCCGCGTCGTTTCCGAGCTGGAGGGCTGCCTGTCGGTGCCCGACTTCAAGGCCGACGTGGAGCGCGACGCGCGCGTCGTGGTGCGCGCGCGCACGTTGGACTGGGAAGAGGTCGAGTTCGACGCGAGCGAGCTCGAGTCGTTCTGCTTCCAGCACGAGATCGATCACCTCGACGGCATGCTCTTCATCGATCGCATCAGCAAGCTGAAGCGCGACTTGTACGTGCGGCGGCGCAAGAAGCAGCTGCGGCGCGAGCAAGAGGAGCGCGAGGCACCGGGTCATCCACACGGCTAGTCCGGCGCTGCGGCTGGTCTACCTGGGCACCCCGGAGTTCGCCGTGCCCGCGCTGCGCGCGCTCGCGCGCACCCGACATACACTTTCGGGTGTAGTATCGCAGCCCGACCGGCCGCGCGGGCGCGGCCGCGTGCTGGAGCCGACGCCCGTCGCCGCCGCGGCGCGCGAGCTCGGCCTGCCGCTCCTGCAGCCCGAGAAGGTCGGCGACGAGCCTTCGCTCGCCTGGCTGCGCGAGCGAAGGCCCGACCTCGGCGTGGTCGTGGCGTTCGGCCAGTTCATCCCGAAGAGCGTGCGCGAGCTGCCGCGGCTCGAATGCGTGAACGCGCACGCGAGCCTCTTGCCGCGCTGGCGCGGCGCGGCGCCGATCGCCTGGGCGATCGACGCGGGCGACCGGCGCACGGGCATCTCGGTCATGCGCGTCGCGCGCGAGATGGACGCCGGCGACGTGTGCGCAGTGCGCGAGCTCGAGATCGGCGCGGAAGAGACCGCGGGCGAGCTTGCCGAGCGGCTCGCCGAGCTGGCCGCGGCCGCCCTCGTCGAGGCCGTGGACGCGCTCGCCGACGGCCGCGCGCACTTCGCGCCGCAGGATCCGGCCGCCGTGACGCTCGCGCCGAAGCTCGATCGGGCGTTCGCGAAGCTCGACCTCGCGCAGCCCGCCGAGCGCGTGCTGCGGCGCATCCGCGCGGCCACGCCGCGCCCGGGCGTGGATCTGGCGCTGCGCCGCGCCGGCAAGACCCTGCGCATCGTGCGCGCACGGCTCGGACCGACACATTCCGGTGTCAGGTCCGGCGCGCTGCGCGCCGAAGCCGGCCGGCTCGAGCTCGCCTGCGCGGACGCGTGGCTCGAGCTCGCAGAGGTTCAGCTCGCCGGCAAGCGCGCGCTGCCCGCCGCGGAGCTGCTGCGCGGGTTCCGCGTGGCGCCCGAC
>DATJZN010000022.1:0-69651 GCA_035499075.1 Myxococcota bacterium | reverse complement strand
CGCCAACGCGTTGCTCGAGAACCGGACTGCGTTCGCCTGCGGCTCACTGCGCGCGCCTTCGGCGCTTGCCTCCTCGCTCGGGACGGCCCTCGCTCGGCCTCGCACTCGTCAACGCATCGCTCGAGAAGACTCGGATCTTCGCGGCTACGTTCGCCTGCGGCTCACTGCGCGCGCCTTCGGCGCTTGCCTCCTCGCTCGGGACGGCCCTCGCTCGGCCTCGCACTCGCCAACGCGTTGCTCGAGGCTGGATCTACACACTCGTGTGTAGATCGAGCTCGCGGGTCGCGCAGAGCTTTGCGCCGCGCCGTTGGAGCTCGCCGTTGATTCGCGCCGAGATCGCAGCGGCGCACTCGGTGGCGGTGGGCCAGGTGGCGTGGGCGTCGGAGACGAGGGTGGTGCGCAGGCCGCGCTCGAGCGCGCCGAGGGCGGTGTGGTAGACGCAGTGCTCGCTCTGCAGGCCGCAGAGGAGGACCTCGCGCGCACCGAGGCGCGCGAGCGCGTCGGCGAGCCGCGTACCTGCGAAGGAGCTCGACTGGCGCTTCGTGATGCGCACGTCGTTCGGCGCGGGGTCGAGCGCTTCGTGCAGCTCGAACTGCGGCGTGGCCGCGTCGAACACGCCGCCCGGCTCCGAATGCTGCACGAACACGACCGCCGCGCCCGCTGCCCGCGCGGCCGCGAGCGCAGCCGTCACGTTCGCCACGAGCTCAGCCGCACCCGCGATCGCGGGACAGCGCACCCCGTCGAACGCGCCCTGCTGCACGTCGATGACCAGCAGCGCGAGATCGCTCCTCTCAGGCCCTGCGCGAGTCACTCCCCAACGCCACCCTGCGCACCGAGTCCGTGTCTGTCGGCTGGTGGCCGAGTTCGTGCGGCGGCGCGGGGATCTCGACCACGTGGTTCGAGAGCCTGCCGATGCCGCTGACCTCGACCTCGACCACGTCGCCGGGCTGCATGGGCCGCGAGTTCGCGGGCGTGCCGGTGAGCACGATGTCGCCGGGCAGGAGCGTGATGTGCCGGCACAGGTCGGCGAGCTGGTAGTCGATCCCGAAGGTCATCTCGGCGACCTTGCCCTCCTGCACGAGCTTCCCGTTCAGATACGTGCGCAGCACGCTCTCGCGCACGTCGACGCCGCGCACGAGGCCGGGACCGAGCGGGCAGAAGCCGTCCTGGCCCTTCACCCGCAGCATCGAGCCCGCGTCCGTGTCGCGAAAGTCCTGCGCGCCGACGTCGTTCGCAGGCGCGAAGCCCGCGAGGTAGTCCCACACTTCGGCGCTCGCGACGTTGCGCATCGGCAGGCCCACCACGGCCGCGACCTCGCCTTCATAGTTCAGGTATTTGCAGTTCGCGGGCCGGCACAGCGCGCCGCGGTGCGCGTTCAGCGCCGTGTTCGGCTTCTGGAAGTACGTGGGCGTGACGAGCTCGGGGGCGCGGAACTCGATGCGCCGCGACTCGTAGTTCAAGTGGATGCACAGGATCTTCGTGGGCTCGCACGGTGCCAGATAGGTCGCCTCGGCCTCCCGCACGCGCCGGCCGTCGCCGAGCACCAGCGCGTCGCCGTCCAGGCTCACCCACTGCGGCGCGCCATCGTGGAAGATGCGCCGCAGCTCCCGGCGCGGGCCGTCGAACACGCTCATCGAGTCCTCCCTCTCGCTCAGAACCGTCCGTGATGCCCGTACGCGTCGGCGTCGTAGTACTCGGACTGGTGCGTCGCCGGCCGGCCACCGTAGCCGTACTCGACGTTGAAGCCCGACGGCGACTTGAAATAGAACGAGAACATGTGGTCGTTGGCGTGCTTGCCGAGGTCGATCGCGACGGGGAGCTTCGCCTTGCGCACGAGCTCGTGGGTGAGGCCCACGTCGTCCAGGTTGTCGACCTCGAGCATGATGTGGTTCAGGCGCTTGTCGGCAGCGGGGACGCCCCACGCCACCGAGTGGTCGCGCTCGTTGCAGTGCATGAAGCGCAGAAGCACTGCCTTCGGCCCCGTTCCGAACTTGTACTCGACCCCGCCGCGCATGCCCAGGATCTGGTAGAAGCGGAGCGCCGCCTCCGAGTCGCGCTGGCGGATGATGCAGTGGCCGAGGCCGCCCGCGCCGGTCAAGAACTTGCCGTGCATGCCGCGGCCGGGGTGGAACGGCTTCGCGAAGCGCACGAGCGGGCCGTGGAAGATCTCGATGGGGTTGCCGTCGGGATCGGCGGTCTTCAACACCTCCAGCACGCGGCGCTCCTCGGCTTCCGCGAGCGAGCCGACGCGGAACTCGATCCCTGCGTCCGCGAGCTGCTTCTGCATGGCGAAGAACTCTTCCGCGCCCGCGACGCGGAAGCCGAGATAGGCGAGGTCATCGCTTCGGTCGCGGTGCAGCACGAAGCGGTGGTGCCAGTAGTCCATGCGCAGGTAGCAGCGGTCGCCCTCGTCCTCGTCGACGACCTCGAGCGCGAGGATGTCGCGCGCGAACGCCTTCCACGCCTCTAGATCGGAAACGCCGAGGCCGAGATAGCCGAGCTCAGTGACTGCCATCGAACGATCCCTTTCGCACGGCGACGTTCTTGACGTCGCAGTAGAAATCGAAGCTCCAGCTGCCGCCTTCGCGGCCGAGGCCCGAGTCGCGCGCGCCACCGAACGGCGCGGCGAGCTCGCGGATGAAGAAGCAGTTCACCCAGAGCGTGCCGGCGACCACGCGCTCTGCGAGCGCCAGCGCGCGCTTCTCGTTGCGGCTGAACAGCACGCCGGCCAGGCCGTAGCGCGTGCCGTTCGCCAGCGCGATCGCCTCGTCGTCGCGCTCGAACGTCTGCCACGTGAGCACCGGGCCGAACACCTCGCGCTGAGAGATCTCGGCGTCCGGCGCCACGTGGTCGAACAAGGTGGGCTGGAAGTAGAGCTCGCCGGCGGCGTCGCGCGCGCCGCCGAACAGCGGCCGGCCGCCCGCCGCGCGCGCGCGTTCGACGAAGCCCGCCACGCGCGCGAAGTGCTCGCGCGTGATGAGCGGACCGACGCGCGTGGTGGGCACGCGCGGATCGCCGACGGTCATCCGCGCGGACGCGGCGCGCACTTTGTCGAGGAACTCGCCGGCGATGCTCTTCTCGACCAGCACGCGCGTGCCTGCCAGACACACCTGCCCTGCGTTCGCGTACTGGCCCGCGACCGTGGCCGCCGCCGCGTCGAGGTCGGCGTCAGCGCACACGATGAACGGCGACTTGCCACCCAGCTCCGCGGCGAGCGGCGTGAGCGAGCGCGCGGCGCTCTGCCCGATCGACACCGCGGTGTCAGTCGAGCCGGTGAAGCTGATGCGGTCCACGTCCGCATGCGCCACGAGCGCGGCGCCGGCTTCCTCGCCGATGCCCTGCACCACGTTCAGCACGCCATCGGGCACACCGGCCTCGCGTGCGATGTCCGCGAGCAGCGAGCACGTGAGCGGCGCCCACTCGGGCGGCTTCACGACCACGGTGTCGCCGGCCGCGAGCGCAGGCCCGAGCTTCCACGTGGTGAGCATGAGCGGCGCATTCCAGGGCGTGATGAGCGCGGCCACGCCCGCCGGGTCGTAGCGCACGTGGTTCGTGACCTCGGGCGAGTCGATCACGTGGCCCGCCAGCTTCGTCGCCGCCCATTCGGCGAAGAACGACACGTTCAGCGCCGCGCGCGGGACCACGCGCTGCACGTTCACGCCGAGGAGCGAGCCGTTGTCCGCGGTCTCCACGGCCGCGAGCTCGGCCGCCCGCGCCGTGATTCCCGCCGCGAAGCGCGACAGGATGGGCAGCCGGCCCTGCGGGCCGAGCTCGGCCCAGGCCGGGAACGCGGCGCGCGCGGCCGCGACGGCGGCGTCGACCTCGGATGCCCCGCCCGCCGACACGTCGGCCAGGTGCGCGCCGTCGATGGGCGACAGATCCGCGAAGCGGCGCTGCGATGGCACGCGCTTGCCGCCGATCCAGTGCTCGGTGGAGACCTCGCTGCCCGCCACGCGCGCCGTCATGTCGCCCTCCCCCACGGCGAGTACACCGGCGGGGCGCGGCGGGTCAAGGCGGCTGCCGGCCCGCGTCGACCCACGCCGCGAGCCGCTCGGCCGGCCACGCGTTCGCGACGCGCTCGGGCGGGATCCAGGCGCGCTCGGCGTTCCGCGCCGCGTAGCGCACGCGCTCGAGCTCGCGCGCGTGGTGGGCGTCGCTCGTCAGCACGAACGTGACGCGGCGCGGTCGCGCGCGCCGCAGCGCTTCGACCGACAGGTCGAGCCGCGGCAGCGCGCCGTTGATCTCGAGCGCCGTGCCCGTGGCCTCGGCGGCGGCGAACACGGCGTCGAGATCGAACTCCACGGGCGGCCGCCCGCCGATCATCCGCGCCGACAGGTGCCCGATCATGCGCACCGACGGGTCCTCCATCGCCCGCACCACGCGGCGCGTCTGCGCGGCGCGGTCGAGCTCGAAGTGGTCGTGGATCGAAGCCAGGCACCAGTCGAAGCCGCGCCGGAACTCGGCGTCGTAGTCGAGCTCGCCCGCGGGACCGATGTTCAGCTCGACGCCGTGCAAGAGCCGGAGCGTTGCGCCGAGCTCGCGCTGCAGCGCGCGCAGCTCCTCGCGCTGCGCCAGCAGCGCGTCGCGCCCGACGCCCGAGAGCGTGCCCTCCGCGTGGTCCGTGATCGCCAGCACCTTGCAGCCGCGCTCCACCGCGGCCGCGACGACTTCGCGCAGCGGCGAGCGCCCGTCACCCGACACGGAAGTGTGTACGTGGAAGTCCCCGGTGATGTCGCTGATCGGCGCGGGCAGCTCGCCGCGCTCGGCGGCGTCGAGCTCGCCGGCGTCCTCGCGCAGCACCGGCGGGATCCACGGCAGGCCCAGCGCAGCGTAGATGTCGGCCTCGGTCTCGCGCGCCACCACGCGCCCGCCTTCGAGCTCCGACAGCGCGTACTCGTTGAGCGTCCAGCCGCGGGCGAGCGCGCGCTGGCGCAGCTTGATGTTGTGGCCCTTCGACCCCGTGAAGTAGAGCAGCGCGGCGCCGAGCTGCTCGGGCTCGACCACGCGCAGGTCGACCTGCGTGCCGCGGTGCGTGACGACGCTCGTCTTCGCTTCGCCGCGCCCGATCACGCGGTCGACGACCGTCATGCCGACGAGCGCGTCCATCACGGGAGCGGCGTCGCGCGAAGCGACGACGACGTCGACGTCGCCGATCGTCTCCGAGAAGCGGCGCAGCGAGCCGCATACGTGCGCTTCGACGACGCCCGGCACCTCGCGCATGCGCGCGGCGATCCGCTCCGCGAGCGGCAGCGCCACCGAGATGGGGGTGCGGTCGGCCGAGCCCTGCGCGTCGAGCCGTGCGAGCGCCTGCCCGAGCTTCTCCTCCGAGCGCGCGCCGAAGCCGGGCAGCTCGCGCACGGTGTGCGCGGCGAGCGCGCGGCGCAGGTCGTCGAGCGACGCCACGCCGAGCTCGCTGCGCAGCTTCTGCAGCTGCTTCGGCCCGAGCCCCTGGATCCGCAGCAGGGCCACCACGCCCGGCGGGTGCTTCGCCCGCAGCGCCTCCAGCTTTTGCACCTTCCCCGTCTGGAGCAGCTCGCGGATCTTCTCGGCGGTGCTCTTGCCGATGCCCTCGATCTGCTGGAGCTCCTTCACGGTGAGCACGCCGAGGTCCGTCGCCTGCGCCGCGATCGCCTGCGCGGCGCTCTCGTAGGCGCGCACGCGAAAGGACTGCGGGTTCGCCTCTTCCAGCTGGGTCAGCTCCGCCAGCTCGCGGAGCATGTCGAGGACGTCCTGCTTCGTGTCCGACACCCGACAGGAGTAGCCTTGCCTCGATGGCCAAGGAAGAGGCGCCCGCGCTCCTCCAGATCGCGGGCCGCGAGGTGCGCGTCTCGCACCCGTCGAAGCCGTTCTTCTCGGCGCAGGCGCGGCTCACGAAGCTCGAGCTCGTGCAGTACTACCTGGCCGTGGCCGACGGCGCGCTGCGCGGCATCCGCGACCGGCCGGTGGTGCTGAAGCGCTTCGTGAACGGCGCCGAGGGCGAGGCGTTCTACCAGAAGCGCGCGCCCGCCGCGCGGCCCGACTGGCTGCGCACCGTGGTGCTGTCGTTCCCGTCGGGCCGCACGGCGGAGGAGGTGGTCGTCGACGACGCGGCCGGCCTCGCCTGGATCGTGAACCTGGGCTGCCTCGAGCTGCACCCGCATCCGGTGCGCTCGACGGACCTCGACCACCCCGACGAGCTGCGCGTCGACCTCGATCCCACGCCGGGCGTGCCGTGGGACGACGTGCGGCGCGTGGCGCTCGAGGTCAACGCGCTCTGCGGCGAGCTCGGCCTGCGCGGCTGGCCGAAGACGAGCGGCTCGCGCGGCATGCACGTGCTCGTGCGCATCCAGCCACGCTGGGAGTTCGGCGCAGTCCGGCGCGCCGCGCTCGCGCTGTCGCGCGAGATCGAGCGGCGCCTGCCCGCGCTCGCCACCTCGAAGTGGTGGAAGGAGGAGCGCCGCGGCGTGTTCCTCGACTACAACCAGAACGCGAAGGACCGCACGACGTGCTCCGCGTACTCGGTGCGCCCGCTGCCCGACGCGCGCGTCTCGACGCCGCTCGAGTGGGCCGAGGTGCCCGACTGCGAGCCCGCGGACTTCACGGTGGCGACGGTGCCGCGGCGGGTCGAGGAGCGCGGCGATCCGCACGCGGACATCGACCGCTCGGCCGGCTCGCTCGACGCGCTGCTCGAGCTCGCCGCGCGCGACGAGGCCGAGGGGCTCGGCGACGCCCCATGGCCGCCTCACTACCAGAAGCAACCGGGCGAGGCGCCGCGCGTCTCGCCGTCGCGGCGCAAGGGCGCCGCGCGCAAGCCGCGCGCGAAGGTGCCGCTCGTCACGGTGGCGAACTCGCCCGACAAGGCCGCCGCGCTGGCAGGGCTCGAGCGCTGGAAGGCGCGCCACGCCGAGGCGGCGTCACATCTCGGTGTCGCCGACGTGCTCGTCGATTCGATGCGCGGCCGCTCGTCGACGTGGACGCGCGTGCGCGTGAACCTGACGAACGTCCCGGAGAAGCTGCGCCCGCCGCAGCGGACGCCGGACCCCGACGACGATCCCACGCGCGAGTGGCGCGAGAGAACCAAGAAGAAGCGCTAGCTGTCGGACCTAAGCAGGTTGTTCATGGAACTCCCTGAGGCGCTGGATGGGAGGTTTCATGCCGAGGGCGCGGTGCGGGCGCTCGCGATTGTAGTGCCGCAGCCAGGGCAAGAGCGCAGCCGCGCGAGCTGAGGAGGAGCGATAGGGCGCCGCGTAGGCCCAGCGGCGCAGCATCGTCTGGATCAGTCGCTCCACCTTGCCGTTGGTGCGCGGTGTGTACGGTCGCGTGAAGCGGCGCGCAATGTCGTGCGCTTCGCAGAGCTCGCGCAGGACGATCGAGCCGTAACACTTGGCGTTGTCGGAGAGCACCCGCTCGACGGTGATGCCGCGCTGCTTGAACCAGGCGATGGCGCGGGCGAAGAAGGCCGCGACGGTCTCGCCGGTGTCGTCGGGCTGGATCTCGGCGTACGCCAGGCGTGTGTAGTCGTCGACGCAGACGTGAAGGAACTCCCAGCCGACGGCGCGCGCGCGGCGGCTGCGCACGCCGTGGATGCGGTGGCCAACCCCGCGGATCCGGCCGAGTTTCTTGGAGTCGACGTGGACGAGCTCGCCGGGTCGAGCGCGCTCGTAGCGGCGCACCTCGGGACGCGGCTCGAGGCTAGAGAGGCGACCCAGGCCGGCCTGGCGCAGCAGCCGCGAGACGGTCGAAGGCGGCAGCCGAGCGACGCGAGCGATCTCCCAAGCGGTGAGCCGGCGCCGGCGCAGGACGGCAACGAGATCGCGCAGGGCGATCGGTGTGCGATGGGGGCAATGGCGCGGTCTCGAGCTGCGATCGAGCAGCGCAGCGGCACCGCCTTCACGAGCTCGAGCCAGCCACTTGTATGCGGTCCGCTCGCTCACCCCAGCCGCTTGAGCGGCATCGCAAATCGCCCAGCCCAACCGCTCGACGCGGTCCACGATCAGCGCCCGCGTATGCGGAGTCGTTCGTGCGTTAGGATGAAGCCTCATCCGTGGATCTCCCCTGAGGAATTGTTGGTTTGGTCACTTCCAATTCTCTCAGGGAGTCCCGGATGAACAACGTTCTGAGGAACGACAGCTAGCGCGCGAAGATCTCGGCGAGCTCGTGCGGAGGCACGACCTCGAGCTGAGCGTAGGTGCACTCGCGCGGCGGCTTGTCGGGGCGCCAGCGCCGGAAGTGGGCGATGTGCCGGAAGCGCGAGCCCTGCATGTGATCGTACGCGACCTCGGCCACGAGCTCGGCCCGCAGCGGCTCCCACGACAGGTCCTTGTCGCGGCTCCAGCGGCTCTTGGCGCCGGGCTTCCGCCGTGCGTCGAGCGGGTCGGCTTCGCCCGCCCACGACCTCCACGGGTGGCCGGCGAGCGCGTTCTCGCGCCAGGGCGCCAGGAACGCGACGAGCTCGCGCCGCTTCGCGTCGGTGAAGCTCGACGCGACGCCCACGTGCTGCAGCGCGCCGGCCTCGTCGAACAGCCCGAGCAGCAGCGAGCCGATCGCGGAGCCGCGCCCGTTCTTGTGCCAGCGGAAGCCGGCCACCACGCAGTCGCACTCGCGCTCGTGCTTCACCTTCAGCATCGCGCGCTTGTTCGGCTCGTACGGGCCGGCGGCGGGCTTCGCCATCACGCCATCGAGTCCGGCGCCCTCGAAGCGGCGGAACCAGTCCGCAGCCACGCCGCGGTCTCCGGTCGCGGGAGTCAGGTGCAGCGGCGGCGACGCGCTCGCGAGCACGCGCGCGAGGACCGCGCGCCGCTCGGCGAAGCCGCGCGCGCGCAGGTCGCGCTCGCCCTCGCACAGCGCGTCGAAGAACACCACCGAGGCCGGCGTGGTGTCGGCGAGCAGCGCCACGCGCGAAGCCGCCGGGTGGAGGCGCTGCTGCAGCGCCTCGAAGTCGAGCGCGCCGTCGCGCGCGAGCACGAGCTCGCCGTCGAGCACGCACTTGCGCGGCAAGCCGGCGAGGAGCGGCGCGCGCAGCTCGGGGAAGTAGCGGTCGAGCGGCTTCTCGTCGCGGCTCTGCAGGAGGAGCTCGTCGCCGTCGCGGAACACAAGCACGCGGAAGCCGTCCCACTTCGGCTCGAAGATCCAGCCCGTGCCGCCGGGCAGCGCCTCGACGCGCTTCGCGAGCATGGGCAGGACGGGCGGACTCACGGCCAGCTGCACGCTCCGATTGTTGCAGCGCGCGCCGCGCGGTGCGAGGCTCGCGAGCCGTGGCCGCCACCCGCGTGTTCCTGTTGTCCCCGGCGAGCTGCGCCGGCGCCCGCGGCCGGCTCCTCCTGCGCGGCGACGCCGACTTCGAGCTGGCGCGGCGCATGCGCGCGGACGGCGCGCCGCTCGGCGACGTGTTCAGCTTCGTGTCGGCGCTCTACTTCCGTGGCAAGCTGACCTACGCGCAGCGCTTCGCCGCGCCGCCCGAAGGCAGCGCCGGCACGTTCGTGATCACCGCGAACCGCGGGCTGCTCGTGCCCGAGACGCCGCTCGCGCTCGCCGACCTGCGCGGCATGGCCAAGGTGCCCATCGACGCCGACGAGCGCCGCTACGCCGCGCCGCTCTCCGACTCGGCGCGCGAGCTGCGCAGGCGGCTGCCGGCCGACGCCGAGATCGTGCTGCTCGGCAGCATCGCGACACCGAAGTATGTCGCGCTCCTGCTCGAGGTCTTTGGCCGCGCCCTGCTCTTTCCGGGCGACTTCGTCGGGCGCGGTGACATGAGCCGCGGCGGCTTGCTCTTGCGCGCAGCGCGCGCGGGCGAGGAGCTGGCATACCAGCCCATCGACGGCGCCACGCGCCACGGCCCCCGCCCCGCGAAGCTCGCCGCTCTGCGCCGCCGATCCGTGTAGCATTCGCGCGTGTCGCGCTGGACGTGGGGAGCCGCGCTGCTGGCCGTCGGCCTGTGCATCGCTTCGGCGCGCGCACGCGCCGACGACGACCCCAACGCGCCCGCGCCGCTGCAGCCCCCGCCGTCGCACGAGCGCGTCGGCACCACGCCCGCGCTGGGCACCGGCGTGCCGCTCGACCGCGTGCCCGCGAACGTGGAGGTCGTCGACCGAGACGTGCTCGACGCGAACCCGACCGCGCCGCTCTCCGACACGCTCGCACAACAGCTGACCTCGGGCTCGCTCACCGACACGCAGGGCAGCCGCTACAACTCCACGCTGAACCTGCGCGGCTACTCGGCGTCGCCCGTGCTCGGCAGCCCGCAGGGCATTGCGGTGTACCAGGACGGCCAGCGCGTGAACGATCCGTTCGGCGACGTGGTGAGCTGGTCCGCGATCCCGAGCTTCGCGGTGGACCGCGTCGAGGTCACGCCCGGCGCGAATCCGGCGTTCGGGCTGAACGCGCTCGGCGGCGCCGCCGCGCTGCGCATGAAGGACGGCTTCAGCGCGCCGGGCGCGCGCTTCACCGCGACGGGCGACAGCTTCGGCGGCGTGTCCGGCACCGCGGAGTACGGCGCGTCGCGCGACGGTGTCGCCTTCTACGGCGGCATCAGCGCGTTGCACGACCACGGCTGGCGCGACGCCTCGCCCGCCGACGTGTTCCAGAGCTACCTGTCCGTGGGCACGCGCGGCGAGCGGCTCGACACGGGGCTCTCGTTCAGCTTCGCCGACACCGACATCACGGGAAACGGGGCGGCGCCCGTGCAGCTGCTCGCGCACGACTACTCGTCGATCTTCACGTCGCCCGACCAGACGGGCCAGCGGGCGTTCAACGTGGCCGGGCGTCTGGGCTGGGCGCTCGGCCCCGAGACCACGCTCGAGGGCAACGCGTACTTCCGTCACGACACGCTGCGCACGGCGAACGGCGACGGTGCGGACTACGGCGCGTGCACGGGCGCGGGGGGGCCGCCCACTTCGCTCTGCGCGAACCCCGGCGAGCCCGACGAGTCACTCGCCACCGACGCGAGCGGCGCCCCGCTGCCGGGGT
This sequence comes from Myxococcota bacterium, assembly GCA_035499075.1. Lineage (GTDB taxonomy): Bacteria > Myxococcota_A > UBA9160 > SZUA-336 > SZUA-336 > VGRW01. Next base: position 58,707 of record DATJZN010000022.1, on the reverse strand, counting down.
CGCTCGACCTGACGGGACTCCTGAACAAGACCTTCACGCGCACGCAGAGCACGGGGGCGTCGGTCCAGCTCGACGACCACCGCGAGCTCTTCGCGGGGGAGAACGTCTTCCTCGCCGGCGCCGTGCTCGACTACGGCTTCACGCACTACGAGACGCACAGCCTGGCCGGCGTGCTCGACGAGCAGCGTGCCGTCGACTCGCTCGGCTTCTCGCTGGGCGGCGACGAGCTCAACACCAAGCTGCGCGCACAGAACCGGGACGTCGGGGTCTACTTCTCGGAAGCCGCGCCGCTCACGGCGCAGCTCTCGCTGATGCTCGCGGGCCGGCTCAACCTGGTGCAGGTCGGCATGACGGACCTGGCGGGCGACGCGCTCGACGGGAACCACGACTACGCGCGCTTCAACCCCTCGGTGGGAGTCACCTACGCGTGGGCGGCTCCGCTCGAGACCTACTGGAGCTACGGCGAGGCGAACCGCGCGCCCACCGCGGCGGAGCTCGCGTGCGCCGATCCCGAGCGGCCGTGCCGCGTGCCGAACGCGTTCACCGCCGACCCGAACCTCGACCAGGTCGTGTCCCGCACGGTCGAGGCCGGCGCGCGCGGGCGCTTCTTCCCCAGCTGGGGCGCGCCCGACGACGCCGTCTCGGTGCACTGGTCCGCCGCGTTCTACACGGCGTGGAACCACGACGACATCCTCTTCATCGCGTCCGGCCCGCTCGTCGGCTCCGGCTACTTCGCGAACGCCGGCGCCACGCGGCGCATGGGCGTCGAGGCGTCGCTCGTGGGCCGCTGGAACGCGGGCTCCTGGTACGTGCGCTACGGCTGGGTGCTCGCCACGTTCCAGTCGAGCCTCGCGATCCTGTCGCCCGACCACCCGGACGCCGACGCGAACGGCGAGATCCACGTCTCGCGCGGCGACCGGCTCCCGAACCTGCCCGAGCACGTGCTGCGCTTCGGCTTCGCCTATCCCCTGACCGAGCGCTGGAGCGCGGGCGTCGACGGCGCGTGGCTGTCGAGCCGCGTCTACCAGGGCGACGAGTCGAACCAGCTGCGCGAAGTGCCCGACTACGCGCTCGTAGGCGTCGTGAGCCGCTACCGCTTCACGCCCGACCTCGAGGCGTCGCTGCGCGTCGAGAACCTCGCCGGCTCGAAGTACTACACGTCGGGCGTCCTCGGCGACGCGACCGGCGTATTCCCGAACGCCACCGACCCACGCTTCCTCGTGCCGGGCCGGCCGCGCACCTTCGTGCTCGGCCTGTCCGCGCGCTTCTGATGCGGTACCGTCTCGCGATGAGCGATCACCGGCACTTCCCGCGTTCGAAGCGCGCCTGGCTCGTCGGCACTCGGCCCGAGGTTCGCGTGCCCGTCCGCGACGTCGCGGCGACGGGGGTACGGCTGTACGACACGAGCGGCCCCCATGGCGATCCCGAGCAGAGCGTCGATCTCCTGGCGGGTCTGCCGAAGCTGCGCGACGCGTGGATCCGCGCGCGCGGCGACGTCGAGGAATGCGACGGCCGCGCGCCGAAGCCGGAGGACGACGGCCGCCGCGGCAACGCCACGTCGAGCTTCCCCGGCAAGCGCGTGCGGCCGCTGCGCGCGCGCGCGGGCAAGACGGTCACGCAGCTGTACTACGCGCGGCGCGGCGAGCTCACCCCCGAGATGGAGTTCGCGGCGCTGCGCGAGGGCGTCGAGCCGGAGCTCGTGCGCAGTGAGATCGCCCGCGGACGCGCGATCCTCCCCAACAACGTCAACCACCCAGAGAGCGAGCCGATGCTGATCGGCCGCGAGTTCCTGGTGAAGATCAACGCGAACATCGGCAACTCGGCCGTCACGTCGTCGGTGGACGAAGAGGTCGAGAAGCTGCTCTGGGCCATCCAGTGGGGCTCCGACACGGTCATGGACCTGTCGACCGGTGCGAACATCCACACCACGCGCGAGTGGATCCTCCGCAACTCCCCCGTGCCGATCGGCACCGTGCCGGTCTACCAGGCGCTCGAGAAGGTCGGGGGGCGGGCCGAGGACCTCACGCCCGAGCTGTATCTCGACACGCTGGTCGAGCAGGCCGAGCAGGGCGTGGACTACTTCACCGTACACGCAGGTGTGTTGCTTCGCTACGTGCCGCTCACCGCGGACCGCGTCACGGGCATCGTGTCGCGCGGCGGCTCCATCATGGCGAAGTGGTGTCTCGCGCATCACCGCGAGAACTTCCTGTACACGCACTTCGGCGAAATCTGCGAGATCATGCGCGCATACGACGTCGCGTTCTCGCTGGGCGACGGCCTGCGGCCCGGCTCGATCGCCGACGCCAACGACGCCGCGCAGTTCGCGGAGCTGGAGACGCTCGGCGAGCTGACGAAGCTCGCCTGGGAGCACGACGTGCAGGTCATGATCGAGGGCCCCGGCCACGTGCCGCTGCACAAGATCAAGGAGAACGTCGACCGCCAGCTCGAGGTCTGCCACGAGGCGCCGTTCTACACGCTGGGCCCGCTCGTGACGGACATCGCGCCCGGCTACGACCACATCACGTCCGCGATCGGTGCGGCGCTGATCGGCGCGCACGGCACCGCGATGCTCTGCTACGTGACCCCGAAGGAGCATCTGGGCCTGCCCGACCGCGAGGACGTGCGCGCGGGCGTGATTGCGTACAAGATCGCGGCGCACGCGGCGGACCTGGCGAAGGGCCACCCGGGCGCGCAGCTGCGCGACGACGCGCTGTCGAAGGCGCGCTTCGAGTTCCGCTGGGACGACCAGTTCGACCTGTCGCTCGACCCGGCGCGCGCGCGCGAGTTCCACGACGCGACCCTGCCCGCCGACAACGCGAAGGTCGCGCACTTCTGCTCCATGTGCGGGCCGAAGTTCTGCAGCATGGAGATCACGCAGCAGCTGCGCGAGTACGCGCGCGCGCACCGCGTCGACGCGGACGTCGCGCGCAAGGAAGGCCTCGAGGACAAGTCGCGCGAGTTCCGCCGCAGTGGCGGCGAGTTGTACCGCTAGGCGCGAGAGGAATCAGAGCGGCTGGCGCGCCTTCGCGGCGGCTTCCTGCAGCTCGCCGAACGCCGAGCGGCTCTCGGCCACCCCGCGCAGCGCGTCGAGCGGATCGCGCAGGTCGTCCACGTAGCCGAGCGCGTACGCGCCGCGGGCGTAGCCGATCAAGCGCAGCACGTCGTCCGGCAGCTCGCGCGCGATCTCCTGCGGCACGGAGAGATACTGGTTCTCTTCCTGGCGCAGCCACGAGCGCGCGTAGGTCAGGTTGATGCCCATCCGCACGGCGTTCGAGTGGTTGGCGCCGCCGCCGTGGTAGAGCGCCCCCGAGTAGAACACGACGGAGCCCTGCTCCATCTCCGCGGGCTCGGTATCGGACTCCTTGTACTCCAGCCGATCGGCGTGCAGGTGACTGCCCGGTATGACTCGCGTCGCGCCGTTCTCCGCGGTGAAGTCGGTCAGCGCCCAGATCGTGTTGCACTGCACCTCGAAGCCCTTCGGGAACGGGAAGAAATCGAAGCCCCACTGATCGCGGTGCACGGCCTGCGCCGGCTCGCCGGGGCCGATCGCGATCACCTGCGACAGGTGCAGCTGGAAGCTCGACGCGTCCGCCAGCACACGCTTCACCGCCCCGAGCACGAGCGGGTTCATGACGAGCTCACGGCACGCCGCCGAGCGGCCGACCAGTCCGCCGGTGCGCTTGGTGCGCCGGCCCGCGAACGGGTCGGTGCCGAACGGCGTGCGCTCGAGCCAGGGCGCGAGCTCCTCGCGCGCCCGAGCCATGAAGGCGCGCGGTACGAGTCGGTCGACCACCGCGACGCCGTCTCGGGCGAGGACGGAGGCGACACTCTCGGGTGTAGCGGTCGGAGGCAGGTGCTGGATCGTCATGACTTCTCCTTGGCGCGTGGCTGGGGACGGAGCGCGAGCGTGACCACCGGCGCGAGCCGGCGGCGCAGGTCGTCCGGGTCGGCGTCGGGGCGCGTGAGCGAGTCCAGCTCGAAGCCGCGCACGAGCGCGATGAGGGTGCGCGCCGAGTCGAATGGCTGCGGCGCGCCGAGCGTCTCGAGCGCCTCGGCGAGGCCCGAGGCGAGTGCGCGCTCGTAGCGATGGAAATCGGCCGCGAGCTCCGCGTCGCGCGCAGCGCGCAGCATGAGCTCGTGCTCCACGACGACGGTCCAGCGCCAGTCGACGCTGGTCTCGCGGCGCGCGATCTCGACGAGCAGGTCGACGAGCCCGCCCGCGTCGCGCGGCCGCGCGTCGCCTGCGATCTCGGCCAGGAGCGCGAGCGCGCGCACCACGTAGCGGCGGAACGCCTCGCGCACCAGGTCGTCGCGCGAGGCGAAATAGTACGTCGTGGAGCCGAGCGCCACGCCGGCTTCGTCCGCGACGCTGCGGTGCGTGAGCTGTTCCGTGCCGCGCTCCGCGATCAGCGCGAGCGCCGCGTCCAGAATCGCCTCGCGGCGCGGGAGCGCGCGCCGGTTCGAGCGGGCGGCGGGGGCGCGGCGGGTCATTGTGTACGTTTGTACAGGAAATCCCGCTCATCTGTCCAGCGAAGCCCGGGCGCGCTAGACGCTCTTCGCGTCGGGCCCCCACACGTACTTGTGGAGCTGCAAGTTGAGCCGGACGCGGAGCCCGTCCTCGAGCAGCCAGCCCACGAGCTCCTTGGGATCGAGCCCCGGGTGCACGGGCGAGAAGTGCACGGGCACGCGGGACTCGAGGCCGTGCTTGCGCACGACGTCGCGTGCGAACTCGTAGTCGACGCGGTCGCACAGCACGAACTTGACCTCGTCGCCGGGCCGCAGCCGCTCCAGGTTCGCCCAGTCGTTGTGCTGCGCCATCTTGCTGCCCGGCGTCTTCACGTCGACGATCGCGTGCGCGCGCGGGTCGAGCACCGAGATGTCGTGGTGGCCACCCGTCTCGACCAGCACCTCGTAGCCGGCGCCGAGCAGCGCGCGCACGAGCTCGGGCGTGGCCTTCTGCGCGAGCGGCTCGCCGCCGGTGACCTCGACGAGCTTCGTGCCGAGCGCAGCGACGCGCGCGAGGATCTCGTCGATCGTGAGGCGCTCGCCGCCGCCGAACGCATGCGCTTCGTCGCAGTACACGCAGCGGATGTCGCAGCCGGCCGTGCGCACGAACACGCAGGGCCAGCCCGCGAACGTCGACTCGCCCTGGATCGAGCGGTAGAGCTCCTTGATGCGGAGCTCAGCCATAGAGCATCGAACGGTGCCGCACGATGCCGCCGATGAGCTCCTCGATCCGCTCGGGCCGGTGGTCGAGCTCGTCGACGCGCGCGCGGCCGATGCGGTCGCCGCCCGTCTTCGGGCGCACGAACGGCAGCTCGTGGCCCACGGCGTCGAGCAGGCTCACCACGTTGAGCGGGCGCTTCTCGTCGTTGCAGGACAGCATGACCAGGTCGTCGCCATCGCGCGCGGCGAGCGACAGGCGCGCGCCCGTCCGCAGGCGCACGCGGCGGCCTACCTCGCCCGCATCCAGGTGGCGGGGCACCTGGCACACCGCGAGCTGGTACTCGCCGAAGTGCACGATGCGCGGGTCGTGCTGTTCGACCCAGTCCGTCTCGGCGCGGTAGACGTCCTGCGCCGACGGCAGGTCCGCGGGCTTGCCGGCGAGGACCGACACGATCTCGGCGCGGTGCTCCCCGGGCGTCGCCGCCATGCGCTGGATCAGCTGGATCACGCGGTAGCCCCACTTCGCCATGTCGCTCTCGGACAGCCGGCGCGCCGACAGGTCGACGAGCTTGTCCGTGAAGCGACTGCGCCGCTCGGTCACCTGCGTGACCGCGGCGAGCGGGCTCGCGGCGTCGTTCGCGATCAGGATCGAGTCGCGGCCGAGCGCGGCGCGCAGCCTCTCCACGTCTTCGATCGCCCACTCGTGATGATCGAACCACTGGAGCCGGCCGCGGAAGAGCTCCGCCGAGTCGAGCACCTCCTTCGGGCGCGGCTGCGCCGTGAAGCCGACCACGAGCACATCGACGTTGTCCGGGATGTCGGTCGCCGGACCCCTGAAGAAATCCATGAGAGATTCCTGGCGAAGCGTGCGGAACGACACGATGGTGCGGCGGTCGCGTGCCAGCACGAGCGCAGCCAGGATCGACTCGGGCTCGTCGCGCACGACGATCGCGGCGCGCGCGCGGCGCGCGCGCGGAGGCGGCGCCTCGACGGCCTCGGGGGGAGCGCCCCGCTCCTCTTCGCCTTCGGCCAGCGTGGCTTCGACCTCGTGCTCCACGAGCTCGTCTTCGCCGGCGCTCGCGGGCGCACCGCCCTCGTCGGGCTCGCCGAGCGCTGGGGTCTCGCCGGCGTCGTCCTCGGGTTCGCCCTCGCCCCCGGACTCGGCTTCGTCGGCGGCCCGACCTGCGCCCTCGCCCTCGCCTTCGCCCTCGCCGCGGAAGCCGCGCCGGCCGCGCCGCCGCCGGCCACGTCGGCCGCGCCGCCGCCGACCTACACCATCTTGTGTAGGTTCGCCCTCGCGCCGCTCGAGCTCCCCCTCGCTGCGCAGCTCGCCGGCGTCGCCGGGCTCGGCCTGCTCGGCCTCGCGCCAGTCGTCGTCGGCCGCCGGCTCGTCGGGCTCGCGCGGCTCCTCGAAGCTGCGCGGCTCCCCGCCGCGCTCGGTCCCGGCGGCTTCGAGCGGCTCGCCGTCGAGCTCGCGCTCGGAGTCGCCGAGGTCTTCGCCGCCTTCGAAGGCCGGCGCGCTGTCGATCGCCCGCTCTTCGAAGCGGCCGCGGCCGCCGCGGCGGCGCCGGCGCCGCCGGCGGCTGCGGCCCTCGAAGCCGTAGCCGCCCGCCCGCTCGCCTTCGGGCTCGGCTTCGCGCTCGCGCTCGGCGTCCGCATCTCGCTCCGCGAAGGCCTCGCCTTCGGCGCGGCCCAGGAGGAGCGGACCCGCGAGATCCGCCAGCAGCTGCTGCACGTCGGGCTCGATCGAGCGCGCCCACAGCGAGATGCGCGGCGAGCCGGTCGCGCCCGGCGTCCACGTCGCGCGCTCCAGGTCGACGAGGTGCCAGCCGGCGACGATCCCCGGCACGTCGGCCATCTCGATCGCGTCGCGGATCAGGCCGACGACGGGTCGGCCGTCGATGTCGACGCCGACCCAATCGATGATCTCCTCCCCTTCGCGCTTCCACGGCAGCCAGCGCGCCGTGACTCCCGCGCGCGCTTCGTCGGCCGCGCGCTCGATCTCGGCGTCGCGGCGCGCGGCGTCGCTCTCGAGCAGCCGCGGGTCCTGCGCGAGCGAGACGAGCCACTCGTGCAGCTCGACGCCCCAGCGCGGGAAGTTCGCTTCGTTCACGTGGATCTGGCGGCTCTCGGGCTGTGTCACCGAGACGCCGACGCCCTCGCCCTCCTCCGCGACCCGCGCGACGCGCGCGCCGCGCACGAAGACCTGATACTCGCCGCCGCCGGCCGGCCGCACGCCGCCCGCCGACGTGACCGCCGCCGCGCCCTCGATCACGCGCAGGACGCGCGCGAGCAGCGTCGCCCCGCCGCCGAGCAGCGCAGGCTCGGGCCGTGCGGGGTGGCTCTCCACCGAGAACGCTTCGCCCGCGTCGCCCAGCGCCGGCAAGCTGACCAGATGGAGCACGAGCCCGTGCTCGCCCGCGCGCGCCGCCGCCCGGCGCGTGCGCTCGCCGAAGAACGGCGCCGCGATCAGCACCTCGCGCAGGCTCCGGCCGTTCCCGCCGCGGCTCGCCGCCACGCGGGCCCAGCCGAGCAGCTCGAGGCTGTCGCGCCGGGCGGCCACCACCGCGACCGGACGGTTCCCTTCCCAGCGCGCCGTCGCGAGCGCGATGCCGTCGGGCGGGTCCTCGCCGCGCGGCAGCGCCTGGACCTCGCGCAGCCCGAGCCCGCGCGCGTCGCGCAGGCGCTCGAGCAGGCGGTCTGCGCCGCCACCTTCACCGCCGTTGTTCCGGCCGCCGCGGCGGCCCCACCGTCGTCTCAAAATGCTTCCCCTCGCAGAAGTCCCCGATCCGGCAGGGACTCTATCCGCCGCGCGCCGGGCCGCCAGCGGTCTCAGACGTGCGTGTGAGGGTCGAACAGCCGGTCGTGCTCGTCCATCGCGAAGCGGTCGGTCATGCCGGCGATCCAGTCCGCGATGGCGCGCTCTTCCGGCTCGCCCTTGGCGCGCTCGAGCACGTGAGGCGGGAGCTGGCGCGGGTCCTCGGCATAGGCGCGCCACAGGTCGCCGAGGATGCGCTCGGCCTTCGCCGCCATGCGCAGCACGCGGTGGTGCCGGTAGAAGCGCTCGAGCAGGAAGCGCGCGACCTCGCGCTTCTCGGCAGCGAGCTCGGGCGAGAAGGCGACCAGCCGCTCCGGCGCGGCGGCGGCCGCTTCAGGCGACACCGGAGCGTGTCGCTCGAGCCGAGCGGCGCTCGCCTCCACGAGGTCGGTCGCGAGCAGGTCGATGAGCGCCACGCCGAGCCGCGGCCGCGCGCTGCGCGCGTCGCCCTTCCCGTGCGCGCGCGCCGCGTCGAGCGCGCGCCGGAACAGCGCGAGCTCCTCGAGCTCGTCCCACACCAGGATGTCGGCGCGCAGCCCATCGTCGAGGTCGTGCGTGTGATACGCGATCGAGTCGCAATGATCGGCGATCTGCGCCTCGACGCTCGGGCCGGGCCCGAGCTCGGGCAGGGGCACCGGGTGCGCGTAGCGCGGGAAGTCGGAGCCGTGTTTCAGGATGCCCGCGCGCGTCTCGTGCGACAGGTTCAGCCCCGGGTAGCGCGGGTCGCGGTCCTCGAGCCAGTCCACGATGCGCAGGCTCTGGCGATTGTGCTCGAAGCCGCCCTGCGGCTTCAGCAACAGGTTCAAGGCATGCTCGCCGGCATGGCCGAAGGGAGGATGGCCGAGGTCGTGCGACAACACGATCGCTTCGACCAGGTCTTCGTTCGCGCCGAGCGCGCGCGCGACCGTGCGCGCGATCTGCGCCACCTCGAGCGTGTGGGTGAGGCGGTTGCGGAAGTGGTCGCCTTCCGAGTACGGGAAGACCTGCGTCTTGTACTGCAGGCGGCGGAACGCGCGCGCGTGCAGCACGCGGTCGCGGTCGCGCTGGAACGCCGTGCGGTAGGCGTGCGCAGGCTCGGGCTCGACGCGTCCGCGCGAGTCGCGCGCCTTCTGCGCGTACGGCGCGAGCGACCCGGCTTCGCGCTCCTCGAGCTCGGCGCGCGTGCGCACTCCCTATCTCTCCCGGCTCTTCTCCTCGACCAGGCGATTCAGCCGGGCGCGGTCGGAGTCGCGCAGGCTCTCGGGATCGGGCTCGGTGCGCTCGGGCGGGGCGGACGCAACGGGCGGCGTCTCGTTCTTCAGCTTCTCCACGGCGCGCTCGCCGAGCTCGCGCGCGCGCCCCTGCGTGGCCGCGACGAGCTCCTTGGCCGTGCGGACGCGCAGGCTGAGCGTGAGCGTGTCGGGCGACCAGCGGGCCTCGACGAGGACGAAGGCCGCCGCCGCGAGGAGGACGAGCAGGAGAAGTCGGAACAAGCGGACCTCGGGTTGGCGGCAGTCTAGGTCAGGGTCACCCGGGCGGCCAGCCGAATCGCCGCCCGCCCAGGAGGTGCAGGTGCAGGTGGAAGACCGTCTGGCCCGCGGCGCGGTTCGTGTTGAAGACCAGCCGGTAGCCGTCGTCGGCGAAGCCGCGTTCGCGCGCGAGCTGCGCCGCGATCTCGACCAGCTCGCCCACCAGCGCGTGGCTCTCGGGCGTCACCTCGAGCGTCGAAGGAACGTGCTCGCGCGGCACCACGAGCACGTGCGTGGGCGCCTGCGGCTCGCGGTCCTCGAACGCGACGGCGCGCTCGCTCTCGAACACGAGCTTCGCGGGCAGCTCGCGCGCCGCGATCCTGCAGAAGAGACAGCTCGGGTCCTTCGCCATCGGGCCGCCCAGTATACTTCGCGCGATGGCGCCCTTCGCGATGCCCGAGCGGCTGCTCCTCGGCCCCGGTCCCAGCAACGTCTCCGCGGCCGTGCGCGAAGCGCTCGCGCGCCCGCTCGTCGGGCACCTCGATCCCGCGTTCCTCGCGCTGCTCGACGAGATGCAGGGCCAGCTGCGCCGCGTGTTCAAGAGCGAGGGCGCGTTCGCGTTCCCGCTGTCGGGGACGGGCAGCGCCGGCATGGAGGCGTGCCTGGTGAATCTGCTCGAGCCCGGCGAGACGGCGCTCGTCGCGGTGAACGGCGTGTTCGGGGAGCGCATCTCCGCGATCGCGGAGCGCGCGGGGGCGCGCGTGGTGCGCGTCGAGGCCGAGATGGGCGAGATCGTGCCCGTCGACAAGCTCGTGGCCGAGATCGCGGCGCGCCGGCCCCCGCTCGTCGCGCTGGTTCACGCCGAGACGTCGACCGGCGTCGAACAGCCGATCGCCGAGGTTGCGCGCGCCGCCCGCGAAGCGGGCGCGCTCGTGCTCGTCGATTGCGTGACCTCGCTGTCGGGCATCGACGTGCGCTTCGACGACTGGCGGATCGACGCGGCGTACTCCGGCACGCAGAAGTGCCTGGCGTGTCCGCCCGGCCTGTCGCCGATCGCGCTGGGCCCCCGAGCGCTCGCGCGGCTGGAGCGCCGCTCGCGGCCCGTGCAGAGCTGGTACCTCGATTTCACGCTGATCGGCCGGTACCTGGGCGCGACGCGCGTCTATCATCACACGGCGCCGATCTCGATGATCTACGCGCTGTACGCCGCGCTCGAGCGCGTGCTCGACGAGGGCCTCGACGCGCGCTTCGCCCGACACAGAGAAGCGTCACGGCTCCTGGTGGCCGGCCTCGAGGCGCGCGGCTTCCGCATGCTGGTCGAGCCGGGCCGGCGGCTGCCCATGCTGAACTCGGTGCTGCCGCCCGTGCCCGACGAGGCCGCGCTGCGCAAGCGCCTGCTCGAGCGCCACGGCATCGAGGTCGGCGGCGGGCTCGGCAAGCTCGCGGGCCGCATCTGGCGGATCGGGCTCATGGGCGAGAACGCGCGGCCCGAGGTCGTCGCGCGCCTGCTCGCCGCGCTGGACGAGCTGCTCTAGAGGCGCTCGGCCGCTTCGTCCGCGGCGCTGGTGTCGACGCGCGGGCCCGCGGACACGCCGTCGAGGCCGACGTCCACGCGCGCCTCGACCGGCAGGTAGTGCGTGATGCCGAGCCAGCGCGCGATCGGCAGCACGAGCGACGCGTGCGGACCCTTCGCGCCCATCGTCACCTGCAGCTGCGCCTGGCGATAGCCCGCGCGCGCGCCGACGCCGGCGGCGCCCTCCGCGTCCGTCTGCGCGAACAGCGCGCCATCGACGGGAAGCTTGCGGTCGATGCACGGCGTGTCGGCCAGGCAGAAGCGGCCGTCGCCGCCGAGCTGGCGGTCGGCAGTGATCTTGTCGTCCTTGCGGCCGAGCGCGACGTCGCCCCACGTGCGCGCGCGCTTCTGGTCCACGAGCGCCGAGCCGAAGTCGTCCAAGCCCGCGAGCGAGTCCGGCGCGCGCGGCATGACGCGCAGCGTGGCGCCGGCGCGCACGCGCGCGTCGAGCCGCCGCAGCGCTTCGAGCACGTCCGCGCCGCTCTGGATGCGCGGCTGCAGGACGTCCTCGTCCAGCCCGTCGCCGAGCAGCGCGAGCAGCTCGAGCGCCTGTCCAGGCGCCACCGCCTGCGCGCCTTCGGGCAAGCCACGGTCCCCGAACACGAACGCCTCGCTGCCCTCGAGGCCCAGCGCGTGCGCGAGCTCGGGCGCCTTCTTCTCGAGCGCGTCCGACGAGACCACCAGCCGCTGCGGCGCCACGCGCGCGAAGCGCGTGCGCGCGTGCGGAAGCATAAAGTAGCCGTCCTTGAACGGCGAGACCTTCACGCTCCTGCGCTCGTCCTTGCCGAGCTTCGCGAGCCACTTCTGCGCGTCGGCGGCGCGCGGGCCGTTCGGCTCGAGCTCCAGGTAGCGCGTCGCGGCTTCGCGCAGCGCGCTGCCGTCAGGCTGCCAGTCGCGCCAGATGCGCGCGGGCGCGTCGATCACCAGATTCACCGGGTTCGCGGTCTTGCGGATCAGCTTGTACGAGGCCTTCCACGCCCGGAGCGAGTCGCCCGAGAGATCGACGTCGTCGCTCAAGAGGTCGAGGCCGCGGTCGGCGAGCGCATCGCCGCCGAGCCAACCCAGGGAACGCTTGTGCGTGTAGGTCTTGATCTCGTCGTCGAGCGCGCGCTCGGGGTTCACCGCGCGGTCGTCGAGGATCTCGCGAGCCACGCCGCTCGCCGGGCCGTCGCCCTGCGCGAGCGAACGGAACGCCTCGAGCGCCTCGGCGCGCTGGCCGGACTCGTACAGCGCCGCGGCGCTCGCGAGCTCGGCCGACGGCGTGTTCGCGGGTGCCAGCTGCTGCGCGCGCGAGTCGTCGTCGACGAGCAGCGCGCTCGCGAACGACGTCTCCCAGGGGGCAACGCCGGGCGACATCGTCGGCTCACGGCTCGCGGGGCTGGCGCGCAGCTCGCGCGCCTCGAGCGCGTCGAGCAGCCGGTCGCCGGGCTCGGAGCCGGGATCGAGCTCGAGCGCGCGGTCGACCGCGATGCGCGCGCGGCGGAGCTCGCCCGCGTCGAGCGCCTTCTCGGCGTCGCCCAGCAAGTGCTTCACGAGCACCTTTCGCTCGCGGACGGCGAGGTGCTCGTACAGCTCGCGCGTCGGCGCGTCGAGCTCGCCGCCGATCGCGTCGGGGGCCAGGAGGAGCAGCGCGCGCTCCTCGCCGGGGGTGCGATTCGACCAGGCGAGGATGCCCTGGCCGAGCTCGCCCGCGCTCTGCAGGAGCTTCACGGGCGACGCGCCGAACGAGGCGCGCAGACCCAGGTCGACCAGCGCCGACGAGATCACGGCGATCTTGCGGTTGCGGTCGGTGGCGAGCAGGTCGCGCGCCTCCTGCGCGCGGTCGCTCGCGGCCCCGGTTTCGGGCGCGAGGAGGAGCTTCGCAGCCTCGTCCGAGGCGTCCGGCTCGGCGGCCCGCGCCCGGCCGCCGATCACCAGGAAGAGCAGCGCCGCAGCGACGAGCGCGCCCACGAGCCACATGCCGAGCCGCAGGGCCTGGTTCGCCTCAGGGGACACGAGCCGCCACTCCTTCCTGGTACGAGAGCAGCGCGTCGATCCGGCTCTTCGCCTCGCGGCGCAGCGCGGGCCGGCGGTCTTCGGCGGCGAGCTCGTAGGCGGAGAACGCCTGGTCGACGAGCGCCTCGTAGTGCGAGGGGTCCAGGTTCGCGAGGTTCGCGCGCGCCTGGAGCTCCGCGCGGCGCGCGCTCGAGGCGTACAGGTCGCCCAGGCGCAGCAGGTGCTTGCCGAACAGCTTCGACTCGCGATTCGACTCGAGCAGGTTCTCGCACGACGAGATGGCCTCGTCGAGGCGGTCGCCGCGCGCATACCAGTCGACGCGCATGATCTGCCAGGCCTCGACCTCTTCGAGCGCCAGCGACTGCTGCGGCATGCCCTCGGTCTTCTCCGCGAGCTCGCGCCACTTGGCGATGCGGCCCTCGATGAACACGCGCTCTTCCTCGGGGCTCGCGAAGGGATCGGCCGGCCGCGCCGAAGCCTCGGCGAAGGTCTCGATGACGTGCGCGCGCTCGGCGGCGGCATCGCCCAGCAGCGAGCCCGAGGCCGCCACGTGCTCGAAGGCTTTCGCGGCGTCGTCGTAGCGGCGCAGCTTCTCCAGCGCCTTGCCGCGCGCGAACTCGATCACGAAGTCCGCGTTCTCCCATTGCTCCTGCGGGCGGGCGCGCAGCGCGGCGATCCGGTCCAGCTTCCAGAGCGCGACCGCGAAGACGTTCCGGCCGTCGTCGGTCGTGGCCCGGTCGTAGCGGTAGGTGTCGTCTTTCAGGTGGAGCTTGAGCTCCGCGACGACCCGAGTGAGCGAGTCATCGGACGGCTGGCTCGCGTGCGTCAGGCCGGCATAGTGCGAGAGACTCGCGCAGCCAGTGGTACAAACCAGCACGGGAGTCACGAGCGCCAGGTGTCTGATGCGCCGCACGACGCCCGTCGGTGCATCGCTCGTGCCGCGGTTCGTTCGCCGGCAAGTCGCGCGACAACCGGCTCATCCAGCAAGACTCGACGTGACGGCGCTCACAGTCGGTGCGCACACGACTTCGCGCGGCGAAGGCGCCCGCGCACCCTCCTGCACTCCTGCTGCCGGTGCGCGGACCCGCGCACCGGCCGCTCACGGTGCAGGCTTCTTCCAGTCCTCGGGTACACCGGCGAGCGACGCCTCGACGTCCAGGTCGCGCAGCCGCTGGCGCGACGCCTCGAGCGATTGGCGGTCGCGCTTCAGCGTCGCGCGCAGCTTCAGCACCTCGGGGTCGGTCGCTTCGCCGCCGGCCGGCGTGTACTGCCAGTCGCCGCCGGAGATGTTGCGCATCTTGTTCTGCTCGGCCTCGATCTTGCCCTCGAGATCCGAGACCTCCTGGCGTGCGCGCTTGAACTCCGCCTGCCAGCCCTTCTCGTCGCGTCCACCCAGGATCTTGCCGCTCGGCTGCAGTGCACTTGCCGACGGGTGAAGCAGGGTGTCCAGGTCGATCATCTTCTCGGGCGCGGCTCCGCCGCTGGGCTGCGGCGCAGGCTGCGCGGTCTTGGCGCCGTCTTCGCTCGGTGTCTCGGCGGGACTCGTGGCGGCGGTGGCGAGACTGGCCGCAAGGACGACGAGGAAGCCACGCACGGGGACGCGCATCGCCTGCCGATTATAGGACAGGCGCTCCGGGCCTCCCATCAAGCGGCGTTCGCGCGGCGCCGAAGGAAGGAGGGCCGCGCTCCACCGGGCAACCGACGGGAACAGAGCAACCGAGCATGGACCAAGAACGACTCCACCGACTGCTTCGACTCGGCTTCGAGAAGGGCGCGTCGGACATCCACTTCCAGGTCGGCTACCTGCCGCTCTACCGCTTCAACGGCGAGCTCGTCGAGCTGAAGTACAAGGTGCTCTCGATGGCCGATACCGAGGCCATCGCCGGGCTGCTCATGGAGAGCGAGAAGGACAAGAAGCTCGAGGGCGTGTCCGAGATCGACATGGCCTACGAGATCCCGGGCGAAGGCCGCTTCCGCGTCAACATCTCCCGCGAGCGGCGCGCGTTCAACATCGTGCTGCGCGTGATCCCGCTCTCGATCAAGACGTTCGAAGAGCTGAATCTGCCGTCGGTGCTGAAGACGATCGCTTCGGTGCAGCGCGGTCTCGTGCTGGTCACGGGCGCGACGGGCATGGGCAAGTCGACGACGCTCGCGACGATGCTCCAGGAGATCAACCGCGCGCTCAAGTGCAAGATCGTGACGATCGAGGATCCGGTCGAGTTCATCTTCACGCACGAGCGCTCGATCATCACGCAGCGCGAGATCAACACCGACACGCCGAGCTTTCCGGCCGCCCTGCGCGCCGCGCTGCGCCAGGACCCCGACGTGATCATGGTGGGCGAGATCCGCGACGCCGAGACGGTCGACACCGCGCTGAAGGCGGCGGAGACGGGCCACGCGGTCTTCTCGTCCATTCACACCAACGACGTGGTCACTACGCTGCGCCGCGTCGTGTCGTTCTTCCCGGTCGAAGAGCACCAGCAGGTGCGCGAGCGCCTCGCCGAAAACCTGCAGGCGATCGTCTCGCTGCGCCTCTTGCCCAACAAGAAGGGCACGGGCCGGGTGCCGGCGGTCGAAGTGCTGCGCACCACGCGCTCGATCCGCGAGGCCATCCGCGATCCGAACCGCGCCGTCGAGATCCGCGACCACATCGAGAAGGGCCACTCGGACATGCAGATGCAGACGTTCGATCAGCATCTGCTCGAGCTCTACCAGGCCAACAAGATCAAGCTGGAGACGGCGCGCGACGCGGCGACCAATCCGCGCGACTTCGCCACCAAGCTCGCGCTCGAAGGCGACAGCTCCTACACGACGGAGCCCGGCTCTTCCAATTCGGGCTCGTCCGACGAGAGCCGGTTCTAGGCCGACATGGAGATCCTGGCGCTCTACACGTCGCCCGACACGCTCGGGTCCGCGCTCTCGGCGGGCGCCCGCCACCTGGCGGCGGCGCTGCAGGGCTTCGCGCTCGTGTACCAATCGGGCCGCCCCGCGTCGGAGCCCGACGGCTGGGCCGGCTTCACGTGTGCGAAGGACGCTCAGATCGCGGGCGCAGAGCTCGACGACTTCCTGCGCGAAGCGGAGACATCGGAGCGCCCGATGCGCATCGACTCACCCGACGGCAGCCCGCGGATCTGGGCGCGCGGCGCCGGCGGCGTGTTCGGCTTCCCCATCCGGCACAACGGCCAGCCTCGCGGCGTGGCGCTGCTCGGCTGCCCGGGCCCCTGGCCGCGCGTGCAGAACGCGGGGATCGAGTCGATCCTGCGCCAGATCGCGCTCGTGCTGGATCACCATGCGGTGTCGGGAGGCGGCGGCGCGAGCCTGCCGGCCGAGCCGTCCGACGAGGTGTTGCGCCTGTCCGAGCAGCTGCTCGCGCAGGACATCGAGCTGATCAAGCGCGAAGAGCGGCTCACCATGGTCGAGCGGCTCAAGGCCGACTTGATCGAGACCATGTCGTACGAGCTGCGCGCGCCCCTCAACAGCATCATCGAGCGCGTGATCTCGGTGCTCGCCAACGAGCACGAGAACCTGTCGTCGACGGGCCGCGACTCCCTGCGCGGCGTGCTCGACGACGGCAACGCGCTGATGCGCATGCTGCAGAACATCCTCGACCTGTGGCGGGTGAAGCAGGGCGAGGTCGCGGTCGAGGTCCAGGACGTGAACCTCGCCGAGGTCATCGAGGAAGCGATCTTCAACGTGCGCGACACGTTGCAGCCGGACGTCGTGCTCGAGAAGCGCCTGCCCACCAGCCTGCCGAAGATCCGCACGGACCTCGCCAAGCTCAACCAGATCCTGTTCCACCTGCTCGACAACGCCGCGAAGTTCACGCGGCGCGGCAAGATCGAGCTCGAACTCTCGCTCGAGGATGGCCAGCTGTTCTGCAGCGTGACCGACACGGGCATCGGCATCGCGCCGGACGACCAGGAGCAGATCTTCGACGAGTTCTTCCGCGTCGACTCGTCCGCCGACAGCCGCCACCGCGGCGCCGGCCTCGGCCTCACGCTCGCGCGCGCGCTCATCGAGAAGCTGGGCGGCGCCCTCTCCGTTCAGTCGGAGATCGGCCAGGGCTCGCGGTTCAGCTTCACCGTCCCGGTTACCCTGTCCTAGCCGCGACCCGCGGGCCGCGTCCGATCGGCGGCTACCCCTCTTTGATCTCGATATCGGGGGCGATGTGGCCTGCGGCCACCTCGCGGAGCGCGTTCACGACCGACTTGTTCTCGGTCGACTTCACCAGCGCCTTCGCGCCGCGCATCAGCTGCTTCGTCCGCACCGAAACCATCAACACCAGCGCAAACCGGTTGCCCACCCGCTCCGTGCAGTCCTCGATCGTGATACGCGCCATACCACGAGACTAGGCCGCCCCACTCTTCCGAGCAAGGACCGCAAGCCGCGCGCCGCAGGCGCAGGCGCGCAGCGAGCCGCAGGAGAGCGAAGTGACGGGTGGCCGAGCTTCGCTCGGCCGGGCCCCATTAAGAACCGAAGCCCCCGTCGCTATCTCTCAAGCGACGGGGGCCTCTTTCGAATCAGGCTAGCGGCGAAGTCACATCGACTTCTTGCGCCGCGTCCCCTTCTTCCGTCGGCGGGTGCCCTTCTTCCGGCCACCCTTCTTGCGCCGCGTCGCCTTCTTGCTCGCGGCCTTCTTCCGAGCTGCCATGACTCTCACCCCCAATTTGCGTTTGGATTCAGCGTGCTCGAAGCGTCCGAGATCCCAACGTTGGCATCAGTCTCGTCACTCTCACACGCAACCGAGGAGGACTCGGTTGCGTTTCGTATCGGACGTGAAGTCTTCGACTTGACGTACGAACTGACGCAACGACAGCACCTTCCCCACACGGTTGCATCACACAGTAGTCGTTGCGCGGCGAACGTGTCAACGGAAGCGACAAAAAAAACGCACCGATGTGCGACATCGGTGCGTGTCACGCCGCGCTGCGCGGCGTGTCGGAGCGGCTCTCGCTAGCGCTTGTTCCGCTTGTGGCGGTTGCGCGCGCGCAGCTTCCGGTACTTGTGCTTGCGCATCTTCTTGCGGCGCTTCTTGATGACGCTGCCCACGGAAACTACGGCCTCCGAAGCGAGTGGCGGCCGAAGTTATCCGTGTGCAGCACCCTGTCAAGCGCCTTGCATGCGAGTTGCGACCCACGCCGCGCGTCCGAGCACGCGCGCCTGCATGCGCCCGAGGAAGCGGTTGATCGCGTGATTGCGCGGCAGGAAGCGGATCGGCGGGCGTCGGCGGATGCCGAGATCCGCGAGGCGCCGCTGCACCGCAGCGTTCTCGGGATCGACCATCAGCCCGCGGCGCAGGAACCGGATCGCGTCGGCTTTGAAGTCGAACGCGAGGTAGATGCGCGCGAGGTTCAGGTACAGATCCGGGTTGTAGAACTCCTGTCGCACTGCGGCGCGCGCGAGCTCGACCGCACCCAGGAACTGGCCGCGCACGAGCGCGAGCGCGAGCGCGTACGAGGAGCGGAAGCGCGCGTTCTGAGGATCGATCAGATAGGCGCGGCTCAGGTGCTCGAAGCCCTCGTGACCGTGCCCCGCCTCGAGCAGCGCCAGTCCGCGCCGGTGGTGCTCTTCCGGGGTGAATTCGCCGTTCGGCTGCATCGGTGTTGCCATCGACTCCCTTCCATCCCCTCGCGGGCCCTTATCGGCCGAACTCCGCCGGGGATGAGTGGTCGAAGATCACACTCGTTGGGTCATTCACCGACCGGCAAGCGCACGAGGAACTCCACGCGTCCGCCTTCGCGAAGCTCCGCCCATGCGCGGCCGCCGTGCAGCTCCGCGATCGCGCGCACCAGGTTGAGCCCCAGGCCTACGCCGCCGTACTTGCGCGTGTATGAACCGTCGCGCTGGACGAAGCGCGCGAAGATGCGCTCGAGGTCGCCGGGCTCGAGCTCGTTACACGGATTGGAGACACCCAGCTCGATCGTCGTACCCGCGAGCCGCGTGCGCACGTCGATGCGCGAGCCGCGTGCGCTGAACTTGGCGGCGTTCTCGAGCAGGTTCAGCACGACTTGCTTCACGCGGTCGGGGTCGAGCCACGCCAGCGGCAGGCCGGGGTCGAGCGCGAGCTCGAGCGCGAGGCCCGCGTCGTCGAGCCGCGGCTTCAGGATCTGCACGCACTCTTCGACGACGGCCCCGAGCGCCACGCGCTTGCGCCCCAGCGCCACGCCGCCGGCTTCCAGGTTCGACAGCTCGAGCAGGCCCTGGATGAGCCCCTGCATGCGCGCCGCCTCGCGCTCGACGAGCGCGAGGAACTCGGCGCGCTGCTCCGCACCGAGGCGCACGCCGCCGTGCAGCTCGGCCGAGACGTCGCCGCGCAAGAGCTTCGCGAAGCCCTTGATGCTGGTGAGCGGCGTGGTGAGCTCGTGGCTCACGTTCGCGAGGAACTCGGACTTCATGCGGTCGGCGTCCGCGATGCGCTCGTTCTGTTCCCGCAGCTGTAGGTTGCGGCTGGCGAGCTCGCGCTCGAGCGCGAGCCGCCCCGTGATGTCGCGCGCGATGCAGACGATCGACTCGCCGCTCGCGGACACGCGCGCCGAGACTTCCAGCGTGGCCTCGCCCCGGCGCGTGCGGGCGTCGAGGTGCACCGAGCGCAGCGCGCCCGCCTGGCCGAGCCGCGGCAGCAGAGCGCGCACGCGCTGCCACGATTCTTCGGTGAGCAGGTCCTGCACCGACATGCCCTGCAGCTCGGCGAGCGACATGCCCGAGAAGTGGAGCGCCGAGCGGTTGGCGTCGAGCACCTCGAGCTCGCGGTCGAACACCAGGATGATGTCCTCTACCTCTTCGAGGAAGCGGCGCACGGCGCTGAGCTCGCGCAAGTCGGGCAGCGGCGCCGCCCGCAGCGCCATCGCGCCGAGGCGCCGCTGCAGCGCCGCGCGCCCCTCCAGGTCGCTCGCGAGCAGGCTCGCCTCGCGCAGCGCGCGCTCATGCCGGCGGTCGCGGCACGGGATCCAATCGAGCACGTCGTAGCGGCAGCGGTCACCGCCCCGCGCCGCGCACTCGACGTGCGCCACCGCGACGGCTTCGTCGCCCGCGCAGCTGAGCAGGAGCGCACGCAGCGCGCCGAGACGGAACTCGCACTCCGAGCCGTCGGGCGCGTAGCCCGGCACGTTCGACCAGAAGACGTGCGCGTCGTCGCCCGCCGGCTGCACCGTCACGCTGGAGTGTCGGTCGATGAAGCGCGCCCACATCGGCAGCTCGGCCAGGAGCACGCTCGGGTCCTGCGCCAGCTCGGCGAGCGCGGGGATCCACTGCTCGCTGGCGCGCCACAGGCGCTCGCCGGCGGTGTAGGCGTTCTCGCGGCGCGCCAATGCCTCGAGCCATTCGCTGCGCTGCAGCCAGAGCGCGCGCTCCGCGCGGTCCTCTTCCGCCACGACCGGCGCCGCCGCGCCGCCGCCGCGCAGCGCCTCCACGCTGCGCAGCGCCCGCTCGCTCACGGTGCCGCGCGCTGCATCCGTCAGTGCTCGATGATCTCGAGGATGTACCGCTTGTTCTCCTTGCCGCTCGCCGCGGCCAGGATGGTGCGAATCGCCGACGCGTGTGCGCCGCCCTTGCCGATCACCTTCCCCAAGTCTTCCTTCGCGACGTTCAGCTCGATCACGTGCGCGTGGTTGCCCTTGATCTCGGTGATCTCGACGGCCTCGGGCTGGTCGACCAACGCCTTGACGATCATCTCGACCAGTTCCTTCATCGACGACTCCTGACCCGCTCGTCCGTTCGGCGCTGAAAAATCCGCAGGCGCACCCCGTTGAACCGCGCGGAGACTACGCTTTCGAGTGTCTCACCACGCCGTCGGGGGGTCAAGAATCCGCGCGGGAGGCACGCTGCGCGAGATACCGGAACACGTACTTGCCCAGTACGTCGAGCTCGAGATTCACCGGCTGGCCGGGTTCGAGCGCGCCCAGCGTCGTGACCGCGCGCGTGTGGGGGATCAGCGCCACCCAGAAGCCCGTGGCATCGGGCGACACCGCGGTGAGCGACACGCCTTCGACCGCGATCGAGCCTTTGGGCACGAGCTGCTCGGCGAGGTCTCTCGAGCACTCGATGTGCACCAGCCGGTCGTCGCCGTCGGCCCGCACCTCGCGCACCGTGCCCACGCCGTCGACGTGCCCCTGCACGATGTGGCCGTCCAGGCGCGCGTCGGCGCGCATCGCGCGCTCGACGTTGAGCGTTCCGCCGACCTTCCGCGCGCCGAGGGAAGTGACGCGCAGCGACTCGGGCACGACCTGGAACGCGACGTTCGACCCGCGCACGGCGACGACCGTGAGACAGGTGCCCGAGAGCGCGATGCTGTCGCCGATCCGCACCTCGCCGGCGACGTCCGCACCCAGCTCGACCTCGAGCTCGACGCGCCCGGCGACGGGCTCGAGCCGCGTGATGCGCGCCGTGCGCTCGACGATCCCGGTGAACACGCGTGCCCGTCAGCGCGGCTTGAAGCGGAAGTTGTGCTCGGCCTCGATCCAACGCGTCGTCATCGAGTGACTGCGCATGACCACCGAGTGGGTCAGCGCGCCCTCCGCGCGGAAGCGCACGCCCTTCAAGAAGTCGCCTTCCGTCACGCCCGTGCCGGCGAACAGCACGTCGCCCCGCGCCAGCTCGGCGAGCGTGAGCTTCTGGTTCACGTCCTTCAGCCCCATCGCGCGTGCGCGGTCGGCTTCGCCCTGGTTGCGCGGGCGCAAGCGGCCCTGCAGGTCGCCGCCCTGGCAGCGCAGCGCGGCCGCGGCGATCACGCCTTCGGGCGCGCCTCCGGTGCCCATGAGCACGTCGACCTGGTGCGCGCGGCTGCACGTCGCGATTGCCGCCGAGACGTCGCCGTCCTTGATGAGCCGGATGCGCGAGCCCGCCTTCCGCACCTCGTCGATCAGCTTCTCGTGGCGCGGGCGGTCGAGAATGACGACGGTCAGGTCCTGCACGGGCACGCCCATCGCCTTCGAGATGCTCTTCAGGTTCTGGGTCGGGCTCTTGTCGATGTCGATCGCGCCTCGCGCGGCCGGACCGACCGCGATCTTCTCCATATACGTGTCGGGCGCGTGCAGGAAGCCACCCTCCTCCGCCGCGGCGATGACCGACAGCGCGTTCGGGCCGCCGGTCGCGCAGATCGTGGTGCCCTCCAGCGGGTCGAGCGCGATCTCGATCTTCGGGCCGTTGCCCGTGCCGACCTTCTCGCCGATGTACAGCATGGGCGCCTCGTCGCGCTCGCCCTCGCCGATCACGATCGTGCCGTCCATCTCGATCTTGTTCAGCGCCGTGCGCATGGCGTCGACCGCCGCCTGGTCCGCCGCGGTCTCGTCGCCGCGGCCCATCAGGCGCGCGCACTCGAGCGCGGCCGCCTCCGTCGCGCGCACGAGCTCGAGCGCCAGGTTCCGATCCATCGCCATGCCTCCCTCTCCTATGCTTCCTGAGCTCCGAAGCGCAGCTCGATCTGCCGGAAGATCTCGCCCCGCACGTCCTCGTAGCGCGCCGGCAGCGAGATCGGCGGATTCGCATGCCGCGACTCGATCGCATCCAGCTGGCCCGCGTGATAGCTGCGCTTGAAGTCGGTGAACTTGAGCCCGTGCGCCGTCGAGATCACGACCACGCGCTGGTCGCGCTTCACCTCGCCGCGGCGGATCAGCTTGTGCAGCGCCGCGAGAGCCACGCCGGTGTGCGGGCAGTTGAACAAGCCCGTGCGGTCGCCCGCGGCCGCGGCTTCGGCGAGCTCGTCCTCGGTCGCCTGTTCGACGATGCCGTCGAAGCGGCGCAGGGTTGCGATCGCGCGGTCGATCGACACCGGGTTGCCGATCTGGATCGCCGACGCGAGCGTCGGCAGCGCCATCATCGGCTCGTACTTCTCGTAGTCGGTCAGGTAGCTCTTGTAGAGCGGGTTCGCGTTGGCGGCCTGCGCGCAACAGATGCGCGGCAGCCGGTCGATGATGCCGAGCTCGAGCCACTCGAGCAGGCCCTTCCCGAGCGCCGACACGTTGCCGAGGTTGCCGCCCGGAATCACGATCCAGTCGGGCACCTCCCAGTCGAACTGCTGCACGATCTCCATGCCGACCGTCTTCTGGCCCTCGATGCGCAGGCTGTTCATCGAGTTCGCCAGGTAGATGCCGTCGCGCTCCGCGATCTTCTGCACGATGGCCATGCAGCCGTCGAAGTCGGTCTCGAGCGACAGCGTGATCGCGCCGTTGGCGACGGGCTGCAAGAGCTGCGCGAGCGAGACCTTGTCGCGCGGGAGCAACACCACCGCGGGAATGCCCGCGTACGCCGCGTAGGCCGCGAGCGCGGCCGACGTGTCGCCGGTCGACGCACACGCCACGGCGCGGATGCGATTCGGGTCGCGCTTCCGGATCTCGTTCACGACCGACACGAGCACGGTCATACCCAGGTCCTTGAAGCTGCCCGTATGCGAGTTGCCGCACTGCTTCACCCAGAGGTCGTCGACGCCCCACATCTCGCCCAGGCGCTTGGCCCAGAACAGATTGGTGTGGCCCTCGAACATCGAGACGACGTTCTCCTCGGCCACGATCGGGCAGACGAGCTCGCGCTTGCCCCACACGCCGGAGCCGTACGGCCACTCCGTCGAGTGCGCGCGCGACTCGAAGATCTTCATCCACTTCTGCGGCGGGGTCTTCTTGAGCCGCTCGAGGTCGTGCTGCACCGTGAGCAGGCCTTCGCAGTGCGGGCAGCGATAGATGACCTCGGTGAGCTCCCAGCGGCCTTCGCAGCCGCGGGCGCACTCGAACCAGGCGTCGTACTTCGGGGTCGGTTGAGTCGGCATGCTAGAGCTCCCGCTCGATGCGGATCTTCTGCGCAGGCGCGACCACTTCCGGCAGCCGCGCGATGTCGGCGAGCGCCGCGTCCAGGTCGGCGAGCCGCGCCTCGTGGACCGTCAGCACGATGGGCACGGCGCGCGACTCGTGGCGCTCCTCCTGCAGCACGCTGGCGATCGAGATGCCGCGCGCGCCGAGCGCGCCCGTGATCCGCGACAGCACGCCCGGCTTGTCGAGCGCCGTGAAGCGCACGTAGTACTCGCCGCGCTCCTCGCCCGGGGGACACAGAACTGCGTTGCGCGGCTCGGGCGTGCCGAACGGCGGCACGCGGCCGGCGGCGCCCAGCCTGTGCGCGCGCGCCAGCTCCATCAGGTCGGACAGCACCGCGCTCGCGGTGGGCAGCGCGCCGGCGCCCGCGCCGTAGTAGAGCGTCGGGCCCGAGAGCTCGCCGCGCACCTCTACGGCGTTCATCGAGCCGTCGACGCCCGCGAGCACGGTGTCGCGCGGGATCATCACGGGCGCGACGCGCGCCTCGATGCCGGGGTCGGTCCGCTTGGCCACCGCGAGCAGCTTGATGCGCAGGCCGATGCGCCGCGCGTACTCGATGTCGGCGGGCACGATGCGGCGGATGCCATCGATCGGAAACGAGTCGGGCGCCAGCCGCTCGCCAAACGCCAGCCCGACCAGGATCGCGAGCTTGTGCGCCGAGTCGACGCCGTCGACGTCGAAGCTCGGGTCGGGCTCGGCGTAGCCGAGCTCCTGCGCGCGCTTGAGACACACTTCGTACGGCTCGCCGTTCGCCTCCATCTGCGTGAGGATGAAGTTGCAGGTGCCGTTCACGATGCCGTGCACGGACAACACGCGGTCGGCGCACAGGCCTTCGCGCAGCGCGCGCAGCACCGGAATGGTGCCGCCCACGCTCGCCTCGAACGCGATCTCGCTGCGCTTCGACGCCGCCAGCGCGAAGATCTCGGCGCCGTGCGTCGCGAGCAGCGCCTTGTTGGCGGTGACGACGTGCTTGCCCGAGTCGAGCGCCGCGAGCACGACGTCGCGCGCGACGCGCGTGCCGCCGACGAGCTCGACTACCACGTCGAGCGACGGGTCGTCGACGAGCTCGCGCCAATCTCGCGACAGCGCGTAGCCCGACAGCGGCACGCCGCGGTCGCGCTCGAGATCGATGTCGGCGATGCGCGCGAGCTCGAGCGGGAAGCCGAGCCGCTCGCGCACGAGCTCGCCGTGCGACTGCAGCGCGCGCACGAGCCCGGTCCCGATCGTGCCGAGCCCGACCAGCCCGACGCGCACCGCGCGCTCAGCCATCGCGCAGGAGCCGGCGCATGCTGCGCACCGCCTGGCGGATGCGGTGCGTGTTCTCGACGAGCGCGAAGCGCACGAAGCCCTCGCCGGCCGGGCCGAAGCCCACGCCCGGCGCGACCGCGACCTGGGCCTGCTCGAGCAGCAGCTTCGAGAATTCGAGCGAGCCCAGCTCCGCGAAGCGCTCGGGCACGGGCGCCCACACGAACATCGTGCCCAGCGGCTTCTCGATCTTCCAGCTGGCCTGCTCCAGCCCGTCGACGAGCGCGTTCCGGCGCTGCCGGTAGTCCTCGACGATCTCGGCCACGAAGTCCTGCGGGCCGTCGAGCGCGATGATCGTGGCGATCTGGATCGGCTGGAACGTCCCGTAGTCGAGGTAGCTCTTCACGCGCGCGAGCACGCGCACGAGCTCGGGATTGCCCGCCGCGAAGCCGACGCGCCAGCCGGCCATGGCGTGCGACTTCGAAAGCGAGGTGAACTCGATCGCGCACTCGAAAGCGCCGGGCACCTGCAGCACGCTCGGCGGCACGTAGCCGTCGTAGCAGATCTCCGCGTACGCGAGATCGTGCACGAGCACCATGTCGTTGCGGCGGCAGAAGTCGACGAGCCGGGTCAGGTACGCGAGGTCCACCGTGGCCGTCGTCGGGTTGTGCGGGAACGACGCGATGAGCAGCTTCGGCCGCGGGTTGAGCGAGCGCGCGGCCTCTTCGAGCCGGCCGACCAGGTCGTCCAGCGGGTGCAGCGGCACGCGGCACAGGTCCCCGCCGGCGATCAGCACCGAGAAGCTGTGGATCGGATAGCACGGGTCGGGACACAGAACGGTGTCACCCGGCGAGATGCCCGCCAGCACGAAGTGCGACAGGCCTTCCTTCGCGCCGATCGTCGAGATCACCTGCGTCTCGGGGTCGAGCGTCACCTGGTAGCGGCGGGCGTACCAGCGGGCCATCGCGCGGCGCAGGTTCGGCAGCCCGCGCGACGCCGAGTAGTGGTGGTTGCGCGGATCGCGGGCGGCCTCGACGAGCTTCTCGACGACGTGCGGCGGCGTCGGGTGATTCGGGTTGCCGAAGCCGAGGTCGATCACGTCCTCGCCGGCGCGCCGCGCGCGCGCCTTCAAGTCGTTCACGATCGCGAGCACGTACGGCGGCAGCCGGTCCAGCTTCTCGAACTTCATGACAGGAGCTCCAGCGCAGTATCGGCGTGGAAGGAGCTGCGCACGAGAGGACCGCTCTCGACGTGGCGGAAGCCGAGCGCGCGCGCCTCGCCCGCGAGCTCGGTGAACTCGAGCGGCTCGACGTAGCGCGCCACCGGCAGATGCGACAAGGTCGGGCGCAGGTACTGGCCGAGCGTGAGAAAGTCGACGCCCGCGGCGCGCAGGTCGCGGCACACGGCGAGGAGCTCATCGCGCGTCTCGCCGAGCCCGAGCATGAGCCCCGACTTGGCGAGCGCCTGCGGCCGCCGCGCCTTCACGCGCGCCAGCAGCGCCAGCGAGCGGTCGTACCGCGCGCCGATCCGCACCTGGCGATACAGCCGCGGCACGGTCTCGAGGTTGTGGTTGTAGACCTCGGGCCCGGCAGCGCAGACGCGGTCGATGCACTCGGCGTCGCCGCGGAAGTCGGGCGTCAGCACCTCGACGGAGGCGCTCGGCGCGCGAACGCGGAGAGCCGCGATCGTCCGCGCGAACTGCTCCGAGCCCTGGTCCGGCAGGTCGTCCCGGTTCACACTGGTCAGCACCACGTGGCGGAGCCCGAGCTCGGCGGCGGCCTCGGCCACCTGCTCCGGCTCGCGCGGGTCGACCGGCCGGCCGAGGCCCGTCGCGACGTGACAGAAGCGACACGCGCGCGTGCACACGTCGCCGAGCAGCATGAACGTGACCGTGCCGCGCGCAAAGCACTCGGCCAGGTTCGGGCAGCGCGCCTCTTCGCACACCGAGTGGAGCCCGCGCCTGCGCAGCATGCGCTTCATCTCGAACACCGCGGGCGACGGGCGCGCCGGGCTCTTGCAGTGCGCCGGGAGGCGCAGCTCGGGCCGTGCGAAGGGCGTGGCCCGGAGCGCGGAGACCCGCGCCTGTGCAGAGGAATCGGGCATGGGAGCGCCAGGATATTCGAGTGGGAGAGGCGCTGCCAGAGAGCTAGGAGGCGCCCGCGAGCTCGAGCCGCGCGCCCCAGCGGCGCGCGACCGCCTCGCGCAGGCCGGGCTCGCGCGCGAGCTGCGGGTCGCGGGCCAGGAGCGCCGCGGCGGCGTCGCGGGCCGCCGCCAGGTACTCGCCGTGGCGGACCAGGTCGGCCAGGCGCAGCTCGGGCAGGTGGCCGGCCTGGCGCGTGCCCAGCCACTCGCCGGCGCCGCGGATCCGCAGGTCGGCTTCGGCGATGTCGAAACCCGACGCGCTCTGCTCCAGAATCGCGAGCCGCTCGACACCTTCCGGTGTCGTCGGCTCCGCGATGAAGAACGCCCTGCCCGGCCGGCCGCCGCGCCCGACGCGCCCGCGCAGCTGGTGCAGCTGCGCGAGCCCGAAGCGCTCTGCGTGCTGCACGATCAGGAGCGTCGCGTTCGGGACGTCGACCCCGACCTCGATCACGGTGGTCGCGACCAGCACGCGCACGCGGCCGGCGGCGAAGTCGGCCATCGCGCGCGTGCGCTCGGCGCGGTCGAGCCGGCCGTGCACCAGCGCGGCGGGCACGCCCGGCAGCGCCTTGCGCAGCCGTTCGAAGCCGCGCGTCGCGTCCTTCAGGTCCGCCTTCTCGGACTCCTCGACCAGCGGGTACACCACGTAGAGCTGCTCGCCGCGCCGCAGCGTCTCGCCGACCTCGCCCATCACGAGCCTGCCGGCGGTGGGCGCGACCACGCGCGTCGTGACCGGCGCGCGGCCCGGCGGGCGCTCGCGCAGCACGGTGTGGTCCATGTCGCCGAACACGGTGAGCGCCAGGGACCGCGGGATCGGCGTGGCCGACATCGCGAGCAGGTGCGGGTGCTCGGCCTTGCGCGCGAGCGCGCGGCGCTGCGCCACGCCGAAGCGGTGCTGCTCGTCGATGACCACGAGGCCGAGCCGCGGCAGCTCCTGGCTCTCGGAGAAGAGCGCGTGGGTACCGACCACGACGGCGAGCTCGCCCGACTCGAGCGCGCGCGCCGCCAGGTGGCGGTCGCGCGGCGGAGTGGCACCGGTGACCAGCGCCGAGCGCAGCCCGAGCGGTGACGCCAACTTGTGTAGGGTGGCGGCGTGCTGCTCGGCCAGGATCTCGGTGGGGGCGAGCAACGCGGTGCTGCGGCCCGAGGCGTGCGCCGCCGCGGCGGCCAGCACGGCGAGCACCGTCTTGCCCGTACCAACGTCGCCCACGAGGAGCCGGTTCATCGGCGTCTTGCGCGCGAGATCCGCCTGGATCTCGCGCCAGGCGCGCTTCTGATCCCCGGTGAGCTCGAACGGCAGCGCCGCGAGGGCGCGCGCTTCGGCCTCTGGCGCCCACGCGAGCGGGGCGGTCGCGAGCGTGCGCAGCTCGCGGCGGCGCTCTTCGAGGCCGAGCTGCAAGAGGAACAGCTCCTCCGCGACGAGCCGCAGGTGGTACGGCGTGTTGCGCTCGCGCAAGCTCGCGGGGTCGAGGCCGATGCTCGGCAGGTGCACCTCGCGCAGGGCGGCGCCGATCTCCGCCAGCCCCAGCTCGGCCGCCGCGGCCGCGGGCAGGAAGCCGTCGACCAGGTCGGCGGCGCTGCGCACCGCGGACTCGACGATGCGCCGCAGCGTGCGCGGCGGCAGCCCTTCGACCGCGGAGTAGCTCGCCACGATGCGCGGCAGCTCGCCCGCCGAGGTCTCGGCCGAGAGGACCTCGACGTCCGGGTGGTGCAGCTCTTTCGCGAAGCGGTAGCGGCGCACGTCGCCCGACACGAGCAGGCGTGTGCCCGGCACCAGCCGCGCCTCGAACGCCGCGGCGCCGCGGAACCACTTCAGCTGCACCGCGCCCGTGCCGTCGGAGACGACGGCCTGGAAGAACTTCTTCCCGTTCCGCAGCGGGACGACGCCACTGCGTGTCACCTCACCCGAGAAGCTGGCCGTGCGGCCGACCTCGAGCTTCTCGATCGGCACGATCTCGCGCCGGTCCTGGTACGCGCGCGGCAGGAAGAACAACAGGTCCTCGACCGTGCGGATCTCCTTCCGCGCGAGCGCCTGCGCGGTCTTCGGCCCGACGCCGGGCACGCGCGACGCGGGATGCGCGAGCCGGCTCGCGGGGAACTCCGGGGCGAGCAGCGGTGCGAGCATGCGCGCGATCTCGTCGAGCACCTCCGCGCTCGCGCCCGCCTCGAGCCGCGCACCCGCCTCGGCGAGCCGCTTCTTCACGTCGGGCGGCACCCACAGCTCCGCCGCGCGCGCGAGCGCCCCACGCAGCGTCCCCGCCAGATCCCGCACGCGCTCGGGGCGCGCGAACTCGAGCGGTCCCCGAATCGCCGCCACAGCGTCCCGCCACGAGGACACGCTAGCGACGCGCGACCGCCCGAGGCTGAGTCACACCGACGCCCGGTGCAGGTCCTGGAGCGCGATCGGCTGCACTTCGCCTGCGCGCAGCGCGCGGATGGCGCCCGCGGCGGCGCGCGCGCCGGAGACGGTCGTGAAGTACGGAATGCCGGCTTCGAGGGCGGCGCGGCGCATCGACGCCGAGTCGCGCACCGCGGCGGCGTCGCCGATCATCGTCGTGGCGATCACGAGCGACACCTTGCCGCCGCGGATCAGCTCCTCCACGTGCGGCGAGCCCTCGCGCACCTTGTTGATCGTCTCGACCTCGAGTCCGCGCTCGCGCATGGCGTCGGCGGTGCCGCGCGTCGCGACGAGCTGGAAGCCCTCTTCCTGCAGGATGCGCAGCGCCGGCGCTGCCGGCGCCTTGTCCTCGTCGCGCAGCGACACGAGGACGGTGCCGCGCGTCGGCAGGTCCATCCCCGCGCCGCGCTGCGCTTTCGCGTACGCGCGGCCGAACTCGCGGTCGATGCCCATGACTTCGCCCGTGCTCTTCATCTCGGGCCCGAGCAGCGTGTCGACGCCCGGGAACTTCACGAACGGGAACACGGACTCCTTCACCGAAACGTGCGCGGGCACGATCTCCTGCGTGAAGCCGAGCTCCGCGAGGCTCTTGCCCGCCATCACGCGCGCGGCGAGCTGCGCGATGGGGACGCCGATCGCCTTCGACACGAACGGCGCCGTGCGCGACGCGCGCGGGTTGACCTCGAGCACGTACACGAGATCGTCCGCGATCGCGAACTGCACGTTCATGAGCCCGACGACGCCGAGCTCGAGGGCGAGCGCGCGCGTGGCGCGCTCGATCTCCTCCACCAGGTAGCGAGGCAGGCTGTACGGCGGCAGCGAGCAGGCCGAGTCGCCCGAATGGATCCCCGCTTCCTCGATGTGCTCCATGATGCCCGCGATCACCGCCTGGCGGCCGTCGCACAGAGCATCGACGTCCACTTCGATCGCGTTCGCCAGGAAGCGGTCGACCAGCACCGGGTGCTCCGGCGAGACGGTGACGGCTTCTCGCATGTACGTGTCGAGCTCGCGCGGGTCGTGGACGATGCGCATCGCGCGGCCGCCGAGCACGTACGACGGGCGCACGAGCACCGGATAGCCGATGCGCTCGGCGAGCTTCTGCGCGTCGGCGAGGCTGCGCGCGGTGCCGTTCTCCGGCTGGCGCAGCCCGAGCTTGTTCAGGAGCTCGGCGAAGCGCTCGCGGTCTTCCGCACGGTCGATCGCGTCGGGGCTCGTGCCGATGATCGGCACGCCTGCGCGCTCGAGCGGCACGGCCAGGCGCAGCGGTGTCTGGCCGCCGAACTGCACGATCACGCCGAGCGGCTTCTCGCGCGCCACGATCGCCAGCACGTCTTCCAGCGTGAGCGGCTCGAAGTAGAGCCGGTCGCTCGTGTCGTAGTCGGTCGAGACCGTCTCGGGGTTGCAGTTGACCATGATGGTCTCGAAGCCGTCCTTCGCCAGCCCGAGCACGCCGTGCACGCAGCAGTAGTCGAACTCGATGCCCTGCCCGATCCGATTCGGCCCGCCGCCGAGGATCATGATCTTCGGCCGCGACGTCGGCCCGGCCTCGCACTCGGTCTCGTACGTCGAGTACAGGTACGGCGTGTGCGCCTCGAACTCGGCGCCGCACGTGTCGACGCGCTTGTAGACGGGCGCGATGCCCCGCGCGAGCCGCTCGCGGCGGATATCGTCTTCGGTGACACCGGCCAGCTGCGCGAGCCGGCGGTCCGAGAAGCCGGCGCGCTTCGCGGCGGCCAGGTCGCGCGAGGCGAGGTCGCGGAAGCGCGCCTCGTCGGCGATGAGCTGCGAGACGTGCCACAGGAACCACGGGTCGATCGCCGTGCACGCGTTCACCCACTCGAGGGTGCGCCCGCGGCGGAACGCTTCGCCCACCGCCCACAGCCGGTCCGGGCCCGGCACGCGGAGCTTCTGCTCGAGCGCGGCGTCGTCGACGGCGAGCTCGTCGAAGCCGTACTTGTCGATCTCGAGCGAGCGGATCGCCTTCTGCAGCGACTCGCGGAACGTGCGCCCGATCGACATGACCTCGCCGACCGACTTCATCTGCACGCCCAGCCGCGGGTCCGCCTGCGGGAACTTCTCGAACGTGAAGCGCGGGATCTTCGTGACCACGTAGTCGATCGTCGGCTCGAAGCAGGCCGGCGTCTCGCGCGTGATGTCGTTCGTGATCTCGTCGAGCGTGTAGCCGATGGCGAGCTTCGCGGCGATCTTTGCAATGGGGAAGCCGGTCGCCTTCGACGCCAGCGCCGACGAGCGCGACACGCGCGGGTTCATCTCGATCACCGTCATGGCGCCGGTCTGCGGGTGCACCGCGAACTGGATGTTCGAGCCGCCCGTCTCGACGCCGATCTTGCGGATGATCGCGATCGCGGCGTCGCGCATGCGCTGGTATTCCTTGTCGGTCAACGTCTGCGCGGGCGCCACGGTGATGGAGTCGCCCGTGTGCACGCCCATCGGGTCGAAGTTCTCGATCGAGCAGATGATCACCACGTTGTCCGCGCGGTCGCGCATCACCTCGAGCTCGAACTCCTTCCAGCCGAGCACCGACTGCTCGACCAGCACCTCGCCGCGCGGCGACAGGTGCAAGCCCCACTTGAGCTTCTCTTCGAAGTCCTGCGCTGTCTCTGCGATCGAGCCGCCGGAGCCACCGAGCGTGAAGCTGGGCCGGATGATCGCGGGCAGGCCGATCTCGCCGAGCACGGTCTTGCCCTGCTCGAAGCTCGTGACATACACCGATTTGGGTACGTCGAGGCCGATCTCGCGCATCGCCGTGCGGAAGCGGAGGCGGTCCTCGGCCATGAGAATCGAGTCGAGCTGCGCGCCGATGAGCCGGATGCCGAGCCGGTCGAGCACGCCGCCCTCGGCGAGCGCGATCGCGCAGTTCAGCGCGGTCTGGCCGCCGAGCGTGGGCAGCACCGCGTCCGGGCGCTCGATCTCGAGGATGCGCGCAACCGTGTCGGGCGTGATCGGCTCGATGTACGTGCGCGCCGCGAACTCCGGGTCGGTCATGATCGTCGCCGGGTTCGAGTTGACCAGGATCACCTCGATCCCGTCCTCGCGCAGCGCCTTGCACGCCTGCGTGCCCGAATAGTCGAACTCGCACGCCTGGCCGATCACGATCGGACCGGCGCCGATCAAGAGTACACGCCGCAGTGTCGGGTCCTTAGGCACGGGGCGCCTCGATCAGCTCGCGGAAGCGGTCGAACAGGTACGCCAGGTCGTGCGGGCCGGGCGACGCCTCCGGGTGGTACTGCACGGAGAACACGGGCAGCGAGCGGTGGCGCAGACCCTCCACCGTGCCGTCGTTCAGGTTCAGGTGCGTGATCTCCACGTCGCCCGCGCGGCGCAGGGCGTCCGCATCGACGGCGAAACCGTGGTTCTCCGACGCGATCATCACGCGCCGCGACTGCTCGTCGCGCGCGGGCTGGTTCGCGCCGTGGTGGCCGAAGCGCAGCTTCTTCGTGGTGCCGCCGAGCGCGAGCCCGAGGATCTGATGGCCCAGGCAGATGCCGAACGTGGGCAGCCTCGCAGCGACCAGCTCGCGCACGATCGGGATCGCGTAGGTCACCGCGGCCGGATCGCCGGGGCCGTTCGCGAGGAACACGCCGTCGGGGCGCAGCGCGAGCACGTCCTTCGCGGGCGTGTCCGCCGGCACGACGGTGACGTCGAAGCCCGCGTCGACGAGCTCGCGCAGGATGTTCCGCTTCACGCCGTAGTCGAACGCGACGATCCTGTGCCGCTGCTTGCCGGGGACGCGCGCGCGCGTGCGCCACGCGTTCCCCTCGCGCCACTCGTAGCGGCGGCCCTCGGTCACGCCGTCGACCAGGTTCAGCCCCGCCATCGAGGGCAGCGCTGCCGCTCGTGCGCGCAGCTTCGCTTCGTCCTGCTCGCCGTGCGCGAGCACGCCGTTCAGCGCGCCGACGGTGCGCAGGTGCCGCACGAGCGCGCGCGTGTCGATGCCGCTGATGCCGGGCACGCGGTGGCGCAAGAGGTAGTCGTGCAGCGTCTCGCGGCTCCGCCAGTTCGACGGGCGCTCGTTGTAGCTGCGGACGACGAAACCCCGCAGGAAGATGCCGCGCGACTCCTCGTCTTCGGGGTTGCAGCCCGTGTTCCCGATCTCGGGATACGTCATGCACACGATCTGCCCCGCGTACGAGGGATCGGTGAGGATCTCCTGGTAGCCGGTCATGCCGGTGTGGAAGACGACCTCGCCCTCGCCGTCCTCGTCGGCGCCGAACGCCTCACCGCGGTACAGCGTACCGTCGCCCAGCACCAGGTACGCGGGCTTCACGGCGCGCCCTCCTCGCCCAGCGCGAATGCGATCCGCCCGCCGACCCACGTGCGCAGCGCGCGGCCGCGCAGCTCGCGGCCGAGGAACGCCGAGTTCTTGGAGCGCGAGGTGAGCCGCGCGCCGTCGACTTTCCAGACGCGCTCGGGATCGACGAGTACGAGGTCCGCCGGGCCACCCGGCTCCAGCGTGCCGCCCGGGATGCCCAGCACGCGCGCGGGCCGCGTGGCCAGCCGGTCGGCGAGCTCGAGCGGCGTGAGGCGCTCCTCGCGCACCAGCTCGAGCGCAACGGGCAGCGCGGTCTCGAAGCCGACCACGCCGAAGGGCGCGGCCGTGAACTCGACGTCCTTCTCGTACAGCGCGTGCGGCGCGTGGTCGGTCGCGACGCAGTCGAGCGTGCCGTCCGCCAGGCCCTCGCGCAGGGCTTCGCGATCGCGCGCGCTGCGCAGCGGCGGCGCCATCTTGAAGTTCGTGTCGAAGCCGCGCACGGCTTCGTCGGTGAGCGACAGGTGGTGCGGCGTGACTTCGGCAGTCACGCGCACGCCCGCGGCCTTCGCCTCGCGGATGAGCTCGACCGAGCGCGCGGCGCTGACGTGGGCCACGTGCAGGTGCGCACCCGTGAGCCGCGCGAGCTCGAGGTCGCGCGCGACCATCGCCGTCTCGGCTTCGGCGGGCGAGCCCGGCAGGCCGCAGCACGTCGCGTGCGCGCCCTCGTGCACCACGCCGCTGCCGCGCAGGTGCAGGTCCTCGCAGTGCGCGATCACCGGCCGGCCGATGCCGCGCGCGTACTCGAGCACGCGGCGCATGACGGCCGCGTTCATGATCACGGCGCCGTCGTCGGAGAACGCCACCGCCCCCGCGTGCGCGAGGCTCGCCATCTCGGACATGATCTCGCCGCGCAGGCCCTGCGTGGCCGCGGCGATCACGCGCACGCGGGTCACCGCCGAATCGCGCGCGCGCCGCTGGATGTACTCGGTCACGGCCGGCGTATCGTTCACCGGATCGGTGTTCGCCATGCAACACACCGTGGTGTAGCCGCCGGCGGCGGCCGCACGCGTGCCGGTTTCGATGTCCTCCTTGTACTCCTGCCCCGGCTCCCGCAGGTGCGCGTGCAGGTCCACGAAGCCCGGCATGAGCCACAGACCGCCGGCCTCGATCACCTGGTCGGGGACTCCCGCGGACTCGCGGCCCACCGCTTCGATCCGGTCGTCGACCAGGTCGACCGTGCCGAGCTCGTCGCGGCCCGTCGCCGGATCGAGGATGCGCGCACCCTGGATGCGAACCCGGCTCAATTCGCGCCCCCCGTCAGCAGGTAGAGCACCGCCATGCGCACGGCGACGCCGTTCGTCACCTGGTCGAGGATGCGCGACGGCTCGGCGTCGGCGACGTCGCTCGCGATCTCGACGCCGCGGTTGATCGGCCCGGGGTGCAGCACGATCGCGTCGGGCTTCGCGAGCGCGAGCGTGCGCTGGGTCAACCCGAACGTGCGCGCGTACTCGCGGATCGACGGGAAGAGCGCGCCGTCCAGCCGTTCCTGCTGGATGCGCAGCATGACGATCACGTCCGCACCCGCGAGCGCTTGCTCGAGCGAGAAGCACGGCTTCACGCCGAGCGCCTCGATGCCGGCGGGCATCATGGTCGGCGGACCCGCCACGCGCACCTCGGCGCCGAGCTTCGTGAAGCAGTGGATGTCGGAGCGTGCGACGCGGCTGTGCGAGATGTCACCCACGATCGCGATCACGCGGTTCTCCAGCGAGCCGAGCGACTGGCGCAGCGTGAACGCGTCGAGCAGCGCCTGCGTCGGGTGCTCGTGGCAGCCGTCGCCCGCGTTCACTACCGGCACGCGCACGCGCTCGGCCAGCATGTGCGGCACGCCGGCGGTCGAGTCGCGCACCACCAACACGTCGGCGCTCATCGCGGCCAGATTGCGCGCCATGTCGGCGAGCGTCTCGGCCTTCGACAGGCTCGACCCCGAGCGCGTCACGTTGATCGCATCGGCCGAAAGGCGTTTCGCCGCAATCTCGAAGCTGACGCGCGTGCGCGTCGAAGCTTCGAGGAAGACGTTGATGACCGTGCGCCCGCGCAGCGTCGGCACGCGCTTGATCTCGCGCTGCGAGATCTCGAGCATCGCCTCCGACGTTTCGAGCACGCGCTCGATGTCGGCGCGGCTCATCTCCTCGATGCCGAGCAGGTGTCTCATACGACCGCGACCTCCAGCTCGCCGTCCGGCCGCGCGCGCAGCACCACCCGTTCCACGCGCGAGGTCGGGATGTTCTTCCCGACGAAGTCGACCTTGATGGGCAGCTCGCGGTGCCCGCGGTCCACCAGCACGGCGACCTGGATCGCCGCGGGCCTGCCGAAGTCGAGCACCGCGTCCATCGCCGCGCGCACGGTGCGGCCGGTGAACATCACGTCGTCGACGAGGACGACGCGCTTCCCCTCGACCGAGAACGGCATGCGCGTCGGCCGCGGCATGGGCCGAACGCCGCGGGCGACCACGTCGTCCCGGTACAGCGTGATGTCGAGCGCGCCCGCCGGGACTGCGCGGCCCGCCAGCTCCGCCAGCTGCTTCCCGACGAGCTCGGCCACCGGCTGCCCGCCGCGCACGATCGCGACCAGGCACAGGTCTTCGGCACCGGGATTGCGCTCGAGGATCTCGTGGGCAATCCGCGTGGTGGCGCGTTGGATTCCCTGTGCATCCAGCACGACGCGGCCACCCGTGGCCTCCGCGGTGCTCGCGGCCGTGGCGGAAGCGTGCTGCGGGTCGGCTGGGGACATCGCGTGCGCCTTTGCCCACCTCGCGGGATGGGCTTAAAAGGATCAGGAGTCGGCGCGCAGGCTATCCGACCCCCCCGCCGCCGTCAATGCAAAGCGCACCTAGTCCGCCGGCCCCGACACCCGGTGGCCGATCCTGCCCCAGCGGATCTCCTCGACCTGGAACGTCACTACGCGCCACAGGGTGAAGAGCAGGTCGCCGATGAAGCTGCGCTGCGCGCGGTCGTTCGGCGCGATCACCCAGGACCAGTGGATCATGAACGCCTTGCCTTTGATCGCCTCGGGTGTCACAAAAGTGTGTCGCCAGCGCCGGCTGTCCGCGGAGTTGTCGCGGTTGTCGCCCATCATGAAGTACTGGCCCTCGGGCACGATCCACGGCCCCGTGGGCTCGGCGCCGTGGCCCTGCAAGTTCTCCGGCTCGAACTGCAGCACCGTGTACTCCACGCCCTCGGGGTTGTGTTCGAGGAAACGCTCCGCGGAGCGGGGCTCGGACAAGTCGCCGGACGGGTACAGGTACTCGCCCTGGGAATCGCGCTCGACGAGCTTGTCGTTGATGTAGAGGCGCCGGTCCTTGATCTCGATCTTGTCGCCCGGCATCCCGATCAGGCGCTTGATGAAGTCCTGGCTCGGGTCATCCGGGTAGCGGAACACCATCACGTCGCCGCGCTTCGGCTTGCCCACGGGGACGAGCAGCGTCCCCGTGAACGGCAGGCGCACGCCGTAGGCGAACTTGTTCACGAGCACGTAGTCGCCGACCAGGAGCGTCGGGATCATCGAGCCCGACGGGATCTTGAACGGCTCGACGACGAACGAGCGGATCGCGAGCGCGATGACCGCCGCCCAGAACACGGCGCGCAGCGTCTCGAAGCGCGGCTTGGCCGCGGGCTGTTCCTTCTCGTCCGCGTCGGCCTCCTTCGCCTTCGCCAAAGCCCGACCTCCTAGTCGCTCGACAGCACGGCGAGAAAGGCCGCCTGCGGGATCTCGACGCGCCCGATCTGCTTCATGCGCTTCTTGCCTTCCTTCTGCTTCTCGAGGAGCTTCTTCTTGCGCGTGATGTCGCCGCCATAACACTTCGCAGTGACGTTCTTGCGCAGCGCTTTCACGTTCACGCGCGCGACCACGCGGCTGCCGATCGCCGCCTGCAGCGCCACCTCGTACATCTGGCGCGGAATGTGCTCCTTCATCCGCGAAATGAGCGCGAGCCCGCGGTGGTGCGCGTTGTCGGCGTGCGTGATGATCGACAGCGCGTCGACCGGGTCGCCGTTCACCAGCACGTCGAGCTTCACGAGCTTCTCCGCTTTGAATCCGATGAGATCGTAGTTCATCGACGCGTAGCCGCGACTCACCGACTTCAGCTTGTCGTAGAAGTCGACGGCCACCTCGGCGAGCGGCAGGTCGTAGCGCACCACGGCCCGGCGGTCGCTGTGTACGGCCAGGTCGCGCTGCACGCCGCGTCGATCCTGGCAGAGCTGTAGCACGGCGCCCAGATAGGGCGTCGGCATGTGGATCTGCGCCAGGATGCGCGGCTCCTGGATCTCCTCGATCTCGTTGAGATCGGGCAGATCGCTGGGCCGGTGCAGCTCGAGGATCTGCCCGTCCGTCATCTTCACGCGGTAGACGACCGTCGGAGCCGTGATGATCAGGTCCAGCCCGAATTCCCGCTCGAGCCGCTCCTGCGCGATCTCCATGTGCAGGAGGCCGAGGTAGCCGCAGCGGAAGCCGAAGCCGAGCGCGCCGCTGGTCTCGGGCTCGGCCGAGAACGACGAGTCGTTCAACTGCAGCTTGTCGATCGCCCCGCGCAGCGCGTCGTAGCTGCCCGGGTCGGCCGGGTAGAGCCCGCTCCAGACCATGGGCTGCATGGGCTTGAAGCCGGGCAACGGCTCCTTCGCCGGGCGGGCCGCGTCGGTCAGCGTGTCCCCGATTCGCACCAGCTTCGGGTCGCGGATGCTCGCGGCCACCACGCCGACCTCGCCGGCCGCAACGAAATCGATCGGCTTCACGCGGAGCTGGGGAACACCGAGAAGTGTCACATCCCAATCGCTCTTGTCGGAGAAGAGCTCGATGCGCGCGCGCTTCTCGAGCTTCCCGTCGACCACGCGCACGAGCATCGTCGCGCCCAGGAACGGGTCGTACCAGCTGTCGAAAATCAGCCCGCGCAGCGGCGCGTCGGGGTCGCCCTTGGGCGCCGGGACGCGCGCGACGATGGCTTCCAGCACGGCGGGCACTCCCTCGCCCGTCTTCGCCGATACGCGCAGCGCGCCTTCGGCCGAGATTCCGACGATGTCCTCGACCTCGCGCAGCGCGCGCTCGGGGTCGGCGCTGGGAAGGTCGATCTTGTTCACGACGGGAATGATCTCGAGCCCCGCCGCGACCGCGAGCTCCGCGTTCGCGACGGTCTGCGCCTCGACGCCCTGTGCGGCGTCGACGACGAGCAGCGCGCCCTCGCACGCGGCGAGCGAGCGCGACACTTCGTAGTGGAAGTCGACGTGCCCCGGCGTGTCGATCAGGTTCAGCAGGTAGTCCTCGCCGTCCGCCGCGCGGTAGACCATGCGCACCGTCTGCGCCTTGATCGTGATCCCGCGCTCGCGCTCGAGGTCCATGTTGTCGAGCATCTGGTCGGTGCGCTCGCGCTCGGTCACCGTGCCCGTGAGCTCGATCAGCCGGTCGGCCAGCGTCGATTTGCCGTGGTCGATGTGCGCGATGATCGCGAAGCAGCGCACCTTGTCGCGCGGGAAGCCGCTCACGAGCGCGTGCGCTCGTGCTCGGCCACGAAGAACGGCAGGGTCTGGCGCAAGCCATCTTCGGGCGACACCTTCGGCTCCCAGCCGAGCACGCGCTTCGCCAGCGAGATGTCGGGCCGGCGCTGCTTCGGGTCGTCGGGTGGCAGCTCGCGGTGGACGATGCGGCTCTTCCCGCCGGTCACGCCGAGGATCATCTTCGCGACCTCGATGACCGTGAACTCGCGCGGGTTCCCGATGTTCACGGGGCCCACGTGCGACGCGGCGAGCAGCCGCACGATGCCGTCGACGAGGTCGGAGACGAACTGGATGCTGCGCGTCTGCAGCCCTTCGCCGAAGACCGTCAGGTCCTCGCCGCGCAGCGCCTGCATGAAGAAGGCGGGGATCATGCGGCCGTCGTCGGGGCGCATGCCGGGGCCGTACGTGTTGAAGATGCGCACGATGCGCACGTCGACGCCGTGGTAGCGGTGGTAGGCCATGGTCATCGCTTCGGCGAAGCGCTTCGCCTCGTCGTACACGCCGCGGATGCCGACGGGGTTCACGTTGCCCCAGTAGGACTCGGGCTGCGGATTCACTTCGGGGTCGCCGTAACACTCCGAAGTGGAGGCCAGCAGGAACCGCGCGTTCTTCGCCTTGGCCACGCCGAGCGCGTTGTGCGTGCCGAGCGCGCCGACCTTCAGGATCTGGATCGGCAGGCGTTCGAAGTCGATCGGGCTGGCCGGCGACGCGAAGTGCAGCACGGCGTCCAGCGGCTCGGGCACGTGGATGAAGCTCGTGACGTCGTGGCGCACGAAGCGGAAGCCCGGCTTCCCGAACAGGTCCTCGATGTTCTCGAGCCGGCCCGTGAGCAGGCTGTCCATGCACACCACGCTCCAGCCGTCGGCGAGGAAGCGCCGGCACAGGTGCGAGCCGATGAAGCCCGAGCCGCCGGTGATGAGCGCTCTGGGCATCTAGGCGACTCCATCCGAAGCGAAGTGACTCGCGAGCGCCGCGCGCCAGTGCGGCAGCGAGATCCCGAGCGAGCGCGCGCGCGCGAGCCCGAGAATCCCGTAGAGCGGCCGCTCGGCCGGGCGCGGCATGTCCGAGGTCGGGATCGCGTGCACCGGCACGTTCGGGCACAGGCCGCGCCGCGCGCCCTCTTCGACGGCCGCACAGGCGAGATCGAAGAACGACGCCGTGCCCTCGTTCGCGAGGTGCAGGGTGCCGCGCGCGCTCGCGCGCAGTGCGGCGGCAATGCCCTGCGCGAGCGACGTCGCCCACGTGGGACGCCCGAGCTGGTCTTCCACCACGCGGAGCGAGCTCTGCTGCCCTGCGGCGCGCACGATCGTGCGCACGAAGTTCGCACCCTGGCCGAACACCCACTGCGTGCGCACGATCAGGTGCTCGCCGCCGGCGGCGCGCACCGCCTGCTCGCCGGCAAGCTTCGTGCGGCCGTACACCGAAATGGGTCGGGTCGGAGCGTCCTCGGCGAGCGGCCGCGAGGCGCGGCCGTCGAACACGTAGTCGGTCGAGACGTGCACGAGCACCGCCGCCCCGCGGCACGCCTGCGCGAGCAGTCCCGGCGCGAAGGCGTTCGCGCGCTCCGCGGCGGCCTGCTCCGTCTCGCAGCGGTCCACGGCCGTGAATGCAGCGCAGTTCAGCACCGCGTCGGGCTGCGCGCGGTCGAGCGCGCGCTTCACTGCGTCGGCGTCGGCGACGTCGAGCTCGGCGCGCGACAGGCCCACGGCGTGCACGTCCTGCGCGCGCGCCTCCGCGAGGAGAGCGCGGCCGAGCTGTCCGCCCGCACCGGTCACGAGCCAGCGACGCGGTCCCACGGGTGCGCTCACTCCGCGGTGATCCAGGTCTTCATGCCCAGCCCGCGCAGCTTCTGCTCGAGCTCGGCGACGCTCTGCCCCGCGCCGGGGCGCACGCGCACGCGGAAGCGGCCGCTCTTGTCGGGCATCGGTACCAGATACGGTTGGAAGCCCTGCGACTTGAGCCGGGTGACGAGGGCGTCGGCCTGCGCGCGCTCGGCGAGCGACAGCACCTGCACGACCGACTTCCCGCTCGCCGGTGCAGGCGCAGCCGGCGGCAGCGTCGCCGCGGCGGCGGGCGGCTTCGGGGCCGCGGCGGGCTTGGCGGGTACCGGCGCCGGCTTGGCGGGCGGCGGCGGGCTCGACACGGGCGGGGCCGCCGGAGGCGCGGCGGCGGCGACGGGCTTGCCGTTCTGCAGCTCGCCGAAGGCCTCGAGCGGGGCTGCCGCCTTCGGCGCGGCTTCCGGCTCGGGCGCCGCCACGGACGCCGGCGCGCCCACGTCGACGGTCTCGACCGGCCCGCGCATGCGCTCCAGCAGCAGCCGCGGTGTGTCGGACACCGAGCCGATCACGATTCCCACGCACGCACCGATCGCCACGAGCAACGCGCCGTACAGGTAGCGGGCCGGGCCGGGGCCACGCGAGCGCGACTTGCTGCGGCGCGGCTCCTCTTCGCGTTCCGTCATGTCACATCCGTTCCGGGGCCTGGACCCCGAGCAGAGCGAGCCCGTTCGCCAGCGCGGTGCGCACGGCGGAGACGAGTGCCAGGCGCGCCAGCGACAGCTCGCGGTCGTCCGACACCACACGGTGTCGCTTGCCGTCCGAGATGTAGGCGTTGAAGGCGTTCGCGAGCTCCAACAGGTACCGCGCGACCTCCTGCGGCTCGCGCGCCTGCGCCGCGTGCAGCACCGTGTCGGGGAAGCGCTCGACGAGCTTGGCGAGCTCGATCTCCTCGGGCGCGTCGATTCGCTCCAGCGCGAGAGCGCGCGGGTCGTCGCCCAGTGCGAGCCCCGCCTCGCCCGCCTTGCGCGCGATGCTGCAGAGGCGCGCGTGCGCGTACTGGATCTTGAACACGGGGTTGCGCTCCGAGCGCTCGACGGCGAGCTCGACGTCGAAGTCGAGGTGCGTGTCCGCGCGCCGCTCGACCATGAAGTAGCGAAATACGTCGCGCCCCACCTCGGACAGGATCTCGTCCACCGTCACGAACGAGGCCTTCCGCGTCGACATCTTCACGAGCTCGCCGCCGCGGCGCAGATTCACCCACTGGTACATCACGAGCTCGATCTTCTCGGCGTCGCCGCCGAGCGACGCCACCGCCGCGCGCACGTATGGGAACTGCGCGATGTGGTCGGGGCCGAGCACGTCGATGATCCGCGCGAGCCCGCGCGCCAGCGACTCGCGGTGGTACGCCACGTCGGGCAAGAGGTACGTCGCCTCGCCGCTCGACTTCACCAGCACGCGGTCGCGCTCGAGCCCGAAGCCCGTGGAGCGCAGCCACGTGGCGCCGTCCTGCTCGAACACGACGCCGCGCCCGCGCAGGTCGGCGAGCGCGCGGTCGACCAGCTTGCGCTCGAACAGGGTGTGCTCGTTGAAGTACGAATCGAAGCGCACGCCCAGGTGGACGAGCGTGCGCTCGATGTCGGCGAAGATCGCCTCGGTGGCGCGCGCCTTGAAGCGCGCTTCGTCGGCGTCGCGCCAGTCTGCGCCGACTTCCACGGCGAGCGCGCGTGCGATCTCGACGAGATACTCGCCCTGGTAGCCTTCTTCGGGAAGCTCGGCGGCGTCGCCGAGACACTGCAGGTAGCGCGCGCGCAGCGACTGCGCGAGCACGCGCATCTGCCGGCCGGCGTCGTTGAAATAGTACTCGCGCACGACCTTGTGGCCGATCGCTTCGAGCAGGCGCGCGATGCAGTCGCCGAGCACCGCATTGCGCCCGTGTCCGATCGTGAGCGGACCGGTCGGGTTCGCGGACACGAACTCGACCATGACCTCGCTCCCCGCGCCCACGGCGCTGCGGCCGAAGCTCGCGCCCTCGTGCAGCACGCGCGCGATCGCTGCGCGCCAGCGCGACCGCGACAGGAAGACGTTCAGGAAGCCGGGGCCCGCGATCTCGGTGCGCTCGAGCGCGCCGCCGCCGTCGCCGAGCACCGCCTGCAGCAGCTGCGCGACCTCGCGCGGGGGCCGGCGCAGCGCCTTGGCCAGCACCAGAGCCGCATTGCTCGCGAAGTCGCCGTGCTCGGCCGTCTTGGGCGGAACGACCGACAGGCTCGCCACGAGGTCCAGCGACTCCGGCGCGTGCTCGCGGAGCACCCGCGCGGCGGCCTCGCGCAAAAGCTTGTCGACCTCGTCACGCATGGGACTCTCGGGTAGCCCGGCCGGGCGCTCGGGTCAATTGCCCTCGGAGGGGCCGCCGCGCAGCCGGATCACGATCTCGCCGGGCCGAACCATGCCCAGCGACTCGCGCGCCACGCGCTCGATCTCGAACGAGTCGGCGCGGAGCCGGTCGGCG
The DNA here is from genome assembly GCA_035499075.1 of Myxococcota bacterium. Lineage (GTDB taxonomy): Bacteria > Myxococcota_A > UBA9160 > SZUA-336 > SZUA-336 > VGRW01. The sequence goes on along the minus strand of DATJZN010000022.1, from coordinate 15,029 downwards.
CGTCCGGAGAGCTCCGCCCGCTCGTCCATCAGCCGGCCGATCCGCAGCTGCGACCGGCCCAGCTCGTCCTGGACCCGGAACATCGCCCGCAGGCCGTTCTCGGAGTCGTAGAAGAGCGCGAATGCCGCGCCCGCCAGGGCCGCCAGCGGCCCGATCCAGAGCCAGCCGCGCCGGCGCGGCAGGCCCGACGCTGCCTCGGACTCACTCACCCGAGCTCCCCCCCGAGTCGTTCGGCTCCACCGCGCGCGCCCCCAGCGCGCGCCGGATCGCCCGAAGATAGCGCGGGTCGTCCCAATTCTGAGGGCCCACGAAGTGCTCGAGCAGCTGGCCGGAGCGGTCCACCAGGAACGTCTCGGGCAGGCCGGCCACCTGGTAGGCGTCGTAGACCTGGCGGTGGGGGTCCAACGGGATGGGGAAGTCGAGGGCGTAGTCGGCGCGGAACTTGTCGATCGCCGCGGCGTCCTCGGGCTTGTCGACCGAGATGGCGAGCACCTCGAAGCCGTCGGCGCGGAGCTGCTGGTACAGGCGCTCGAGCGACGGCGCCTCGGCCGCGCACGGCGGGCACCACGTGGCCCAGAAGTTCACGAACACGACCTTGCCACGGACCGACGCGAGCGAGACTTCGCCGGGCGCGCCGTGCAAGGGCAGCGAGAACTCGGGCGCGGCCGAGCCCGTGCGCAGCGCGGGCGCCGGAGGCGGCCGGAGCACCGTGTACGCGCCGACGCCCACCGCGAACAGTGCCGCGACGAACAGGAGGGAAAGCGTTCCTCTCCCGGGCCGGGTCAACTCTTGGCGTCTGCCTCCGCGCCCGGCTTGCGGGCGTCGACGAGCTGGACGATGGAGAGCTCGGCGTTGTCGCCGTGGCGCGGGCCGAGCTTGAGCTGGCGCGTGTAGCCGCCCGCTCGCTTGCCGTAGCGCTCCGCGAGCTCGCCGAACACCTTCGCCGCGATCTCGCGGCTGCGGATCGTCGCGAGGGCACGTCGGCGCGCCGCGAGCGTGCCTTCCTTGCCGAGCGTGATCATCTTCTCGGCGACGCGCCGCACCTCCTTGGCCTTCGCGGTGGTGGTGCGCACCTCCTCGTGCTCGAACAGAGAGGTCACGAGGTTGCGCAGCATCGCGGTGCGATGCGCCGTGTTGCGCGAGAGCTTTCGGTGGTCTTTGCGATGGTGCATCGTGGCGGTTCCAACTGAGTTCTTGCGGAGCGCGCGGGCACCCTACCCGCGCGCTGGCTAGGCGTCCTGGTCTTCGCGCAGGCGATCGAGCTCTTTGCGCGAGGGGAAGTTCTCGAGCTTCATGCCGAACTCGAGGCCGAGCCCCGCAAGGATCTCCTTGATCTCGTTCAGCGACTTGCGGCCGAAGTTCTTGGTCTTGAGCATCTCGGCCTCGGTGCGCTGCACGAGCTCGCCGATGTACTTGATGTCGGCGTTCTGCAGGCAGTTCGCCGAGCGCACGGAGAGCTCGAGCTCGTCGACCGGCCGGAACAGGATCTCGTTCGGCGTCTGGTGCGAGACCTGTGGCGCCCACTGGCGCTCGAGGTCCTCCTCGAAGTTGATGAAGATCGAGAGCTGGTCCTTGAGGATCTTCGCGGCGAACGCGACCGCGTCCGCCGGCTTGATCGAGCCGTCGGTCCAGACCTCGAGCGACAGCCGGTCGTAGTCGGTCTCGCGGCCGACGCGCGCGTTGGTGACCGTGTAGTTCACCTTGCGCACCGGCGAGAAGATCGAGTCGATCGGGATGGTGCCGATCGGCTGCTCTTCCTTGGCGTTCTTCTCGGCGAGCACGAAGCCCTTGCCGACCTCGACGGTCGCGGTGAGCGAGAGCTCGGCGTCACCGGAAAGTGTCGCGATGTGGTGGTTGCCCTCGAGGATCTCCACGGTCTGGTCGGGCGACGAGAAGTCGCTCGCGGTGACCGCGCCGGGGCCCTGTTTCTTGATGACGATCTGCTTCGGCTCGGGCGAGTGCGCGCGCAGCCGCACTTCCTTCAGGTTCAGCACCACGTCCGTCACGTCCTCGAGGACGCCGGGGATCGTGCTGAACTCGTGCTGCACGCCTTCGACGCGCACCGAAGTGATCGCCGCGCCCTGCAGCGACGAGAGCAGCACGCGGCGCAGCGCGTTGCCGAGCGTGAGGCCGAAGCCCCGCTCGAGCGGCGCGCACTCGAAGCGCCCGTAGGTGTTGCTGAGGCTGTCCTCCACCTCGATGCGCCGCGGGCGAATCAGCGTCTGCCAGTTGCGGACCATGAGATCGACGTTCATGGGACCTCCAAACTTGTCTGGGTGCGCGCGAGCCGGGGGCAGCTCAGCGCGAGTAGAGCTCGATGATCAGCTGCTCCTGGATGGGGAGTGTGAGCTCTTCGCGGACCGGGTCCGCGAGAATGGTGCCCTGCTTCTGATCCTTGTCCACCGAGAGCCAGCTCGGGATGCTGCGCGTCTCGAGCGCGGCGAGCGCGCCCTCGATCCGCGCCGCCTTCTGCCCGCGCGCGGTGAGCTCGATCTTGTCGCCCTTGCGCACGCGGTAGGACGGCACGTCCACGCGCTTGCCGTTCACCTTGAAGTGGCCGTGGCGCACGAGCTGACGCGCCTCGGAGCGCGAGGTCACGAAGCCGAGCCGGAACACGACGTTGTCGAGCCGCCGCTCGAGCAACGCCATCAAGTTCTCGCCCTTCACGCCCTTCAGCTTCGCGGCCTCGGCGACCGTCTTGCGGAACTGGCGCTCGAGGATCCCGTAGATGCGGCGCACCTTCTGCTTCTCGCGCAGCTGCATGCCGTAGTCCGAGAACTTGGGCCGGCCCTGGCCGTGCTGGCCCGGCGGATAGTTGCGCCGCTCGATCGAGCACTTGTCGGAGAAGCAGCGGTCCCCCTTCAGGAACAGCTTCATCCCCTCGCGGCGGCAGAGGCGACAGACGGAGTCGTTGTAACGTGCCAAGGAATCTCCTCAGGCGCGGCGCCGCTTCGGCGGGCGGCAGCCGTTGTGCGGGATCGGAGTCACGTCGCGCACGTAGGTGATCTTGAAGCCGGCGGCCTGCAGACCGCGCGCAGCGGGCTCGCGGCCCGCGCCCGGACCTTTCACGAGCACGCCGATCTGGCGCACGCCGTGCTCCATCGCCTTCTTCGCGACGTCCTCGGCGCACATCTGGGCGGCGTAGGGCGTCGACTTGCGCGAACCCTTGAAGCCCACCAGCCCGGCCGACGACGCGGCGATGGTGTTCCCCGCGACGTCGGTGATGGTGATGACGGTGTTGTTGAACGTCGCCTGGATGTGCGCGACGCCGGTCTGGATGTTCTTCCGGACCTTCTTCTTGACCTTCTTGGCTTTCGCAACGCCCATGTCTCAGTGACTTCCCATCTACTTCTTCGTCGCGACTTTCTTGCCGGCAACGGTCTTGCGCGGACCCTTGCGAGTACGCGCGTTGGTGTGGGTGCGCTGGCCGCGGACCGGCAACCCTTTTCTGTGTCGCAGCCCGCGATAGCAGCCGATGTCCATCAGCATCTTGATGTTCTGCGAGACCTCGCGCCGCAGGTCGCCCTCGACCTTGTAGCCGCCCTGGATCGCGTCGCGCAGGCGCACGACCTCGCTCTCGTCCAGGTCGAACGTCTTCGTGTTCGGCGCCACGCCCGCCTCGTCGCAGATCTTCTCCGCCGACGAGTTCCCGATACCGTAGATGTAGGTGAGGGCGATCTTGATCGCCTTCTCGCGCGGAAGGTCCACGCCCGCGATGCGCGCCATCGTCTAGCCCTGCCTCTGCTTGTGCTTGGGGTTCTCGCAGATCACGCGCAGGACGCCCTTCCTGCGGATCAGTTTGCACTTGTCACACATCTTCTTGACGCTCGCTCTGACTTTCATGGCTCTCTCAGTGAGTCCCTGGGACCCGGGTGAGGATTTCAGGACCGTGGTCGGTGATGGCCACGGTGTGCTCGAAGTGGGCCGAGCGGCGGCGGTCGGCGGTGACGGCGGTCCAGCCGTCGGCGAGCACCTCGACCTGCCACGTGCCTGCGTTCACCATGGGCTCGATCGCGAAGACCATGCCCTCGCGCAGGCGCTGGCCGCGGCCGGGCTTGCCGAAGTTCGGCAGCTGCGGCGGCTCGTGCATGGCGCGGCCGATGCCGTGACCCACGAAGTCCCGCACGACCGAGAAGCCTTCCCGCTCGACGTGGTCCTGCACTGCGGCGCCGACGTCGCCGAGCCGCTTGCCGGGCACGAGCTCGCGGATGCCCGACTCCAGCGAAGCGCGCGTCACGGCCATGAGCCGGCGCGACTCGTCGTCGACGCGGCCGACGGGCAACGAGAGCGCCGCGTCCGCGTGGTAGCCGTCGCAGATCGCGCCGAAGTCGAGCTTCACCACGTCGCCTTCGGCGAGCCGGCGCGCCCCGGGGATGCCGTGCACGATCTCCTCGTTCACCGACGCACACAGCACGGCGGGGAACGGCGGCGCGCCGCCCGGCGCGTAGTCCAGGAACGACGACACGAGCTTGCGCGCGCGGATCTCGTCGCGCGCCGCGCGGTCGAGCTCGCCGGTGGTCACGCCCGGACGGACGAGCGACGCCAGGCGCACCAGGATCTCGCCCACGTGGCGGCCCGCCTCGCGCATCTTGTCGATCTCGCGTTTGGACTTGATCTGGATCAAGCGCGCGCTCCCAGCGCCCGGATCACGCGGTCCGTGATCTCGTCCATCGTGCCGATGCCGTCGATGCGCCGGACCGACGCCGCGTAGTGCGCGAGCACGGGCTCCGTGTCGCGCCGGTAGACGTCGAGGCGCTTCGCGATCGCCGTCTCGTTGTCGTCGGCTCGGCCCTCGCCGCGCGCGAGGATGCGCCGGCGGAGCTCGTCGTCGGCGACGACGAGCGCGACCACGCGGGCCGGCTCCCGACCCTGCTCGCGAAGGATTTCGTCGAGCGAGCGCGCCTGCGCCTGCGTGCGCGGGAAGCCGTCGAGCACGAAGCCCTTCTTGCAGTCGGGGCGCGCCAGGCGCTGGCGCACGATCTCGATCACGACCTCGTCGGGCACCAGGTCGCCGCGGTCCATGATCGCCTTGGCGCGCTTGCCGATTTCGGAGCCGGACGCGACGGCCTCGCGCAGGATGTCGCCCGTCGAGATCTGCGGGATGCCGAACTGCTCGACGAGCCGCTTGGCCTGCGTGCCCTTCCCGGAGCCCGGCGGGCCCATCAGGATCAAGTTGTGCTGTTCGCTCATCGCCCGCCCCGCCCGCGCAGGCGCGCGCCCTGCACGAAGGTGTCGTAGTTGTGCGCGACCAGGTGCGCTTCGACCTGGCCGACCGTGTCCATGGCGACGCCGACGACGATGAGGAGCGCGGTGCCGCCGAACACGAACGGCACCTGGAACTGCACCTGCAAGAGATTCGGAAGCAGACACACCGCGGCCAGGTAGACCGCCCCGATCAGCGTGATCCGGTTCAGCACCCGCTGGATGTATTCGGCGGTGCGCTTGCCGGGGCGGATGCCGGGAATGTAGCCGCCGTTCTTGCGAACGTTCTCCGCGACGTCGTCGGGGTCCAGCATGACCCCGGTGTAGAAGTACGCGAAGAATATGATCAGCGCCACGTAGAGCAAGTTGTGGCCCCACGAGGTCCAGCCGAAGTAGTCGTTCACGAAGTCGGCGATGGACTCCTTGCCGCTCCACTGCGAGATCTGCAGCGGCAGCACGAGCAGCGACGACGCGAAGATCGGCGGGATCACGCCCGACGTGTTGAGGCGCAGCGGGAAGTACGTCATGCCTCCCGCGAGCTGGCGGCGGCCGACGACGCGGCGCGCGTACTGGATGGGAATCCGGCGCTGCGAGCGCTCGAAATAGACGATGACCGCGATCACCACCACCATGAACCCGACGAGCAGGAGCAGCGCGAGCGGCGGCAGCTGGTCGGTGCGGAACATGTCCCACACGCGCGAGATCGCCGCCGGAATGCGCGCGACGATGCCGGCGAAGATGATGAGCGAGATGCCGTTCCCGATGCCGCGCTCGTTGATCTGCTCGCCGAGCCACATGATGAACGACGTGCCCGCGGCCAGCGACACGACCGTCGTGAAGCGGAAGCCCCAGCCGGGCGAGAGCACCGTGTGCGTGCCGAGCGCGCCGTTCTCGAGCGCGCTCGCCATGAGGAAGCCCTGGATCACCGCGAGCGCGACCGTGCCGTAGCGCGTGTAGCGCGTGATGACGCGGCGCCCTTCCTCGCCTTCCTTCCGGAGCTCCTCGAGCTTCGGGATCACGACGGCCAGGAGCTGCAGGATGATCGACGACGAGACGTAGGGCATGATGCCGAGCGAGAAGACCGAGAGCTGCTCGAAGGCACCGCCGGTGAAGAGGTTCAGGACGTTGAAGAACCCGCCGCCGTCCCCCGACTGCTCGAAGTAGTGGCGGATCTCGGTGGGGTCGATGCCGGGCGTCGGCACCGCACAGCCGATGCGATAGACCGCAAGCATGGCGAACGTGAACAGGATGCGCCGGTTCAGCTCCGGAATGCGCGTGATGTTCGAGATCGCCCCGGTGCTCATGTCGCCACGAGCTCCACGCTGCCGCCCGCGCCCTCGATCTTGGCGCGCGCGGAATTCGACACCGCGTTCACCTTCACCTTGAGCGCGTGCTCGAGCGCGCCGTCGCCCAGCACCTTCACGGGCTGCTTCGCGCTGTGCACCAGCCCCGCCTCGACGAGCGCCGCGACGTCGACCTCGGCCCCCTTCTCGAAGCGCGCCAGCGCGCTCACGTTGACCACCTGCGCGGGCTCCCTCGAGAGATTCGTGAAGCCGCGTTTGGGCAGGCGCATGACGAGCGGGATCTGACCGCCTTCGCGATGCGGCTTGTGCTTGCGGCCGGCGCGCGCGCCCGCGCCCTTGGTGCCGCGGCCCGAGGTCTTCGCGCTGCCCGAGCCGACGCCGCGGCCGACGCGCTTGCGCGGCTTGCGCGACCCCTTCGCGGGCTTCAGTCGATCGAGCATCAGGCGTTCTCCACCGCCACGAGGTGACTCACCTTGCGGATCATTCCGCGAATCGCCGGGGTGTCGACGAGCTCGCGCACGCTGTTGGGCTTGCCCAGCCCGAGCCCCCGCAGGGTCTGGTGCTGGTCGGGGCCGTAGCCGATCGCGCTGCGGAACTGGCGCACACGCAGCGTGGCGCCGGGCTTCGGGGACTTCTTCCCGCCCTTCTTTTTCTTCGCCGCGCCGGCCACTAGCGCGCCTCCGGGCGCAGCTCGCCGAGCCGTTCGTCGCGGTAGCGGAGCTGGCGGAACGCATCGAGCGTCGCGCGGATCACGTTGTGGTGCCGGTTCGTGCCGAGGCACTTCGTCAGCACGTTCTGCACGCCCGCGGCTTCGCAGAGCGCGCGCACGGCGCCGCCGGCGATGACGCCCGTACCGCGCGCGGCCGGGCGCATGACCACCTTGCCGGCGCCGAACTCGCCCATGACCTCGTGCGGGATCGTGCCGTCGGTGAGCGGCACGCTCATCAGGTTCTTGCGCGCCTGCTCGATGCCCTTGCGGATGGCCTCGGGCACTTCGTTCGCCTTGCCCAGGCCCGAGCCGACGACGCCGGCGCCGTTGCCCAACACGACGAGCGCGGTGAAGCCGAAGCGGCGTCCGCCCTTCACGACCTTGGCGACGCGGTTGATGTCGACCACGCGCTCTTCGAGCTCGAAGTCGTTCGGGTTCAGGCGTTCGCGTTTCACGCTTCTGGGCACTTGTTCCTACCTCGAGTCAGAGCTTGAGCCCGGCTTCGCGCGCTGCGTCGGCGAGTGCCTTGACGCGGCCCGTGTAGACGAAGCCGTTGCGGTTGAACGTGACTTGCTGGATGTGTTTCTCGAGCGCGAGCTTCGCGATCGCGGCACCCACGCGCTTCGCTGCTTCGACGTCCTTCTTGGACTCGAGGCCGTCGCACACGCCCGGCGAGCGTGTCGAGACGCCGGAGAGCGTCTTCCCCGACAGCGGATCGACGATCTGCGCGTAGATGTGCTTCGAGCTGCGGAACACCGTGAGCAGCGGACGCTCCGTGCGCGCCAGCTGCTTGCGCACCTTGCGCTTGCGCCGGACCAGGAGAGCGGATCGTCGGGTGAGCGGCATCTTCAGCTCCCTGCGGCCACGCCGGTCTTGCCGACCTTGCGGCGCACCACTTCGTCGACGTAGCGGATGCCCTTGCCCTTGTACGGCTCGGGCGAGCGGATCTCGCGGATCTCGGCCGCGAACTGGCCGACCTGCTGCTTGCTCGCGCCGCGCACGAGGAGCCGCGTCTGGCTCTCGGCCACGACCTCGAGCCCCTGCGGGATCTCGAGTACGACGGGGTGCGAGAAGCCGATCGTGAGCGTGAGCTTCTTCCCCGACACCTCTGCGCGGTAGCCGACGCCGATGATGTCGAGGCTGCGCGTGAAGCCCTCGGTCACCCCCTTCACCATGTTCGCGATGAGCGCGCGCATGAGCCCGTGCATGGCCTTCGCGCGCTTCTCGTCGCTGTCGCGCTCGACGCGGACCTCGGCGCCGGCGACGTCGACCTTGCAGTGCGGCGCGACCGCCTCTTCGAGCGAGCCCTTCGGGCCCTTCACGCGCACCCGTCCGTCGGCGACCTTGACCTCGACGCCGGAGCGGATGGGCACGGGTTGTCTTCCGATGCGCGACATGACTACCAGACCTTGGCGAGGAGCTCGCCGCCGAGCCCGGCCTCGCGCGCCTGCGTGTCGCTCATGACACCACGCGGTGTAGACACGATGGCGATGCCGAGCCCGCTGCGGATCTGCGGGATCTTCTTCGCGGGCACGTACACGCGGCGGCCCGGGCGCGAGATGCGCTCGAGGCCTTCGATGATGGGGAGATCGTCGGAGCCGTAGCGGATCTCGATCGAGAGCGTGGGCTTCGCGGCGTCGGCGACGTCGCCGAAGCCGGAGATATAGCCGTTCTCGCGCAACACGCGCGCGATCTCGGTCTTGAGCCGCGACTTGGGCAGCTTGACGCGCGCCAGGCGCGCGCGGCCGCCGTTGCGGATGCGCGTGAGCATGTCGGCGATGGGGTCGGTCTGCATCAGTGCCTCACCAGCTCGACTTCGTGATGCCGGGGATCTTTCCTTCGAGCGCGAGCTTGCGCAGGCAGATCCGGCACAGGTCGAACTTGCGGTAGTAGCCGCGCGCGCGGCCGCACCGCTGGCAGCGGTTGTAGTAGCGCGTGCGGAACGGGAGCTTCCCCGCCACGCGCGCCACGCGCAGCCGCCTCTGTTGGATTCTCTTGGAAGTCTTCGCCATGGCTCCTCACGTCCGGAACGGCATGCCGAGGCCGGTGAGGAGGGCGAGCCCCTCCTCGTCGGTCTTTGCCGTGGTCACGATGGAAACGTTCAGCCCGCGGATCTTCTCGACGCGGTCGTAGTCGATCTCCGGGAAGATGATCTGCTCGCGCACGCCGAGCGTGTAGTTGCCTCGCCCGTCGAACGCACGCGGCGACACGCCGCGGAAGTCGCGCACGCGCGGCAGCGCGACGTTCACGAGCCGATCGAAGAATTCCCACATGCGCTGGCGGCGCAGCGTCACCGTCACGCCGATGCGCTGGTTCTCGCGCAGCCGGAAGTTCGCGATGGCCTTCTTCGACTTCTGGATGATCGGCTTCTGGCCGGTCATGCGCGCGATCTCCTCCGCCGCTGCGTCGAGCAGCTTCGGGTTCTGAGTCGCTTCGCCGAGACCGACGTTCAGCGTGATCTTCACGAGCTTGGGTACCTGCATCGGGCTCTTGTACGAGAAGCGCTTCTGCAGCGCGGGCGCGACCGCGCTGCGGTACGTCTCGAGCAAGCGCGGCTTGTAGTTCTCGACCTCGAGCTTCGGGCGCGGGCCCTCTTCCTTGACCGGAGCGGCCTTCTTCGCGGGCTCGCGCCTGTCGCCGCCCTTCTTCTCGCGCTTCTCGCCCTTGGCCGGCTTCGCGTCGGCGGCGGGCGCCGCGGCCGCGTCGCCCTTCGGGGCCTTCTTCTTTTCCTTGGCTTCAGCCATCGATCGCCTCGTCGTGCTTCACGCTCCAGCGGCGCTTCTCGCCGTCGACCGTGCGGAACGCGACACGCGTCTTCTCGCCCTTGTGTACGAGCGCCACGTTGGAGAGGTGCAGCGGCGCTTCCTTCTCGATGATTCCGCCCTGGCGCGTCGTGGCCGTCGGCTTCTGGTGCTTCTTCACCAAGTTGACTCGCTCGATCACCACGCGGTCGCGGTCCTTGTCGATCGAGAGCACCGCGCCGCGCTTGCCGCGGTCCTTGCCGACGAGCACCTCTACGGTGTCGCCCTTGCGGATCTTCGCGGCCATCACAGCACCTCCGGCGCGAGCGAAATGATCTTCATGAAGCGCTTCGCGCGGAGCTCGCGCGCGACCGGGCCGAAGATGCGCGTGCCGATGGGCTCGCGGTTGTTGTCGACCAACACCACGGAATTGTCGTCGAAGCGGATGTACGAGCCGTCCGAGCGCCCGATCTCCTTCTTGGTCCGCACGATCACGGCCTTGTGCAGCTGCTTCTTCTTCACGCGCGCACCGGGCAGCGCTTCCTTCACCGACACCACGATGATGTCGCCGATCGAGGCGTACCGGCGCTGCGAGCCGCCGAGCACCTTCACGCAGGCGACGCGGCGCGCGCCCGAGTTGTCGGCGACGTCGAGGATGGATTGCATCTGGATCACGCCAGCTTCTCCTGGACGCGCCAGCGCTTGCGGCGCGACAGCGGGCGCGATTCGACGATGCGCACGCGGTCGCCGATCTTGAGCGCGTTCGACTCGTCGTGCGCCATGAAGCGCGTGCGCTTGCGCACGTACTTCTGGTAGAGCGGGTGGAGCACGGTCCGGCTCACCTCGACGATGACGGACTTGTCCATCTTGTCGGAGACCACGACGCCCTCGCGCGTCTTGCGCAGACCCCGGGTGTTCATGCCTTCTCCTCTCGCTCGCCCTGCACGGTGAGTGCGCGCGCGAGATCACGGCGCGCCTCCCGCAGAGCGGCGGACTTCTCGAGCTGCTGCGTGGCGTGCTTGATGCGCAGGTCGAACAGCTTGTCGCGCATCTCGCGCACGCGGTCGTCGAGCTCGGCGTCGGAGAGCTTGCGGAGATCGCCCGCGTTCATGCCTCGTTCCTCTCCAGGATGCGCGTGCGCAGCCCGATCTTGTGGCCCGCGAGTCGCAGCGCTTCGCGCGCGGTGGCGCGGTCGACGCCTTCCATCTCGTAGAGGACGCGGCCCTGGCGCACGACGCAGGCCCAGAACTCGGGGTTGCCCTTGCCCTTGCCCATGCGCGTTTCGGGCGGGCGCTTCGTCATCGGCTTGTCGGGGAAGATGCGGATCCAGATCTTCCCGCCGCGCTTCGCGTGGCGCGTCATCGCGACGCGCGCGGCCTCGATCTGGCGCGCGGTCACGAGGCCGTGATCGAGCGCCTGCAGGCCGTACTCTCCGAACGCCAGGTCGGAGCCGCGGTACGCCTTGCCGCGCACGCGCCCCTTCTGGACTTTGCGGAACTTGGTTCGTTTGGGTTGCAGCATCTCAGCGGCTCGGCGCCTCTTCGGGAGTTCCCAGGCGGTGCTCGTGCAGCTTGGCGTCGGGCACGTAGCCGCTGAACACCCAGCACTTCACGCCGATCACGCCGTAGGGGCAGCGCGCCTCCCAGAAGCCGAAGTCGATCTGCGCGCGCAGCGTATGCAGCGGCACGCGCCCTTCCATGTACTGCACGACGCGCGACATCTCGGCGCCGCCCAGCCGGCCGGCGACCTTCACCTTCACGCCCTGCGCCCCGAACTTCAGCGCGGCCTGCATGGCCTTCTTCATGGCGCGGCGGAAGGCGACGCGGCGCTCGAGCTGCAGCGCGATGTTCTCGGCGATGAGCTGCGCGTCGGTCTCGGCTTTGCGAACCTCGCGGATGTTGATGAACACCTCGTTGCGCGTCATGTCCGCGATCTCGCGGCGGAGCGCGTCGACGTCGGCGCCCCGCTTGCCGATCAGGATGCCCGGCCGCGCGGTGTGGATGTTCACGGACATCTTCTCCGCGCGGCGCTCGATCACGATGCGGCTGATGCCGGCGTGGAAGACCTTCTGCTTGATGTAGTCGCGGATGCGCAGGTCTTCGTGGAGCGAGCTCGCGTAGTTGCGCTCCGAGAACCAGTTCGACTGCCAGCCGTTGATGACCCCGAGCCGGAAGCCGTACGGATGTACTTTCTGTCCCAAAGAATCTCCTAGCGCTCGTCGAGCACGACGGTCACGTGGCTCGAGCCCTTCTTGATCCAGTTTGCGCGACCCTGCGCGCGCGGGCGGATGCGCCACCCGCGCGGGCCTTCGTCGACGGTCACGCGCTTCACGAACAGGTTGTCGAGGTCGATGCCGGCCTGGTGCCGCGCGTTGTGCTCGACCGCGTTCGCGAGCGCGGAGCGCAGCACCTTCGCGATCGGGCGCGCCGCCGACTTCTCGCACGAATCGAGGATCTCGAGCGCGCGGCTCGCGGGCTTCGAGCGGATCAGATCCGCTACGAGCCGGCCCTTCTGCGGGCCGAAGCGCACGCCGCGCAGCTTGGCTCGCACTTCCATCACGCGCCTCCCTTGGGGGCGCCCGCCTTGGGGGCGCTCGCCGCGGGCGCGGGTGCCGGCGAGGGCGCGGCCTTCACCTTGCGGTCGCCCGAGTGCACCACGGGCTTGCGCGTGGGCGCGAACTCGCCGAGGCGATGGCCAACCATGTTCTCCGTGATGAACACGGGCATGAACAGCTTCCCGTTGTGCACGTGGAGCGTGTGCCCGATCATCTCGGGCGTGATCATCGAGCGCCGCGACCAGGTGCGGATGATCTGGCGGCCGCCCGACTGACTCAGCCGCTCGAGCTTCCTCTGCAGCGACGGCTGGACGTACGGTCCCTTCTTGACGGAGCGCGCCATTACTTCTGTCCTCGGCGGCGCACGATGAAGCGGTCCGTGCGGCGGTTGTTGCGGGTCTTGTGGCCCTTGGTCGGCTGGCCCCAGGGGCTGACGGGATGCCGGCCGCCCGACGTGCGGCCTTCGCCGCCGCCGTGCGGGTGGTCGACCGGGTTCATGGCGACGCCGCGCACGTTCGGGCGGATGCCGAGCCAGCGCGAGCGGCCGGCCTTGCCGACCGACACATTTTCGTGTTCCGCGTTCCCGACCTGTCCGATCGTCGCCAGGCACGTCGCCAGCACGATGCGCGTCTCGCCAGACGGCAGCTTCAGCTGCGCGTACTTGCCTTCGCACGCCATGAGCTGTGCACCCATGCCGGCCGAGCGCGCCAGCTGGCCGCCCTTGCCCGGCTTGAGCTCGATGTTGTGCACGAGCGAGCCCGTCGGGATGAGGCGCAGAGGCAGCGTGTTGCCTGGCTTGATCTCGGCGCGGTCGCTCGTCTGCACGACGTCGCCGACCTTCATGCCGGTAGCGGCGAGCACGTAGCGCTTGTCGCCGTCGGCGTAGTGCAGGAGCGCGATGCGGGCGCTGCGGTTCGGGTCGTACTCCACCGCTGCGACCTTTGCAGGCACGTTCCACTTGTCGCGGCGCAGGTCGACCTGGCGCAGCTTGCGCTTGTGGCCCGAGCCGCGATGGTAGCTCGTGATCTTCCCGCGGTTGTTGCGGCCGCCGGAGCTCTTCTTGCCCTTTGTGAGGCGCTTCTCGGGCTTCGACTTCGTGATCTCCGCGAAGTCGGCCACGCTCATGCCGCGCCGGCCGGGAGACGTCGGTTTGAAGTTTCGGACCGGCATCTCACACTCCCTCGAAGAACTCGATCGAGTCGCCCGCGCGCAGGCGCACGCGCGCCTTCTTCCACGACGGGCGCTGGCCGATGTGCTTGCCCATGCGGCGCGTCTTGCCACGCACGCGCAGCGTGCGCACGTCCTCGACCTTCACGTCGAAGAGCGTCTCGACCGCGCGCTTGATCTCGTGCTTGTTCGCGTCCGGATGCACCGCGAAGGTCACGACGTTGTGGCTCTCGCGTTCGATCGTGCTCTTCTCGGTGATGACCGGCTTCTTGATGACTTGGCGCAGGTCCTTCATGACAGCCTCTCGACGAGCGGGGCCAGAGCGTCGCGCAGCACGACGAGGCTCTTGCGCAAGAGCACGTCGCGCACGTTCAAGCCGATCACGGGGAGCACGCGCACCGTCGGCAGGTTGCGCCCCGCGAGCTCGAGCGTGCGGTCGCGCTCGCGCGTGACGATGAGCGCGTCTTCCGCACCGAGCTTGCGCAGCGCCGCGACGAGCAGCTTCGTCTTCGGCTCCGAGAGGTCGAGCGAGTCGACGACCAGCACGCGCTCTTCCCGCTTGCGCAGCGAGAGCGCAGAGCGGAGGGCCGCCTTGCGCACCTTCTTCGGCACCGACATCGAGTAGTCGCGCGGCCGCGGGCCGTGCACGACGCCGCCGCCCGCCCAGTGCGGGGCGCGCGTGGTGCCCTGGCGCGCGCGGCCCGTGCCCTTCTGGCGCCACGGCTTCTGGCCGCCGCCCGACACGAGCGCGCGGTTCTTCACCGCGGCCGTGCCCGACCTGCGGGCTGCCTGCTGGGCGACGTTCACGGCGAACAGGAGGTCGCTGCGAATCGGCGCGTCGAAGATTTTCGGGTCGAGGTCCATCGCGAAATTCCTAGAGCTTGATCTCCACGTCCACGCCGGCGGAGAGCTCGAGCTTCATGAGCGCGTCCACCGTCTGGGGCGTCGGGTCGAGGATGTCGATCAGTCGGCGATGCGTTCGGATCTCGAACTGCTCGCGGGATTTCTTGTCGACGTGAGGTCCACGCAGAACGGTGTACTTCACGATGGTCGTCGGCAGCGGGATCGGGCCCGCAGTGCGTGATCCGGTGCGAATCGCGGTGTCGAGGATCTCCGACGCGCTCATGTCGAGCAGCTTGTGGTCGAACGCCTTCATTCGAATCCGGATCTTGGGGGTACCGATCTCCGCCATGACGAGTTACTCGATGACCTGCGCGACGACGCCGGCGCCGACGGTGCGTCCGCCTTCGCGGATCGCGAAGCGCAGCCCGGCATCCATCGCGATCGGCGTGTGCAGCTCCACCCCGATCGTGATGTTGTCCCCCGGCATCACCATCTCCGTTCCCTCCGGC
>DATJZN010000021.1:0-25064 GCA_035499075.1 Myxococcota bacterium | reverse complement strand
TACGCGCTCGACCGCTCCGCGGCGGGCGTCGCGATCGGCAACACCCTCGCCTTCTGGTCGCACGAGACCGTCGACGTGCCGCTCGACGACGGCGTCGACGAAGTCGCGCTCGCACTCACGGCCGACGCCTGGAAGCGGACCTATCGCGCCTCGGTGCGCGCGGTGTCGCCCGCAGCCGAGGTGCGCTCGCGCCACGGATTGATCCTGCTCGCGGACGGCCCGGGCGCCCCGAGCGTCGCCCTGCCGCCTGCCGGCACCCCGGCGATCGACGCCGTGCTCGCTGCGATCGACCGCCGCTACGGCCCCGCCACGGCCGACTTCGTCGCGCTCCAGCTCGAGTACGACACAGGGCCGGCGGCTCTCGCCGCCGGCCCTTGAATCAGGGCACCGGTGTCCACATGTCGGCCTGGATCTCCGCCTGGCTGAGCACGCGGTTGTAGACCCGCACATCATCGATCAATCCGATGAATTCATCTCCTGATTGTCCGTCGTTGCCGATCATAAGCGGAGAGGCAGTGATATTGATGTTCCGCGGAGGAGACAACTGGCTCTGCGAGTTCGTTAGAACGCCGTTCACGTAGAACTTTTCCTCGCCGGTCACATCGTTGTAGGTCGCCGCCAGATGGGTCCATTTGTTTGAGGGTGCGGGTCCGATCCCACTGGACAACCAAGTTCGATCGGCCGTCGACGAGCCGAGTGTCAGCCCCAGGTTTGCATTGTTCCCGATATGGCTCGATTTGGCAGATGCCTGGAGATAGTAGTCCTCGGGGAGCTTCTGGATGACCGTCCTCCACTTCGCCGTATTGTCGTTCGGATCGACCCAGGCTTCGAGCGTCAGCGCTTGCGAGCTGCCAGAGAGGTCCAACACGCTACTGACGGGCAAGGTCACTGCGCCACCGGAGAACTTGAGCGCGCCGCCATCATGACCGTTCGATACAAGATCGACGCCCGAGTCGCTCAGCGTCCCGTTGTTGTGATAAGGAGACGAATCAGCGACGGTCGATTTTGCGCTCAGAGTGTCGAAGTTGAAGGCAGCGATGGGTCCGCAAGCGTCGCCGAGACCATCGTTGTTGGCGTCCGTCTGATCGGCGTTCGCGAGGTTCGGACAGTTGTCACAGAAATCGTTGACACCGTCGCCATCCGTGTCCACTCCCGGCGCCTTGCATGTGAGAGTTCCCTGAAACAGTCCATCGTACTCGCCGAACGCATAGACCGTCTCGGGAGATGGCGTGCCGGGCGTTCTGGTCCAAGCGGCTACTTGGAGGCCCGCCAGGTCCTCCAAGGGTGCGGCCGCATCGGTGTCCACGGGCTGCCAGCTGCCTGGCGCACCCAGGTTCCGGCTGATCCAGAGTCCAGCTTTGTTGCTCGAGTCTCCGTCCACCGAGTACGGCTGCGAAACCGCCGCGTAGAAGACGCGCGGATTGGGTGACGCTGCGATTCCGGTAACGTTGCGCTGGTCGATCACCTTGCACCACTCCCACGTCGAGGTCGCAGGTGTCACGCACGATGCAGCGTCAAGCTTGCAGCGGCCGCGGAACAGACCGCCCAACCGCGGATTGCCCCCCGAATAAGCGGCGACGAAGATCGTCCGTTCACCGACCGGCAGAATGGCAGTGACTTGCGCGTCGACGAGACCCGCGAGAATGTCATCTTCGGTCGGGCTGAGGTTCGGCGCGGAGCTCTTGATGCAACCCATATCGCTAGAGAGGATCGCGTTAGTTCCGCCGGTCGCGCCCGTAATGTTCACCCAAGTGTACAGCAAGTCCGTCAAGCTGCTGGCCCACACACCCGTCTTCGGGTGAGCCTTGTCGCCCGAAAGGTTGGCGATCGTGCAGGTATTGGTGGACGTGCAGCTGAGATCATTCTGGTGCGGGTCACCTATGGAGACATAGCCCAAGTGATTTGGAGTGATCCGCACCCGGTATGTATTCTTGCTGCTTGGAGACGGAGTGAAGAGCGCTGTAGGGATCTGGCTCCAGGAATCACTCGGCTCGTAGGTCGTTCGATAGAAGAGACCGCTCCCCATCTCGACGGCGAGATTGAAGTTGCCGCCGACATCGACCGCGATGTCGATGCCACCGTCGGGGATCACCACGGGCGGCGACGCACTCGGGTCCGGTATTCCGAGCTGCCGTAGCGGGTCCCACCTCCAAGTCGCGGGGGTGCTATCGGTGGCGGGGGTGTAGTGCCCCTCGGTCGCGCCACCCTGCCCGGCGCAGAACTCGGTTGTGCCACTTTGGTCAACAAATGAGCAGATACGCGGCTGGAGCGCGAAACCGGCGAAGACGTGGTTCGGATCCGCGGGATCTGGAACGATCGACGTCGCGGAATCGACTGCGAAAGGGGGATTCTCGTTGGCGAGGTTGATGAACGGTGAGATGGGTAGATGGGTTATTGGGTCGGTGGTGACGTTCGCAGGGATGACGGTCTGATAGGTCGGATGAGCGGAGCTTGTATTCGGATCGTCGAGGTCGGCGCTGAACAACAGGTAGTTGTCGTAGTCACCGTAGTAAAGGCGGTGCACCCGTGAATCGAGAGCAACCTGAGTCACCCCTGTGTTCGTGAGCCCGTGACCGAGGTATCCCGTGCCGACCGGCTCCGCATCGATCTCTTGCCAGCTCGCGCCGCCGTCGAGCGTCCGGTAGAGCCAGAGCCCCGTCCCGTAGTAGAGCACTAGGTCGCCGGTGCCCGATCCCGTGCCCATCGAGAGAGTGTTTGCTTCGGTGTCCGGAGCTCGCCCGCTCTCGCCTGAGCGACGGAAGGTGGTGTTCCCGACTCTGGTGCCGCTCCCCACGTCGTAGAACTGACGTAGGCTCTTCACCCAGGTCCCGACCCAGGTATTGCTGACCTTCGCGATACTGCCGTGCCAGACGGTCGCAACGGGATCGTCGAGGATGTAGGTGGCACCTTCCTGCGCGCCAACATAGAGATTGCCGGCGTCGTCGCCGACCAGCTGGGTATAGTTCCCGGAGTGACTCAACCCATCGATCGTTCTGACGTGAACGTTGTCATAGAGGACAGTCACTCCTGGGTTCGCCGCCAGCTGGATCCTAAAGGATTGTGCCGACGGAGGAGCGGTGAACTCTGCTTCGCGGTAGGCCCAGCCGCTTGCCGTACTGTTGGTGCCCTCGATCACGGTGTGGAAGTTCGTTCCGCTAGTCGGGAGGGTATTGGCCTGTGTGAGACCTGCGACATCCGTGTACCAGAACACGCCGGTCGCGAATGCCTGAGCGCTGGGCGCGCCGCTCGCCGGGACCGTGAGGTTGACGAATTCCCCGATGACGAATCTCGCGTTCGGCGTCGCTGGCATCGGCCCGCTCAGCTCGAAGTATCCCGGTTGCGAGGTCCCCGAATTCGCCTGGAGGCTGAGCGACTGGCCGGAAAAGGCGGCAGAGCCGGAGCCGATTGGCAGGAGGGCCGAGCCAC
The DNA here is from genome assembly GCA_035499075.1 of Myxococcota bacterium. GTDB lineage: Bacteria > Myxococcota_A > UBA9160 > SZUA-336 > SZUA-336 > VGRW01. Next base: position 21,638 of record DATJZN010000021.1, on the reverse strand, counting down.
TCGAGCCGGGTACCTGGCACCACGAGCTCGACATAGAGCTGCACGGCGCATTCAGCGCCAGCACCAAGCTCTGTTCGAAGTCAGGGTCCTGGTCGAGGTCGCAGACCCCGTTGGCATCGCGAAAGGTTCCCGTCGGGCAGTTCGGGGATGGCTGCGTGCCGATGGAGCCATTCACCTGATTCCAATGGTTTCCATGATCGTCGCTCACCCACGCGCCGCCGTAGTAGGTGCCGCTTGGATCCGGGGCCGGATCGTGAGAGTCGACGAGCGCGACGAGGACATCGCTGCTTCCGGAGGGCACGTCGATCAACTTGTTGATCCGGAAGTGCTGAGGGTTTGGGGGGGAAGGCAGGTGCGGGTAGTCCACGAACGCGCCCCCGCTTTGGCTCTGGTTCGTCTGCAGTCCGCACTCGGTAGCGACGAGCAGGCTCTGATCGCTGTTCACGATGAGTCCGGTGACGCCAGGATGCTTGGTCGGGTCCGAGCAAAACCCCGTGGCGGTGATCCCGATTGAGGTCCACCCGCCGTTTGAGTCCGGCTTGAATATCTCACCGGTGAGCCGATCACCCGCATAGACGACGGTCGAATCGGTCGGATCGAAGGCGATCACCGCGTTCGGGTGCCCTAGTGCCCCTTGTGCCCCTGCGTAAGTCTTCCCGGAATCTGTGCTCTTCCATTGACTGACGTAGACGATGCTCGAGTTGGTGGGGTCGAAGACCGGATCGACGATGATCGCGTACTCGTTGCCAGGGCCGGTCGGCGTCGCGACGTGGTCGTTGGTGTTGGCCCAGTCGGGGTATTGGACCACCCCGCCGCCTGACGCGTAGGCGCCGTTACACGTGCGGTAGATCCCGCCGGTATCGGTCGTCAGGATCACGATGTTGGGATCGGTCGGGCTGATCGCGGACCCGGTGACTCCGCCGCCGCCTCCCACCGCGATCTGCTTCCAGCTCCCGATCATGCTCGAAGTCGTCTGAGCCGTCGCCGCGTTCGCGAAAAGTAGCGACCCACAGAGCCACGCCGAGAACCGTGCCGCCATTTCCGATCCCCCAAAGACTCGAAACGAGCCGCGGGGATCTTGATCGATCGATCGAAATCTGAGGAGCGCAAGTCTCCTTGCTCGACTTAATCTTGGCCGTCCCGCCACCGCGCCCTCGCTCATCAGCCATATCCATGGAGACTACTGGTGGGGTAGGCTCCCGCATCGATGGGCCGGACGAGCGATGCGCGGGAGCGGTTGGTCGACGAGGCCGCGCGGCTCTTCCACGCGCGGAGCTACGAGAGCGTGGGCGTGCAGGAGCTCTGCGACGCGGCCGCCATCCACAAGGGCAGCTTCTACCACTTCTTCCCTTCGAAGGAGTCGCTCGCCGCGGCCGTGATCGACGCGCAGTGGCAGGCCACCTGCGAGAACGTGCTCGACCCGGGTCTCGCGGACGACGTGGCGCCGCTGGCGCGGATCGAGCGCACCTTCGCGCTCATGACCAGGGCGCAGCGCGGCGCGAAACGCAGCGGCGGGCGCACGCCGGGCTGCCCGCTCGCGAACCTGTCGGGCGAGCTGTCGAACCACGAGCCCAAGCTGCGCAGGAAGCTCGTGCGCGTGTACGGCGAGATGCAGGAGCGCTTCGAGGACACGCTGCGCGACGCGGTCGACGCGGGGGAGATTCCGCGCGGCACCGACGTGCGCGCCAAGGCCGAGGCGCTCGTGGCGCTCACGCAGGGCGGCATGCTGCTCTCGTGCATCCACGACGACCCCGGCACGTGCGGCCGCCTGTCCGACGTGGCCATGGCGCTGCTCCGGGCCTGAGCGCGTTCTTTCGGCCGGCGGGCTGCTTCCCCTGTGAACCGCTTCACTGCGCGGAAACCGACCAGTCAACTATCGACATCCCACCGACCGAAGGAGGCTGCCGATGAACGCGCTCAACGTCTACCGACTGATTCGCTTCGCGATCCTGACTCTCGCCGTGTCTGCACCGCTCTTGCTCGCACTCGCCGCCCGCGCCCGCGCCGACGTCTACGTGCTCGACGTCATCACGCGCAAGGCCGGCGTCTCGCTGCACCAGGCCGGCGTCTACAACGGCGCGCTCGAGCTCGTCGCCCGCCGCCACGGCGGCGTGCGCGTGTCGAGCTTCCACGAGACGACCGTCGCCGGCGAGCCCGGCGATCGGCTCGTGACGATGTGGCGGTTCCCGAACGAGGGAGCCGTCGCGGCGTTGAAAGCGGACCCGAACTACGGGTACATCGCGAAGCTGCGCGCGCAGAGCTTCGACGACTCCGGAGCCGCGCTCCAGCTCGTCGCAGACCGCAGGGACGCGCGCCGCTAGACGCGCTACTCTCGCCTCACCCCTGGCCGCGGTCCCGTCGTGCGGGTGAGGTGCGCTTGCAGCTCGGGACCGTCCGGTGACCGTCGCCGTCGTCGCGGAGAAGCCGTCCGTCGCGCGCGACATCGCGCGAGTGCTCGGCGCCGAGCAGCGCGGCGACGGTCTCCTGCGCGGTCCGGGCTGGGTGATCACGTGGGCGATCGGCCACCTGGCCGCGCTCGCCGAGCCGCACCAGATCCGGGCGGAATGGCGCGCGTGGCGCCAGACGCTCCTGCCGATGATCCCGGAGCGCTGGCCGCTCGTCGTGTACGAGAAGACGCGCGCGCAGTTCGAAGTCGTGAAGCGCGTGCTGCACGACCCCGACGTGGAGCGCGTGGTGTGCGCCACCGACGCCGGCCGCGAGGGCGAGCTGATCTTCCGCTACATCTGCGAGGCGGCGGGCGCGGCGAAGCCGGTCACGCGGCTGTGGATCTCGTCGCTCACGCCCGAGGCCATCCGCGCCGGCTTCGCGAGCCTGCGGCCGCAAGGCGAGCTCGACGGCCTGGCGGACGCCGCGCGCGGGCGAAGCCGCGCCGACTGGCTGGTCGGCATGAACCTGTCGCGCGCCTACACGCTAGCGCGCCGCTCGGCCACGCGCGACGAGCTCCTGTCGGTCGGGCGCGTGCAGACGCCGACCCTGGCGATCCTGGTCGAGCGCGAGCTCGCGATCCGCCGCTTCGTGCCCGAGGACTACTGCGAGGTCTCGGCCGACTTCCGGCCCGAAGCCGCACCCGACGACGCGCCGACGTTCCGCGGCATGTGGTTCCGGCCGCCCGCGCCCGGCGACCCGCCCGACGCCGAGGCGCAGGAGCGCGCGCGGCGCCTGCCCGGCGACGGTGACGAGGCCGAGCGTATCGCGGCGCGCGTGCGCACGGGCCGCGCGCGCATCGAGTCCGTCGACGCGCAGACGCGCCGGCTGGCGCCGCCGCTCCTGTACGACCTGACGGAGCTGCAGCGCCACGCGAACCGCCGCTTCGGCTGGAGCGCGGCCAGGACGCTCGAGGTCGCGCAGAGCCTGTACGAGTCGAGGAAGCTCCTGTCGTATCCGCGCACCGACGCGCGCGTGATCTCGCGCGACGTGGCGGCGACACTTCCGCGTGTAGTGCGCGCGATCCGCGCGCCGTACGAGGACAAGCTCGCGCCGGGCACCGGCGAGCGGCCGCTCGGGTCCCGCTTCGTCGACGACGCGAAGCTCGGCGACCACCACGCCATCATCCCGACGGGCGCATCGCCCGGCGCCGCGCGCCTGTCCGCCGACGAGGCCGCGCTGTTCGACCTGGTGTGCCGGCGGCTGCTCGCGGCGTGGCACGAGGACCACGTGTTCGCGTCGACGTCGGTCGTGACGGCCGTCGAGAGCGCAGACGCGCTCGACCGCTTCCAGAGCCGCGGCAGCGCGGTCGTGCGGCTCGGCTGGCGCGCGCTCGAGCCCGACCCCGCGCCCGCGGACACGGAGCTCCCCGCCGGCCTCGCGCCGGGCCAGCCGCAGCGCGTCGCCGACGCGCGCGCGGAGCGCAAGCGCACGCGCCCGCCGCGGCGCTTCACGGAGGCGACGCTGCTCACCGCGATGGAGACCGCGGGCCGCGACCTCGAGGACCGCGAGCTCGTCCTTGCGATGCGCGAGACCGGCCTCGGCACGCCGGCCACGCGCGCGTCGATCATCGAGACGCTGGTCGCGCGCAAGTACGTCGAGCGCGACGGCAAGTCGCTCGGCGCGACCGACAAGGGCATCGAGCTCGTCGAGATCGTGCACCCCGACGTGAAGAGCCCGGCGATGACCGGCGCGTGGGAGTCGCGGCTCGCGCGCATCGAGAAGGGCGCCGACTCGCTCGACGCGTTCATGCGCGACATCGAGAAGTACGTCGTGGAGGTCGTGAAGCGCGTGCGCACGGAGCGGCCCGCGCCGCCCGCGCGCCCGCCCGCGCCGCAGCTCGAGCTCGAGCTGGGCCCGCGCCCGCCGCCGAAACAGACGCCGCCCGACCAGCTGCTCGCACTGCTCCAGGAGCGCTTCGGCCACCCGAGCTTCCGGCCGTTCCAGGAAGCCGTGTGCCGCGCCGTCACCTCGGGCGAGGACGCGCTCCTCGTCATGCCGACCGGCGCGGGGAAGTCGCTCTGCTACCAGCTGCCCGGCCTCGCGCGCGGCGGCACCACGCTCGTGATCTCGCCGCTCATCGCGCTCATGGACGACCAGGTCGCGCAGCTGCGCGCGCGCGGCCTGCGCGCCGAGCGCATCCATTCGGGCCGGGCGCGCGCCGAGTCACAAGCCGTGCTGCGCGCGTACCTCGACGGCCGCCTCGACTACTTGTTCGTGGCGCCCGAGCGGCTCGCCGTGCCGGGCTTCCCCGAGAAGCTCGCCGAGCGGAAGCCCGCGCTCGTCGCCGTCGACGAAGCGCACTGCATCTCGCACTGGGGCCACGACTTCCGGCCCGAGTACCGCATGCTGCGCGAGCGTCTGCCGCAGCTGCGGCCCGCGCCGGTCATCGCGCTCACGGCGACGGCGACGCCGCTCGTGCAGCGCGACATCGCCGAGCAGCTCGGCATCGAGAAGGCGGGCCGCTACATCCACGGCTTCCGGCGCACGAACCTGGCGCTCGAGCTGGTCGAGACGCCGCCGTCCGCGCGCGACTCCGCGACCGAGAAGCTGTTGCGCGCGCCCGAGCGCCGCCCCGCGATCGTGTACGCGCCCACGCGCAAGAAGGCCGAGGCGCTGGCGCGCCGGCTCGCGCGCCACTTCCCCGCAGCCGCCTACCACGCGGGCATGGCCGCGCGCGACCGCGACGAGACGCAGGCGCATTTCCTCGCGGGCCGGCTCGACGCGATCGTCGCCACCATCGCGTTCGGCATGGGCATCGACAAGGCCGACGTCCGCACCGTGGTGCACACGGCGCTGCCGTCGAGCGTCGAGAGCTACTACCAGGAGATCGGCCGCGCGGGCCGCGACGGCAAGGCCGCGCGCGCGGTGCTCTTTCACGGCTTCGTCGACCTGCGCACGCACGAGCACTTTCTGGCGCGCGACTACCCCGAGCCCGACGTGCTGGAGCGCGTGTTCCGCGCGCTCGCGACGCGCTTCGAGCCGCGCGTCGAGCTGCAGCGCGAGCTGCGCATGGATCCGGACCAGCTCGAGAAGGCGCTCGAGAAGCTGTGGATCCACGGCGGCGCGCAGGTCGACGCCGACGACCGCAGTGCGCGCGGCAAGCCGGGCTGGCGCGCGCCCTACGAGGCGCAGCTGCGCCACAAGCGCGCGCAGCTCGACCAGATCCGGCGCTTCGCCGAGAGCCGCGGCTGCCGCATGGTGCACCTGGTGCGCCACTTCGGCGACGAGGACGACGACGGCGCGCCGTGCGGGCTGTGCGACATCTGCGATCCGGCCGCGGCGCGCGCGTTGGCTCTCGCGCCGCCCGACGCCGCGCAGCGCGAGCAGCTCGAACGGATCGTGCTGGCCCTGCGCGAACGCAACGGCCAGGCCGCGGGCAAGCTACACCGAGAAGTGTTCGGCGACTCGCTCGACCGCCACGACTTCGAGGGACTCGTCGCCGGGCTCGTGCGCGCCGGGCTCGCGACGGAGGAGGCCGACGAGTTCGACCGCGACGGCGAGACCATCGCCTTCTCGCGCATCCGCCTCACGCGCGCGGCGCGCGAGGGCCCGCTCGAAGCGCTCGACGCCGTGCGCATCGCCCGCGCGGCGGAGCCGGAGCGCGCGCCGCGCAAGCGCAAGCGCGGGCGCGGCCGCGCCGGCGGTGCGCGGCCTGCACCGGCCCGCGGCGGCGCCGAGCCGGCCGCCGTCGACGGTGCGCTGCTGGTGGCGCTGCAGCGCTGGCGCAACGCCGAGGCCAAGCGGCGGCGCATTCCGGCGTTCCGCGTGCTGACGAACGCGGCGCTCGAGGGCATCGCGGCGAGCCGGCCGCGCGACGAGCGCGAGCTCCTCGCCGTGAAGGGCATCGGGCCCGCGCTGGCGGCGAAGTTCGGCGCGGAGCTCCTGGAGCTCGTGGCGAAGAGCGCCCCATGATCGCGCGGGCGGCCTGCCCGCGCTCCGTCTAGCGGATCCGCGACTTCGCGACGTGCGAGGCGATCGCCTCGACCAGCTTGCCGAAGAGCGGCCGCGGCAGGTCGTGGCCCATGCCCGGGATCTCGAGCAGCTGCGCGCCCGCGATCGCCGCTGCGGTGTGGCGGCCGCCTTCCGGATGCACGAGTGGATCGTCGAGGCCGTGGATGACGAGCGTCGGCGCGCGCACCGCGGCGAGCCGCGGGCTGCGGTCGCCATGCGCGAGGATCGCCGCGAGCTGACGCGCCTGGCCTTCGGGATGATGCGAGCGGTCGTACAGGACGCCGGTGCGCTCGCGCACCATCGCCTCGTCGAACGGGTAGCCGGTACCGCTGATGAGCTTCCACGTCTCGACGCCCGCGTCGATCGTCGCGTCCCGTCCGACGGGCGGAGGGCCCGCGAGGCGCGCGATGAGCTCGGGCTTCGCCTGCGGCAGGTTCGGCGCGCCCGTCGACGACATGATCGACGTGAGGCTCGCGACGCGCGACGGGTGCCGGTACGCCACCGTCTGCGCGATCATGCCGCCCATCGACGCGCCGACCACGTGCGCGCGCGGCAGCTCGAGCGCGTCGAGCAGCCCCGCCGCGTCGTCGGCCATGTCGTCGAGCGTGTAGGCCACCGACACCGGCTTCCCGGAGGCCACGTCCAGCATGAGCTGCGGCAGGTTGGGCGCGCCGTGCGCGTCGAAGTGCGTCGACAGGCCGATGTCGCGGTTGTCGTAGCGCACCACGTAGTTGCCGCGGTCGGCGAGGCGCTGACAGAACTCCTCGTCCCACAGCAGCATCTGGCCGCCGAGGCCCATGACCAGCAGGATGGGCTCGCCGCTCTTCGCGCCGAAGGAGTCGTACTCGATCTGGATCCCGTTCGCGTTGGCTCTGGGCATCCGCCGATCATCCGCCCCGCGCGACGCGGCCGTCAAGCGCGGGCGCCGGGTCCGCCGGCTGCGGTGCGGCGAGCTCGGCCGCGATCTGCGCACGCAGCTCGGGCAGGTTGTCCTCGAGCAGCTTGCGCACCCCCGCGCTCCAGGTGGAATCGGCGTCGGAGTAGCGGGTGAACTCGACGTAGGCGACGTCGGGAGGCTCGTGCTCGACCACGCGAGCGTAGAGCGCGAGCGCGGCCGCGGAGCGCCGATGGCCGTACTGGCAGTGCACGAGCACGCGGTCGCCGCGCAGCCGCGCGCGCTCGATCTCGGCGACCGCCTGCGCGAGCGCGGCCAGCAGCGCCGAGCGCGGCTGCTCCACCGGCAGGTGCACGTAGCGGATGCCGAGCTTCGCGGCGGCGGCGCGCTCGGCCGCGGAGCCCGCGGCCTTGTCGTGGTCGGCGTCGGTCAGGTCGAGCACCGTGCCGATGCGCTGGCTGCGCAGCACGTTCACGGCGTCGCGCGACGGAATGGCGCCGCTGCGGTACAGCCAGCCCGCGCGCGCCTCGGTCCAGTTGTCCGGCAGCGGCGACACGCCGAAGAGCCGCGCGACGCGCGGCACGGCGAACGGCGCCGCGGCGAGCGCGAGCGCCGCGAGCGCGGCGAGTGCGCGGCGGCGAGTCACTCGAAGTCTCTCTCGAGCACCGTGCGCCGCCCGTCGCGTTGCGCGTTCTGGATCGCGCGGTCGCACAGGCGCCGCAGCTCGTCCGACAGCACCGGCGCGACCGCGTCCGACGTGTTCATGCCCGAGCGCTCGCGCACGTAGGCCTTCAGCTTCGACACCACGACGAGGACGTCCTTCTCGACCTCGGGCGCGGGCGGCGGGCGCGGCGTGGCCGGGCGCACGGCGACGGGCGCCGGCTTCGGCTTCGCCGCCGCGGCAGGCGCAGGCGAGGCCTTCTGCGCACTCGCTTCCGCCGCCTGCTCGCGCAGGAATGCCTCGCGCGTCGGCGCGCGCCGCTCCTCGGCCCAGGCCTCGCGATGGTTCATGAGCGGCAGGTGAGCGTCCCAGCACGACGTGCTGCAGAACGCGAGCCCCGTGCGCTTGCGATTGCACGTGGACACGTTGCACACCCAGTAGGTCGCCGCGAACGCGATCTCGCGCTTGCAGCTGCTGCAGCGCCGCCAGGCGCCGCCGTCGGCCGTCATTCCCCCTCCTCCGCGCTCGCCAGCATAGCTCTCCGTGCGCAACTCCGACGCACGCGCCGGCGCCCGGCTTCGCCCGCGCGCGACTTGGGCCGACTTCTGCACACGGCTTTGGAAATCAAGCGCCACGCGCGCCGGGCCGATACCGCAACCGACATGATCGGCGTCACGTTGGGCAGCTACGAGATCACCGAGAAGATCGGTTCAGGCGGCGTCGGCGACGTCTACAAGGCCGTCGACCACCTGCTCGGCCGCAACGTGGCCCTGAAGTTCCTGCGCCCGAGCCTGGCCGACTGCGCAGAAGTGGTGCAGCGCTTCCACGCCGAGGCGCGCACGCTCGCGCAGCTCGTCCACCCGAACATCGCGGTGCTCTACTGCATGATGCGCGAGGCCGAGCACCTGGCCATGGTCATGGAGTACGTCGAGGGCCGCACGTTCGGGCACCTGCTCGAGGGCGGCGCTCTGGCGCCCGAGCGCGCGCTGCCGCTGCTCTTCCAGGCGCTCGAGGGCATCGGTCAGGCGCACGCGGCAGGCGTGATCCACCGCGACATCAAGCCGTCGAACTTGATGCTCGGCGCGAACGGCTGCGTGAAGGTGATGGACTTCGGCGTCGCGCGCTGTCTCGGCACCGTGCGCCAGACGCGCGACGGCCACATGATCGGCACGGCGCAGTACATGTCGCCGGAGCAGGTGCGCGGGCTCGAGAGCGATGCGCGCTCCGACGTGTACGCGCTCGGCGTGCTCGCGTACGAGATGCTCACGGGACAGGTGCCGTTCGACTCCGAGAGCGAGTACGAGCTGTGCCGCGCGCAGATCGAAGAGACGCCGCGCCCGCCGCGCGAGCTCGCGCCGAGCCTGTCGCCCGAGCTCGAGAGCGTCGTGCTGCGCGCGCTCGAGAAGGACCCCGCGGACCGCTTCCAGAGCGCGCACGCGCTGCGCGAGGCGCTGCAGGGCGCCGCGCCGAGCGGGGAGCGCGTACACGACCCGAGCCGCGTCGACACCGTCTTCTGCGCGACACCGATGCGTGTAGAGGTGCAGGCGTCGCAGACGCCGCCCACGCTGCCCACGCCCGTGCGCCCGCGCCGCGTCGCGCTGCGCCGCTTCGGCCTGGCGCTGCCCGCCGCCGGGCTCGCGCTCACCGCGCTGCTGTTCGGCGCGAAGCTCGTGCGCGGCACGCCGGCGCCGGTGTCGCACGCTGCGCCCGTCGTCGCCTCCGTTCCGCGAACGTCGCCTCCGCTCCCGGCGCGCGCGCCCGTCGCCGCGCCTCACGCGACCCGCCGAGCCCCGCTTTCGCGCGCGCGCGACGTGCGTGTGAGCGACCCCCCGAAGTCCGAAGCCCCGCCGGCCGACGAGATGTCGAGCGGCAGCGGTCCGAGCGGGGGGAACGGTTGGGTGATCCGCAGGTAATCGGCGCGCGCATCCTCGCGATCGCGCTCGTCTGCTCTGCGTGCGCCTGGCTGCCCGAGCCGCTCGAGCGCCCCTTCCGCAAGCCGGGCGTCCGGCTGGTCGACTTCCCCGAGAAGGTCAGCCAGCAGTTCGACTGCCCCAGCCAGAAGCTGCCCTGGTTCAAGCTCGAGACCCTCGAGGTCTGGCCCAAGCGCATCGACGCGGGCAACGAGCTCGGCCACCGCATGATCTACGTGCTGTGCACGGACGGCCCGACCGACGTGGTGACGGGCCGGCTCGACACGAAGATCATGTACCGCGGCCAGCCGATCCTGCGCGAGTCCGACGCCTCCTACGACCTGCGCGCGGGCCGCTGGTCGATCGACGTGTTCGTCACCGTGCCGCCCGATGCGCCCGAAGGCCTCTACGCGCTGCAGCTCGACTTCAAGAGCGCCACGGTGAAGTTCAGCCGCAGCGAGACCTTCGCGGTGTCGGCGAAGCCGCCGCCCGCCGCTCCCGCGACCGCCGACGCGAGCAAGCCCGACGCGACGAAGAAGAAGTGAGCTAGCTCGCGCGCGACTCCGCGGCGTCGTGGCCGTTCGCGCCGGGCCGCGCGTGCGCCAGCTGGCGCAGCGCCCGGAACGACAGGTCGATCGCGCCCACGAACTCGCGCAGATCGGGCATGAGATCGTAGTCGCCGTTGAAGCCCCAGCAGAGCTTCCCGTTCATGCTCATGAGCGCGATGCCGAGCCCGAGCCGGTCGACCAGCGGCACGTGCGGGAAGACCTCGGTCATCTCCGCGCCCAGCATGTACATCGGCGTCTGCGGACCCGGCACGTTCGTGACGACCAGGTTGAACGGCAGGAGCCGCGCGATGTTCCGCGCGCCCAGCGCGAGCAAGGTCGATGGCGTGTACTCGGCGGCCTGCGTCAGCACCTCGGCGCCGACGGCGCTCTTCGACTCCTTGAGCCGGGTGGTCTTCTCGATGATCCGCGACAGCTGCGCGCGCGGATCCGGCTCGTCGATCGGCAGCGGCACGATCCACGCCGACACGCGATTGCCGAGCGCGCCCCGCTGATCGTCCGAGCGCACGGACACGGGCGCCATCACGCGGAAGTCGAGGCGGTCCGGGTTCACGTGGCGCGCGCGCAGGAACGAGCGCACGGCGCCGGTCACGATCGTGAGCACCAGGTCGTTGAGCGAGCCGCCGAGCGACTTGCGCATCTGCTTCAGGTCGGCGAGCTCCAGCTCGAGCCAGTCGAAGCGGCGGTGCGGGCCGATCTCGCGGTTGAGCGGCGTCTCCGACGGCAGCCGCAGGCTGCCACCCAGCGTCTCCTGAAGGGCGCGCAGGCGCGTCATCAGGTCGAGCCGCACGTCCTCGGCCTGGCGCACCAGGCTCACGGCGCCGCGCAGGATCTCGAACGGCAGGAACGCACGCCGCGTCCACTCGTGGCGCAGGAGCTCGAACGAGGACGGTGCGGGCCGCGGCACCCAGGTGGGCTCCTCGGGGATCGGCTCGTCGGGGTCCGTCGACATGAGCACGCGCATGATGTCGACGCCGGACACGCCGTCGATCATGCAGTGGTGCGTCTTCGAGATGATCGCGAAGCGGTCGCCCTCGAGGCCTTCGACGACCCACATCTCCCACAGCGGCCGGTCGCGGTCCAGGTGCTGCTGCATCACGCGCCCCGACAGCCGCTTCAGCTGCTCGTCGGTGCCCGGCCGCGGCAGCGCGGTGTGGCGCAGGTGGTAGTCCAGGTTGAAGTTCTCGTCGTCGACCCAGACGGGGTGATTCTCGAACGGGATCCACGCGAGCTTCTGGCGATAGCGCGGGATGCGGTGCAAGAGCGCCGCAACCAGCTTGCGGATGCGGCCCGCGTCGACGCCGCCGCCCTCCATGCGCAGCGGACCCGTCTTGAAGATCTGGGTCGCCGCGACGTGCATGTAGCTGTTGGGCTTCTCGAGCAACAGGAAGGAGTTGTCGAGCGCCGTCAGTCGATCGTAGGCATAGCGCGCCATCGGGGGGTCCTCCGCGCCACTTGTCGTTCTTCCGGTTAGTCGCATCGACCGATCTTGTCAATCGGTGCTGCGGCCCTTCTCGCAAGCCAGCGGCGCGCAGCGGCTCAGGCGTTCGGAGGGGCGCCTTCGAGGCGCTCGAGCAACAGGCGCGCCGCCTTCATCGCGTAGCGGCCGAAGCCGAGCGGGCGCAGGATCGCGAGCGCCTGGCGGGCGTGGCTCTCCATGGCGGCGGCGTCGCCGCGCTCGTGCGCGAGCTCGGCGAGCCCGAGGTGCGCTCGGCCTTCCGCGGAGTGACAGCCGATCTCGGCGCCGCGCGCGAGCGCGTCGCTGAACGCGCGCTCCGCTTCGGCGCGGAACTCGGGCCCGCTGGCGAGCGCGACCATGCCGGTCATCACGGCGCCGCGCGCCTGGCGCAGCCGGCCGCCCGAGCGCTCGACGCGGCCTTCGGCGATGCGCCGCGCGCGGCGCAGCTCGCCGACCTCGAGCAGCGCCTCGACGATCGAGTCGGAGTTGACGCCGAGGTCGCCGCTCGCGAACAGGCCCTTCTCGAGCCGGTCGAGGTCGGCCTGCGTGGCGTTCCGCTCGCCGCGGTCCGCGCGCGCGAGCATCAGCGCCGCGGTCGCGCCGCGCACGGCCGCGAGGTTCTGGATCTGCTCGGCGATGGGCAGGGCGACCTCGGCCCAGTACTCGGCCTTGGCGGCGTCGCCGCGCGCCGTCGCCACGGACGCGAGGATCGACGCGCTCGCCGACTGCATGGTGCGGTTGCCCGCGGCCGTCGCGCGGGCATAGAGATCGACCGCGTCCGCCTCCGTCTCGTCGAGGTGATCCGACTCGAGCAGCATGCGGTTCCGGAAGTATCTCGTGCCGAGATAGATGTCGCTGTTGCGGTCCGCGTGACCGGCAGCGACGAGTGAGTCGATCACGGCGTCGACCTGGCGGCGCGCCTCGTCGAAGCGAGCGTCGAGCAGGTACGCCCAGACGAGCCCGCGGCTGATCTTCGGCATCTGCGCGAGCAGCCCCGCGCGGTGGGCCACCGCGACGCCGCGCTCGGCCAGCTGCACGCCTTCCGCGAAGCGGTCGCTCGTGCCGTTCAGCACGATGATCCCGTAGTTCACGAGCAGCGGCGCGAGGGACTCGTCGTCGCCGAGCTCCTCGGCCAGAGCGATGCCGGCGCGCGTGGCCTGCTCGTCGCGCTCGGAGCCCGCGTCGCCGTACACGACGGCTGCACCGCTGATCCCGACCGCGGCGCGCAGCGCGAGCCGCTTCGCCTCGGGGCTGGGCTCGCGCCGTTCGCCCAGGGTCAGCTCGGCGAGCTGCCATGCCTCGCGAAACAGCCGGATGGCATCGCCATACGACGGCACCGTCAACGCCTGCTGCGCGGCGTCGAGCAGCGCGGCGATCCCGCGCGCGCGGTCGTCGCCGCGCGCAAGGTGGTGCGCCGCGAGCGCGAGCGCGCGCCGCGCGTCGCCCGAGCGCTTCTCGCCGCGCGCCTCGGCTTCGAAGATCTGCGCGCAGCGGTCGTGCAGCTGGCGGCGCTCGCGCAGGAGCAGTCCTTCGTACGCGACCTCCTGCGTCAGGCTCTCGCCGAAGCGCAGCTCGCCGAGCTCGATGCTGCCGTTGCGGTGCAGGATCCCGCGCCGTTCCAGCTCGTGGAGCTCGGCCAGCACGTCGATCGGCTCGCCCTCGAGCAGCTTCTCGACGTGGCTGCGCGCGAACTGGCGCCCGAGCACCGACGCGACCTGCGCCACGCGCTTCGCCGCGGGCGAGAGCCGGTCGATGCGCGCGCCGAGCAGCTCGCCGATCGTGTCGGGGATGCGGATCTCCTCGGCGCTGCGCGTGGCGCGCACACCGGCGTCGCCGACCGCGAGCGTGCCGTCCTCGACGAGCGCGCGCGTGAGCTCTTCCAGGTAGAACGGGTTGCCGTCGGCCTTGCGCAGGATGCGCTTCTCGACTTCCGGCGGCACGGCACCGCCCGCGCGCGCCACGACGATGCGGGCGGCCTCCTCGTCGTGGAGCGGGCGCAGGCGCAGCACGGTCATCGCGGCGTTCGACTGCCAGCGCTGCTCGAAGTCGGAGCGGTGCGTGAGCAGGAACATCACGCGCAGCCCGCTCGCGCCGGCGAGCGATTGCTCGAGGATCTCGCGCGACGCGTCGTCGATCCAGTGCAGGTCCTCGAGGAGGATCACGACGGGCACGCGCTCCGACATGCGCTCGATCAGCCGCTCCACGGCCTCGAAGCTGCCCTGCTTCACGGAGTCGTCGGACGGCTTCTCGCCGGCCGCGGGAGTCACGCCGAGCATCCAGCACAGGTGCACGTAGTCCGGGTCGAGCGTGCCCTCCAGGTCGGTGAAGCGCGCCGCGATCTTGCGCTCCTTCTCGCGGTCGTCGTCGGTGGGCTCGAGCCCGAACCAGCGGTTGAACATCGCGTGCCAGGGCGAGTACGGAATGGCGCGCGTGAGCGACGAGCAGCGCGCCTCGAGCAGCTCGACGTCGCGGCCCTTCAGCTTCTTGCGGAACTCGTGCACGAGCCGCGACTTGCCCATGCCCGCGTCCCCGACGAGCGAAACGATCTGCGCGAGCCCGCCGCCCAGCGAGTCGAAGCAGCCCATGATCTGGCCGAGCTCGCCGTTGCGGCCGACGAGCGGCGTCAGCTCGCCCCGCTCGTGTGACACGAAGCTGTGTACGCGCTCGACGGGCGCTTCGACCTCGTGTGCGATCACGGGCTCGCTCTTGCCCTTCACCTCGAACGGGCCGAGCCGGCGCGCCTGGAAGCGCCCGCGCAAGAGCGAGAACGTGGCGTCGGAGACGAGGATGGTGCCGGGCTTCGCCAGCGACTGCAGCCGCGCGGCCAGGTTCGTGGTGTCGCCCGTCGCGGTGTAGTCCATCTTGAGCTCGTTGCCGACGGTGCCGGCGACCACGACGCCCGTGTGGATCCCGATGCGCGCGTGCAGCGCCGCGCCGCCGCTCGCCGTGAGCCGTTCCGAGAGCGCGCGCAGCTCGCGCTGGATCGCGAGCGCGGCGAGCACCGCGCGCTCCGGCGCGTCCTCGTGCGCGATCGGCGCGCCGAAGAGCGCCATGAGCCCGTCGCCCGCGAGCTGGTTCACGATGCCCTCGAAGCGGTAGATCTCGCCGAGCACGAGCTCGAGATACTGCTCGAGCAGGTCGCGGTACTCCTCGGGGTCCAGCCGCTCCGCGAGCGCCGTCGAGCCGACGAGGTCGCAGAAGAACACGGTCGCGCGCTTGCGCTCGCCGGCAACAGCGCCCGCGGCGCGGATGCGCTCGGCGAGCGTCTCCGGGATGTGGCGCGACAGGCGCGACAGGCGCACGTCGGCGGCAGGCGCCGCTGGCTCGGCGGGTACCGGAAGCGCCGGCGCCGCCGAGGCGGGCGCGATCGGCACGGGCGCAGCGGGCGCGGCGCTCGGCACCTCGCGGCCGCAGTCGGGGCAGAAGCGCCAGCCGGGCTCGAGCCCGGCGCCGCAGTGGCTGCACGGCACCTGCGCCGGCGCCCCGCAGCTGACGCAGAACTTGCGTCCGGCGAGGAGCTCCGCACCACAGCGCACGCACCGCATCTCGTTCACACCTTCGTTCCGGTCTCCACACCCGTCAAGCAGCGTCCGGGATACGATGCCGGCTCCCATGAAGCTGGTTACTTGGAACGTGAACTCGATCCGTCAGCGCGGCGAACGGCTGCTGGCATTCCTGGCGCGCCACGACCCCGACGTCGTCTGCCTGCAGGAGACCAAGGTGGCCGACGGCGATTTCCCGGCCGAGGCGCTGCGCGCCGCCGGCTACGGCGCGGTCACGCTCGGGCAGAAGGGCTACAACGGCGTGGCGATCCTCGCCAAGGCGAAGCTCACCGACGTGCGCGCGGGCTTCTGTGACGGCGGCGACGACGTGCAGGCGCGCTTCCTCGGTGCCACCGTCGCCGGCGTGCAGGTGTTCACCGCCTACGCGCCCAACGGCCAGTCCGTCGGCTCGGAGAAGTACGCGTTCAAGCTCGACTGGTTCGCGCGGCTGCGGAAGTACCTCGAGCGCGAGGCCGACCCCGCGCGCGAGCTCGCGCTCGGCGGCGACTTCAACGTCGCGCCCGGCGACCTGGACGTGCACGACCCGCTGCAATGGCGTGGCGAGATCATGTGCAGCGACGCCGAGCGCGCGGCGCTCGCCGACGTGGAGCGCTGGGGGCTCGTCGACTCGTTCCGCGCGAAGTACCCCGACAAGGTCGCGTTCACGTGGTGGGACTACCGGATGCTCGGCTTCCCGAAGAACCGCGGGCTGCGCATCGACCACGTGCTCGTGACGCGCCCGCTCCTGGCGCGCGTGCAGGACGTCGCGATCGATCGCGACGAGCGCAAGGGCAAGGGCGCGTCCGACCACGCGCCGGTGTTGGCGCAGCTCTCGTGAGCGCGCGCGCGGCGGCGGCGCTCGGCGCGCTGCTCTTCGGCGCGCTCGCGTGCGCTCGGCCGCGCGAGCCGATCACCGACTGCAACGCCGTCGGCGGCGCGCGGCCGGTCTGCGGCTTCCACAACCCCGAGGACCTGGCGCTCCTGCCCGGCGGGCGCGCGCTCGTCGCCAGTCAGCTCGGCTCGATCGACGGTTCGAAGCCCGGGAGCCTGGTCTTCTACGACCTCGCCACCGACGCCATCTCGCCCGCGTTCCCGACCGCGGAGGCCGCGCAAGCGGCGCCGTCCCCGGGCTGGGGCGACCCGCACTGTCCCGGCCCGCCCGGTGTGGCGTTCGATCCGCACGGGATCGACCTGGCTCTGCGCCCCGACGGCGCCCGCGTGCTCCTCGCGGTGAACCACGGCGGGCGCGAGTCGATCGAGCTCTTCGAACTGGCCGGCGCGCCCGACGCACCCGCGCTGCACTGGCGCGGCTGCGCCGTCGCGCCCGACGACGCGTCGCTGAACGCCGTGGCTGGGCTGCCCGACGGCGGCCTCGTGACGACGAAGATGACCTCGCGCACGCACCCCGTGCTGTCGCTGCTCGCCGGGCTGTTGCGCCTGCCGACGGGCTGCGTGCTCGAGTGGCAGCCCGCGACGGGCTTCCGCGAGCTCGCCGGCACGGGCGGCTCGGGGCCCAACGGCGTCGCGGTGTCGCGCGACGGCGAGGTGTTGTACGTCGACGAGTACTTCTCCGACCAGGTGCGCAAGATCGCGCGCCGCACCGGCGAGCTGCTCGACTGGGTGGAGGTCGCGAGCCCCGACAACATCCACTGGACGCCCCAGGGCTTCCTGCTCGTGGCGTCGCACAACGCGCCGTTCCTCGACATCTTCGCGTGCGCGGACCTCGAGCGCGGCCAGTGCCCGTTCTACTTCTCGGTGCTGGCCGTCGAGCCCAAGCGGCTCGTGCTGACGACGATCTACGAGAACGGCGGTCCGCCGATGGGCGCGGGCACGGTGGCCGTGCGCGCGGGCGACGAGATCTTCGTCGGCACGTTCGCGGGCGACCGCATCTTGCGCTTCACGCTCGCCGACTGGCTGCGGAAGTCACTCACCGGCGCGTAGCGGCGCCGGCTTTCCGAACAGCCAGCCCTGCCCGAACTGGATGCCCAGCGCGCCGAGCGTGCGCAGCTCCTCCAGCGTGTCGAGGCCCTCGCCGATGATGCGCGCGTTCATGTCGCTCGCGATCGTCTGGAATGCGCGCAGCATGTTCTGGCGCGCAGAGTCCTGGTCGATGCCGTGCACGAACGCGCGGTCGACCTTGATGTACTCGGGCGTGAGCTCGAGCACGGCCTCGAGGCTCGCGTAGCCGGCGCCCGTATCGTCGAGCGCGAACTGGAAGCCGAGCTTGCCGTAGTTGTCGCGCGCCTCGCGGAAGATGGCGTAGTTGTCGATCGACTCCTGCTCCGAGATCTCGAATACGACGTCGCCCGGCGCCAGGCCGCAGCGGTCGAGCGTCCGCGTGAGCGCGTCGGGCTGGAAGTTCGGGTCGTGGATCGCCGTCGGGCGGATGTTCATGAACAGCTTCGCGCCCGCGGGGAAGCCCGCCGCGCCCTCGACCGCCGCGCGCCGGCACTGGCAGTCGAGCTCGAACAAGAGGCCCTCTTCCGCGGCGACCGAGAACAGCTGCGCGGGCGACGTCAGGGTGGTGCCCTCGTTGCCGCGCACGAGCGCCTCGTAGCCGAACACCGTGAGCGACTTCGCGTCGACGACGGGCTCGTACACCGAGTGGAGCTTGCCCTGCAGGAGGATGTCGATGAACTCGCGGCGCTGCGCGCGGTTCACCAGGCGCGCGTTCAGCTCGGCGTCGGCGCGCGCCCGGTCGATCGCGGCGCGGATCTGCGTGAGCGGCGCGAGGATCGGGTTGCGCAGCGTGAACGCCGCGCCGATCGGCAGCGCGGGCAGCCGGCGCAGGTACGGATACGCGATGCGCTGCGCGTTGCGCGCGATGCGCTCGCGCGAGGCGCGCTCGAGCGCAGGGAGCTGCTTGCCGTGAAAGTCGCCGTCGCCGGCCGCGTGCGCGACGAACGCGACCAGCTCACCGCGGCCGAGCTCGCCACGCGCGAGCGGCACGCGCCGGCCGAGCACCTCGAGCGACGCTCCGCCCAGCACGTCGGCGAGGGCGGCGAGCGCGCGCGCGTGCGCCTCTTCGCCGTAGCGCGCCTCGACCTCGTCGAGCGCCGCGCAGTCGACGAACAAGACACCCAGCGCGCCCTGGCGAGAGAACTCCGCCGAGACTTCGCTGCAGAGCTCCGCCACCGTCGCCACTGCGCCCCTCTTGCCCGCGCTCTCGTCCATCGTGTGCCCGGGCCGGTCCCGGGCCTTCCGGCGGATCGGCACCCCGCGGGAACAAGTGGAGGCGCGGCCGCTCAGAGCCCCTCGATGCGGCCGTACGCGCGCAGGCTGCGCAGCAGCGCCAGCGTGAGCTCTCCGCGCCATTCGCGCCGCGCGCGCTCCCAGTCGGCGGGGAAGCGGCCCTGCCAGGTCCAGTTGGGCGACCAGCCGCCGTCGGCCTCCTGGCGCCCGATCTCCCAGTCCAGGTTCGCGGCGGTCTCGGCGGCGAGAACCTCGGCGAGCGGCGCGTCGGGCGCCGGCGCGAGCTTCAGCGGCTTCGCGCAGTACCCGCTCCACGCGGCCGGCTCCCGCGTCACGCTCTCGGGCGCGAGCGCGCGCACGTGCGCGCGCAGCTCGGGCAGCGCCACGCTGGCGGCGTAGACGAGCGAGTCGGCCGGCACCGGCGCACGGAGCGCCCCCACGTGCGCGCGCACGCCGCGCTCGAGCGCCGTCACGAGCTCGCGCGGCGCCAGGCCGTCCCAGTGCAGCAAGTGCGAGAGCACGCGCGCGCTCGGGATGATCACGGGGTCCCACGGACCGCCGGGCCGGTGCAGCTCCCACGCCCAGTGCGGCGCGTGCGGGTGCGACTCGGCCGCCTGAGACACCGCGCGCCAGCCGGGCAGCTCGGGCTCGAAGCGCTCGACGAGCCAGAGGACCGCGCCGCGCACGAGAGGCTCGCTCGCCGGCGCGCCCGACTCACGCAAGAGCTCGAGCGCGGTCTCGGTCGCGAGCGGCGACGATTCGGGCTGGCGCAGGTCGGGCTCGAGCGCGCGCCCGAAGCCGCCGTCGGCGTTGCGGAACGCGGCGAGTGCGTCGAGCACGGGCCGCGCGGATGCGCCTTCGAAGTGCTGCGCGAAGCGCGCGCGTTCGAGCGGGCGCGCCTGGGCTTGGAGAAACGTCCTCGCCCGGGAGTACGCGGCGGCCGCGAGCTTCTTCATGCGGGCAGGCTAGCGGCGGCCTCGCCCGCGGCGCTTGGAAAAATCCGACGCGGAGGCGCGCCCGCGAGCTCGCGGAAGTCGCGGCACAGGTGCGCGTGGTCGAAGTAGCCGTGTGCGAGCGCGGCGTCGAGCGGATCCGCGCCCGCGGCGAGCGCGCGGTACGCCGCATGGAAGCGCACGATGCGCGCGTACGCCTTGGGGCCGACCCCGACGCGGGCGCGAAAGAGCCGTTCGAGCCGGCGCACGCCCACGCGCTCCGCGTCCGCGAGCGCTGCGATCCGCACCGTGCCGCGCGTCCTGCGGAGTGCTAACACCATTCGGTGTAGGAGCGCGTCGTCCTCGTCCGGCGCGCGCAGCGCGCCGGACCACTCGGCGAACGCCGCCTCGATCGCCGCGCCCCGCTCCCGCGCGTCCCGGGCGTCGCGCACGCGCGCGCAGAGCGCATCGGCCCGCGCGCCCACGAGCTCGCGCAGCTCGGGCGCTTCGTCGGCGAGGGCGTGCGCGGGCAGCCGGAACAGCCGCGCCGCCGCGCCCGGGCGCAGGCGCAGCGCCACGTTGTCGCGCGCCTCGGGGTTCGGCACGAACAGCGGCCGCGTCTTCAGGCCGAACACGTGGGCGGTGCAGGCGCCGCCGCTCAGCGCGCTGAACAGCACGTCGACGCCGCCGTCCGGCACCACGCGAAAGGTCGGAAAAGGCGGCTCGCCCTCGTCGCTCGAGAAAGAGATCCGCTCGACCAGCGCGCGCGTCGCCGCGCCCGGCTCGGCTTCGAAGTACGCCACGCCGCGATTGTCCCGCGTGCCCGCTTCGTGGTCGAGCGCTGCGCACGAACCGGGCAGCCGCGGCTCCGGGGAGCGCCCCCGGGACGCGCGGGCAGGCACGCGACTTGCCTCTCTCGAGCGCGGGTATGTACGTCCACACGCTCGAGTTCGTCGACAAGGAACGCCTGGGCTCGGCCTTCGAGCGCCTCGCGCTCTGCGAGCACGTCGAAGACTGCCTGGTCGAGGCGAACCTGCTCCGCATCCGCTTCGTCGCCCCGCCCGCCGCCGCCGCGGAGCTCGTCGAGCGCATCTACCTCGACGGCGGCCTGCGCCTCTCCATGCGCCACCAGGTCGAGGGCGGCATCCCGGCCAGTTCGAGCTCGCTTCGAACTTAGCCCCGCGGACACGCCCGCCGGGCCGCCACGAGGCTCAGCGGTAGACGATCACCCCGCGAGCGTTCACGCCCTTCTCGAGATCCTGAAGCGCCCGCGGCGCGTCTTCGATCGAATACGTGGCGCTCACCATGTCGTCGAGGTTCAGCTTCCCGCTCGTGTACAGGTCGAGCAGCATCGGGAAGTCCGACATGAAGTTCGTGTCGCCGTAGAAGCTGCCCTTCACGGTCTTGCCTTCCATCGAGAGCATGAGCGCGTTGAAGGGCACCTGCTCGGTGAGCTTGCCGACGCCGACGATCGTCGTCGTGCCGCCGCGCCGCGTCGCCGCGTGCGTCTCCATCATGAGCTGCGGGATGCCGACCGCTTCGAACGTGAAGTCGGGGCCGAGCCCGCCGGTGAGCTCCTTGCACTTCATGACCGAGCTCTCCTTCGAGCCGTTCACGGTGTGCGTCGCGCCGAAGTGGCGCGCCATCTCGAGCTTCTTGTCGGCGACGTCGACGGCGATGATCTTCGCCGCGCCGGCGAGCCGCGCGCCCTGGATGATGGAGAGGCCCACGCCGCCGCAGCCGAACACCGCGACCGACGAGCCCGGCGTGACCTTGGCGGTGTTGATCGCCGCGCCCACGCCGGTCATCACGCCGCAGCCGACGAGCGCCGCGCGATCGAGCGGGATCGACTTGTCGATCTTGCACGCGCTGATCGCCGGGACGATCGCCTCCTCGGCCATGCACCCGAGGAACTGCATCACGCCGACGTCCGCGCCGTCCTTCGCGTGTACGCGCGCGGTCCCGTCGAGCATGCGCCCGTGCGGCGCGCCGACCGTGCAGAACTGCGGCTGCTTGGTCTTGCAGAAGTGGCACACGCCGCACGACGGCGCGAACGAGAGCACCACGTGGTCGCCGACGTTG
>DATJZN010000020.1:0-47911 GCA_035499075.1 Myxococcota bacterium | reverse complement strand
ACGTCGACGCTGTCGAACCAGCCTTCACGGCCCACCAGGTTCTGCAGCGCGTAGATGTCCATCACCGCGAGCTGCCCGCCGAACGCAGAGGCGATCCCTCCGGGTTCCAGCAAACCCTGCACGATGAGCTGCTTCGGTTGTCCGTCGACGGTTATATCGAGAGGAACATCGCTCCCCGCGAGCCACCGATCCCAGAGCCCGAGGCGATCGAGAAGCTCCTTCGTGACGACGATGGAGTTCGCTTTGGCTAGCAGAACGAGCGGATCTCTTATCTGGACTCCGCGCCGCGTGATCGACGCTGAGTGAACCTGCTCGCTACCCAGGAAATCCAGACCCACGATGTTCAGGGGAAGTGGATTGCCAACGAGGCGGACCTTTGCTGACAAGAGCGGCGATGCTGCAGCTACTCCTTGGGTTTGTCTGGCGTCGTCGAGAACGGCTTCCGGAACTCCGACCGTGCCTGCAGTGATCTCGATGGACGCAGCGCCATTGATTGCCTCTGCCGTCTCCCGCAACTGCAGCTGGGCGCTCCGGGAACTCATCTCGAGTCCGGTTGCGAGTGACACGCTGATCGCGATCGACAGAATCGCGAGCGGTGCGAGACGTCCGTCGGGGCTCTTGAGGCGACGCCAGAAGAGCAGGAGGACCAGAGGGACGTTGCGCCTCCTCTTGGCCATCGCTTACACCGGACGCGGCTCGCGGACGCAAAGGTCCTGCTGAACCTCACCGTCGCGTAGGGTCAACACACGATCGGCGCGCTCCGTTGCGCTCGCGTCGTGCGTCATTATCACGATCGTGATGCCGCGCTCTCGACAGAGCTCCGTGAGGAGGTTCAGCACCTCGTCTGCGTTGCGGTCGTCGAGATTCCCCGTCGGTTCGTCCGCAAGCACGAGGCCCGGATCACCGACGAGCGCGCGCGCGATGGCAACGCGCTGCATCTCGCCGCCCGATAGCTTCGACGCCAGGTGACCCGCTCGCTCGGCAATCCCCAGGCGACGCATCAGCGCCTCGACCCGCGGCAAAGAGTCAGTGAGCCTCTTTCCGTCGAGAAGCAGCGGCAGTGCGATGTTCTCGACCACGTCCAGAATCGGAACGAGGTTGAAGAACTGATACACGAGTCCGATGTGCCGCCTGCGGAACCGCGCGGACTCCGCTTCGTTGAGCCGGCTCATCTCCGTCTCGCCGACGAACACCCGGCCCAGGGTGGGTTGCTTCATTCCGGCGATGAGATGGAACAGCGTCGTCTTCCCCGAGCCGCTCCGACCCCGCACTACGACGAACTGTCCCCGTGGGATCTCGAGAGAGAGCTTGCGAATGGCGTGGACGCGCGCCTCGCCTTCGCCATAGCTCATCTCCAGAGACTCCAGACGAATCAGGAGTCCTGCGGAGTCGAGATCCTTGGTATCGATCGAGGAGTCGCGGGACATCGGCAGTCGCCTCGCAACGTCGAATCTGAAGAATACATGAGAGCGCTCGGATGCCGCCGAGAATCCTGAATAGCGCTGCGGAGAAGAGCCAGGGTTGGTCGCCACTTCCTGCGGGCGGAGTCTGCCGATTTCCCCCGGATCTGCGCAGCCGTCTTTTGAGGCGTTCTTGGAGTAGGCAATTGTCAAAGTCGCAAACATGGATGAGCCAGCAGCTTTTGCTACTTTGTCGATTGATTGGCCACAGATCGCACCAAAAGCCATGAACGCCGAGCGCCGGGGCGCCCTTCCCTGGACGAGCTGCTGGCTCGAGTCGACGACGAGGTGCGACTCCTGCGAGAAGGCCTCGGCGGTCTCCCGCGAGCCGTAGAGGCGGACGAGATCCTCCGAGACATCTGGATCGACGACGTCCACAACTCGACCGCCATCGAGGGCAACACGATGACGCGGGCGCAGGTGGAGCAGCTCGTCACGAACCGGCGGGCGTCCGCTTCGCTCGTGGAGTCCCTCGAGGTCGAGGGGTATTCGAAGGCGGCGGACTGGGTCTACCGCACGGCCGCCGACTACCGCGACGTTCCCCGAAGCGTCGTCTCCGAGATCCACAAGATCGCGATGGAGCTGCCTTGGGCGGTCGAGGCCCCGCCGACGGGAGACAAGCCGGGCGCATGGCGGAAGACCAACGTGCGAGTTCGAAGCGTCACGGTGTCGGTGCCTGCGGCGATTCCCGCCGAGATCGACGCTTGGAGCTTCGAGACGGGGAAGGCATCAGATCAGCATCCGATCGTCCGCGCGGCGATCCACCACGCGTGGTTCGAGCGCATCCACCCGTTCGTCGATGGCAACGGCCGCGTGGGGCGCCTCTTGCTCAACTTCATGTTGCTGCAGCGCAGCTATCCCCCGGCGGTCATCTTCGCGGAGGACCGCGGCACGTACTTGCACGCGCTGCGCCAGGCGGACAGCGGCAAGCCGATTCTGCTCGCGGAGGTTGTGGCGCGCGCAGTGAGTCGGACGCTCAGCCGCTTCCTGATCCCACGGCTCGCGGGCAACGCCAAGCTGATTCCTCTGAGTGCGCTCGCAGCCTACGGCCCGTACTCGGCGCCCTACTTGAGGCAGCTCGTGCTGCGCGATCGCCTGCGCGCGGTGCGCGATGGGAACCTGTGGCTCAGCTCGCGCGCCTGGCTCGACGAGTACATGAAGCACCGCGATCCGCGCGGCAAAGCCACACCCGCTCGCCGCAAGCGACGCAATTCGGTGTAGAGCGCGCTATGCCTCGAACCTTCTGCCTCAATGACCCCGTAGTTGATGATTGCGAACGACTTTCATCACGATCAACGGAGAGATCTACCGCGGTAATCGCTTCCTCTTCACGGCAAACCCCCCGGCCGCTCTTCGGCCTGGTTTGCCGAAAAACTCCCCCTTGAATGCCGGGCTCGCCGCGCTGGTCACGGAGAACCTCGATTGCGAGCTCGAGCAACAGGGTGCCGACGGCGCCTGGAGCCCGAACTGGAACTGGCAGGGACACCTCCCCGCGGAATGGCAGATCGCCCGGCGCGAATGGCAAGGCGAGCTCACGCTGCGCATGCTGCGCAGCTTCCGGGCATTCGGGCGGCTCGAGCGCGGTTAGACCTGGACCACCGCTCTATGAGCGATCCAACGGTATCCGATCCAGGCGGTGGCCACGTAGAAATACCCGACCGCGAGGACCACGAGCAGAGACCATACGGCGGTTTCAGTACCCAGCATGAAGGCGTAGAGGGGCATGAACAATGCTGAATAGGCAATCGGCGCAACCCAGAGCCATCGCCTGAACCAGCCTGGTCCCCGTCGCCGCAGCATGACGAGGGCCGCGACCGCCATCGGCAGGTACACGGGCAACCCGAACGGAACGGATGCCATCAGGTAGAACGCGACGACGCTGAAAATCGGGTTGGCGACACTGTTCGGACTGAGTGGCCGCACGGCGGCGGTCACTGCGAAGACGATGGCGGGAACCAAGATTGGCAGCGTCAGACTCAGTTCCCAATAGCGCCTCTCGTTCATGAGACGTCTCTCGCGCGCGACCCGGCTACTTCACGTAGACCTGAGTGAGATTCCGGTTCGGGGTCCTGCACGAGCAGCACTGTGCGCATGATGTCGCGCTTATCTAACAATCTTGGTGTCAGGTATCTACGCCTCGAGCCCATTCCTCCTCGCGAGCTCGCTGAAGAACGCCGCGCTCTCTTTCGGAATCCGCTCCTGCGTTGCGAAGTCCGTGTACACGATCCCGAACCGCTTCGAGTAGCCGAACGCCCACTCGAAGTTGTCGAAGAGCGACCACACGTAGTACGCGCGCACGTCGGCCGCGCCGTCGGCGATGGCCGCGTGCATGCCCGCGATGAAGCCGCGCAAGAGCTCCGTGCGCGTGGCGTCGGCCACCTGGCCACCCGCCGGCTCGGTGTTGTCGCACACGCCGTTCTCGGTCACGTAGATCTTCGGGCGGTCGTACTCCTTCGACACGAAGCGCAGGAAGTCGCCCAGCGCGAACGGCGCGGCCTCGTAGCCCATGGGCAGGAGCGGGAGCGTCGGCCGCGCGTTGCAGTAGCCCACGCTGCGGCTCGGGTCTGCGAGCACCTGGCGGCGGCTGTACAGGTTCACGCCCAGGAAGTCCGTGGGCGCGGCGATGGTGCGCAGGTCGTCGGGCAGGATGGGCAGCGGCGCGCCGTGCTTCTCGTAGTAGCGCAGCACCGACTCGGGATAGCCGCGGCCGTACACCGGGCCGTGCCACGTGCGCGTGTCGAAGTCGCGCGCCAGCTCGCACGCCGCGCGTGACTCGGGCGTGGCGTCGCCGGGCTCGTAGCTGGTGTTCGCATTCGTGATGCCGATCTCGCCGCGCTTTCCCGACGCGCGGAACGCCGCCACCGCGAGCCCGTGCGAGAGCAACAGGTGGTGGATCGCGCGCCCCGCGAGCCGCACGTCGCGAATGCCCGGCGCCAGCACGCCCGCGCGGTAGCCCATCATCGACGTGACGATCGGCTCGTTGTGCGTGATCCAGCGCGTGACGCGGTCGCCGAAGCGCTCGAACAGGAGCGCGCCGTAGTCGGCGAAGCGCTGCGCGATGTCGCGCTCGGGCCAGCCGCCCAGGTCCTGCAGCGCCTGCGGCAGGTCCCAGTGGTACAGCGTGAGACATGGCTCGATGCCGGCGCCCAGCAGCTCGTCGACGAGCCGCGCGTAGAAGTCGATGCCGCGCTCGTTCGGCTCGCCCGCGCCGTTCGGCAAGACGCGCGGCCACGACACCGAGAAGCGGTACGTCGAGAGCCCCAGCCGCTTCATCAGCGCCACGTCGTCGCGGAAGCGGTGGTAGTGGTCGCACGCCACCTGGCCCGTCTCGCCGCCCTGCACGCGCCCGGGCTGCAGCGAGAACACGTCCCAGATCGACAGCCCCTTGCCGTCTTCGCGCCACGCGCCCTCGATCTGGTACGCGGCCGTCGCCGCGCCCCACTGGAAGCCCTTCGGGAAAGACAGGAAAGCCACGCAGGGATCGTATCATCGCTGGCGTGAAGGACGTCCGTGCGCTCTACGAAGCGCGTTTGCAGGAGAGGCGTGCGAGTGCGGCTCTCGCGGCGCGTCGCGCGCGCGCGTTGTCGAATGCGCGGCTCGCGGTGTTCCTGCTCGGGCTGGCGCTGACGTGGCCGGTGTTCGTGGCGGGCGTGTTGTCCGCGCTGTGGCTCGTGCCGGTGGGCGCGGGGTTCGTCTCGCTCGTGTTCGCGCATGACCGCGCGCGCGAGCGGCGGGAGCGCGCGGCGCGCGGCGCGGCGTTCTACGAGCGCGGGTTCGCCCGGCTCGCGCTCGAGGGCGTGGACTGGGGCAACACCGGAGAGCGTCACGCGGATCCGCACCACGCCTATGCCACGCAGCTGGACTTGTTCGGGCCCGGCGGGCTCTTCTCGCTGCTGTCGCAGGCGCAGACGCCCGCGGGCGAAGCGACCCTGGCGGGCTGGCTCCTCGAGCCGGCGGAGCCCGAGGAGATCCGCGCGCGCCAGCGCGCCGCGGCCGAGCTCGCGCCGCGCATCGAGCTGCGCGAGGACCTGTTCGCGCTCGGGCCCGACGACGCTCGGCGCGTGCATGCGGAGCCGCTCGTCGAGTGGGCCGAGGCGGCGCCGCGGCTCGGCGGGGCGGGGCTGCGCGCCGGGCTCGCGCTGCTCGCGGCGGCGTGTGCGGTGGCGCTCGTGGCAACGCTCGTGCGCGGCGAGGGAATCGAGCTCGCGCTCGCGCTGCTGGCGCTGCAGGGCGCGCTCTGTCTCGCGCTGCGCGGGCGCGTCCGGGCGGTGCTCGGCGCGCTCGCGGCGCGCACGCGCGATCTCCAGCATCTGGCGCACCTGTTCGAGCGCGTGGAGCGCGAGAGCTTCGACGCACCGCGCCTGCGCGAGGTGCGCGCGCGGCTCGACTCGGCGGGCGCCGCGCCGTCGCGCGCGATCGCGAATCTACACCGATGGGTGTCACTCCTCGACTGGCGGCGCAACCAGTTGTTCGCGCCGCTCGCCCCGGCGGTCGCCTGGAGCACGCAGCTCGCGTTCGCGCTCGAGGCCTGGCGTGCGCGGCACGGACCCGCGGTGCGCCGCTGGCTCGACGGGCTGGGCGAGCTGGAAGCGCTGGCCGACCTGGGCGGCTACGCCTTCGAGCACCCGGGCGATCCGTTCCCCGAGATCGCCGAGTCGGGCCCCGTGTTCGTGGCGCGCGGACTCGGCCATCCGCTGCTCGATCCCGAGCGCTGCGTGCGCAACGACCTCGAGCTCGACCCGGACCACGCGCTGGTCGTCGTGTCGGGCTCGAACATGTCGGGCAAGAGCACGTTCCTGCGCAGCGTGGGCAGCGCGGTGGTGCTGGCGCTCGCGGGCGCGCCCGTGCGCGCGGACTCGCTGCGCGTGTCGGCGCTCGCGCTCGGCGCGGTGCTGCGCGTGCAGGACTCGCTGCGCGACGGCGAGTCGCGCTTCTACGCCGAGCTGCTCGCGCTGCGCCGCGTGGCGGAGCTGTGCGCGGGGCCGCGGCCCGCGCTGTTCCTGCTCGACGAGATCCTGGCCGGCACGAACTCGAGCGACCGCCGCGCCGGCGCCGAGGCGTTCCTGCGCGGGCTCGTCGCGCGCGGCGCGGTCGGGCTCGTGACCACCCACGACCTCGCGCTCGCGGCCATCGCGGACGAGCTCGCGCCGCGCGCGAAGAACGCGCACTTCGAGGACCAGCTCACGGACGGCGTGCTCCGCTTCGACTACCGCCTGCGCGACGGCGTGGTCGCACGCGGCAACGCGCTCGCGCTCATGCGCGCGCTGGGGCTCGACTTCCCAGACACACGCGGATAGGCTCGCCCGCGGCGCAACCAGGGAGCTCCAGTGACACTTCTCCGTGTGCTCGCCCTCGCCCTGCTCTCGATTCCCGTGTTCGGCTACTGCGCGTGGGCGCTCGCCGCCATCTGGATCGATGGCCCCACCTCGCGCGCGCTCGCGGGCGTCGCGCTCGCGTTCGTCGCGCTCGTGTTCCTGTTCCTGTTGATCCGGGTGCGGCCGTACCGCCGCGCGCTGCTCGCCCTGGTCGCGGTCTCCGCCGTGGTGATGCTGTGGTGGTTCACCATCCCGCCCAGCAACGACCGCGATTGGATTCCCGACGTGGCGCAGACCGCGCGCGCGCAGTTCGACTCCGACGGCCACCACGTGACCGTCTCCAACATCCGCGACTTCACGTACAAGAGCGAGACCGACTACGAGCCGCACTGGGAGACGCGCACGTTCGACCTGGACAAGCTCTTGGGCGCGGACCTGTTCATCTCGTTCTGGGGCCCCACGCTGTACGCGCACACGATCATGAGCTGGGAGTTCAGCGACCAGCCGCCACTCGCCATCTCGATCGAGACGCGCAAGGAGAAGGGCGAGTCGTACTCGGCCCTGCTCGGCTTCTTCCGCCAGTACGAGCTCTACTACGTGGTGGCGAACGAGCGCGACGTGATCGGCGTGCGCGACCTGTTCCGCGGCGAGCACACCTATCTGTACCGGCTGGCGGCGCCGCGCGAGAACGCGCGAAGACTGCTCGTCGACTATCTCCGCGATGCCGACCAGCTCGCGCAGACCCCGCGCTGGTACAACGCGCTCACGCAGAACTGCACCACGTCGATCCGCAACCGCGTCATGCACGCGGGCGGACAGGTGCCGCTGTCCTGGAAGCTGCTCCTCAACGGACGCCTCGACGAGCTGATGTCGGAGCGCGGCAGCTTCAAGTCGAAGCTGCCGCTCGCGGAGCTGCGCGCGAAGAGCGAGATCACCGAGCGCGCGAAGGCGGCGGGCATGAGCCCGGACTTCTCGGCACAGATCCGTGTAGGCCTGCCGGACTGAGCGATGGCCGAGCGCGACGACGAGCTCGCGATCGAGACCGGCGGGCCGACGTGGCAGATCTGGCTGCGCATCGGCCTCGCGCCCGCGCATCCCGCGCCGCTCGCGCGGCGCGCGCTGGTGCTCGCGGGCATCGCCTGGCTGCCGCCGCTCCTGCTCTCGCTGCGCTCGGGCCTGGCGTACGGCGACGCCGTGCCCGTGCCGTATCTGCGCGACTTCTCGGTGTACGCGCGCTTCGTGTTCGTGGTGCTGGTGCTCACGTTCGCCGACGCGTCGGTCGGCGCGCGGCTGCGCACCACCCTGCTGCGCTTCGGCGAGGCGAAGCTCGTGCTGCCCGGCTCCGAGCGCGCGTTCCTCGACGCCGTGCTGCGCGCGCGCCGGCGCGTGGCGTCGCCGCTCGCCGAAGCGGTGATGCTGGCCGGCTCGTACGCGCTCGCCTGGCTCGTGCTGCGCCGCGAGCTCGGGAACGGCGTGTCGACGTGGCACGCGCTCGCGTCGGGCGACGGCGAGGCGATCACCGGCGCGGGCTGGTGGTACGTGCTCGTGAGCCTGCCGATCTTCTACTTCCTGTTCCTGCGCTGGGCCTACCGCGGCGCGTTGTGGACGGCGCTGCTGGGGCGCATCTCGCGGCTCGAGCTGCGGCTCGTGGCCACGCATCCCGACCAGGCCGCGGGGCTCGGCTTCCTCGCGCACGGCCAGGCCGGCTTCGCGCCGCTCGTGCTCGCGGCGTCGGCGTCGCTGTCGTCGGCGCTCGGCACGCAGGTCATCTACGAGCACGCGCCGCTCGAGCAGTTCTACCCCACGCTGGCTGCGTTCGTGGTGCTCGTGCTCGTGGTGGTGCTCGCGCCGTTGCTCGCGTTCGCGCCGCGGCTCGTCCGCCTGAAGCACGAGTCACTCTTCGAGTACGGCGCGCTCGCCACCGGCCACGACGACGCGTTCCGCGCCAAGTGGGTGCGCAAGGACGCCGACCGCGCGGCGCTGCTGGGCGATCCGGATCCGTCGTCGCTCGCCGACCTGGGCACCGGCTATGACCGCGTGGAGGCGATGCGCCCGTTCCCGTTCGACCGCGCCGCCATCGGGCCGATCGCGGTGGCCGCCATCCTGCCGATGCTGCCGCTCATCGCCACCAAGGTGCCGCTCAGCGAGATCCTGAAGGACCTGATCAAAGTCGTGATGTGAGTCTCATCTACAGATAGGTGAGTCGGATTCCGACGCCTTCCGGCTTCTTCAAGCGGATGTTGATGCCGATGAGCAGCGCGGTGATCTGCTCCACGTAGCGCGCGTTGTAGAGCGGCCCGCCGTCGACGGCGCGCGTGCCCGGCACGTCTTCGCACAGCGCCATCACGCGCGTGCGCGGCTCCTTCTCGCCCGACACGATCACGTCGCACTCGACCGGGTGCGCCAGATCGAGCAGGCGGTGCGCCGCCACGTTCTGGAACGCCGACACCACGGGCACGCCGTCGGGCGCGAGCGCCGCGACCAGCTCGGCGCACGACCCCTGCGACACGCCGACCGTGCGCGACGCCACGTCGCCGATCGCGCTCGCCAGCGGCACGCCCATCGACACCAGCACCGTGCCCGGCGCCAGCTCCGGCTTCACGGCCTTCACCGTGCCCGCCGTGTGCTCGAAGGGCACGGACAGGATCACGATGCCCCCGCGCGCCGCGCGCACGGCGGCGGCGTTCTCGTGGCCCGACACGTCCGCGCCCGGCAGCTTGGCGAGAACTTCCTTCGCCGCCTCGAGCGCGCGCTCCTCCTTGCGGCTGCCGATGCGCACCGGCCGCCCGGCCGCCGCGAAGCGGTAGGCGAGCCCGAGCCCCTGCTCACCGGTTCCCCCGAGAATCGCCACGATCTCTTTCGCCATGTGTCCTCCGCGAGGCGGGGATCTTATCCCAGCGGTCGGCTAGCTTTCCGACGATGAGCGCGACGCCGCTCTCCATCGCCCAGGCCGGCCCCGACCGCCTGCGCATCGTCTGGTCGGACGGCCACGAGAGTGTCTATCCGGTGCGACTCCTGCGCCTGGCGTGTCGCTGCGCGCATTGCATCGACGAGCACACGGGCGCGCCGCTCCTGCGCGCCGACGACGTGCCCGCCGGCGTGCGACCCGTGCGCATCTCGGGCGTCGGGCGCTACGCGCTCGCCTTCGCCTGGAGCGATGGGCACGACACCGGCATCCACACCTTCGAGAGCCTCCGCGAGCTGTGCCCCTGCTGCGCACCGGCAGCTCAAGAGGCCAAGTAGGCGAGTCGATGGCAGGGTCGGGATGGCCGACCTAGTCGCTTGGGCGGAGCGGTTCATCGCGACGCCGTCCGAGTCGAAGCTCGGCAACGCGGCGATCGCGGACCTGGCGCGCGAGCTGTGTGCCGAGCTCGGGCTCGCCGGCGAGCTCGAAGCCGTGTACGCCGGCGGCATCCAACACCATATGGTGTCAGTCGAGGCGGGGCCGGCCGCGGGCGCGGGCGGCGGGCTGTTGCTGGTGACGCACCTGGACACCGTGCCGCCCGGCGAGCTCGCGGCGTGGACGGCGACGGGCGGCGATCCGTTCCGGCCGACGCGCGAGGGCGACCGGCTGTACGGGCTGGGCTCGGCGGACGCCAAGGTCGACTTCGTGTGCAAGGCGCACGCGCTCGCGGCCGAGCGCGCGCGGCTGGCCCGGCCCGTGCGGCTGGCGGGCACGTTCGGCGAGGAGATCGGCATGCTCGGCGCGCGCTGGCTGGTGGAGAGCGGCGCGACCGAGGGCTTCCGCTTCGCGCTCGTCGGCGAGCCTTCCGAGCTCGCGGTCATCCACGCGCACAAGGGCTACGCGGTGTACGAGGCGCGCGTCCGGCTGGAGCCGCTCGCGGAGACATGCGCCTGGGCGCTCGAAACGCACGACGTGCGCGGCGCGGCGGCGCACTCGAGTGCGCCCGAGCTGGGGAAGAACGCGGTGCTCGCGGCGCTCGAGCGGGTGGAGAAGAGCGGCGCGCTCGGCGTGGCGGCGCTGGCAGGCGGGGGCGCGGTGAACGTGGTGCCCGACCGCTGCGAGGTCGCGCTCGTGCGCGAGACGCGCGGCGCGGGCGATTCGGTCGAGACGCCGGTGTTCGCGGCGAAACCGCTCGTGAGCTTCCTGGCCGCGTGGCGCGAGCTGGAGGCGAAGCTCGCGTCGCCCCGCGACTCGCGCTTCTCGCCCGACCGCAGCGTGGCCAGCCTGGGCCGCGTGGCGCTCGACGGCGAGCACGCGGTGTTCGGGCTCGACGTGCGGCCGATCCCCGGCGCAGACGCGGAGCTCCTGCTCGCGCCGCTCGCGCGCGCCGCCGAGCTGCGCGTGGTGCGCAAGAACCCGGCGCTCGAGACGCCGCGCGACGCGGAGCTGGTGCGCACGCTCGAGGCCGCGCTGCGCGAGGCCGGCGTCGCGCCACGCGTGGAGACGAAGGCGACGTGCACGGAAGCGGGCGTGCTGGCCGCGGCCGGGCTCGAGGCCGTCGTGCTCGGCCCGGGGACGTCGGTCGGGAACGTGCACAAGCCGAACGAGCACACGAAGGTGTCGCAGCTGCACCAGGCGGTGTCGATCTATCGCGCCGCCATCGCGCGGCTCGCCGGCCCGGGAGGCGCGCCATGTACCTGATGCGTCCCGCACGGCCGAGCGACCTGGACGCGATCCTCGAGCTGGCGCGCTTCCTCGACAGCCCGAACCTGCCGCACGACGCCGAGTTCATCCGCCGCCGGCTCGAGCGCTCCGAGCGCGCGTTCCGCGCGCCGGGGCCGCCCGCCGCTGAGCGCGAGTACCAGCTCGCGCTGGTCGACGAGGCCGAGCGCGTGGTCGGCACGTCGGCCGTGCTCTCGAAGCACGGCACGCCGGGCATGCCGCACCTGTACCTGCGCGTGGGCGAGGAGACGCGCTTCTCGCCGAGCACGGGCGTGCGCGTCACGCACACCACGCTCCAGCTCGGCGCGTCGCACGACGGCCCGACCGAGCTCGGCTCGCTGGTGCTGCATCCCGACGCGCGCGGCAAGCCGGGCGCGCCGGGCAAGCTGCTCTCGTGGGGCCGCTTCGCGTACGTCGCGCGCCACCGCGCGAGCTTCGAGAACCGCATCCTCGCCGAGATGCGCGCCGCGATCGACGCGCACGGGCGCAGCGCGTTCTGGGACGCGTTCGGCAAGCGCTTCACCGGCATGAGCTACACCGAAGCGGATCACCGCAGCGCGACCGACAAGAGCTTCGTGCTCGACCTGTTCCCGGACACGCCGTTCTACGCCTCGCTGCTGGACGCCGACGTGGCGGCGCAGATCGGCCAGGTGCACGAGGAGACCGCGCCCGCGCTGCGGCTGCTCGAGGCGGCCGGGCTGCACTGGATCGACGAGATCGACCCGTTCGACGGCGGGCCTTTCGTCGGCGCGCCGACGTCGCGCGTGCTGCCGATCGAGCACACCGCGCGCGGCATCGTCTGCGAAGCCGCGCCGCCCGAGGGCGCGCCGCTCGCGATCGTGTCGACCGAAGAGGGCGGCGCCTTCCGCGCGGTGATCGCGCCCGCCGAGGCCGCGGGCGCGGAGCTCCGCGTGGCGAAGGAGGCGCGCGAGCGGCTGGGCATCGGCACGGGCGACGAGGCGGCGCTGACGCCGTTGCCGCGCCCGTCGGGCCGGCGAGCGGACCGTGGCTGACGCGCCGCTCTTCGAAGCGCGCGGCGACCTGGTGGACGGCCGCCTGCGCCTGCCGGCGCACGCGGACGGCGAGCTCGTCGCCTGGGATCCGGGAGACACGCGCGAGTCACTCGGCGCGTTCCCTTTCGCGGTCGAGTCGGTCGGCGAAGCGGTCGCAGCGGCGCGCAAGGCCTGGCCCGCCTGGCGCGACGCCGCAGCCGAGCTACGCGCCGCCGCGCTCGTGCGCTTTCGCGACGCGCTGCGCGCCGACGCCGAGCGCTTTGCCTCCGCAATCGCGCTCGAAGTCGGCAAGCCGCTCTGGGAGGCGCGCAGCGAAGTCCAGGCCATGCTCGCGAAGTTCGACATCACGCTCTCGCAGGGCCTCGAGCTCGTGGCGGAGCGCAGCTTCGAGCTGGGTGCGGGGCAGGTCGGCCGCTGGCGCGCGAACGCGCGCGGCGTGTTCGGCGTGATCGGCCCGTTCAACTTCCCCGGCCACCTGATGCACGGCCACGTGGTGCCCGCGCTCGCGACGGGGAACTGCGTGGTGGTGAAGCCGTCCGACAAGACGCCCGCGACGGGGCAGCTGTACGCCGAGCTGCTGCAGCGCGCCGCGTTCCCGGCCGGCGTGGCAAACGTGGTGCAGGGCGACGCGGCGGTGGGCGCCGCGCTCGCCGCGCATCCGGATTCGGACGGCGTGCTCTTCACGGGCTCGTACGCGGCGGGCCGGCGCATCCTCGAGGCGACGCTCGACCAGCCGTGGAAGCTGGTGGCGCTCGAGCTCGGCGGCAAGAACGGCGTGCTCGTCTGCGCCGACGCCGACCTCGACCACGCGGCGTACTCGATCGCGTTCGGCGCGTGCGTCACCGCCGGCCAGCGCTGCAGCTCGACGAGCCGCGTGTTCGCCGAGCGCTCGGTCGCCGACGCGCTGGCGGAGCGCCTGGTGAAGCTGTTCCGCGGCATCGCGGTCGGGCACTCGAGCGATCCCGGCGCGTTCATGGGGCCGGTGATCTCGCGCGCGGCGCGCGACCGACACGCTTCGGTGTTGGCGTGGGCCGCCGAGGACGGCGGCGAGGCGCTGGTGCGCGGCGGCCCGTGCGACGGCCCGCGGCCGGGCCACTGGGTGCGCCCCAGCCTGCACGGGCTGCGCGCACCGCAGCCCGCCAGCCGCTACCAGCGCGAGGAGCACTTCGTCCCCGACGCATTTCTGTGTGCCGTCGATTCGGTCGAGGCCGGACTCGCGGCGATCGACGCCAGCGAGTTCGGGCTCGTCGCCAGCGTTTTCACGCGCTCGCGCGGAACGTTCGAGCGCGCCACGCGCGCGCTCCGCGTCGGCTGCCTGAACTGGAACGCGCCCACGGTCGGCGCCTCGTCGAAGCTTCCGTTCGGCGGCATCAAGCGCAGCGGGAACGACCGCGCTGCGGGCGCGGCGTCGACGCTCTACACCACCTACCCGCAGGCGAGCCTCGAGGTCGCCGAGCCCGGCGCGCCCGCGCGCCATCCGGGCTTCCCGAGCCTCGCGTGACTCAGGTGGTGCTCATGGGCGACCCCGCGCATTTCGCGGTGGTCGGCGGCGCCAACCCGCACACGCGCGACAAGTACGGCCGCAAGAAGTCGGTCGACCGCGCGCTCGCGATCCGCCAGTGGGGCCGGCTGCGCGACCTGCTCGGCGAGCTGGGCGTCGCGGTCGACGTGATTCCGGCCGATCCCGCGCACCCGGGCCTCGTCTATCCCGCCAACGCAGGGTTCCGACACGGGGAAGTGTTCGTGCTGTCGAACCTGGTGCCCACGCGCGCGGGCGAGAAGCCGGCGTACCGCGCCGCCGCGGAGCGGCGCGGGCTGCGCTGCGTGGAGATCGAGGCCCGCTTCGAGGGCGAGGCCGACCTGTTCCCGGCCGGCGACGCATACGTGTTCACGTGGGGCGCGATCCGCCGCCAGCGCTTCGTGCCGCGGCTCGGCTGGCCGCCGTGGAAGCGCGTGTACGGCTTTCGCAGCGAGCCGCGCGCGCTGGGCGAGATCGAGGCGCTGGCGCCGCTCGGCAAGCGCGTGATCCAGGTGCAGCTGTGCGACGAGCGCTACTACCACGGCGACACATGTCTGTGTTCGTTCGGCCCGGGCCGAGAGTTCCTGCTGGCGTACTTCGACGCGCTGCACCCGCGCTCGCTCGAGGAGCTCCGCGAGCGATTCGGCGAGCGGCTCGTGCGGATCGGCGCCGCCGACGCGGCGATCTACGCGGCCAACTCCTTCGCGCTCGAGAGCCGCGGCGAGTCGCTGCTCGTCATGCCGCGCGGCGTGTCGGGCGAGCTTCTCGGTGCCGTGCGCGCCACCGGCACGCGCGTCGTGGACGTCGACGTCTCGGAGTTCCACAAGAAGGGCGGCGGCTCGGTGAAGTGCATGATCGGAGACCTGGGCGAGCGTCCGCAGTAAGCTGCGCGGGTGACTCCGATCGAAGTGCGGCGCTGGGGCTCGGCCGGGCCCGAGGTCGTGCTGCTGCACGGCGGCCCGGGCGCACCCGGCGGCCTCGCGGCGCTGGCGCGCGACCTCGCCGCCGGGTTTCGCGTGCTCGAGCCGCTGCAGCGGCGCGCGGGCGAAGTGCCGCTCACCGTCGCCCGCCACGTCGCCGATCTCGCCGAAGTCGCGCCGCCGCGCGCGCACGTGGTGGGCCACTCGTGGGGCGCGATGCTCGGCCTGTCCTACGCCGCGAGACACCCCGAGCGAGTCACATCGCTCGCGCTCGTCGGCTGTGGCACGTACGACGCGGCGACGCGCGGCGAGTTCCAGCGCGCCGTCGAAGCGCGCACCGACGACGCCATGCGCGCGCGCTACGCCGAGCTGCGGCTCCGCCTCGCCGAAGCGCGCGACCCGGCCGAGCGCGACGCGCTCCTGGCCCGGCGCGGGCGCGTGTCGGCGGCCGTGTACGCCGTCGACTTGCTCGACGAGGACGACGGCGGCCTCGGCGTCGACGAGCGCGGCCACGTCGAGACCTGGGACGACGTGCTGCGGCTGCAGGCCCAGGGCGCGGAGCCGGCCGCGTTCGCGGCGATCCGTGCGCCCGTGCACATGTTCCACGGCGACGACGACCCGCATCCCGGCCCCGCGATCCGCGAGCTGTTGCGCCGCTGGATCCCGCAGCTCGAGTACACGGGCTTCGCGCGCTGCGGCCACGAGCCCTGGCGCGAACGCCACGCGCGCGAGCCGTTCCTGCGCGCGCTCGAGGCGTGGCTGCGCGCGGCGGGAAATCCCGGCGGCTCTCCGGCTATGCTGCGGCGAGGAACGGAGGAACCCCCTTGAGCGAGATCGACGAGCTCTTCAGTCTGCGCGGCAAGGTCGCGCTAGTGACCGGCGGCAGCCGCGGCCTGGGCCGCGAGATGGTGCTCGCCTTCGCGCGCGCGGGCGCCGACGTGGTCGTCGCGAGCCGCAAGCTCGACGCGTGCGAGGCGACCGCGAAGGAAGTCGAGCGCGAGACCGGCCGCCGCGCGCTCGCGATCGCCGCGCACGTGGGGAAGTGGGGCGAGGTCGAGCAGCTCGCCGAGCGCGCGTGGCGCGAGATGGGGAAGATCGACGTGCTGGTGAACAACGCCGGCATGTCGCTGCTCTACGACAAGGTCGCGAACGTGTCCGAGACCATGTGGGACAAGGTCGTCGACTTGAACCTGAAGGGTCCGTTCCGGCTCACCGCGCTGCTCGGCTCGCGCATGGCCGAAGCGGGCGGCGGCTCGATCATCAACGTGTCGAGCGTCGCGGCGACGCGCCCCGCGGCGAACGTGATTCCGTACGCCGCCGCGAAGGCGGGGCTGAACGCGATGACGATCGCGTTCGCGCAGGCGCTCGGGCCGAAGGTCCGCGTGAACTGCATCATGGCGGGACCGTTCCTCACGGACATCTCGAAGGCGTGGGACATGGCGCAGTTCGAGAAGCGCGCGAAGCTGTTCATCCCGCTGCAGCGCGGCGGCGAGCCGCACGAGATCGTGGGCGCGGCCCTGTACCTGGCATCGAACGCGTCGAGCTACACGACGGGCGCGATCCTGCCCGTGCACGGCGGCGAGGGCTGATGCCGGCCGATTCACTCGCGCTGCGAGTCACTCACAAGGCGCCCGAGCCGCGCGACGAGGCGCCGCCGACCGGCCACGTGCAGGTCGAGCGCGGCGACTCGCGCGCCGTGCTGCTCACGCCGACGGACGTCGATCCCGACCGCCTGTACCCGCTCGTCACCGTGCTGCACGGCGCCGGCCGCCAGGACGAGATGCTGGTGAAGGCCGTGCGCGACGAGCCCGACCGGCGCGGTGCGTTCTTCCTGGTGCCGCGCTCGCTCCTGCCCACGTGGGACCTGATCGCGAGCCCGGAGCGCCCCGACCTGGACTTCCTCGAGTTCGCGTACGACCTGATCTACCGCCGCTATCCGATCGACCCCGCGCGCCAGGCGCTGCTCGGCTACTCGGACGGCGCGAGCTACGCGCTGTCGGTCGGGCTGTCGAACCCGGAGACGTTCCGCGCCGTCATGGCGTGGGCGGCCGGCTTCATCGCGCTCGAGCCCAGCTTCGACCCCGACGCGGCGCGCAAGCCCGACGTGCTGCTCGAGTACGGCACGCACGACCCCCTCTTCCCGTTCCAGCACGTCGCGCTGCCCATGCGCGCGAACCTGGAGCGCGCGGGCTACAACGTAGTGTTTCGCGTCGACGAGGGCGGCAAGCACTGGCCTTCGCCCGACTTCCTGCCCGAAGCGCTCGACTGGTTCTTCGCGCTCCGCTAGGCGTCGGGCGGCCGCGAGCGCTTCGCCGGGTCGACCGGGCTCTGGAAGCCGACCAGGTTGCCGTCGGGGTCGATCACTTCGGCGTAGCGAGCGCCCCAGAACGCGTCGTGCGGCGCGAGGTGACCTTCGTGACCCGCCGCCGTGAGCTCGGCGTAGATGCGGTCGGTCTCCGCCCGCGAAGCGACGCTGAACTGCAGACAGTTGGGGCTCGCGCCGCTCGGCTCGACGAAGCGTCGGTCGTAGCCGCGCGTCAGCGCATACGTGCCGAACGCCAGGTCGACGCCGTCGTGCGTGATGCCCACGAAGGCGCCGTTCTCGGCGCCCGCGGGGAACTCGAGCCCGAGCCGCCGGTAGAAGGCGATGGTCTTGCCGAGGTCGCGCACGAAGAAGTGCAGGCCGGTGAGCTTCATGCCCGGGAGTCTACGCGCACGAGGCGGCCGCGCGCGACGACCAGGATCGGGCGCAGAAGCGCGCCGAGGTCCTCGAGCGGGTTGCCGTCGACGACCAGCACGTCGGCGGCGAGGCCGGGGGCGAGGCGGCCGGTGACGCGCTCGAGGCCGAGCGCGAGCGCGGCGTCGGAGGTCGCGGCGCGCAGCGCTTCGACGGGCTCGAGCGAGGCGATCCGCGCGAACACGGCGAGCGCCTCGGGCAGGCGGTGGTGCGCCACGTTGGGGATGCCGGCGTCGGTCGACGCCACGAAGGGCACGTTGGCCCTACGCAGTGCGGTGTAGACCTCGGCCATGCGCGTCGCGAACTTGCCCGGCGTGCCGTCCTCGGCCCAGAAGCGCGCGAAGCCGGTGTTCACGGTCGGCGAGACCCACGCGCCCGCGCGGGCGATCTCGCCGACCACCTCCAGGTCGAGCGCGCCGCCGAAGCCGTCCTCGCTCGCGAAGGAGCAGTGCTCGATCGTGCGCACGCCGGCGCGCGCGGCGCGCAGGATCCCCTCGGTGCCGTGGCAGTGCGCGGCGGTGTGGCGGCCGAGCGCACGCGCTTCGGCGACGATGGCGTCGAGCTCGTCCTGGCCGAACTGCGCCGCCGCGGGAGTGGTGCCCTTGGTCAAGACGCCGCCCGTCGCCATCACCTTGACGCAGTCGGCGCCGTGCTCGACCTGGCGGCGCACGGCGGCGCGGAGCTCGTCGACGCCTTCCGCTTCGCCGCCCCAGTACCAGCAGTGACCCCGCGGCGAAGTGAGTGGCTGGCCCGCGCACAGGAGACGCGGCCCCATGACTTCGCCGCGCGCGATGCGGTCGCGCAGCGCCAGCGCCTTCCACTCGGGGCCGCCGAGGTCGCGCGCGGTCGTGATGCCGGCAAGGACCATCTGCCGCGCGCGCGCAGCGAGCGCTTCGCTGCCGTCCGAGCTGGCGTCCTGCGCGACCTCGCGGCGCTCGGGGTCGAGCGACACGTGCACGTGCGCGTCGCACAGGCCGGGCAGCGCGACTGCGCCGCGCAGGTCGATGCGCTCGCCGTCGACCGGCCCGCTCACCAGCCGCTCGCCCACCGCGTACAGCGTCTCGCGGCCGGGCCGCAGCGCGTCGCTCGCGCCGTCCCAGACTCGAACTTCCGCGAGCGCGAGCGCCATCGCGGTCATCCTATCTCACGCGATACTCTCCCGCGCCGTGTCCGGGGGTCGGGCTCGAACGCAGAGCGCCGCGGCGGCGCTGGCACTGGGGATCGCCGCGTTCGCCGCGGGCGCGTGGCTCGTGTTCGAGGCCGAGCGCGCGCCCGACGTGCCGTTCCTCTCCGCGCGCGCGCCCGCGGAGTGGCTGATCCGCGCCGAGCCGCCGGTGAGCGTGGCCCGGCCCGTGCGCGAGCGGACCGTGGCGTTCCGGCGCAGCTTCGCGCTCGCCGCGACGCCGCACGATGCCCGCCTGCGCGTGCGCTTCTTCCGCGCCGGCAGCGCGGAGCTGAACGGCGCGCCGGTGCCCGCGGCGACCGTGGCGCCGGGCGCCGACTGGAAGGAGCTCCGCGAGGCCGACGTCGCCGCGCTCCTGCGGCCGGGCGACAACGAGCTGGTGTTGCGCGCGAATACGAGCACCGGACCGCCCGCCGTGTGGGCGGTCCTGGAATCGGAAGCCGGTGTGATCGTGGCGAGTGACTCGAGCTGGACGGCGCTCGGCGACGACGGGAGACAGCAGCGCGTGCGCCTCGCCACGAGGCCCATGTCGGACTGGCTGGCCCGCCCGCCGGCCGACGCGCTCGCGCTGCTGCGCGCGACGTGGATCGCGCTCGCCGCGTGTGCGGTCATCGCGGGGCTCGGGCTCGACGCCCTGCGCCGCGTGACGGCGCGGATCGACTTCCGCTCGGCCCCGGCCGCGCCCGTCGCGTTCGCTGCGCTCGCGCTCGGGCTGCTCTGGTGGAACGATCGCAACCTGGACCTCGGCTACGGCTTCGACTCGGGCGCTCACCTCGACTACGTGCGGTACATCCTCGCGAACCACCGCCTGCCGTTCGCCGACGAGGGCTGGTCCATGTACCACCCGCCCCTCTACTACGCGGCCGCGTCGGGCGTCGTCGCGCTGTTCGGCGAGAGCGCGCCGGCGCTGCACGCGCTGAACGCACTGGCGGCGGTGGTGCAGTGCGCGGCCGTGTGGGGCGCGCTCGGTCTCTCGTTCCCGGAGCGGGCGAAGGCGCGGCTCGCGGGGCTCGCGCTCGCACTGTTCCTGCCGATGCAGCTCTACCTGGCGCAGTACGTGACGAACGAGCTGTGGAGCGCTGCCCTGGCGTCGTGCGCGCTGTGGCTCGCTCTGCGCATCGCGGTGCTCGACTTGCGCGGCGCGCGCGTACACGCGGCGCTGGGCGCGCTGCTCGGGCTGGGTCTGCTCGCGAAGTTCTCGGGGCTGGTCCCGGCCGTGGTCGCTCTCGCGGTGCTGGCGGGGCGGCTCGTCGCCCGCAGCGAGCGCGCGCCGCGCGTCTGGCTCGCGACGCTGGGCAGCGCGCTCGCGGCGCTCGTCGCCGTCGCAGGCTGGCACTACGCGCGCGTCTGGTGGCACTTCGGCTCGCCGCTCGTGGGAAACTGGGACGCGCTGGCCGGCCGGCCGTGGTGGCAGGACCCGGGCTACCGCACGGCGGGTGACTATCTCCGCTTCGGCGAGTCACTGACTTACCCAGTCTTCGCCGCGTGCAACGGCTGCCTCGACGGCCTGTACTCGACGGCGTGGGGCGATGGCCTGGTCGGCGGCATGGCGAGCCCCGCGTACGCGCCCCCGTGGCACTGGCAGCTGCTGCGCGCCGGCGTCTGGCTCGCGCTCGTGCCGAGCGCAGCGGTGGCGCTCGGCTTCGCAGCGACGCTCGCGAAGCTCGTGCGCGCGCCCGGGGCGGCAGGCTGGCTGGTCGTCGGCACGGCGCTCGCGACGGGCTTCGCGCTCGTCTCGCTGTCGCTGCGCCTGCCCTTCTACGCCCAGTGCAAGGCGTTCTACGGGCTCGGCGCGCTCGTGCCGCTCGCCGCCTTCGGCGGGCTCGGGCTCGACCTCGCGGCCGCGCGGCTCGGCCGGGCCGCGCCCGCGCTCTGGCTCGCGTTCGGGACCTGGGCGCTCTGCGCGTACGCGACCTACTGGGTAAGCTGAGCGCCTTGTCCGCGCCGCTGCCGCACCCGCCGAGCCCGAAGTCTGCCCGCGTCGCGGCGCAGCTCCCGGCACTGATGCTGGCCGTGGTGAGCTTCGGACTCGCGCACTCCGCGTACTTCCTCATGCCGAAGTTCCTCGAGCTCGAGCTCCACGCGAATGCGTCACAGATCGGTGTCTACATGTCGGCGACGTGGTTCGCGAACGTCGCGCTCGTCGCGCCGGTGGGCGTGTGGGTCGACCGGCGCGGGCGCCTGCCGCTGGCCTTCGCGGGTGCGGCGGTGCTCGCCGCCGCCTGCGCGGGCTACGGCGCCGTGGACCGGCTCGGTCCGGCGCTCCTCGCGCTGCGCGTCGCGCACGGGCTCGGCTTCACCGCGTTCTTCGTCGCCACGTCGACGCTCGCCGCCGACCTCGCGCCTCCCGACCGGCTCGGCCGCGTGCTCGGCTGGTACGGCTCGTGCTTCGTGTTGTCGAACGCGGCGGCGCCGGCAGTCGCCGAGTGGGCGGCGGGGCGCTGGGGCTGGCCCGCCGTGTTCGAGGCGACGACGGCGCTGGCGCTGCTCTCGCTGTTGCTGCTCGCGTTCGTGCGCGACCCGCACCCGACCGCGCCGGCCGGGGCGCCGCCGGCGCCGAGCCTGCGCGACGTGCTGGCGCGCCCGCGCTTCGCGCGCGTGTGCGCGATCTCCGCGCTCGCGGGCGTGACGTTCGGCGCGATGTTCACGTTCCACCAGCCGTTCGCGCTGTCGCTCGGCATCCACCGCGTCTCGGACTTCCTGGTGGCGTACTCGGCCGCCGCGGTCGTGGTGCGCGGCCCGTTCGGCGGCGTGGCCGATCGCGCGGGACGCGTGCGCGTGACGCGCCTCGCGCTCTGCGCGTACGGAATGTCTGCGCTCGCCATGACGGGGCTCCAGTCACTCGGCCTGGTGACGACGGGTGCGCTCTTCGGCGTGGCGCACGGGCTCTTCTATCCCGCGCTCAGCGCGGCGGCGCTCGACGGCGCGGCCGGCGACGTGCGCGGCAAGCTCACGGGGCTCTTCAACGGCGCGTTCAACGCCGGCTTCTCGTTCGGCAGCCTCGCGCTCGGCTACGCAGCGCAGGCGCTCGGCTTCGTGCCCGTGTTCGGGCTCGCTTGTGTATGCTCGCTCGCGGCGCTCGGTCTGCTCGGCGGGCACGCGCGCGAGGAGGGCGCGAGTTGAGCGCGGGTGTGGCGAGCGACGGGCGAGCGCTGGCCGTCACCGGCGCGCCCGCGGCCTCGGTCTCGGGCCAGTGGAGCTGGGCCGTCTTCGAGTGGGCGCGCAACCCGTACGTCATCCTCATCACGATCTATCTCTTCGCGCCCTACTTCACGAACCACGTGGTGGGCGACCCGGTGCGCGGGCAGGCCGTGTGGGGCGCGATCAACGGCTACGGCGGGATCGCCACCGCGCTGCTGGCGCCGATTCTCGGCGCGATCGCGGACTCGGGCGGGCGCCGCAAGCCGTGGCTCGCGTTCTTCGTGTGCGTGATGGCGCCGACCAGCTTCGGGCTGTGGTACGCGCTGCCGGGCGGCGCCGGCCTGTCGGTGCCGTGGATCGCGTTCATACTGATCGCGAACTCGGCGGCGTTCGAGTACTCGGCCGTGTTCCACAACGCCATGCTGCCGTCGATCGCGCCGGCGGCGCGTGTGGGCTTCCTGTCGGGCCTCGGGCTCGCGCTCGGCAACGCGTCGTCCCTACTCATCTTGGTGTTCATGCTGTGGGCGTTCTCGCTGCCGGGCAACGTGGACTGGAGCTTCGTGCCGGCGCATCCGCTGTTCGGGCTCGACACGTCGCTGCACGAGCAGGACCGCATCACCGGCCCGATCGCCGCGGTGTGGCTGCTCGCGTTCGCGACTCCGCTGTTCCTGTTCACGCCCGACCGCAACCGCGGCTCGCTCGGCGCACTGGAGGCCATTCGCGCGGGCTTCCGGCAGCTCGCGCACACGCTGCGCGAGCTGCGCAGCTACCGGAACGTGGCCATGTATCTGTTCGCGCGCATGATCTACAACGACGGCAAGACCGCGGTGCTGGTGTTCGGCGGCGTGTACGCGTCGGGCATCTTCGGCTGGAACTCGCTCA
The DNA here is from genome assembly GCA_035499075.1 of Myxococcota bacterium. Classification (GTDB taxonomy): domain Bacteria; phylum Myxococcota_A; class UBA9160; order SZUA-336; family SZUA-336; genus VGRW01. The sequence goes on along the minus strand of DATJZN010000020.1, from coordinate 25,114 downwards.
CCATGACCATCTTCGGCATCGTGCTGTCGGTGTTCGCGGTGTTCGGCGGCTTCGTCGGCGGCTGGCTCGACGACACGTTCGGCAGCAAGCGCGCGATCCTGGTCTCGATCGGCGGCACGTCGCTGGGGCTCGTGCTCGCGGTGTCGATCACGCCCGACCAGCTGTTCTTCACCGTGCCGTGGGACCGCGCGGCGCCGCACGTGTGGAGCCTGCCGTTCTTCGCCACCGTGCCCGAGCTCGTCTACATCGGCGTGCTGACGCTCGTGGCCGTGTTCATCACGGCGGCGTACGCGAACTCGCGCACCATGCTCGCGCGCATCGTGCCGCCGGCGATGATGACCGAGTTCTTCGGCATCTACTCGCTCTCGGGCACGTCGGTGGCGTGGATCGGCTCGTTCACGGTGCGCTGGTTCACCGAGGCCTTCCACAGCCAGCGCATCGGCTTCGCGTCGATCCTGATCTTCCTGCTGGGCGGACTGGTGCTCATGACGTTCGTGCGGGAAGAGCGCGCCAGCGCGTAGCGCGCGGTGATACGATCCCGAACGTGAAATTGCGCGTGAACGGCGAAGCGCGCGACGTCGACGTCGATCCCGCGACGCCGCTCCTGTGGGTGCTGCGCGACCAGCTGGGCCTCACGGGCGCGAAGTACGGCTGCGGGCTCGAGCAGTGCGGCGCATGCGCGGTGCTGTGCGACGGCAAGGCGGTGCTGTCGTGCTCGACGGCAGCCGCGTCGTTCGCCGGGCGCGAGATCACGACGGTGGAGGGCCTCGCTGCGGGTGGGCTCGACTTCGTGCAGCGCGCGTTCGTGGCGGAGCAGGCGGCCCAGTGCGGCTACTGCATTCCCGGCATCGTGATCGCGGCGCGCGCGCTGCTCGACGCGAATCCGGAGCCGAGCGACGCCCAGATCCGCGCGGCGCTCGACACACATCTGTGTCGATGCGGCACGCATCCGCGCATCCTGCGCGCGGTGAAGCGCGCCGCGCGCGAGCGGGCTTTGGCGCGATGATCCCGCCCAGCCTGCAGCGCAACCCGGAGCTCGACACCTGGCTCGCGGTGAACGCCGACGGCACGGTCACCGTGTTCACGGGCAAGGTCGAGCTGGGCCAGGGCATCAAGACCGCGCTCGCGCGCATCGCCGCAGAGGAGCTCGACGTGGCGCCCGCGCGCGTGCGTGTGCGCACGGCCGACACGGCGAGCGGCCCGAACGAGCTCTACACCGTGGGCAGCAACTCGCTCGAGGAGAGCGGCACCGCGCTGCGGCTCGCCGCCGCCGAGGCGCGCCGGGCGCTGCTCGAGACGGCGGCCGAGGAGCTCGGCGTGCACGTCGACGCGCTCCGCGTGCGGGACGGCGCGATCTCGGCGCCCGGCCGCGAGGGCGGCACCACGTACTTCGCGCTGTTCGGCGGGAAGCGCTTCGCGCGCAAGGTGAGCGCGGACGCGCCCGCCAAGCCGGCGAGCGAGTACCGCGTGCTCGGCCGCTCCGGCGCGCGCGTCGGCATGGAGGAGCTCGTCTCGGGCCGCGCGGTGTTCGCGCAGGACCTGCGGCTGCCCGGCATGCTGCACGCGCGCGTGGTGCGCGGTCCGACGGCGCGCGCGCGCCTCGTCGAGCTGGACGACGCGGAAGCGCGCCGCCTGCCCGGCGTGGTTGCGGTCGTGCGCGACGGCAGCTTCGTCGCGGTCGCCGCAGAGAGCGCGGCGCAAGCCGACGCCGCCGCCGCGCGGCTGCGCAAGTCGGCGCGCTGGGAGCCCGCGCCCGACGGGTGGCCACAGGACGAGCTGTTCGCGCGCATGCGCGCGGCCGAGGCGAAGAGCTATCCCGTCGAGAACGGCGTCGCCGTCGATGCACCGCTGCCGCCGCGCGTAACACCCGATGGTGTCGTGCGCTCGCTGCGCGCCACGTACACGCGCCCCTACCAGATGCACGCCTCGATCGGCCCCTCCGCAGCCATGGCGCACGAAGTCGCCGGCGCGCTCACGGTCTGGACCCATACGCAGGGCGTCTCGGTGCTGCGGCCCGCGATCGCGCAGGCGCTCGCGCTGCCGGCGGAGCGCGTGCGCCTGATCCACGTCGAAGGCCCCGGCTGCTACGGTCACAACGGCGCCGACGACGTCGCGTTCGATGCCGCGCTCGTCGCGCACGCGTTGCCCGGCCGGCCCGTGCACGTGCAGTGGTCGCGCGAGGACGAGCACGCGTTCGAGCCGTACGGCACCGCGATGATCGTGGACCTCGAAGCGGGCCTCGATGCGCAGGGCCGCGTCACCGATTGGTGTCACGAGGCGCGCGGCTTCACGCACGCGCTCCGCGCGATCCCGTTCGGCGAGCGCGTGTCCGGGCTCATGGCCGCGTGGCAGCGCGAGCGAGCGATGGCGCCGCCGTCGCCGCGCCCGATGCTCGTGCACCACGGCGGCATCCACCGCAACGCGGACCCGCTCTACGCGTTCCCGCAGCGGCGCATCGTGAAGCACTTCCTCGCCGACTCGCCGCTGCGCACGTCCGCGCTGCGCGGGCTCGGCGCGTACGCGAACGTGTTCGCGCTCGAGTCGTTCCTGGACGAGGTCGCGCACGCCGCGGGCGCCGACCCCGTCGAGTTCCGGCTGCGGCACCTGGACGACGAGCGCGCGCGCGACGTGATCGGCGCGGCGGCGGCGCGCTTCGGCTGGCAGCCTGCCACGCGCCCGGCGGGCGGCGGGCGCGGCCGCGGCTTCGCGTTCGCGCGCTACAAGAACCAGAAGAGCTGGGCGGCGGTCGCCGTCGAGCTCACCGTCGACGACGCCACCGCGCAGATCCGCCTCGAGCGCGCCGTCATCGCCGCCGACGCCGGCCAGATCGTCGATCCCGACGGGCTCGTGAACCAGCTCGAAGGCGGGCTGGTGCAGTCGGCCAGCTGGACGCTGCACGAAGAGGTGCGGTTCGACCGCGAGCGCGTGACCAGCCTGGACTGGGAGACGTATCCGATCCTGCGCTTCGGCGAGGTGCCGGACATCGAAACCGTGCTCCTCGATCGGCCGGGTGAGCCGTGGCTGGGCGCGGGCGAAGCGACGCAGGGCCCCACCGCCGCGGCCATCGGGAACGCCGTGTTCGACGCCACCGGCCTGCGACTGCGCGACCTGCCCTTCACCCCCGAGCGCGTGCGCAAAGCTGCGGCAGGCGGCTGACGCAGACATTCCGCTGCGGTGCGGGCCCGCGCCGCGCGCGCAGCGCACGCCCTGCGCGGCACCCGGCTTGCTCTCTGTCCGGGCATGAACAAACACGACTTTCTCTCTCGGGCCTTCGGCGCGGCGCTGGTCGCGTTCGCGGCGCTCGTCTCCCTTCCCGCGCAAGCGCGCGCCCAGCTCGGCCCGTGTCGCGCCCTGCGCGTCGCCGACGCCGACAGCGCCGACCTGCGCTGCAGCGGCGAGCTCGTGCACGTGCGCCTGCGCAACGTGGCGGCGCCGCGCCCCGGCCAGGTCGGCTACGCCGAAGCGACGCGGGCGCTCGCCGAGCTGTTGCGCGCGCGCGACGTGTGGATCCTGGCGGAGCCCGCGGTGGCGCCGGTTGATCCGAATGGCCGCAGCCTGGTGTATCTGGCCGACCGCCACGGCGCGAACCTGAACGTGGAGCTGGTGCTGCTCGGCTGGGCGACCTATTCGACCGACGGCGGCGCAAGCCGCTTCGAGAAGAGCTTCCGCGCCGCCGAGACCGAGGCGCGCACCGAGCGGCGCGCGCTGTGGAGCGTGTCGTCCTACAGCGCCGAGCGCTGAGACTCGACCTCGTCGACGAGCCGGTGGTAGCTGGCGAGCCGCGCGGGGCGCAGCTCGCCCGCTTCGACCGCGGCGCGCACGGCGCAGTCGGGCTCGGCGCGGTGGCGGCAGTCGCGGAAGCGGCAGCCCGCCGCGAGCAGCGCGATGTCGGGGTACACCGAGCCGAGTAGCTCGGGGTCCACCGGCCCCGTGCCGATCTCGCGCACGCCGGGCGTGTCGATCAGCACCGCGCCGTTCGCGAGCCGCAGGTACACCGCGCGCGCCGTCGTGTGCCGGCCGCGGTCCCACTTCGCGCTGACCTCGCCCGTCTCGAGGCGCAGCTCGGGCTCGAGCGCGTTCACGAGCGAGCTCTTGCCCACGCCCGAGTGACCCGCGAGCACGGTGGTGCCGTTCGCGAGCGCGGCGCCCAGCGCGGCGATTCCCGCCCCCGTGGCCGTCGAAGCCGGGAACATGGGCACGATGCCTTCGTACGCCGCGATCTCCTCGGGCAGGCCCGCGGGCGCGAGGTCGAGCTTGTTCACCACGAGCAGCGCCTCGAGCCCGCCCGCGTGCGCGGCGAGCAGGAAGCGGTCGACCGCACCCGAGCGGAACGGCGGGCTCGCCACGGAAGCCACGATCGCGAGCCGGTCCGCGTTCGCGGCGATCACCTGCGGGCGCTGCCGGCCGAAGCTGCGCAGGCGCGCGAGCTGCGTGCGCCGTGGCTCCACCTCCACCAGCGCACCCTTCGCGGCGTCGAAGCGCACGCGGTCGCCGACGGCGAGCGCGTGCTCCTTGTGCGCGTTCGTGCCCGTGAGCCGCAGGCGCGCGAGCCGCTCCCCGCTCACCACGTCACAGGCGCCGCGCAGGACCGTGATGACGATGCCTTCGGCGAGACTCATGCGCGGCGCGCGCGCGCGCGGTCGACGAGCACCTCGAACACGCGCCGCTGGCGCGCGTCGTCGGCCTGCATCTCGGGATGCCACTGCACGCCGAGCGCGAACGGCCGCGCGTCGAGCACCACGGCTTCGACCACGCCGTCCGGCGCGTGGGCGACGGCGCGCAGGCCTTTCCCGAGGGTTCGCACGGCCTGATGGTGCCACGAGCACACGGGCAGCTCGCGCTCTTCGAAGATCTCGCCGATCAGCCCCGCGCGCTCGACGCGCACCGGGTGCATCGTGGGCACCCGCGGCGGCAGGCGATGCGCCACGGTGTCGCCGAACACGTCGGGCACGTGCGGCGTGAGGTCGCCGCCGAGCGCGATGTTCATGACCTGCATGCCGCGGCAGATGCCGAGCAGCGGCAGCTCGGGCCGCTCGAGCGCGGCGCGCGCGAGCTCGAGCTCGAACGAGTCGCGCGCGGGGTTCACGCTGTAGATCGTCTCGTGCCCGGCGCCGCCGTAGACCTGCGGCGAGATGTCGCCGCCGCCCGCGATGACGAGCCCGTCGAGCACCGCGAGCGTCGCCTCGGCGGGCAGCCGGCTGGCCGCGAGCAGCACCGGCACGCCGCCGGCCGCGGCCACGGCGTCGACGTAGTGAGTCGGCAGCGAGAAGAGCGGCAGCTCGGCGTCGGTGGCCGCCGACGGCCCGTAGGTGGTGATCCCGATCGTCGGCCGGCGCCCGCTCATGCGCGCACTAGATGCGCTCGAAGTAGCGCGCGCGCTCCCACGTCGTGACCGCGGCGTCGAACTTGCGCTTCTCGACGCGCGCGAAGTGCAGGTAGTGCTCGAGCACGTCGTCGCCGAACGCCTTGCGCAGGAACGCGGAGCCCTCGGCCGCCGCGATCGCCTCGCCGAGCGTGCGCGGCACCTGCGGCAGGCCTTCGGCGGTGTACAGGTTGCCCACGAACATGGGCGGCGGCTCGAGCTGGCGCTCGATGCCGTCGAGCCCGGCCGCCAGCAGCGCCGCGAACGCCAGGTACGGATTCGCGTCGGCGCCGGGAATGCGGCACTCGCTGCGCAGACCGGAGCCGTGGCCCACGATGCGAAAGCCGGCGGTGCGATTGTCGAGCGACCAGCCAATCGCCGTGGGCGCGAACGTGCCCTCGACGAAACGCTTGTAGCTGTTCACCGTGGGCGCGAGGAACAGCGCGATCTCGCGCGCGTGCGCGAGCAGCCCCGCGAGCCAGTGCCGGAACGGCTTGGCCGCACGCAGCTTCGAGCCGGGCAGCGGCTCGTCGCCCGCGAACAGGTTCTTCGCGAGCTTCGTGTCCCACAGGCTGGTGTGCACGTGCATGCTGTTGCCCGCCATCTCGGCGTGCCACTTCGCCATGAACGTGACCGCGAGCCCCTGCGCCGCGGCGATCTCCTTCACCGCGTTCTTGTAGAGCACGTGGCGGTCGGCCATCTCGACGAGCTCGGCGTAGCGCAGGTTGATCTCCTGCTGGCCCGGCCCCCACTCGCCCTTGCTGAACTCGACGGGCACGCCCGACGCATCCAAGTGTCGGCGGATCGCGCCGTTCAGCGCTTCCGTCTTCGTGCCCTGCAGGATGTGGTAGTCCTCGACGTACTGCCCGAACGTGTCGAGCTTGTCGTAGCCCTTGGCGTGCGCGCTCGCGTAAGTCTCGCGGAACGCGAAGAACTCGAGCTCCGACGCGCCCATCGCCACGAAGCCCATGTCGCGCGCGCGCTTCACCTGGCGGCGCAGCACGTTGCGCGGCGCCACGGCGACGAGCTCTTCGCTGCTCTCGTCGTGCACGTCGCACAGCACGATGGCGCTCTTCTCGAGCCACGTGGCGCGGCGCAGGGTCGACCAGTCGACCTTGCACAGCACGTCGCCGTAGCCCTTCTCCCAGGACGTGAAGGCGTAGCCGGGGACCGGGTCCATCTCCATGTCGCACGCGAGCAGGTAGTCGCACACGTGCATGCCGTGCTCGGCGGTCTCGTCGAGGAAGAAGCGCCCCGTGATGCGCTTGCCGACCAGCCGGCCATAGAGGTCCGGCACGACGGTGACGATGGTCTCGATCTCGCCCGCGTGGATGCCCTCTTCGAGCTCCGCGCGCGAGAGCATTCCCGGCACTGGCGCCCCGCTCTTCGCCACGTCGGAAAGCTACAACATCTGGCATGATCGCGGCATGACGCGCGAACTCCAGGGCCCCGCTTCGCAGCACTACATCTCGCACCGACTGCGCCTGCACTACGTCGACTGGGGGAACGAGGACGCGCCGCCGCTCCTGTTGGTGCACGGCGGCCGCGATCACTGTCGCAACTGGGACTGGGTGGCGCAGGCGTTGCGCAACGACTGGCACGTCCTCGCGCCCGACCTGCGCGGCCATGGCGACTCGCAGTGGGTCACCGGCGCCAACTACGGGATGATCGACTACGTCTACGACGTCGCGCAGCTCATCCATCAGAAGAAGCTCGCGCCGCTCACGATCATCGGTCACTCGCTCGGCGGCTCCGTCTCGCTCAGCTACACGGGCATCTATCCCGACCGCGTGAAGAAGCTGGTGGCGATCGAAGGGCTCGGCCCGCCGCCCGCGATGATCGCGTCGCGCGCGAAGCTCGGCATCCACGAGCGCATGCGCGAATGGATCGGCCAGATGCGCGAGCTCGCGTCGCGCACGCCGCGCAAGTACGCGTCGATCGAAGAGGCGTACACGCGCATGCAGGAGGAGAACCCGCACCTGTCGCCCGAGCGCGCGCGCCATCTCACGATCCACGGCGTGAACCAGAACGAGGACGGCACGTACAGCTGGAAGTTCGACAACTACGTGCGCGCGTTCTCGCCGTACACGTTCAACGCGCAGGAGGCACAGGAGCTCTGGCAGCGCATCACGTGCCCGACTCTGCTCGTGCGCGGCATGGAGAGCTGGGCGAGCGACCCGCTGGAAGACGGGCGCGCGAATTTCTTCCAGAACGCCACGGTCGCCAACGTGGAGAAGGCCGGCCACTGGGTGCACCACGACCAGCTCGACAAGTTCCTCGACATCGTGAAGAAGTTTCTCGTGTCGTAGTCACCCTTCGATCTTGGCGACCACTCCGGCGTCGTCGAAGTCGACGAAGAACTTCTTCCAGCGGTCGTGCCAGTACTGCCAGCGCTTCGACTCGAGCGACGCGGTGGACGCCTTCGGCGGGTAGCCGATCGCCAGGATCACGGCGTCCTTGCGCATGCCGGGCCGGACCACGCCCTCGCTCACCGCCTTGCGCTCGTCGGTGGTGAGCGCGTCGAGCCGCGCCTGCGGGCAATCGCGGCCGAAGTAGAGCGCCAGGTGGTCGAAGAGCGGCTCGCCGGCGGCGCCGTGGTCGTCGTACTCGTACTCCTTGTCCGTCGCCACCACCCTGAACGTCATGAACGCGCGCGGCGGCGTGCGGTAGCGCAAGAGCTCGACCTCGCTGCAGACCGGGATCAGGACCTCCGACTGGAAGTTCGCCGCGTACACGCGGTCCACGAACGCGTGCAGGTTCGTGAGCGTGTAGAGCTTCGGCGGGCCCGACAGGCCGCGGATGATCGAGGCGTCCTTCGCCGTGTGCGTGCAGGCCGCGCACAGGACTGCGAGCAAGAGAGCGGCGGTGCGCGCGGACATCTCGTGTCTCCTGGGTTGATCGCCGGATCAAGCTTGACACGGCCGAGTGTGCGGAGCCAAGGTCTGTCGAGTGACTCCGCCGACCGACGCGCTCCGGGACCTGTGGCTGCTGGGCGGCGGCGATCCGGGCGCGCTCGCACGCGTCTCACTCGCCGGGCGCGACCCGGCGCTGCCTTCTTCCTTCGCCGTCGGCACCGCGGCGCAGGTCTCGATCGCGGCCGCAGGGCTCGCCGCCGCCGAGCTGTGGCGAATCCGCGGCGGCAGGCCCCAGCGCGTGGCGGTCGACCTGCGCGCGGCGGCGCTCGAGTTCCGGAGCGAGCGGTATCTGCGGGTCGCCGGCGGGCCCGCGCCGGCAATGTGGGACGCGCTCGCGGGCGTGTACCGCGCGGGCGACGGCCGCTTCGTGCGGCTGCACACCAACTTCGCGCACCACCGCAGCCGCGTGATCGAGCTGCTCGGCGCGAGTGACTCGCGCGAGTCCGTGCAGGAGAAGCTGGCGGGCTGGAAGGGCGAGGACTTCGAGACCGCCGCGAACGACGCCGGCTGCGTGGTCGCGATGATGCGCAGCCCCGAGGAGTGGGCCGCGCAGCCGCAGGCGCGCGCGCTCGCGGCGCTGCCGCTCTTCGAGATCGAGCGGATCGGCGAGGCACCGCCGCGCCCGTTGGCGCCGGCCGCGCGCCCGCTGGAGGGACTGCGGGTGCTGGACGTGACGCGCGTGCTGGCCGGCCCGGTGTGCGGGCGCACGCTCGCCGCGCACGGCGCCGACGTGCTGCGCATCGCTTCGCCGAACCTGCCATCGATCGAGTGGGCGGACATCGACACCGGACGCGGCAAGCGCTCGGCCTTCGCCGACCTCGAGACGCCCGAGGGACGCGACACACTTCTGCGTCTATGCCGCGACGCGGACCTGTTCGTGCAGACGTACCGCCCGGGCGCGCTCGCCGCGCGCGGCTTCGGGCCCGAAGACGTGGCGCGCGCGCGGCCGGGCATCGTGTACGTGACCCTGTCCGCGTACTCGCGCGTGGGCCCGTGGTCGCGCCGGCGCGGCTTCGACTCGCTCGTGCAGACCGCGACCGGCCTCAACCACGCCGAAGGCGCGGCCGCCGGCGTCGCCGGGCCGAAGGAGCTGCCGGCGCAAGCGCTCGACCACGCCTCGGGTCAGCTCATGGCCGCGGCGGCTCTGCTCGCGCGCGCGCGGCAGGCGCGCGAAGGCGGCAGCTGGCACGTGCGCGTCTCGCTCGCGCAGACGGGCCGCTGGCTCGCCGGGCTGGGCCGCGTCGAGAACGGCCTGTCGGCGCGCGACCCCGGCCTTTCCGACGTGCAGGATCGGCTCGAAGAGAGCGACTCCGACTTCGGGCGCCTGCGCGCGGTGCGCCACGCCGCCGAGCTTTCGGAGACGCCTGCGCACTTCCTGCGCCCCGCGCAGCGCCTGGGCGCCAGCTCACCGACCTGGAGCTCCGCGTAGCGTTACAATTCCGCCATGAGCGAGCGACCGCTTCTCCAGGGTCTCAAGGTCGTCGAGCTGGCCACGTTCGTGTTCGGTCCCGCGGCGGGCACCGTGCTGGGCGACTTCGGCGCCGAGGTCGTGCACATCGAGCACCCGCAGATCGGCGATCCGTACCGCATGCTCCCGCAGCTGAAGCCATTGCCCGACTGCGAGGAGAACTACTGCTGGATCCTCACCGGGCGCGGCAAGAAGTCGATCGCGCTCGACGTGCGCAAGGACGAAGGCCGCGAGGTCGCGCACGAGCTCGTGCGCCGCGCCGACGTGTTCATCACCAACCTGCATCCGTCGGTGCTCGCCAAGCTCAACATGAGCTGGGAACAGCTCGAGCGCGAGAACCCGCGGCTCATCTACGCGCACGCGACCGGCTACGGCGACCAGGGGCTCGAGGTCGAGAAGCCCGGCTACGACGCCACCGCGTGGTGGGCGCGCTCCGGGCTGATGGACGCCGTGCGCCCCGACGGCGCCGAGTTCGCGCTCGCGACCGCGGGCATGGGCGATCACCCGAGCGCCATGGCGCTGTTCGGCGCGATCGCGCTGGCGCTCTTCGACCGCGAGCGCACGGGCAAGGGCCGCCGCGTGCGCACGTCGCTGTGCGCGAATGGCGCGTGGTCGAACTCGATCCTCATCCAGGCCGCGCTCTGCGGCGGCAAACGCTACGTGCCGCCTACGCACGCGGGCTCCGCGAACGCGCTCGTGAACCACTACCTGTGCTCCGACGCGCGCGGTCTGTATCTGGCGATGGTGCAGGAGAACGTGGAGTGGGAGCGCCTGACGCGCGCGCTCGGCCGGCCCGAGCTCGCCACCGATCCACGCTTCAAGGAGCTCGCGCTGCGGCGCGCGAACGCGCCTGCGCTGGTCGCGCTGCTCGACGAGATCTTCGCCGCGCAGCCGCTCGAGCACTGGCGCCGCGAGCTCGACCGCCACGAGGTGACGTTCGGGATCATCGCGCGCATCGAGGACCTGCCGAAGGACCCGCAGCTCGAGGCGAACGGCATCTTTCGCAAGGTCGAAGGCCCGGGCGTGCGGCCCGGCCTGCGCACCGTCGACAGCCCGATCCACCTGGAAGGCGCGACCAAGGTGCCTGCGACCCGCGCCCCCGAGCTGGGCGAGCACGGCCGCGAGATCCTCACGGACCTCGGCTACACCAAAGAGCGTATTGACGCGCTCGTGAAGGCCGGCGTCGTCCGCGTCTAAGCGGTCGGAGTGGCCAGAGAGGCACGCGCGTTCAGCTCGGCGACCGAGAAGCCGGCAATGCGCTTGTACGACTCGGCGATCGACGCGAGCTCGGCGTCGCTGACGACGTCGCCGATGTGCGCGAAGCCCGCGGGCGCGCGGTCCTCGACGAGCTGCAGCACGGCTTCGGGGCCCTGGCGGCGGTTCGCGAGCACGATCTCGCTCGTGGCCGCGCGGCGCAGCTCGTCGTAGCGCGCGAGCGCGCGCTCGGGGTCGCGCGCGTGGAAGCGCAAGCACCCGGTCAACGCGCGCGCGTCGAGCACGGCCTGCGACGCGCCGTTCGAGCCGATCGGGTACATGGGGTGCGCTGCGTCACCGAGAAGCGTCACGGGCCCGAAGCTCCAGCGGGGCAGCGGGTCGCGGTCGACCATCGGATACACCCACACGCCGTCGGCGGCGCGCACGAGCGCGGGCACGTCGAGCCAGCCGAAACGCCAGTTCTCGAAGCGCGGCAGGAAGTCGGCCAGCTCGCCGCGCTTGCTCCAGTCCTCGCGCTCGCCGAGCGGCCCGGCCTCGAAGCGCAGCTCGGCCACGAAGTTCAAGAGCTGGCGGCCGTCGGGCCCCGGCGCCTCGATCGGATAGCAGACGAACTTCTGCGCCGTGTGTCCGGACATGATCATCGTGCGGCCGTCGAGGAACGGCGCGGCGCGCGCCACGCCGCGCCACATGACCGCGCCGTTCCAGCGCGGGGCGCCCTCGCCGGGATACAGCGCGCGCCGCGCGGCCGAGTGGATGCCGTCGGCCGCCACGAAGATGCGCGCCTCGCGCTCTTCGAGCGCGCCCGCGCGGTCGCGCAGGCGCAGCCGCACTCCGCCTTCCACCGCGGCGCAGCTGTCGACCGACACTCCCAGGTGCAGGCGGTCCGCGCCGATGCGCGCGCGCGCCGCATGGAAGAGCGCCATCTGCAGCACGCCGCGGTGGAGCGAGATCTGCGGCCAGCGGTAGCCGGCGCGCAGTCCCCGCGGCTCGGCCCAGATGCGCTGACCCCGTTTGGTGTAGTACGCGAGCTCGCCGCAAGCGACGCCGGCCGCTTCGAGCTCGCCACGCAAGCCGAGCTCGTCGAGCTCGCGCACGGCGTGCGGCAACAGGTTGATGCCCACTCCGAGCGGCCGCAGCTCGGGCACCGTTTCGAACACGCGCACCGCGAAGCCGGCGTCGGCGAGCGAGAGCGCCGCGCTGAGCCCGCCGATGCCCGCGCCCGCGATCGCGATCTCGTCCCGCACCGGCCGATTCTAACCGCGGCGACTCGCGCCGTTGTGCTCTAATCGCGCCATGAAGCCCGGACTCATCCTCGTCGCCCCCACCATCGCCGACCAGATCGCCGCCGCGCGGCATGCCGAGGCGCGCGGCTTCGACTCGGTGTGGACCATCGAGTTCTTCAACATGAACGGCTTCGTGCGGCTCGCCGCGGTTGCCGCCGCGACGTCGCGCGTGAAGCTCGGCACGGGCATCGCCTACGCATTCATGCGTACCCCGCTGCTGGCGTCCGGCGCGGCGATGGACATCGACGAGCTGTCCGGCGGGCGGATGATCCTCGGCCTGGGCAGCGGCACGCGTTCCATGAACGAGCGCTGGTACAGCGTGCGCTTCGACGACCCCCCCGCGCCGCGCATGCGCGAAGCCGTCGCGCTCGTGCGCGCCGCGATCGCCGCGCAGAAGGGCGGCGGCCTGCGCTTCGACGGCAAGTACTACAAGATCGACATCCCGCAGTACTCGCGCCCCGCCGCGCCGCGCGCGGAGATCCCCATCTACGTGGCCGCGGTGAACCGCGGCATGATCCGCGCCGCCGCCGCGTGCGCCGACGGGCTCGTCGGCCACCCGATCTACACGCGCAAGTACATCCGCGAGCACGTGCTGCCCGAGCTCGCGGGCACCAAGTGCGCGCTGGCTCCGTACGTGATGTGCTCGGTGAGCGACGACGTCGACCAGGCGCGCCGCGAGGTGCGCGCACAGATCGGCTTCTACTACTCGACCAAGCTCTACCACACGGTGCTCGACGCGCACGGCTGGCGCGGCGTGGGCGAGGAGATCGCGAGCGCGTTCAAGCGCGGCGACTTCGCCGCGATGGCCAAGGCCGTGCCCGACGAGCTCGTCGACGAGATCGGCATCGCTGGCCGCCCCGACGAAGCGCGCGACCGCCTGCGCCAGTGGCAGGGACTGACGGAGCAGCCGCTGCTCTACGCCGCCACGGTCGGCGCGCCGCCGGGCCGCGTGCGCGAGAACCTCGCCGCGATCTCGGACACGTTCGGCACGCGCTGACTCAGTCCGTCGCGCGGCGCAGCGTGAAGCAGAACGTGGCGCCCTTGCCGGGCTCGGACTCGACCCAGATGCGACCGCCGTGGCGCTCGACGATGCGGCGGCAGATCGCGAGGCCCATGCCCGAGCCTTCGCGCACGTCGGGGTGTACGCGCTCGAACACGCGGAACACGCTGTCGTGGTGCTCGCGCGCGATGCCGCGGCCGTTGTCGCGCACGAACACGAGCACGTGTGCGTCGCGCGGCACGGAGCCGATCGTGATCACGGGCGCGGCGTCGGAGCGGAAGCGCAGCGCGTTCGAGATCAGGTTCTGGAACACGCGCGCGAGCTGGATCGGGTCGGCGAGCACCGCGGCCAGCGTCTCGAGCTTCAGCTCCGCGTTCGTCTCTGCGATGTACGGGCGCAGGTTGTCGAGCGCCCACTCGAGCGCCTGACCGAGCTCGCTCCTCTCGGAGCTGACACGAATCTGTGTCGCTCCGGCGTAGTCGACGAGATCCCGCAACAGCGTGCGCATGCGCGTGACCTGGCGCAGCGCGAGCGCCAGGTCGGCCGGCTCGCCGCGCAGCGCCTCTTCGAGCTCGCGCTCCAGGCTGCGCAGCGGCTCCTGCAGGTCGTGCGCGCCCGCGAACGCGAGCTCTTCGAGCTCGCGGCTGGTGGCTTCGTGGCGCGCCAGCTCCTCGCGGGCGCCGTCGCGCGCGCGCACCAGGTCCTCGACGTCGAAGAGCGCGCCGACGAAGGCCTCCGTCGCGCCTTCCGCGTCGAGCACGGCGCGCGCGTCCATGCGCACGGCGCGATAGGCGCCGCCGCGCGCGCACACGCGCAGGTCGAGTGTCCACTCGCCGGCCGCGCCGAGCTCCGAGAACGCCGCGAGCCATGCGCCCTGGTCGTCGGGGTGCACGCGCTCGAACAGGCCGCGGCCCATGAGCTCGTCCTCACGCGCGCCGGTGAACTCGAACAGGCGTCGTGTCGCATGGCTGAGGTTCCCGCGCGCGTCGCTGCGCCAGAGCATGGCGGGCGCGAGGCTCGCGCTGCGCGGCGATGTCGAGACAGGCGCCGCAGGCGCAGTCGGAACCGGCAGCTCGAGCACTGCGCGCAGCGCGGCGACGAGCACTGCGGCGCTCGCGCTCTCGCGCGCGAGCACGGTGCACCCGCCCAGTGCGCGCGCGCGCTCGGCGGCCTCGCCGTCCCCGAACTCCGCCAGCACGAGCGCCGGCGTCGCGTCGCCGTGCGCGCGCCGCTCGCGCAGCACGTCGAGCGCGCCGTGCCCCGCGGCCGACACGTCGAGCAACAGGGCGTTGGCGCTGCCGCGCTCCAGCACGCCGCGCAAGTCACTCGCGTCCTCGGCAGCACGCCACTCGAAGCGCCCGCACGCGCCCAGCTCGGCGAGCGCCGCGCGCACCTCGGGCTCCCCCGCGGACTCGGCCGGGTGGATCCAGAGCCGCACGAGCTCGCGCTCCCCGCGCGACGCGTCATCCCCCACGCCGCGCAGGATAGAGCAACCGGTGCGCGCTATCACCTTCTCATGAAGCGCTTGCTCGGCGCCCTGATCCTGCTGGCGTGCGCCTGCGCACCCGCGGATGCGCCCGAGACGCGCGTGCGCGCGGTGCTCGTCGGGCTCGAGGCCGCCGTCCAGGCGCGCGACGTGGGCGCCCTGAAGGACGCCCTCTCGCCCGACTACAAGGACGCGCAGGGGAACGACCGGCGCGCCGTGCTGGCCCTTGCGACCGCGCACTTCATGCGAAACCAATCAGTGTACGTGCTGTCGCGCATCCGCAGCCTCGAAATCCCCGAGCCCCGCTTCGCGCGCGCCGACGCGCTGGTGGCGCTGGCGGGCGTGCCCATTCGCGACGCGCTCTCGCTGCCGGGCCTGAACGCGGACCTCTATCGCTTCGACGTGCGCCTGCGCGAGGAGTCCGGCGAGTGGCGCATCGTGTCGGCCGCATGGCAACCCGCGACCGCCGGCGATTTCGAGTAGGCTCCCGGCATGGCGAGCGGTGCACTCGTTCTCGGGGTCGGAGCGATTTCGGGTCTGGGCGGCGCGCTGTGCCGCCGCTTCGCGCGCGAGGGGCTCGAAGTCTTCGCGGGCGGCCGCACGGCGGCGAAGCTCGACGCGCTCGTGGCCGAGCTCGCGAAAGGCGGCGGCCGCGCGCACGCTCTCCGCTGCGACGTCACCTCGGCCGCGGACATGGCGCGCGCATTCGAGACGGTGGAGAAGGCGACCGGCGCACCGCCGGAGCTCGTGGTCTACAACGCGGGCAACATGGCGGCGGGCCCGCTCGCGCAGATGACCGACGAGTTCTTCGAAGCGGCCTGGCGCGTGTGCGCCTTCGGCGCCTTCCTGTGCGCGCGCGAGGCCGTGCGGCGCATGGCACCGCGCGGGCGCGGCACGGTGATCTACACCGGCGCGACGTCGTCGCTCCGGTCGCGCCCGCCGTTCATCGCGTTCGCCGCCGCGAAGGCCGCCGAGCGCGCCGTCGCGCAAGGCCTCGCGCGCGAGCTCGGCCCGAAGGGCGTGCACGTGGCGCACGTCGTCGTCGACGGCGTCATCGACGGCGAGCTCGTGAACTCGCGCATGCCGCAGATCAAGCAGAACCTGGGCGAGGACGGCATGCTCTCGATCGACGCCCTCGCCGACGCCTACTGGATGCTCCACGAGCAGGACCGCACGGCGTGGACCGCCGAGCTCGACCTGCGGCCGTACAAGGAGCAGTTCTAGGGGTGTGCCGAGTCACTCCGGGTCGCTCCGCTGAGACGAAACGCCCCGTTGCACGGTTGCTGCGGTCAGCCTAAATCCTCGGTTAGGCGGGGTTGAAGGTTGGCGACGGCGGCACCCAGTGCGGCGCGCGTGCAGCGGCGGCTCGAGCCGAAGCTGTGGATCACTCTGCGCGAAGGCATCTCGGCGCGGCAGCTCGCGCACGACGCGCTGGCCGGAGTGATCGTCGGCATCGTCGCGCTGCCGCTGGCGATCGCGTTCGGCATCGCGTCGGGCGTGAAGCCGGAGCAGGGGCTCTACACGGCGATCGTCGGCGGCTTCATCATCTCGGCCTTCGGCGGGAGCCGCGTGCAGATCGGCGGGCCGACCGGCGCGTTCGTCGTGATCGTGTCGCAGATCGTGGCGAAGTACGGCTACGACGGGCTCGCGGTCGCCACGCTCATGGCGGGCGTGCTGCTCGTCGCCATGGGCTTCGCCCGGCTCGGCGCGGCGATCAAGTTCGTGCCGTATCCGGTCACCATCGGCTTCACGACCGGGATCGCGCTCATCATCGCGCGGACGCAGCTCCGCGACTTCGCGGGCGCGAGCGCGAGTGCGGCGTGGAGTCCGTGGGCGCTCGCGCTCGGAGTGTTCACCGTCGTGCTGCTCGTGCTCTGGCCGCGTGTGAACAGCCGCATTCCGGGTCCGCTCGTCGCGATCGTCGCCTGCACGCTCGCGGCGTCGCTCTTCCACCTGCCCGTCGAGACGATCGGCGACCGCTTCGGCGCCGTGCCGACGCACCTGCCGCGGCTGTCCGTGCCCGACGTCGACCTCGCGCGCCTGCGGGAGCTCGTGAGTCCTGCCATCGCGATCGCGCTGCTCGCCGCCATCGAGTCACTGCTGTCCGCCATGGTCGCCGACGGCATGATCGGCACGCGCCACCGCAGCGACATGGAGCTCGTCGCGCAGGGCCTCGCGAACCTGGCGTCGCCGCTCTTCGGCGGCATTCCCGTCACGGGCGCGATCGCACGGACGGCCACCAACGTGAAGAACGGCGGGCGCACGCCGGTGGCGGGCATCGTGCACGCCGCGACGCTTCTCGCGATCGTGCTCGCGTTCGGCCACCTGGCCGAGCACATCCCGATCTGCGCGCTGGCGGGGATCCTGCTCGTCGTCGCGTACAACATGAGCGAGTGGCGCATGTTCGTGCGGCTGTTCCGCAGCCCGCGCAGCGACGTGCTGGTGCTGCTGGTGACGTTCTCGCTGACCGTGTTCGTCGACCTCACCATGGCGCTGCAGGCGGGCGTGGTGCTGGCGAGCTTCTTGTTCATGGCCCGAGTCGCGAACCTGTCGCAGGCGGGCTTCATCACCCACATGCTGCGCGAGGGCGAGGACCCCGCCGACCCGGGCGCGATCGCGCGGCGCCACGTGCCCGACGGCGTGGAGGTGTTCGAGGTCTACGGCAGCTTCTTCTTCGGCGCGGCGAGCAAGTTCCGCGACGCCATCCGCGAGATCGAGCGCAAGCCGCGAGTGCTGGTGGTGCGGCTGCGCGAGGTGCTCGCCATCGACGCCACCGGCTTGCGCGCGCTCGAGGACCTGTTCGACAAGACGAACCGCGACGGCACGGCGCTCGTGCTGTCGGGGATCCACGCGCAGCCGCTGCAGGTGCTCGAGCGCTCGGGCTTGCTCGAGCGGATCGGTCTCGCGAACGTGTTCGTCGACGTCGACGCCGCGCTCGCGCGCGCCTCCGAGCTCTTGCGCGGCGAGTGACTCGCTACATCTCCATGTGGACGCGGAGGCCGACGACCGACACCGGTCCGCGATCGCGGTTGTACGCCGGGTTCGAGATGAACTGGTAGTCGAGCGCGAGCGTCAGCCACTTCGCGACGCGCAGCGAGTAGTACGTCTCGGCGACCGTCTCGACGCCGTAGTGCGGCAGCTGGCCGTCGCCGATCAGGATGCCCAGCCCGCCTGCGTCGAAGTACGTGCGCGCGTCGCGCGAGATCCCGTTCACCACCGCTGCGAGGCCGAATGAGTCGTCGGGCCGACCCCAGCGGCGCCCGCCGAGCGACAGACCGGCGGACACCGAGCGGTTGATGTCGGCGAACTCGTACGCCTCCTTGCGCCCGTCGTTCGTGCTGGCGCGCAGGAACACGCCGAGGTCCGCCGCCACTTCCTGCTCGACGTTCAGCGCGAGCCCGCCGCGCGACTGGCGCTTGCGCACGAGCGCGGGGTTCGGCGCCGTGCCCGTCGCTTCGCCGAGCGCGACGGCGTCGCGATAGCTCGCCATGTCGGCGAAGTTCAGGAAGCCGAGCAGCTTCACCGCGCCCGGGTGGCCGAGCCACTCTTGGCGCGCCTCGAGCTCGCCCATGAGCGCCACGTTGCTGAAGCTCTCGTCGAGCTCCTTGCCGTTCGGCACCTCGGACATGTCGAACGCGCCGAAGCGCACGGTCCACCAGCTCTGTTGCCACTCCGCGGCCATTCCGTACGTGTAGCCCCACGCGTCGGCGGCGTAGTCGAACGCGCCCGCGTCGATGATGGACCAGTTGAGGAAATCGCCGCGCGGATCGTGCGCGTAGCGATTCGTGTCGAAGACGTCGACCGACGAGAACTTACCGAGAGTCAGAGTGAGTCGATCGCTCGACTGAGTCTTGCCGAGCTGGTTCGGCGCGGACCCGACGGCCTCGCGCTCGCCACCCAGCTCGATCACCTGGCGGAAGTAGGCGCGCGGCAGGCGGAAGTACGGCGGGTTCGAGCCGACTTTGTAGGCCTCGCCGCTCGGGAAGCCCGCGACGCCGAGCGTGTCGGACAGGCCGAAGCCCTGGTCGAGCTCGGGGTTCAGCCACAGCTCGCCGCCCTGCCACACGCGCAGCCCCGCGTAGAGCGTCAGGTCGACCGTCTCCTGGATCTGCGTGCCGGGTACGAGGCTGTGCTCGCCCTCGTACGGCGAGCGGAAGTCCGGCTGGAACTGAGTCACGTTGGTGAGCTGCGCGTGCAGGCTCCACGAGTCGGGCTCCGCCTCGTCGGCGCGCGCGGCCGGCGTGCCGAAGCCGAGCGCGACGCAGCCGAGGAGCAGCAGCAGGCACGCGTTCGCTCCTCGGCGCGACATGGGGGACAGTCTAGACGTCAGGGCGCGGCGAGGCAGGCTTGGTACTTCGCCGCGTCGAACACGAGCTGGAGCTCGCCCGTCTTCGACTTCACCGCCGACATGGCGCGGTCGCGACAGCCGGACTCCTTCTGCGCCTCTGCGAGATCGGAGCTGAACTGGGTTTCCGCCAAGCCGCTCGCGCGGACGCAGTCGCTGAAGCGCTTGGGGTCGAGGCGCTTCAGCTCGGTGGGCGTGGCTCCGCCGCCGAGGTTCGTGCCGCCGAACTCGAGCCCGACCGGAGCGGTGCTGACCCGCTCCGTGACTGTCGCCACCGTCCGGCACTCGTCCCTCACACGATCGACATCGCTCGGTGGCGGCGACGCTGCACATGCGACCAGGACGAGCGCGATCAGCGCTGCTCTCACGACTCCGCCTCCAGCCGAGGAGGATAGTGAGTCCGGTCTACCGAGTCACTGGGCGAATCGCCTCGAGCTGCGGCGCGCGAGACCCAGCCCGACGAGACCGGCCGCGACCAGGACGTCCGCGCCGGGCTCCGGCGCCGCCAACACATTGATGATCTGACCCGGCGAGCCCACGAGCGTGTTGTAGTAGAGGTGCAGGCCGTTCAGGTCGAGCTGGCCCGCGCCGTCGTCGAACACGAGCTTGTCGACGTACACGGCTTCCGCGCCGTTCGTGCGGTTGCCGTTGTCGAACAGGTCGCGCAGCGCCAGGTGCCCGTCCGCGCCGATCTCGAGCTCGGGCAGAGCGAAGTTCGCGCTCGTGAAGCCGGCGGGGACCTGGCCCTCGTCGAGACCCGCCGCCTCGAGGAACTGCCACGGCGCCGTGCCGGTCAGCTTCAGGATCGAGCCGGGCTCGAAGAGCCAGCGCCCACCGTTCGCGCCGTCGAAAGCGACGCTGCCCGCCACCTCGAGCAGGCCCTTCACGTCGAGCGCGCCGGTGGGGTCGACGACCACGTTGCGCGCGGACATCGTGGTGTCGACCACGAGCGAGCCGCCATCCAGCACCGACGCGTTTCCGGTCGTCTCGACGTCGCCGGTGACGTGGATGGTCCCGCCGTTCGCGAGCCAGGAGCCGGTGCCCGTGACCGACGTCGCCGCCATCTCGAGCGTGCCTCCCGCCGTCGCGCCGAACACGCCGGTGTGCGCGATGCTCGCGCTCTGCACGGCGAGCGTGCCGCCCGTCGCCATCACGCTCCCGCCGTTCTGCACGAGTCCGATCAGGTTCCCGGCGCCCGAGATCCGGTTGTCGAGGTTCGCGATCTGCCCGCTGAGTACCGGGACCGGCGGAAAGCCCGACGTCGAAGGACCGATCGCGACGGTGCCTCCGCCTTCGAGAGTCAGGGCCGCGGAGCCCAGCTGGACTCCGTTCACGATCGTCACGCTGCCGAAGTTCTTCAGATCGACGGGTGCCGTGGCGAACGCCTCGAGCAGCTGCCAGTGCAGGTTCCCCCGATTCGTGATCGTGCCGTAGAGCTGCTGATACGGGTCGCCGATGATGTCGACCTCGCCCGGGCCATCGAACTCCACGTCCTGCGCGAGCCCGGCACCGCCGAGCGAGAAGCTGCTCGTCGCGTCCGTCGTCACGCGAGCGTTGTAGAGTCCGACACCGGTCAGCACGTGTGAGTCGTTCGTGATCTCGATCGTTCCTCCGTCGACGGTGACCACGTCGCCCCACGAGACCCCGCTGCCGTTCGTGATCTGGATGTCGCCATGCGTGTTGTCGATCCCGCCCGTGGCGCCGGCGCCGAGGAGCCCTCCGTTCGTCGCACGCAGCACGCCGAAGTTGTGGAGCGGGCTGAAGATGTTCAGGACCTTGCCGCTCACGTCCGCTTCGATGACGCCGTAGTTGGCGACGGCGGCGCCCTCGATCTCGCCGCTGCCGGAGATCGTGTTGTCCTGGTTGACGAGGCCATCGCTCTGGATCACGCCGTCTTGCACCAGGACGGTCCCGGCACCTCGAAGCGTCGCGCCCGTTTCGAGCGTCGTGGCCTGGCTCCCAGTCCCCTGCAGCGCGATCTGACCCGCGTTCGAGATCGTGCTTCCCACGACGGTGAGCTGTCCCGCCCCGGTCACCGTGAGCTGGTCGCCGGCGTCGACCAAGAGTCCGTCCACCGTCGCGCTCGAGCCGAGCGTCACTTGCGACGCCGTCGGATTCCCTCCGTCGATCGCGGCGGTGTACGAGTCGGTGCCGTTGTTCGGCACTCCGTTGCTCCAGCCGCCGGCGTCCGTCCAGTTGCCGCTGCCACCGAGCCAGGTCGTCGTCAGCGACGCCGCGTTCGCGCGCTCCGCAATTCCGACGACCACGACGACGAGCAACAACCGCTTCCACATGACTCGAGCCACTCTATCACTCGCGTCGCAAGGCTCAGTGCGAGCGGAGCGAACGAGCGGGACGAGCCGTGGAGCTTTGTAGATTCTTCAGCTCGAGGGCGCGGACTTTCCGGCGGCCCCTTTGCCCAGCGCGCCGTCGAGCTCCTGGATCGTCAGGTAGGCGGCGACGACGAGGCTCAACAGGATGACCAGGCCGAGAAAGCGGTCGAGCTCGGCGTGCGCCGCCACGTAGCGGAACGCCGCCGCGATGCTGCCCTCGTGCAGATACGCATCCACCAGGCGCTCGGCGGTGCCGAGCACGATCACCACGAGCGCGTACACGATGGTCTTCACGCAGACCGACACGATCCTGCGCGGGCGGCCGAACGCGCAGGGCGCGTTCGCCCAGTCGAGCAGCGGGACGACCTTGCCCAGGATCGGCGCTGCGACCGCCGCTCTGCTGAACGCGGAGTACTCCACCGAGTACTGCTTCACGAACAGCTTTGCGAGCTTCGGACCAAGCTTCATCGCGGCCTCTCGAGTTCCTCGACGAGGGCGTCGGGGATCATCTCTTGCGAGTTATGGATCATGCCTTCTGGAAGTCCAGCTTCACGGGCACACGGGCAGGCGAAGCTGCTCGAGAGCGTGCTCACAGCTGACACTGGAGGGTGTAGACTACGGCCGGAAGGGGCCGATATGAAGTTGCGCACGGGTCTCACGCTGGCCGTTGCCCTGGGGAGCTTGTCCTTCGCCGCGGCTGCGCCGGCTGCGTACAGCGATTACCTGCAGCTCGACGGAATCACGGGCGAGTCGAACCCGCCCGGCTTCCCCGATGCCACCCGGATCTACTCGCTCACGGTCGGCAAGACCAGCTTCTCCGAGACGCAGCTCGTCGACTCGACGTCACCGCGGCTGCTCATCGCCAGCTCGTTCAACGACGGCGCGATCGCGTTCTACAAGGAGCCGCTCACGGCGACCGAGCCCTACGAGAAGATCCTGTTCCACGACCTGATCCTGAGCAGCTACCAGGCGACGACCATCGGGCCCCAGCCCGCCGAGAAGGTCAGCTTCCAGTTCGAGTCGCCCGCGGACTACCTGTACCTCGCACTTCCGGGTGTCGGCGGCTCGATCCCGATCGATTCGCTCACGATCACCGACAACGTGTTCTCGGTCCACAAACCCGTCGACACGACCTCGCCCACGCTTGCCGCGGCATTCGCGAACGGCCAGCTCTTCCCGACGTCCAGCCTGCTCCTCTACACCGACCCGGCGTCCGCGGCGCCCGACCTCTCGATCGTCTTCGACCACGCGCTCATCTCCAGCATCGTGAGCGACCCGAACGGCGAGACGGTCTCGTTCGAGGCGACGGATTCGACGGTGCCGGAGCCGCACCTGACCGCGCTTCTGGCGCTGAGCGCTCTCGTCACCCTGATCCCGACAGGGCTGAGGTCGACCCGCTAGGGGGTTCCTCGCGAAGAGCGAGCGGCGCGCAGTGAGCCGCAGGCGAACGAACGTCAGTAAGAACTGGGCCCTCCAGGATTCGAACCTGGGCACGACCGGTTATGAGCCGGTTGCTCTAACCACTGAGCTAAGGGCCCGAGAGAGGTGCGAGCAGGGTGCGTATCGAGTCGGCGAAGCGCTTGTAGTCGTGCGACTTGAAGAACGCCTGGCCCATCACGAAGACGCGCGCGCCGTGGATGGCGACGGACTCGACGGTCTGCGCGTTGATGCCGCCGTCGACGACGAGGTCGATCGGGCGGCCGAGCTCGTCGATCCAGCTGCGGATCTGGCGCAGCTTCGGCAGGGTCTCGGGGATGAACGCCTGGCCGCCGAAGCCCGGGTTCACGGTCATGACGAGCACCTGGTCGACGATCGGCAGCACGACGCGGAGCGCTTCCGCGGGCGTCGCCGGGTTGAGCACCACGCAGGGCCGCGCGCCGAGGCGGCGGATCTCGGTCAGCGTGCGGTGCAGGTGCGTGCACGCTTCGACGTGCACGCCGAGCGCCGTGGCGCCCGCGGCGACGAACGACTCGAGCAGGTGGTCGGGCTCGCGCACCATGAGGTGCACGTCGACGGGGAGCGTCGTGCGCTTCGCGACCGCGGCCACGACGTCGGGCCCGATCGTCAGGTTCGGCACGAAGTGGCCGTCCATCACGTCCAGGTGCAGCCAGTCCGCGCCGGCCTGCTCCGCGGCTGCGACTTCCTCGCCGAGCCGCCCGAAGTCGGCGGACAGGATCGAGGGCGCGAGCTTGAAGTGGCTCACTTCCGCACCACCCGCACCGCGTAGAAGCCGTCGCAGCCGTGGCGCTGCGGCCAGGTCGCGAGCGCGTTCGACTCGGTCACGAGCTCGTGCGCCGGCTCGGGCAGGAACGGGCGCGGGTCGTCGACGCGGAAGTCGGGGTGCGACTCGAGGAAGCGCGAAACCACGCCCGTCGTCTCCTCGGGGGTGAAGGTGCAGACACTATAGACGAGGACTCCGCCTTCCTCGACGTAGCGCGCGGCGGACGACAGGATGGACAGCGCGCTCTCGGCGGCGCGCGGCGGGTCGTCGGGGCGCAGGCGCCAGCGCGCGTCGGGGTTGCGGCGCAAGGTGCCCAGGCCCGTGCACGGCGCGTCGACGAGGATGCGCCCGAACTGCGTGCGGCCCTGCAGGTCGAAGCCCTTTGCGACGTCGCGCTCGAGCGGCCGCAGGTTGGCGAGCTTGAGCCGGCGCGCGGCGCTGTGGATGAGCGCGATGCGCGAGCGGTGCAGCTCGAGCGCGATGACCTCGCCGCGCGGGCCGACCTGCTCGGCGAGCTGCACCGCCTTCGTGCCCGGCGCGGCGCAGCAGTCGACCACGGTGTCGTTCGTCTGCGCGCCGACGAGGAGCGGCACGAGCTGCGACGCCTCGTCCTGCACGACCCAGAGGCCGTCGTCGAAGCCGGCCGCGCGCACCGGGTCGAGCGCGACGCCGGTGACACCGTTCGGTGCATAGCGCGTCGGCCGGCCGCCGAGCGTCTGCGCGACGGCGCCGCGGTCGGCGCTCGCAGTCACGCGCACCGTGCGCGGCGGCGCCTCGGTGCACGCGAGCGCGAACGCGCGCGCCTCGTCGGCGCCGAGCTCGGCGACGAGCCGCTCGGCGAGCCAGCGCGGCAGCGAGCCGTACGTCTCGAGGTGGCCGACCGGGTCGGCGGCGAAGTCGGGATAGCGGATGCCGCCCTCGTCGCGCTTGCGCGCCAGCCCGCGCAGCACCGCGTTCGCGAAGCCCGTGGCGCGCTCCAGCCCGACCTTGCGCGCGAGGGTCACGCTCTCGTCGACGACCGCGGGATCCGGCACGCCCGTCATGCACAAGAGCTGATAGGCCCCGAGCCGCAGCAGGTTGAGCAGCGCCGGCTCCACGCGGCGCAGCGGGCGGTCGAGGCTCTGGCCGAGCGCGGCGTCGAGCCGGCCGCGCAGGCGCAGCGTGCCGTACGACAGCTCGGTGGCGAACGCGCGGTCGCGTCGCTCGAGGCGCGCGGTGCCGAGCGCGGCGTGCAGCGCCAGGTCGGCGTACGCGCGGTCGCGCTCGACGCGCTCCAGCACGTGCCATGCGACGCCGCGCGCGCTCGGGACGAGCTCTACGGCGCTCAAGCGGCCTCCGCGCGCTCGTCGGGCGCCACGCGGAACCCGCGCAGCAGCTCCGCGGCGGGCAGCGCGCGCTTGCCGGCGAGCTGAACCTCTGCGAGCTCGAGCCACGCGTCCGCGCAGGCGAGCTCGAGCCGGCCGGCTTCGGCGCGCAGCGCGCCGGA
>DATJZN010000019.1:0-46963 GCA_035499075.1 Myxococcota bacterium | reverse complement strand
CACCAGCTGCTCTGCGGTGGTCTCGATCGTCGAGATCCCGCTGCTGTCGTCGACCACGAAGTTCCGATAGTCGAAGCTCAAGTCGCACCCCCCGATGTGCCATAGCTCTTGCCATGAGGAGGATCGGAGGAGTGACTTCGGGGGACGGCAGAAACCGCTCTCCCGCAGCTCAAGAGCATCGGTGGTGGCACCGAAGAGGAGCACCTATGAAATCGAACCTCTCAGTGGATGAACGTAGGATTCTCGAAAAGAAGCGGGAAAGGCTCCGCGAGTTTCACGACACTATCGAGCAGCAGTGGAGCGAGCTGGCCAAGGAACTCAGCTGCACAGAGGAAGTGGCTCACCGACTAGTTGCAGCCGCCGTGGACCCAATCGTGCGATAGAGAAATCGGCGCACGGTGGCTGGTGCCCGAGACCTAGGTCGGCGTCGATGGCACCGACACGTCGCTGCCCGTAGCCTTGGTCCGATGGCCATATATGCGCTCGCGATCTTGGGGCCGCTTTGTTCAATCCTGCTGTTGGTCTTCGATGCCCGAGACCGGACGAGGAATGGGCTGCGAAGTCTGAGGCTGGTCGGGTGGCTCGTGATCATCATTCAGGTTATGGCGGCTGGACTCGCAATCGCTGTCGACCGGGAGAGTCAGTCGCACCGAGAGTTCATCGAATGGAGGAGTGCATTCGAACTCTCGAAGACGATATGGACGGTCCATGATCAGATGGGTGCTTGCCTCTACGAGGTGGCCACACAGAGCCCACTTGCGGCAAAGCGCGATCCCACCAGCGCGTGCCAAGTTGGCTGGAACGAGGAGGTCGACAAGGCAATGGACGCGGCAACCTCGCTTCCAACGAACCTCCTAGATGAGGGACTGAGGCTTCAGGCTTCACTGATGCTCGCTCAGCTCGCGTTCAGAAGACCGCTACAGCCCATTCCTGACTTCGGAGTGGGAATCAGGAGCGGTTGCGATTTGATCGGCGAGGCGAGCAAGTACTACGAGGACCTCTTTAAGGGCGGGCCACCCATCCACCTGGTCTCGCCTCAGAAGGTCAAAGAGTTGTGCGCCGCCGAAGGCATCAGAGTTCAGTAGCTGCTGAGCTTGGAATTCTGATGGCGATGAGCAACAGGGACCGCAATGTCATAGATGACGGCTCGACCCAAAGATGTAGCCGAGCGACGCGGTGATAAGGGGCGTTATCACCTTCCAGAATTCAAGCACCGCGAGCCCGTTACCCTGCGGAGGCCAGAATGCGTAGCACAAACCCGCGATGACCAAGAGCACCGCGACGACTCCCGCGATTCCGTTGCCACTGTTCCGGCCGGTCCCGAAGAATTTCCCTACCAAGCCAGCCTCGAGCTCGAGTTCGCGCTCACGCCCTTGGTTCTGGACAATCCTCAGAGCGACTTCAGGATGCTCGGGAAGGTTGAACTGATTCATTGGTCCACCCTTTCCCCGAGATACCATGTGTAGTGGACCAGCTTCTCTGGCTCTTTGCTCAAAGAATAGATGCGGTAGTAGAGATAGAGCCTTCTGCCTTCGACCTGTCCAAGCGGCAGGGGACCGACGTTGCCGGTGCCTAGCACGTTTGTGAAGTTCACGAACGCCAAACTGAGCTGACGATCGTTCTCGATCTTTGGCTCTGTCCGCTGGCCGGGATTCTCCTCATCGGTCCGGAAAACGAAACGAACGACGAGAGGCCGCTCACCTTCAGTCAGCGTGAAGTCGATTGGCTCATTGCGGAAGCCGATTACCGTTCCGCTTGCCAGTACGTCGTATTCTCCGGCCTTGATTCGCACGGTAGTTCCCCCTCGATCGGCGAAAGCTTAGCATTGGCAGGCCCGGGCCCATGGTCTTCTGTTGGGTCGTCGTCCGAGGGTTGGTGACCTGCGAGCGGGGCGCGCCGCCGATCGCGAACCGTACCTCTGGCACAGAAGCTACTACCAGTGCCGCCAAACCAAGAACCCGAGCAGCACAGCGATCAGGGCCAAAAGATGAAGTCCGGCGACTGTGACCAGAAGGAGCGCTTCGTCCTGCGGAACGATCGTCAACATCCTTTGCAGCAACAACGTCCTCGGCGACGTTGAACGGATGGTCGAGGACTTGGCGAAGTCGTTGGTTGGGTTCAACGACCGTATCAACTGGCAAGAGTTCGTTGCTCGATGGCGTGCGTGAGGCGAGCCTAAGTCCGCGCCCCCCGGGAAGGAACCAGGCCGTGGCACTCGGAACTCCGAGTCCGGTCTCGTGCTCCTGCTCGCCGCCATTGGCAGGCTCCCGCGCAGGCGCGAGGCCGCAGGCGACTACGGCAGCTTCGGATAGGCCGTGGCCGAGACCTCCGTGCACACGATGTCTCCGAGACCCAACCAGATCCAGCTCTGCTCGACGCGAACGTCCGTGAGCACGGAGTCGGGCGCGTGAGTGGCCAGTGTGCGCTGAACGCGAATCAGCTGCGAGTTCATTCGGAACGGAACGAGGAAGATCAGCGCGCCGCACTCTTCGGCTCGGACCTCTCTGGGGCGGGTCTCGTCGAAGTGCGCGTACTCGATGGTGTCGAGCCGGATCGGATGCACGGAGCAGCCGGCGGCGGCAGCCAGGAGCATCAGCCCGATCGCGGTCGAGATCGCCTGCCGACTCATGGGGGCGGTGATTGCGGCTCGCTCGATCCGCTCGGCGAGGTGATTTCGCGGATCGCGATCCCTTCGAGCTTCGCGCAGTGGCTGACGCCGACCACGAACCAGTACCAGGTCTCAGTCAGATCGACGCTCACGAGAGCCGTCGCACCCGGTGTCCGCCGCAGGGCGTCCGCGTAGGCCCGCTCGACGCGCGAGTTCATCTCGATCGGAACGAGGTTCAAGAGCAGCGCACCGCAACCTTCGCCGGTCGTCGTTCCGAGTCTCTCGTAGTGCGCGGGCGGACGGGAAGCGACCAGGATCGGCTCCGACGCGCACCCGATGCCGCCCGCCAACAACGCTGTCAGCGAGTAACTGAGCCAAGGCCGCATCGGACCGGATCTTCCTGCAAACAGCGACCCAGTGTCCAAGAAGCGATCTGGCCGACCAATTGGGGTCGGTCTCTCGGGCCGAGCCGGACTGTTGGGACTCTGATGGGACTCCGGTTCGATCGGCCCTGATCTGCGAGCTTGGAAGTCGGGCCAACCCCGCAAGATCCCGAGACTGCTAGCGATTCAGCCCTTCTCTCGGCGCCTTGCCAACGTGGAAGTCGCCGGTTCGAGTCCGGTCTCGTGCTCCAGCTCGGCCAGGGATTTTCGGCTAGGCTGAGCCACGTGCCGACGGTCGAGGAGGCTCGCGCGGCATACGCCGAGAAGATCCGCAGGCTCGCGGGCCTGCGCTCGCCCGCTCTGCTGCGTTCGCTTCGCCGCGTCCCTCGCGAGGCGTTCCTCGGTCCGGGGCCGTGGCAGCGGATGTTCCTGGCGCAGCTCGGCGAGGGCTACCAGGAGACGCCCGACGCCGATCCGTGTCACCTCTACGACAACGTCCTCGTCGCGATCGACGCCGAGCGCCGGCTGAACAACGGCGAGCCGGCCGCGCTGCTGCGTTGGCTCGACCGCCTCGACCTCGCGCCGGGCGAGCGTTTTCTGCACGTCGGCTGCGGGGTCGGGTACTACAGCGCGATCGCGGTCGAGGCCGTGCAGCCCGGCGGCGCCGCCGTCGGCATCGAGATCGATCCCGAGCTCGCCGAGCGCGCGCGGCGCAATACGGCAGGCATCGCCGGCCTCGAGGTTCGCAGCGGCGACGGCAGTCGGCTCGCGGGCGAGACCTTCGACGCCGTCTACGTGAACGCGGGCGCCACCGACGTGCTGCCCGCGTGGCTCGACCTGCTCCGCTCCGGTGGACGGCTCTTGCTGCCGCTCACGGTTTCGGTGCCGAACATGACCGGTGGCGTCGGGCGGATGCTGCTCGTGCGCCGCGACGGCGCCGTCTACACCGCCGAGTTTCAGGACATGGTCGGCATCTACCACTGCGCCGGCGCCCGCAGCGAGTCGGGCGAGGCGCGGCTCCGCGCGCGGCTCACGCCGACGGGGCTCGAGGGCCTCCGGCAGCTGCGGCGCGATTCGCACGCAGAAGGCTGCGAGTGCTGGCTCCACGGCGAGGGCTTCTGCCTGTCGCCCGTCGCCCACTGACGCACGGTGCGGGCTCTCCTTGGGACAGCGAAGAGCTGATCCGCGAGGAGCTGTTCAGCGTTCGAGCGCCTCGTCCAAAGAGTCTCGGTGACTCGGCTTGCGACTCACTCGCTCTCGCGCCGGCTCGTGGAGAACGGCCGCGTGCTTCTCCAGGCCCATCGCGCGTGTGCGACCGTGATCGACCAGGGCTACCCGGCCACGCCGAGGAGCCGAGCTAGACGCCCGGCTGCTGAGCTTCCGCACCCGCCACTTCGTCGTTCTGGGCTGCACGAGGAAATGCTTCCTGAAGGGCCTCGAGCCGTAGAGACGAGCGCGGGCGATTTTCGCCGGACCTTCGCGCCCCCGGAATCTACAAAGTTCCCCCATGCGCCGCGCCGCGAACGCCGTGACGGGCGTACTGCGCCGCCGTGACGGCGGCACGTATCGTGAACTTACCGGTAAGAAGCGGGCGAAGAGAACTGGAGGGCGCGGCCACTTGAAAGGGGAGTTGGCTATTCTCGGGAGGTCGCCGGCTGCTCCGATCCCAGCCCCCGATCGCGAAGGCGCCGATCCGGAGGCGGCCTCGGGGCGCGACGTGCGGAGCCCCATGCGATTCTCCAATGCGTTCCGGGCGGGAGGCCGCATCTCGCCACTCGCCGCCGTCTCGCTGCTCGTGTCGTGCGTGACCGCGGCGGTGACCTTGTACGCGTGGTCCAGCCTGGTGCGCGGCCAGCGCGTGCACCTGCGCGCGAGCGCCGACGCCATCGCGCGCGAGTGCGCGAACTCGCTCGAGCGGCGCGCGTGGAACCAGGCCATGGCGCTCCGCGACCTGGCCGACGGCTGGGCGCGCTTCGAGCCCGCGTCCGAGCAGGAGTGGCGCCACGACGTGTCGGCGCTGCTCGCGCAGCAGCCGTCGATCCGCGAGCTCGGCTGGAAGAACGCCGGAGCGCAGCGCGAAGTGCGCGTGGACGCGCAGGGCATCCGGCCGGACTTCGCGGAGCAGCTCGCCGCTGCCGAGGCGCAGGTCGCGGCCGGCGCGCCGCACGCGTTCGTCTCGCCGGTCCGCTTCGAGAGCGGCGACTGGGGCTTCGTCGAGTTCATCGGCTCGTCGGTGAGCGCACCCGGTGCGACCGCGCCGCGGCCCGTGCTGTCGGCGGCGTTCGACTTCCAGAGCTTCGCGTCCCGCTCCTTCGACGACCGCGGCAGCGGCTACACGTATACGCTGTGGAGCGGCGATCTGCCCGTCGCGCGGGCGACGGAGCCCGCGGCGGACGGCGTCGAGTGGTGGCACGCGTCCGAGGAAGTGACTCACCCGTTCGGCGCGACGTGGCGCGTGGACCTGCGGCCCACGGTCGCCGTCGCGAAGCGCGAGCTGTCGATCCTGCCGCACGTGCTCCTGGTCACGGGCCTGCTCGCGGCGGTGATGATCGGGGCGCTCGTGTTCTCGGCGCGCGTGGCGTCGCGGCGCGCGCGCGCGATCCTCGCCACGAACGTCGCGCTCGCGGAGATCGCGGACCGCGCGCAGCCGCAGGCGCGCCCCCGTGCGGAAGCTGCCGGGGGCATGGAGACGGTGGTGCAGGAGCGCGCCGAAGAGCTGCGGGAGGCCGTTTTGGATCTCGAGGCGTTCAACGTCTCCGTCTCGCACGATTTGCGCTCGCCGATCGGGGCGATCGTGAACCTGGTGTCGGTGCTGCGCGAGACGCAGCCTGGCCTCGACCACTCTGCGCTCGACCTCGTGCGCCGGATCGAGAGCTCCGCGCAGCGCGCGCTGGCGCGCATGGACGGGCTGCTCGACTTCTCGCGCCTGGGCCGCCGGCCGCTGCGCCGGGAGACGGTGGACCTGCACCGAATGGCGTGGCGCATCGGCCAGGAGATCCGGCAGACCGAGTCCGGCTCGCGCGTCGAGTTCGTGCTGAACCCCGTGCCGAACGCGCACGGCGACGCGGCCATGATCGAGGCGCTGTTGCGCAACCTGCTCGGCAACGCCGCGAAGTTCTCGCGCGGCCAGGAGAAGCCGCGCGTGGAGTTCGGCAGCATGCCCGTCGCGGAAGGCGAGGCGACCGTCTACTTCGTGCGCGACAACGGCGTCGGCTTCAATCCGCGCTTCGCCGAAAAGGTGTTCGGCCTCTTCGAGCGCCAGCACCACGCCTCGGAGTTCGAAGGCGCCGGCGTCGGGCTGGCGATCGTCTCGCGCATCGCGCGCCGCCACGCGGGGCGCGTGTGGGCGGAGAGCGAGCTCGGCGAAGGCGCGACCTTCTACTTCACGCTGGAACGGCCCGATGGCGATGGTTGACGGCTTCCACGCGGATCCGGACGTCCTGCTCGTCGACGACGACGACACCGACGTCGAGATCGCGCTCGAGGCATTTCGCGCGCTCGGGCTCGAGGACCGCGTATTCGTCGCGCGCGACGGCATGCAGGCGCTCGCCTGGCTCGACGGCGTCCGCAGCGCGCCGCGGCTCGTGATCGCGGACCTGCGCATGCCGCGCATGGGCGGGCTCGACTTGCTGCGCCAGATGCGTGAAGACCCGCGGTTCGCTCACGTGCCGGTGGTCGTGGTGAGCTCGTCGCGCTACGAGGACGATCTGCGCGAGAGCTACCGACTGGGCGCCAACAGCTTCGTGCGCAAGCGCTTCGGCCACGACACGCAGGCGCGTTACCTCGTGAGCCTGGCCAGCTACTGGCTCGACCTCAACGAATCACCTCCTGGAGAAACCGAATGAGCCTCCCCTTCGCACTCATCGTCGAAGACGACCCCGACTTTGCCGCCGCACTCGAAGGATTGGTCAAGCTCGAGGGCTTCGAGACGCGCAGCGCGCGCTCGCTCGAGGCCTCCCGCAAGCAGCTGCAGGAGCAGGCGTTCGACGTCGTGCTCGCGGACCTCGAGCTGCCCGACGGCCGCGGCACGGAGCTCATCGGCGAGGACGACGCAGGCGGGGCCGAGTTCATCGTGGTCACCGGCCACGCGACCGTCGACTCGGCGGTGAACGCGCTCCGCGCGGGAGCCCTCGACTACCTGACCAAGCCGGTCGACCGCGCGCGGCTGCGCGCCGCGCTGGCGAACGTGTTGCGCACGCGCTCGCTGAAGGCCGAGGTCTCCGCGTTGCGCGGCGACCTGCGGCGACTGGGCCGCTTCGGTCTCATGGTCGGCGCCTCGGGCGCGATGCAGGAGGTCTACGACCTGATCGCGCGCGTCGCGCCGACGAACGCCACGGCGCTCATCATGGGCGAGAGCGGCACGGGCAAGGAGCTCGCGGCGCAGACGATCCATCGGCTGTCGCGGCGCCAGGCCGAGCCGTGGGTCGCCGTGAACTGCGGCGCCATCTCGGCAGGGCTGATCGAGAGCGAGCTGTTCGGGCACGAGAAAGGCAGCTTCACGGGCGCCGACCGCCGGAGGACCGGCGTGTTCGAAGAGGCGAGCGGCGGCACGCTCTTCCTCGACGAGATCACCGAGATGCCCGCCGACCTGCAGGTGAAGCTGTTGCGCACGCTCGAGGAGTCGGAAGTGACTCGGGTCGGCGGGCGCGCGCCGATCGCGGTCGACGTGCGCGTGATCGCTGCGACGAACCGCGATCCGGAGCAGGCCGTGCGCGAAGGCCGTCTGCGCGAAGACCTGTTCTACCGCCTGCACGTGTTCCCGATCACCATACCGCCCCTGCGCGAGCGCGAGAACGACCTCGACCTGCTCGCGGAGCACTTCCTCGCCGAGCAGAATCGCGATGCCGGCACGCAGAAGAAGTGGACGCGGCACGCCCTCGAGCGCCTGCGCAGTCACTCGTGGCCGGGCAACGTGCGCGAGCTGCACAACGCCGTGCAGCGCGCCTTCATCCTGGCCGACGGCGACCTCGGCCCCGAAGTGCTCGGCTCGCTGGCGACGACGGCCGTGAAGCCGGCCGGCGCCGTCGCGCCGAGCTCCGACGGGTCGGTCGTGCCGATCGAAGTCGGCTCGACGCTCGAGGACTCCGAGCGGCGGCTCATCCTCGCCACGCTCGACCACTGCAAGGGCAACAAGAACGAGACCGCGCGCTTGCTCGGGATCAGCCTGAAGACGCTCTACAACCGGCTGAACGTCTATCGCGCGGGCGGCGCAGCCGAGCGCGACGTCGCCAGCGCGTCCTAGACCGGCGGTCGGCCGCGCAGCGCCGACGCAGCGGCGGCGACGATCAGCAGCACCAGGAACACGAAGAACAGCACCTGCGCGACGCCCGATGCGGCGCCTGCAAGTCCTGTGAACCCGAATGCCGCCGCCACGATCGCAACGATGAAGAAGACGAGCGCCCAGTAGAGCATTCCATACCTCCGCTGCGCGGAGACGATCTCCGCTCGACGGGCAAGAGGAGCAATCGGCGTGCCCGGCCTCGCGGGTGCGCTCCGTTCGAGCGCCGCTGCGGCTGCGGAACTTTGTAGACGGCGCGCAGCCGCGCTCCGCGCCCCGCGGCCCACGCGCGCGTCTCCGGGCACGCCGCTTGCTCGAACGCGAGTCAGGAGGCTCGTCATGACGCTCCAGGAAATCATCGACCAGCTGCCGCCGAAGCAAGACCTAGTGAGGCTGGCACGATCTCTCCCGTCGCGCGGTCCATCGCGCAGCGAAGTGATCCTGTACGGAATCGGCGGCGCGTTGCTCGGCGCGGGGCTCGCACTCTTGTTCGCACCGACGGCGGGCAGCGAGCTGCGCACCGCGATCAGCGATCGTATCGAGGAGTACTGGAACGGGCTCGAGTCACTTCGTTCCGGCGCGAACGGCAGCGCAGCGCAGGAGCGGTGACCTCCGAATGGCGGCGCCGTCCGTCGCGAACGGCTCGTTCGTGAGCGGCTTGTTCCGCGTGTTCGAGGCCGGCGAGAAGCTCTTGATCGAGCGCGCGGAGCTCTTGCGCCTCGACTCGCGCGAGAAGATCGCGGCGGTCGCCGCCCGCGCCGGACTCGTCGCGGTCGGCGCCGCCTGCCTGTTCACCGCGTGGCTCGGGCTGCTCGTGGCTTGGGTCGTCGCCTGCGACGACGTGTGGACGCTGGGCGGCCGGATCGCGACGGCGATCGGCGCGCAGCTCGTGGTCGGAATCGCGCTCATCGTCGCCGCCCGCCTCGGCGGGAGCTCGACGGATGCATCCGACGGAACGTGAGCGCCTCGAGCGCGACATTGCGAACCACCGGCGCGAGCTGCGCGCTGCGCTCCGCGACCTGTCGTTCTCGCTCGTGCTCGTGAACCTGCCCCAGCGAATCAAGAGGCATCCGTTCCTGTGGGCAACCGCGGCAGCGGGGATCGGGACATGGCTCGGGATGCGCGCGCACAGGCAGCGGATCGCACACCTGCGAATCCCGAGAAAGCGTCGTGGAGCGCGGGCCTAGCCGCCCGCGCCCCACGAGCCGCTGACACCAGAAGGTGTCAGTTGGTCGCTTCGGACCGGCGGGCCGGCTTGTCCGATCGCGCGGCCTCGCGCGCGAACGCGTTCGTGCGCCGGCGCAGCCCGGCGAAGCGGCGCCGGGCGATGGCGCGCGTCTCTGCGCCCGTCTTGGGCGTCAGGAGGAGCGCCGCGACTGCGCCGGCGGTCGCGAGCGCGAGCGCGGCGAGGATGCGCGGCAGCGCCGTCTGCTGCTGGGGGCGGGGCAGGATCGCGCGGATCAGCCGCTCCGCGTCGGTGCGCAGCGCGGCGGAGCGCGCTGCAAGGCTCTTCGCGGTCATTTGAACTCCTCGCTACGAGCGGTCCTCGTCTTCGTAGTCTTCGGGGTGGAGCGTCTTGTCGACCTCGTGCTCGACCTTCTTCTTCACCTGGTGCGCCGTGTCCTTCATCTCGCCGATCGCTCGGTCGCGCTTGCCCTCGCGCTCGAGCTTCGGGTTCCCGACCGCGTGACCGATGGCTTCCTTCGCGCGGCCCTTCGCTTTGTCCAGTTTGCCGGCCATGACCGACCTCCATGTCTTCTGCGCCGCTCCGGCGCACGCGTGGGTGTCGCAAGGCGCATGCCACGCGGATTCCTCCGCTGCGACGTCCGCATCGGTTCCGCCGCCGTAAGTGCGTGCCCTTTGTAGAGGCCGGTCCCGCGCTTGCTGCCCGCACCGGCGAGCGGCGCGCACGGCGGGCACGCGGCCTGCACCGAGCCGGGTGAGGAAGAAGCTCAGCATGAAGAAGGAACAGATGCACGAGCTCTTGCTGCAGTCGCTGGACGTCGAGCGCGGCGGCATCCAGATCTACGAGGCCGCCGTCGAATGCGCGATCGACGACGAGCTCCGCGAGGAGTGGCAGCGCTATCTGCAGCAGACCCGGCGCCACGAGCAGATCGTGATCCGGCTCCTCGAGGAGCTCGGCCTCGAAGAAGAGGAGTCGCCGGGCCGCAAGGTCGTGCGCACGATCGGGCAGGGCCTGGTCGACGCGATTCGCCAGGCGCAGCAGGCCGGGGATGCGGAAGCCGCGCAGCTCGTCGCCGCGGAATGCATCGTGCTCGCGGAGACGAAGGACCACCTCGACTGGGCGCTCATCTCCGAGCTCGCCAAGCAGGCGGACTCCGCCGAAGGGCACCCGCTGCGCGAAGCCGCCGACCAGGTCGAGGACGAGGAGGACGAGCACCTCTACCACGCGTCCGGCTGGACGCGCGAGCTGTGGCTCGCGAATCTCGGGCTCGAAGCGGTGCTGCCGCCGCCCGAAGAGACGCAACACGTGAAGACTGCGCTCGCGGAGGCACGCGTCTTCACCGAGGCGGGCGAGCGGAGCGGCCGGAAGCGGGCGAAGAGGCGACGCTGATGCGCGAGACGGCGCTCATGCTCTTGTCGATGGTGACCGCGGTCGCGTTCTCGTCCGTGGATCCCGCGACCCTGAAGCAGTCACAGGACTTCGTGAAGCAAGCGGCGATCGCGAGCCGCTATCAGATCGAGGCCGCCGAGCTCGCCCGCGGCCGCGGCAACGAGATCACGCGCAGGTTCGCCATGCGCACGCGCGACGAGCAGGTCCGCACGCAGCGGGAGCTGGCAGACCTGGCGCGCTCGCAGGGGCTCGCCGTACCCAGCAAGGTGGACGCCGAGCGCGAGGCACAGCTGGTGCGGCTCGGCACCATGGAAGGCGAGGACTTCGACCGCGAGTTCGCCCGTCAGGCGGTCGCGTCCCACCAGTCTGCGGTCACCCTGTTCCAGGGCGAGTCGTCCGGGGGCCGGGACGCGGAGCTCAGGAGCTTCGCGATCGACACGCTGCCCGTGCTGCAGGGCGCGCTACAGCGCGCGGAGGACCTGCCGAAGGAGTGAATTCGCTACGCGAGAGTCACGACGAGGTCCAGGTCGCCCGTCTGGCGCAGCACGCGCAGGTCGACCTCGTGCCCGTTCCGCTCGCACAACAAGTCGAGCGAGGCTCCGCCGACCGCAAGCCCGCGGACCGTCACCCAGTCGAGGAACGACGGCAGCATCGGCCGCGACAGGCGGACCTGCCGCCGGCGCGCGTCGACCGAGATGCGCAGCACCGCCTGAAGCGCCAGGAACACGCAGCTCGCGGACCACGCCTGCGGCGAGCACGCGACCGGGTACAGGATCGGCGGTTCGCCGGGGACGCGCGTGAACCCGCACATGAGCTCCGGCATGCGCGCGTCGTTGATGGCGCGGCTCGCGTCGAACAGGCCGTCGAGGATTCGGCTCGCTGCGCCGGTCGCGCCGTAGCGCGCGAGGCCGTGCGCGATGAGCGCGTTGTCGTGCGGCCAGATCGAGCCGTTGTGGTACGAGATCGGATTGAAGCGGCCGGTCGACGCGCCGAGCGTGCGCACGCCCCAGCCAGAGTAGAGCTCGTCCGACATGAGCGTGTTCGCGATCGCGGCAGCGTGCTCGCCCGAAGCGATGCCGCCGAGTAGCGCGTGGCCTGCATTCGATGCGCGCACGCGGCACGGCTGCTTCTTGCCGTCCAGTGCGAGCGCGTACGTCGAGAGGTCCTCGCACCAGAACGCGCGCTCGAACGCCTCGCGCAGCGAGCGCGCTTCGCGCTCGAGCCGCTCCGCGAGCGCCGCATCGCCGATGTGCCGCGCGGTGCGCGCGAGACCGAGCTTCGCGGCGTACACGTACGCCTGCACCTCGCACAGCGCGATCGGCCCTTCCGCGAGCGAGCCGTCCGAATGCATGATCGAGTCGCGCGAGTCCTTCCAGCCGTGGTTCGAGAGGCCGTAGGACGAGCGCTGGATGTATTCGACGAAGCCATCGCCGTCGGGATCGCCGGGCCCGTCGATCCAGTCGAGCGCGCGCAGCAGGCTGGGCCACAGCTCGCGCAGGAGCTCGTCGTCGCCGGTGCGCTCGTGGTACGCGCCGGCCAGCAGCAGGAACCACGGCGTGGTGTCGACGCTGCCGTAGTAGCGCGCGAAGGGAACCTCGCGCAGCGCGGGCATCTCGCCGCCGCGCATCTCGTGGACGATCTTGCCGGGCTCCGCGTCGTTGGCGCGGTCGACGCGGTCGGATTGGTTCGCGGCGAGGAAGCACAGCACGCCGCGCGCGAGTCCCGGGTCGAGCCACAGCACCTGGAACGCGCTGATGAGCGAGTCGCGCCCGAACGGCGTGCTGAACCACGGCACGCCCGCGTACGGGAACGGCCCCTGCGGCGTCTCGACGGTCATCATCGCGAGGTCGTGGGCGGAGCGGTGGACCCACTCGTCGAACGCGGGGTTCGACGAGCGGACCAAAAGCGGCGCGGGCGGCTCGCGCCGCGGTGCGCCCGGCACCGCGAAGCGCTGCGCCGCGCCCTCGATGGCGCACTCCACGCGCAGCTCGAGCGTGCGGCGTTCGCCCGGCCCGAGCTGGAGCGCCCAGCGCGCGTAGTCGGGGCCGATCGCCGCGGGCGGTGTGCCGAACGACACCCGCGTCTTTCGCACGACCTGATCCAAGCCGGTGTAACACAGCTCGACGTCGGCGGGACGAACGAGCGGCGCGCCGATCTCGCCGCGCCGCTCGCGCCGTGCGCCGCGCACTTCGAACACGTCGGCCCAGTCGGCCGCGAACGTCAGCTCCAGGTCGAGCGTCACCTCGCGATAGGCGTAGCTGCGCGCGTCGACCACCAGCGTGAGGCCCCCGTCGAAGAGCGCGAGCGAGCGGTGCAGGTGGATGCTCTCGCGCGGCAGCACGAGCGCGTCGCCTTCGCGGACGTCCGCGTTCGTCGAGTGGATCGAGAGGCCCTCGTCGTCCGCGCGCGACCCCGACGACAAGAGCAGCGGCCGCCGGCGCGCCAGGCGGAAGAGCAGCACCGACAGGAAGCGCGTGCCCGCGAAGAACAGCCCGTGGCGGCCCGAGGGCATGGGCCGGAAGTCGCCGTGCCGGTCGAACATCGCGAAGCTGTCGCCGCGCGACAGCACGAGAGTGCGCTCCTCGCTGCCGCCTTCCTCGGCGAGGATCGGGAAGCCCGGTTGGTCCGAATTCATGCGGCGAGGCGCTCGTATGTCGCGAGGTAGTCGCGCGCCATCCGATCCGAGGTGAAGCGCTCTTCGAAGCGCTCGCGGCAGCGCGCGCGATCCAAGCAGCGCAGATTCTCCACCGCGCGCACGGCGCTGTCGATGTCGCTGCAGAGAAAGCCGTTCACGCCGGGCTCGACCACTTCGGGCACCGAGCCGTGCGGCCATGCGATCACCGGCGTGCCGCACGCGAAGGCCTCGATCATGATCAGCCCGAAGGGCTCGGGCCAGTCGATCGGGAAGAGCACGGCATCGGCACGGCCGAGGAACTCCTGCTTGTCGGCGTCGTCGAGCTCGCCGACGTACTCGACGAGCGGGTGCGCGAACAGCGCCCGGATCTCGCGTTCGTAGTAGGCGCGGTCGGCTGCGTCGATCTTCGCGGCGACGAGCAGCTTGCGCCCCGCTCGCACGGCGATCTCGATCGCGCGGTCCACGCGCTTCTCGGGCGAGATGCGGCCGAGGAACGCCAGGTAGCCGTCGGTGTGCCGCGAGAAGCGGTACAGGTCGCGCGGCAGGCCGTGGTGGATGGTCGCGCGCCAGTCCGACTCGGGCAGCGGCTTGCGCTGCGCGTCGGAGATCGACACGAGTGCCTGCTCGCGATACTCGCGGAACACCGGCTGGAGACACGGCAGGTCGAGCCGGCCGTGCAGGGTCGTGACCACCGGCGTCTCGACGCGCCGGGCGAAGGGGAAGGACAGGTAGTCGACGTGCGCGTGGATCACGTCGAACTCCTCCGCTCGCAGAAAGGCGCGCTCGAGCATGAGCACGTGCGCCGCGATCGCATCGCCCGCCTGGGGATCGAGCCGCAGGGCGCGCGGCGCACACGGCACGAGGCGCGCGCTCGTGTCGGAGTCCCCGGATGCGAACAAGGTGAGCTCGTGGCCGGCGGCGACGAGCGCCTCCGTGAGCCACGAGACCACGCGCTCCGTCCCGCCGTAGCCCTTCGGCGGGACGGCTTCGTAGAGCGGCGAGATCTGGGCGATACGCACGGGGCTAGTCTCCTGCGTCCGGCTTGGGCTCGCCCAGCTCGAACAAGCGGTAGGGCGCGCGAATCACCGGCTGTGCGACGTTGCGGACAGGTACACCGCGATGTGTAGAGCCGATCTCGCTGCCCGAATGCGCGTGGCCGTGCACGATCAAGTCGGCGCCGGCTCGGTCGATCGCTTCGCCGAGCATGCCGCTGCCCAGGAACGGGTAGATCTCGCGGCGCTCGCCCGCGAGCGTGTCGGCGACCGGCGAGTAGTGGAGCAGCGCGATCCGCAGATCGGCGTGCAGATTCGCCAGTGCACGCTCGAGCCGCTCCGCGAGGCGCCTCGTGCGCCCGACGAACGCCTTCATCTCGAGCTCCCCGAAATCGGTCGCGCACGCGCCTTCGAACCCGCCGCCGAAGCCGACCGTACCGGCGACTCCGACGCTCTGCGAAGCGAAGGGGAACACGGCGCCGCGGCCTTCCAGCACCATCACACCGCGGCGTTCGAGGATCTTCGAGATGGCGTCCTGCGCGTTCGCGTGCAGGTCGTGGTTGCCGAGCACGGCGCAGATCGGCACCGACACGTGCGTCAGCGCTTCGACCACGCAGTCCGCCTCGGCGGGTACACCGGTCTGCGTCAGGTCGCCCGCCAGGAGCAACAGATCGGCCGCGTCCGAGACCGACGCCAGGTCGCGGCGCCAGCGCGCGGCGGACTCGCGGTCGACGTGCAGATCGCCGGCTGCCGCGACGCGGATCAAGTCATGCCTCCAACACCTGCTCGGCCAGCTGGCGCAGCGGCTGCGCCGGCACGAGCCGATCGTTCGAGGCCGCGTAGAGCAGGAGCGACAACACGCGCCGCGGCCCGTGGCGCGCCCGTTCGAGCAAGTAGCCCCAGTCGAGGTCGGCGCGCGCGAGCAGCGCGAGCGCGTCGTGCCAATGGCGCGGCGTCTCCTCGTCGTGGACGAGCGCCTTGATCACGATCAAGTCCTCCGGCGGGATCACGCGCACGCGCGTGCCCAGGAACATGTACAGCCGCGAGCGGCGCAGCATCTCGCGGTCCAGGTAGATGTCGCCGACGGTCTTGAAGAGCACGTCGACGAGGACGTCGCGGGCGAATGCCTTGTAGAGCCAGCTCGGGTTCGCGATCTCGGTCGCGAATGCCGCGCTCTCGAGCGCGGCGAGCGCGCCCGGCGCGTGCTCGGGCGACACGAACAAGTCGACGTCGCTCGAGCAGCGGGGCCGGCCGAGGATCGCCGAGGCGAGCCCGCCCATGAGCACGTACGGGATCTCGGCCGTCTCGAGCGCGCGCACCGCGAGCTTCAGCACGGTCGCGAGGGCATCCGTGCCGCCGCTCGAGCCTTCGTGCGCACAAGCGCCGGGCAATCCCAGGGTCATCGCTGTCCGGACGGTGGAGCAAGGCGCGTGCCCGGGGCGGAGCGCGCTTCGCTGGCCGTTCGCCGCCGGCTTCGCGCGGATTGTAGAAGCGTCACTCGAATACCGCGGGCGCGCTGAACGCGATGCCCGATTCATGCGCCGCGAGGAGGTCGAGCACCGCGAAGTTCAGCTCCTCGACGACCTTGAAGTAGAAGTCGAGCTCGCCGGTCAGCACGTACGCCGACACGTCCACCGTGATCGCATACGACGAGAAACCAGTCACCACGACGCGCGACGTGCCGGGCTCCACGTGCGGATGCTTCGCGAGCAAGTCGCGCAGGCCCGCGAGGATCGCGCGGAGGTGATCCGGATCGGTGTTGGAGCGCACGGGCAGGCTCGGGTGGAACCAGATCTTGTCGCGCCGGCTGAAGTCCTCGAGCTGCAGGCTCGAGAACTCGCCGTTCGGCACGGTGACGAGCGTGCGCTCGGGCGTGCGCAGGCGCGTCGAGCGCAGGCCGATCTCCTCGACCTGGCCGAGCCGGTCGCCGAAGCGGCAGAAGCTGCCCACGCGCACGGGTCGGTCGAAGTACAGGGTGAAGCTGCCGAACAGGTTCTCGAGCGATTTCTGCGCCGCGAGCGCGACCGCGATGCCGCCGAGCCCGAGCCCGGCGAGCAGCGCGGTCACGTGCACGCCCGCGTTGTCGAGCACCATGAGCACGGCGATGCCGAGCGCGACGAGCTTCACGAGCTTGCGCGTGGTCGCGACGGCGGCGCCCGCCTGGCCCTGGCCGCGCCGCACGAAGCGCTTCTTGTAGTCGTCGGTCACGATGTCGAGGAGCCGCAACACGAACCAGAACCCGGCGGCGACGAACAGCGAGCTCTCGAGCGCGCCGAGGAGCTTCATCGTCTGCGGGCCCACGTCGAGCGCGCGCCGCGAGATCGAGAATGCCGCCGCGAAGAGCGCGACGCGCAGCGGCCCGCCGGCGCGCTGCACCAGCGCCGCGTCGAGCACGCTCCCGGTTCGCCTCGCCATGGCGCCGAGCAGGCGCAGGATCGCCCACGTGAGGAGCGCGCTCGCAGCGGCCGAGGCGCCGAGCGCTGCGCCGAGCCCGAGCCACTGGCCGAAATCCAGGTGCGACAGCACGTGCTCGGCGAAGCGGAGCGGGCGCAGATCGGCCAGGTGATGCAGATCGAAGCCCGAGGCGGGCGCCGCGGGCGCGGGCGCAGGAGCGGGTGCGGGCGTCTGGGCGTTCAACGCGCCGCGCCGTCGCGCACGCCGCGCTCGAGGCGCGGCGCGAGCGCCTGGATGAACGCGTTCCAGAAGGCGTTCCCCAGCGACGGCCAGAACTCGCCCTGCGGATTCTTCGCCGTGCCGCGAAGCGGAATGCGCGTGGCGACGTCGCCGACCTGGCGGTTCTTGAACAGCTCGAGCACGCCCTGCGCGAATGCGCGCCACGCCGTCGACAGCACGTTCTCCTTCGTGACGTTCTGGCTCCAGTCGAGCACGGACACGTCGCGCAGGAAGGGCTTGGCATAGCCCTCGAAGCTGCCCCGGTCCGCGCGCAGCTCGGCGTACAAGTCGATCCGGCCCTGGTTTGCGTCGAGCTTCGCGTACGCGCGCAGAAAGTCGTTCAGGTCCGGCAGCGAGACGGAGTGCAAGACCAGGTCGGCAGCGAAGTCCGGGGCGTGCGCCTTTGGATCGAGGGTCGCGTGCATGACCATCCCGCCCGCGTGCGGGAAGAGGCCGCGCATCTCGATGCTCGCAGGATGTGCCTCCTTCGACCTCCGGCTGTTCTGGAGGTTCTCCGCGACGAGGTCGAGGTGCTCCATCCGGATGTTCACCGGCGGCTTGCTGTGAAAGTTCCGAAAGCGCAGCGTCCCGTTGCGCACCTCGAGCCGGTTCAAGCCCACGGGGAAGAGCTTCCCGACGAGGTGCCACCAATCTCCTTGCGTGCCGGTCTGGCGCTCCGAGGGGTCGCCGCCCACGAAGTTCAGCTCCGGCCGATCCAGCTCGAGCTTCCCGACGACCGAGCCGTGGAGCAGCGCGCCCCACTGCAACGAGACGTCGATGAGCGGCGCTGCGACGAACGGCACGGGCGACTGCGTGCCACGCCGTCGGATGTCGACGTCGTGGATCTCGTAGGCGCCCCGGTAGAGTGAGACGCCGACGTCGCCGACCTCGCCTTGGTAGGTCGGCTGCCGCGCCAGCAGGCGGTTCAAGTAACCTTGGATGAAGTGGGGCAGAGCGAGACGCGCGACCACCGCGAGACCCGCGACCACGACGAGCCAGGCCTGCCATGGAGAGGAGCGAATGCGCATGCGAAGACGGGCCATGGCTCGTGTCTGAGCTCTTTCTCGTCCCTAGGCTCATTCCCCGACCCGCGACTTTCGTCGCAGGTCGGGGTGGTCTCGGCGCAGGGCGGCGGGGAGGGCCGCATGGGGTAGGGGGCGCCGGGAACCCTCGTC
The DNA here is from genome assembly GCA_035499075.1 of Myxococcota bacterium. GTDB lineage: Bacteria > Myxococcota_A > UBA9160 > SZUA-336 > SZUA-336 > VGRW01. Next base: position 28,644 of record DATJZN010000019.1, on the reverse strand, counting down.
GACCGCGGTTGCCGCTCCGAGATCGCCGAGCTGAGCAAACCCTGGGTGGAGCAAGCGACGTGCCATCCGGCGAGCGCGCGGCGCGCGTCCCGCCCGCACCGGCGCTCGCGCTTTGTAGAGACGTCCGCACGAACGCGGAGTGACGCAGCGCACGAGCGAGGTCGCGCACGCGTCGCGAGAGCGTGCACGCCGCGCCGCGCGCGGCACGCGCGATGCACGCCGGTTTTCGGAGGGCTGCGCGATGCAAGGACCTTGGTCGATCGTCCTGGCCGGTGGTGAAGGACGCCGCCTCCGCGAGCTCACGACGACGACGTCGGGCGTCACCGTTCCGAAACAGTTCTGCTCGCTCGCCGGCGGGCCGAGCCTGCTCGCGGACACGGTGCGGCGCGCGCGCGACATCTCGGAGCTCGAGCGGATCCTGGTGATCGTCACCGCTTCGCACCGCGACTTCTGGCGCGAGGAGCTGCGCGAGCTGCCGGCGCAGAACGTGATCGTGCAGCCGGAGTCCCGCGGCACGGCCGCGGGCATCCTGCTGCCGCTCATGCACGTGCTCGAGCGCGACCCGCTGGGTGAGATCCTGGTCATGCCGTCGGACCACCACGTCTGCGACGAGGGCGTGCTTCGCCGCGCATTCGTGTCGGCGCTCGAAGCCGTGCGCGTCCAGCCGCGCGACATCGCGCTGCTCGGGATGGCGGCGGAGCACGCCGATACCCAGTACGGCTGGATCGTGCCCGCGGGCCGCGCGCGCGGCGCAGCCGCGCACGCGCCGCGCCGCATCGCGCTGTTCGTCGAGAAGCCGCCCGCCGAGACGGCGGAGCGCCTGCTCCTGCGCGGCGGTCTGTGGTCGAGCTTCGTGTTCGCGTCGCGCGCGCTCGGGCTGTTCTCGGCGTTCAGCGACGCCCAGCCCGAGCTCGTGTCCGCGTTCTGCGACGCGCTGCCAGGTCTGCTCGCAGGCGGCGCGGATTCGCCCGCGCTGCGTCATCTCTACCACGGGCTCACGCCGCGCGATTTCTCGCGCGACGTGATGGAGCGCGCGACCGATCGCCTGTGCGTCGTCTCGGTCCCGCCTTGCGGCTGGAGCGACCTGGGCACGCCGGATCGAGTCGCGTCGGCGCTCGGCCTGGGCCGGGAGCGTGGACGCGCCCCGGCCCGTGCCCCCGCGGCGCGAACGCGGCGCCCGGTGCTGGCGCTCGCGCTCGAGTCTCTCGCGCACTGAGTCCCTGGCGCAGGCAGCGCCAGGGACCGGTGTGCGAGACAGGGCGCTAGATGCGCCCCATGAGCGCAGCGACGATCAGCACGATCAAGACCAGCCCGAGCGCTCCACTGGGGTAGTAGCCCCAGCCGCGGCTGTACGGCCACGACGGGAACACCCCGACCAGCAGCAGGATCACGAGCACGAGCAACAAGAGGTTCATGGCACTCACTCCTTCGTCCCGGAGTCGTCTTCCGAGCCACCCGACGGCGCCGCGGACGGCGTATCGGGCGGAGGCGCGGTCGGCGTCTCCGACGGCGGTGGAAGCGGGGATGGCGGGGCCGCCTCCGGCGGCGGCGAGCTCACCGAGACCTCGAGGTTGTTCGTGACGGTCTTCACGCCGCTCACGCCTTGCGCCTCGCGCTCCGCCATCTGGCGCTGGTCCTCGTTCAGGACCTGGCCCGAGAGCGTGACGTGGCCGTTCTTCGTCTCCACCTGTACGGCTTGACGGCCGAGCTCGGGCTCCTCCGAGAGGCGCGCCATGACCGCCTGATTCACGGTCGCGTCGTGCCGCTCCGAGTTGCATGCCGCCGTCAATCCGGCGGCCGCGACGAGTGCGAGTATCTTTCCGAAACTCATCTCTCTCTCCTTCCACTCAGTGAGTGCGGGGGTCGGCGGAGATCTCTCCACGCCAGGCACCGGTCTCGTGCTGCCGGTGCTCGATGAAGCTCTTGAAGCGCTGGAGGTCCCCCTTCGCGCGCCGGGACACGACGCCGAGGAAGTCGCCCACGTTCTCGATCGCCCCTTCCGGCTCGTACTCGAGGTCGAGGCTGACGCGGCAGCGCGCGTCGCCCAGCCGGTCGAAGCGGACGACGCCGGAGTTCTTCGCGCCAGTCACGCTGCGCCACGAGATCCGCAGGTCGGGGACCTGCTCGACGATCTTGGCCTGCCACTCGACGGTCTTGCCGCCGATCTCCGCCTTCCACAGCAGCCGCGCTTCGTCGAGCTGGCGCACGGACTGCACGCCTTCCATGAAGCGCGGGAACTCCTCGAACTGCGTCCACTGGTTGTAGGCCGTCGAGAGCGGGACCTCGACCTCGATCGACTCCGTGAGCCTCGACGGCGTCTTCTTCCGGGACTTCGCCATATCGGCCTCCTTGTCCTGCCCGGCGAAGGAGCAAGACCGGGGCCAAACGGCGCTTTGCGCCCCGGGGGCGCGGCGCGAGTCGGTTTCGCCCCCGGATCTACAATCGGTCGGAAGGCGCGGGAAGGCCCGGGCCGAGCACCGCGAACGTATCTGCGGGAAGCTCGATGCGATCGCCTTCGATGCGGAAGTCACTGCGCGACGCCAGCACGGGCGTCCGCGGTGCCGACGGGTCGAGCGCGAGTGACACGGGCTCGGGACCGAAGTGCGCGACGACCTGGAGCGGCCCGCGCACGAACGTGACCCAGCTCGCCTTTTCGCTGCAGCGTACTTCTGGACCGAGGAAGCGGCCGGCGCCGAGCCAGCGCCAGCGGCGCCGCAGCGCGATGAGCGCGCGGTACCAGTCCAACATTTCCCGGTGTCGGGCCTGGAGGAGCTCCCGCCAATCGAGCTTCGCCGCGAGGAACGTCTCGCGCGCGCACGGATCGGCGGCGTCCTCCGCGTCGTCCGAGCCCGCGCGCAGCGCCTGGCGCCGGCCCGACCGCACGGCGTCGCGGAGCTTCGCGTCGCGGTAGTCGCAGAAGAAGGGGAACGGCGCTGCGCTGCCCCACTCCTCGCCTTGGAAGATCAGCGGCACGAACGGCGCGGTGAAGAGCAGGCCGGCGAGCACGCGCAGCCGCGCCGGGGGCAGCGACGCGGCGAGCCGGTCGCCGCGCGCGCGGTTGCCGATCTGGTCGTGGTTCTGCACGAACGCGACGAGCTTCGCGCCCGTGAGCTCGGGGTCGGCGCGCCCGTGGCGCCTGCGGCGGTAGGCGGAGTAGCGCCCCGCGTAGACCATTCCGCGCGCCAGCGCGTCGACGAGCTCGGCGCAGCCGCCGAAGTCGGCGTAGTAGCCGGCGCGCTCGCCCGTCACCAGTGCGTGCAGGGCGTGATGGAAGTCGTCGCACCACATGGCGTCGACGCCGCTGCCGCCGGCGTGGCGCGGTCGCACCAGCCGCGGGTCGTTCGCGTCGCTCTCGGCGATCAGGAAGAGCGGCCGGCCCACGGCGAGTGCGAGCGAGTCGACCGCGGCGCGCAGCTCCTCGAGGAACGGCAGCGGCGACGTGTCGGCGAGCGCGTGCACCGCGTCGAGCCGCAGCCCGTCGCCGTGGTAGTCGCGCAGCCACACGAGCGCGCTCTCGATGAAGAAGCGGCGCACCTCGTCGGAGTCGGGCCCGTCCAGGTTCGGCGCCCCGCCCCACGCCGTTTGGTGTCGCTCGGAGAAGTAGGGGCCGAAGCGCGGCAGGAAGTTGCCCTCCGGGCCCAGGTGGTTGTGCACGACGTCGAACACGACCGCGAGCCCGCGCTCGTGGCAGGCCGAGACGAGGTCGCGCAGCTCGTCGGGCGTGCCGTAGGCCGTGTGCGGCGCCCAGAGCGCCACGCCGTCGTAGCCCCAGCCGCGTTCGCCCGAGAACGCCGCGACCGGCATGAGCTCGACGTGCGTGACGCCCAGCTCGCGCAGGTGATCGAGGTGCGGAATCGCGCCGCCGAACGTGCCCTCGGCGCTGAACGTGCCGACGTGCAGCTCGTAGAAGACCGCGCGCGAGAGCTCCTCGGGCCGGAACGCGAGGTCGCTCCAGTCGTAGCGGGCCGCATCGACGGTGCGCGAGAAGCCGAGCACGCCGCGGGGCTGACAGCGGGAGCGCGGATCGGGCAGCGGCTCGCCGCCGTCGAGCGAGAACGCGTAATCGGTGCCCGGCGGCGGGGCCGACCCGCGGCGCCACCAGCCGCCGTCGCCGCGCCGCATGCCGAGGCGGCCATCGGGCAGCACGAGCTCGACCTTGCGCGCGCGCGGCGCCCAGACTTCGAAGCGCGTCATGGAAGCTCTCCTTCCAGGGCGAGAAGCGACACTGGAAAGTGTCGCCACAGCTCGGCCAGGGAGCGCTCGCCGCCGTCCACGACGCCGCGGCCGAGCACGTCGCGCCAGCGGCCTTCGGGCAGCTCGAGCACCGTCTCGCGCCAGTCGCGCGGCGCCCCGAAGCAGAGCCTCGGCACGGCGCATACGATCCCCCGGCGCGCGAACGCGAGCACCGAAGCCGCGGCTGGTCCGCGGGCCTGGAGCGGCGCGTAGCGGCTGCGCGCGTCGAAGCGTTCGGGCAGGAGACGCCGGAGGCGCAGTGCGCGCTGCACCAGCCAGAGCTTCGCGAGACCGGGGTCCTCGCGGCGCTCCGGATCGCCGGCGCCGGTGCGCGGCAGCGCGGCGAGGAGCCGCTGGCGCAGTGCGAAGTCGACGGGGCGCCGGTTGTCGGGATCGACGAGCGACGCCTGCCACAGCTCGGCGCCCTGGTAGAGGTCCGGCACGCCCGGGCTCGCCAGCGCCAGCAGCTGCATGGCGAGCGAATTCCGCCGGCCCGGTGCGGTGAGCTCGCCGGCGAAGCGGTCGAGCTCGACGACGAAGTCCGCGTCCGCGTAGAGCCGCTCGAGGAACTCGTCGACCGCGCGCTCGAAGCGCTCCGCGGGCGCGAGCCACGACGTATGCTCCTTCGCCTCGCGCGCGGCCTTCCGCGCGAACGCGCGCGCGCGGTCGAGCGGCAGCGGCCAGGCGCCCACGAGCGCCTGGTAGAGCAGGTACTCGAGCTTCGGATCGGGGCCCGCGGACGCGCGGTGGCGTGCGTTGCGCGCGAACCAAGCCGAAGCGCGCTCGGCCCAGCGCGCCGGGATCTCGGCCAGGAGCACGAGGCGCGCGCGGACGTCGGCGGACCACTTCGAGTCGTGGGTCGAGGTCGCGAGCAGGCCGTCGGGCCAGCGCGCCTGGGCTCGCGCGTTCGCTTCGTGGAATTCGGCAGGTGAGACGGCGAACGCCGCGGGGTCGCAGCCCACGTCCGCCACTGCAGCGAAGCGCGGCCAGGCGTAGCCGGCCGTGTCTTCGACGCCCTTCGCGGTCACCGCGCCCGTGAGCTGCTGCAGCCGCAGCACGAGCTCGGTCTCGCTGACACCACGCAGTGTACCCTCGAGGACGCCGCGCAGCAGCGCGAAGACCTCGGGGTCGAGCTCCGGCGCGCGCTCGCGCGCCTCCGCGAGTGCGCGCGCGGCGACCTTGGCGTCGGCAGGCGCGGGCGCCTCGCCGCCGCGCTGGTAGCTGCGGTACACCGGCCAGGCGACGGCGAGCTCACGCAGCGCGCGGGAGAGCTCGACCGACGTCAGGTCGCGGTAGGCGCGGCGCTGCTCGCAGATCTCGCCCGCCAGCGCGGTCAAGCGGGCGAGGTCGCTCGCCAACAGATCGCGCAGCACACGCCGCTTACCGTCCGCGGCCGCTTCGGCCCACGTGCGTTCGTCGCGCGTCAGCGCCACGTAGAGCTGGCCGAGCGGCGCCTCGCCCGCGGGATCGACGAACACCCCCGTCGACCGCCACAGGAACTCGTAACCCGTGGTGCCGGCGACCGGCCACGACTCGGGCAGCGCCTCGTCTCCGCAGAGGATCTTCTCGACGAGCAGCCAGCGCCCGGGCGCCTCGGCAGCGAGCCAGTCGAGGTAGCCCTGCGGATCGCGGAGGCCGTCGATGTGGTCGAGCCGCAGGCCGTCGATCTCGCCCGCGCGCACGTGCGGCAGCACGAACGCGTGCGTCGCGGCGCGGACGCGCGGGTCCTCGACGCGCAGGCCGATCAGCTCCGAGACGTCGAAGAAGCGCCGGTAGCCCAGCTCGTGCGAGGCCGTGCGCCAGTGGGCCAGGCGGTAGTTCTGGCGCTCGAGCAGCGCGTGCAGCAGCTCGGGATCGGCGTTCCAGCGCTCGATCGCGCCCCGCAGCGCCGCCGCGACGCGCGGCGCTTCGCGCAGCAGCCGGGCGAGCTGGCGGCGCAACACTTCCTTGTGTCGATGCCGACGGCCCGCGGCGTCCGCGTCGGCGGTGCTGGCGAGCGGCAGCGTGCCGTGCGAGAACGCGACCAGCTCGAGCTCGGAGGACTCGGCGGCCTGCGCAGCGGCGCGCAGCACCGCGTCGATCGAGCGCGGCGCGATGGGCAGCGTGCGCGAGGCCGCGTGCAACACCAGCCCGCCGCAGTCCTCGGCGAGCGCGAGCCGCAGCTCGCCGGCTTCGAGCGCGCGGCCGTAGTGGCGCGGCAGGATCGGCAGCAGGATGCGGTGCGCGAGCTTGCGCTCGGCCGCGCGCCAGTCGACGTCGAAGAACGCCGCGGCCTGGCTCGCCGGCCCGTTCTCGAGCACGTCCCACCACCAGCGATTCTCGGGCGCGCGCGTCGCCATGTGGTTCGGCACCCAGTCGAGCAGGAGATCGAGCCCGTGCTTCTGCAAGACCTCGAGCAAAGCGTGGTAGCCGGCTTCGCCGCCGAGCTGCGCGCTGACGCGACGCGGGTCGACGACGTCGTAGCCGTGCTCGCTGTCGCTCGCCGCTTGCAGGAGCGGCGAGCAGTACAAGTGACTCACGCCGAGCGCGGCGAGATACTCGGCGAGCTCGGCTGCGCCTTGGAGGTCCAGGTCGGGCCCGAGCTGCAGGCGATACGTGGCGCGGCGCTGCATCGGCCTAGGCCTCGCGGCGCAAGAGCACCGTCGAGCGCGGCGCGAGCTCGAGCTTCGCGCCCGGGCCGCGCGCCGAGGAATCGGCCAGCAGCGCGCCCTCGGTGTCGAGCTCCACGAGCCACGCGGTCCCGAACGGCGCGCCGGGCAGGGTGAACACCACGGGGCGCGGCTCGGCGTTCAAGAGCCAGTAGAAGCTCGCGTCCGTCACGCGCTCGCCGCGCGCGTTCGGGTAGGGGATGGCGTCGCCGTTCAGGAACACCGCCAGGGCGCCTGCGGCTTCCGCGTGCCAGTCCGGCTCGCTCATCTCCGCCCCGTCGGGCCGGAACCACGCGATCTCGACCGGGCCGAACTCGGCGCGCGTGTCGCCGAACCAGCCCCGCCGGCGGAACACCGGATGCGTGCGGCGCAGCTCCACGAGCCCCCGCACGAATTCGACTAGCTCGGCGTCCGCGTGTCGCCAGTCGAGCCAGGTGACCGGCCCGTCGACGCAGTACGCGTTGTTGTTGCCCGCTTGGGTGCGTCCGAGCTCGTCGCCGGCCAGCAGCATGGGCGTGCCCTGCGCCAAGAGCGCGGTGACGAGCAGGTTGCGCGCCTGGCGCGCGCGCAAGCGCAGGATCTCGGGATCGTCGGTCGGGCCCTCGGCGCCGCAGTTCCACGAGCGGTTGTGCGTCTCGCCGTCGCGGTTGTCTTCGCTGTTCGCCTCGTTGTGTTTCTGGTCGTACGACACCAGGTCGCGCAGCGTGAAGCCGTCGTGGGCGGTGACGAAGTTGATGCTCGCGTGCGGGCGGCGGCCGCTCGTGCCGTACAGGTCGGAGCTGCCCGCGATCCGGCAGGCGACGTCGCCCAGCGAGCCGCTCTGTCCGCGCCAGTAGTCCCGCACGGCGTCGCGGAACTTGCCATTCCACTCAGACCAGAGCGGCGGGAAGTTCCCGATCTGGTAGCCGCCCTGGCCGATGTCCCACGGCTCGGCGATGAGCTTCACGCGCGAGACGAACGGATCCTGCTGGATCACGTCGAAGAACGCCGACAGCCGGTCCACGTCGTGCAGCTCGCGCGCGAGCGCCGCGGCGAGGTCGAAGCGGAAGCCGTCGACGTGCATGTCGAGCACCCAGTACCGCAGCGAGTCCATGATGAGCTGCAGCACGTTCGGATTGCGCATGTTGAGCGTGTTGCCCGTGCCCGTGTAGTCCATGTAGTAGCGCGGGTCTTCGTCGACCAGGCGGTAGTAGCCCGCGTTGTCGAGGCCCTTGAACGCGAGCATGGGGCCCAGGTGGTTGCCCTCGGCCGTGTGGTTGTAGACGACGTCGAGGATCACCTCGATGCCGGCCGCGTGCAGAGACTTCACGAGCTGCTTGAACTCGTGCACGACCTGGTGCGGGCGCGCGACCGAGGCGTACGCGGCGTGCGGCGCGAAGAAGCCGATGGTGTTGTAGCCCCAGTAGTTGCGCAGCCCGCGCTCGAGCAGGTGCGGGTCGTGCACGAACGCGTGGATCGGCATGAGCTCGACGGCCGTGATGCCCAGAGACTGCAGGTGCTCGACGGCCGCGGGGTGCGCGAGGCCCGCGTAGGTGCCGCGCAGCTCCGCGGGCACGCCGGGATGCCGCTTGGTGAAGCCGCGCACGTGCAGCTCGTACAACACCGTCTCGTGTAGGGGCGTGCGCGGCGGACGGTCGTCGCCCCAGTCGAACAGCGAGCTCACCACGACCGACTTCGGCAGCGCAGCGGCGCTGTCTTCGCGGTTCGGCGGCCCGTCGGGATCGCCGAGCGTGTACGGGAAGAGCGCCTGCCCCCAGCGCGGCTCGCCGTCGAGCGCGCGGGCGTAGGGATCGAGCAGGAGCTTCGCGTCGTTGCAGCGCACGCCCCGCGCGGGATCCCACGGGCCATGCACGCGGTAGCCGTAGCGCTGGCCGGGCTCCACGCCGGGCACGTACGCGTGCCAGTAGGCGCCGCTGCGCTCGCGCAGCGGCACGCGCGTCTCGCGGCCGCGCTCGTCGAAGAGACACAGCTCGACGCTCTCCGCGACGTCGCTCGCCACGGAGAAACACGTGCCGAGCCCGTCGAAGGTCGCGCCGAGAGGCAGAGGTTGACCCGGCCACGTATTCACGGTGATCCCCCCGCCCCGGTAAAAGCAGGATGCGTGCCGCGCCCGCCGCGCGAGGCGGTGCGCGCGCGGCGCTCGAACTCCCCGTTTCTGCAAGCTCGTTGTAAGAGCTACCGCGTGCGCGGCCCCGCGCGCGGTGGCCGCGCGCCTGCCGGGCACGCGCCCTGCACCGCGAGAGGACATGACGGGGTGGGATGCGCGCTCCGGACTCGCGACTGCGGCGTCGTTGGCGCTCGCGGGTGCGGGCCTCTACTTCGCGAAGGACTTTCTGCTGCCGCTCTCGCTCGCGGCGCTGCTCTGCTTCCTCCTGCATCCGTTGTTGCGGCGGCTCGAGGGGCTCGGCGTGCCGAGAGCGGCCGCGGTGTGCGCGCTCGCGCTCGTGCTCGCGGCGGGCGTCTTCGCGCTCGCGTGGCTCGTGTCGCGCGAAGCCGCCGAGCTCGGCGCGCGCCTGCCCGAGCTGCGCGCGAACCTCGTGGAGAAGCTGCGCGCGTTGCGCGGGCCGATCCGCTCGGCTGCCGATGCGCTCGGCTGGATCGACCAGCTCCAGCAGGAGGTCGCGCCCGCACACGCGCAGGGCGCGGCGCAGGTCGAGGTCGTACAGGCGCCGGCGCCGCTCACGGCCTTTGCGCAGTTCGTGACGCCGCTCTTCGGCGCGCTCGAGGTCGCGGGCATCGTGGGGGTGCTCGCGCTGTTCCTGCTCCTGCAGCGCGACCTGCCGCAGCGGATGGCGGCGTTCCTCGCGGTCCGCGACTCGCGTCTCTCGCCGCGCGCACTCGACGAGGCCGCACAGGTGGTGACGCGCTACCTCGTGCGCCAGGGCGTCGTGTGCGCAGTCCAGGGCGTCGCCGTCGCGGTGGGTCTCGGGCTCGTCGGCTTGCCGGGCTTCCTGGTGTTCGGGCTGTTGTCGGCGGTGCTGCGGCTCATCCCGTACTTCGGCCCCAGCATCGCTGCCGCGCTGCCGATCGCGTTCGCGCTGGTCGCGTTCCCCGGCTGGACCAAGGGGCTGGAGACGCTGGCGTTCTTCGCGTGCCTCGAGCTGTTCACGAACAACGTGCTCGATCCGCGCGTGCTCGGACGCGGCGCCGGCCTGTCACCGCTCGGTGTCGTGTTGGCCGCGAGCTTCTGGGCCTGGCTGTGGGGCCCCGTCGGGCTCTTCGTGGCCATTCCGCTCACGGCTTGTCTCGTGGTGGCCGGGCGCTACGTGCCGCAGCTGGCGTTCCTGCCGGCGCTGCTGGGCCACGATCCCCCCACCTCGCCCTGCGACCGCTTCTACGAGTGTCTGCTCGCTCACGACCGTGCGGAAGCCGAGATCCTGTTGCGGCACACCGCGCGCGAGAGCGACTCGCTGGCGCTGTCGGACGCGCTCGTGCTGCCCGTGCTGCGGCGCATGGCGGCCGAGCGCGCCGAAGGCGCGCGCTCCGGCGTCGAGGTCGTGCGCATGCTGCGCGAGTTCCGCGACCTGCTGGCCGAGGCGGCCATGGTGCTCGCGCCGGGCGCGCCGCGGCCCGCGAGCGCGCAGCCCGTGCAGCTCGCGCAGCTTCGGGCCGGCGCGATCGACCGCTTCGCGCGCGACTGGCTCGCGAACGTGTTGCAGGAGCGCGGCTTCGCGGTCCGCGAGCGCGGGGCGCCGGCCGACGCGCGCGCCCTGCTCGTCGTGATCGCGCCGATCGCGGAGCGCGTGCTCGGGGCGGCCACGCGGCGCAGGCTCGCGCAGCGCGTGGGCCGACACCACGCCGTGTTGCTCGCTGCAGCGGAGGTGGGCGAGCCCGGCTCGCTCCAGGCGGTCCGCTCGACGGTGGCACTGGTCGCGGCGCTCGCGCCGCCGATCGCCGCGGTTGCGCCGGCGGAGCCGCGGGCGGCGCTGGCCGAGGCCGACGCGCCAGCGCGTTGACGACAGGAGGGCGCACAGGATGCCGAGCGTTCCGTACGACGCCGTGGACGAAGCGTCGGAGGAGTCGATGGTCGCGAGCGACCCGCCCGCGCGGGGACTCGAGCGAATCGGCGAGCCGTGTCGCGACCGAGGCGCACCTCCGCTTTCGCCGGCGCGTGACGGCGCTCACCAGGAAGCCCCGCGGGACGAGACGCGCTCCCACTCTTACAAGTGAGCGTTACAAGCGCGCGCCGCGCGGCGAACGGGGCGACACCGAAGAGCGGCACGGCGCTTGCTCCCTCGGTCAGCGCGTCGCGAACGACGCGATCAGGAGAAAGACGATGAAGCACCGAATGAACTTGCTCGGGGCGGGCGTGCTGGCGGTGTGCCTCTTCGCGGCGACGCCGGCTCTCGCGATGGACACGCCGGACGCGTGGATCACGACGAAGGTGAAGATGTCGCTGTTGACCTCGGACGGGATCTCGACGGCGAACGATGTGAACGTCGACACGGTCGACGGGCGGGTGACGTTGCACGGCCTCGTGCCCAGCGACGCCGAAAAGGTCAAGGCGGAAGACACGGCGCGCACGATCGACGGCGTGAAAGAGGTGCGCAACCTGTTGCAGGTGGTGCCGAGCAGTGCCGTGAAAGCGGTGAAGATCTCGGACGACAAGCTGGAGAAGAACGTCAAGGCCGTGCTGAAGCGCGACAAGGCGCTCGAGTCGTCGGACATCGACATCGCCTCCGTGCACGACGGCGTCGTGCTGCTCTCGGGCAGCGCGAAGACGCTGAGCGTCCACCGGCGAGCGATCGAAGACGCGCGCGCGGTGCCGGGCGTGCGGCAGGTCTCGAGCGAGATCAAGAGCCCCGACCGGCTCTCTGACGAAGAGATCTCGATGGGCAAGGGCACCAGCAAGAGCGAGTCGCTGACCTCCGCGGCCCACGACACGTGGATCACCACGGCGGCCAAGTCGCGCTTGCTCGCGACCTCCGACGTGCCCGCGCTCGACATCAACGTAGACACCGAGCACTCCGTGGTGACGCTCTTCGGCACGGTCCCGACCGACCGCTCGAAGCAGCTCGCCGAGACCGAAGTGAAGAAGGTCGATGGCGTGCGCGCGGTACGGAACGACCTCCAAGTCGTGCCGAAGAGCATGGCCAAGGACGTTTCCGACAGCGACGCGAACATCACGAAGAACATCGACAACAAGCTCGGCCAGCGCAGCGAGCTGAAGGACGGCAAGATCGACGTCCAGGTCGAGAACGGCGTCGCGCGCCTGAAAGGCAACGTGGCCAGCCAGAGCGATCGCATGCTCGCGATGACCACCACGCGCGGCGTGCCGGGCGTGCGCTCGGTGATCGACGACCTGACGGTGTCGAGTCACTGAGCCGGGCCGAGACGGCACCGGGACAGACGAAGCTCCGAAACTCGAGTGCCCGGGAGATCGGCCCAGGTCTCCCGGGCACTCGCCTTTTCGCGAAGGAGAAATGATGGACTTCAAGCTGAAGCCGCTTCCGTACGCCTACGACGCGCTCGAGCCGCACATCGGCGCCGAGACGGTCGAGACCCACTACGAGAAGCACCACCGCGGCTACATGGAGAAGCTCGAGAAGCTCCTGTCCGGCCAGCCGGCTGCCGAGCGCTCGCTCGAGCAGCTGATCCGCGAGCAGTCGGGCCCGATCTTCGACAACGCGGCCCAGGTCTGGAACCACGACTTCTACTGGCGCAGCCTGCGGCCCGGCGCGGAGCGGGGCGGGCAGAAGCCGAGGCGGGGGCCCCTCGCGGAGCGGATCGTGGCTTCGTTCGGCTCGGTCGACGGCCTGTGCCGGCAGCTCGAGGACGCCGCGGACAAGCTGTTCGGCTCGGGCTACGCCTGGCTCTTCTGGCGGCCCGGCGCGGAGCGGCTCGAGGTCGCCGGCTTGCCCGACGCCGACAATCCGCTGCTCACGGCCGACGTGCCACTCCTGTGCATCGACGTCTGGGAGCACGCGTACTACCTGGACCGGCGGAACCGTCGCGACGAGTACGTGTCCGGCGTCATCCACGACCTGCTCGACTGGGAAGCCGCGGAGCGCCGCCTGCGCGACGCGGTCTGACTTGGATAGAATCCGCGCCTCGTGACGAATCTCGAGGCGCTCGAAGCCGAGGCGATCTTCATCCTGCGGGAGGTCGTCGCCGAGTTCCGCAACCCGGTGATGCTCTACTCGATCGGGAAGGACTCGTCCGTCCTCGCGCACCTGGCGCGCAAGGCCTTCCACCCGGGCAAGCCGCCGTTCCCGCTGCTGCACGTGGACACCACGTGGAAGTTCAGGGCCATGTACGAGTTCCGCGAGCGCTTCGCGCGCGAGTACGGCTTCGACCTCATCGTGTGGACGAACCCGGACGGCAAGGCCAAGAACGTGAACCCGTTCGACTACGGCTCGAACGTGTACACGAACATCATGAAGACCCAGGCGCTCCTGCAAGCGCTCGAGAAGTGGGGCTTCGACGCCGCCTTCGGCGGCGCGCGCCGCGACGAGGAGAAGTCGCGCGCCAAGGAGCGCGTGTACTCGTTCCGCGATCGCAACCACCAGTGGGATCCGAAGAACCAGCGGCCCGAGCTCTGGAACCTGTACAACGCGCGCGTACACAAAGGTGAGTCGATCCGCGTGTTCCCGCTGTCGAACTGGACCGAGCTCGACACGTGGCTCTACATCCACCGCGAAGGCATTCCCGTGGTGCCGCTCTACTTCGCGGCGGAGCGCCCGATCGTGGAGCGCGACGGCAACCTGATCATGGTCGACGACGAGCGCTTCCGCCTGCGGCCCGGCGAGAAGCCGCAGCTGCGGCGCGTGCGCTTCCGCACGCTGGGCTGCTACCCGCTGTCGGGCGCGATCGAGTCCGACGCAACCGACCTGCCGGGCGTCATCCGCGAGATGCTGCTGGCGCGCGTCTCGGAGCGGCAGGGCCGCGTGATCGACTACGACGAAGAGGCGTCGATGGAGCGCAAGAAGCGCGAGGGGTACTTCTAGCCGTGCTGGAAGAGCTCGAGCTCAGCGAAGTCGAGGCCTATCTCACGCGGCACGAGCGCAAGGAGCTGCTGCGCTTTCTCACGTGCGGCTCGGTCGACGACGGCAAGAGCACGCTCATCGGCCGGCTGCTGCACGACTCGAAGCTGATCTACGAGGACCAGCTCGCGGCGGTCGCGCGCGACAGCCGCAAAGAAGGCACGACGGGTGGCGAGATCGACCTGGCGCTCCTGCTCGACGGGCTCAAGGCCGAGCGCGAGCAGGGCATCACCATCGACGTCGCGTACCGCTACTTCTCGACCGACAAGCGCAAGTTCATCATCGCCGACTGTCCGGGCCACGAGCAGTACACGCGCAACATGGCGACGGGCGCGTCGACGTGCGACCTGGCGGTGATCCTGATCGACGCGCGCAAGGGCGTGCTGCCGCAGACACGCCGGCACAGCTTCATCGTGGCGCTTCTCGGCCTCCGGCACGTCGTCGTCGCCGTGAACAAGATGGATCTCGTCGGCTGGTCGCAGGAGGTCTTCGACAGGATCCGCGCCGACTACGAGGCCTTCGTGACTCGCCTCGACCTGCCCGACATCCAGTTCCTGCCGCTGTCGGCGCTGACGGGCGACAACGTGGTGGAGCGCAGCGCGAACCTGCCCTGGTACCACGGCGCGCCGCTGCTCGACCACCTGGAGAACGTGCACGTGGGCGCCGAGCGCGGCTCGCTCGGGGACCTGCGGCTGCCCGTGCAGTGGGTGAGCCGGCCGAACCTGGACTTCCGCGGCTACGCGGGCACGATCGCGGCCGGCCGGCTGCGCCCCGGCGACGAGGTCGAAGTCGTGCCCGCGGGCAAGACCAGCCGCGTGAAGCGCATCTCGACGTACGACGGCGACCTGGCCGAAGCCGCTGCCGGCCAGCCCGTTAACGTGACGCTCGCGGACGAGATCGACGTTTCGCGCGGCGACATGCTCGTGACTCCGGGCAGCCTGCCGCGCATCGAACGCGACTTCGAGGCGATGCTCGTGTGGATGTCGGAGGAGCCGCTCGCCGTCGGCCGGCAGTACTTCGTGAAGCACACGCACAACCTGGTGGCGGGTTCGGTCGCGCAGGTGCGCTACGCCGTCGACGTGAACACGCTCGAGGAAAAGCCGGCCGCGGGTCTCGCGCTGAACGAGGTCGGGCGCGTGCAGCTCTCGCTCTCGCGCGCCATCCCGTTCGACGCCTATACCCGCAACCGCTCGACCGGCGCGTTCGTCGTGATCGACCGCGTGACGAACGGCACCGTCGGCGCGGGCATGATCCTGCAGCGCCAATCGGGCCCCGAGCGCGGCCGCTCGTTCTGGGAGGCCGAGCCCGCGAGCGATCTCTTGCGCCGCAAGACGAGCCGCGTGTCGGCGGACGAGCGCGCGGAGCGCGCCGGCCAGCAGCCCACCACGCTGCTCCTGACCGGGCTCACGGGCGCGGGCAAGTCGACGCTCGCCGCCGCGCTCGAGCGGCGGCTCTTCGACGCCGGGCACCCGGTGGTCGCACTCGACGGCGAGAACCTGCGGCTGGGCATCAGCCGCGACCTCGGCTTCAGCGAGGTCGAGCGCTCCGAGAACCTGCGCCGCGCGGCCGAGATCGCCCGGCTCGCGAACGACGCCGGGCTGATCGCCATCTGTGCGTTCGTCGCGCCGAGCGCCGACGTGCGCGCGCGCGTGCGCGAGACGATCGGCGCCGGCCGCTACCTCGAGGTCTACCTCTCCGCGCCGCTCGAGATCGCCCGCAGCCGCGACACGGGCGGCATGTACGCGCGCGCCGAAGCCGGCGAGATTCCCCGCTTCCCCGGCGTGTCCGCGCCCTACGACGTCCCGACCGCGCCCGACCTCGTCCTCCCCACCCACGAGCTCGGCGTCGACGAGTGCGTCGACCGGGTCATCCGCCTCCTGGAACAACGCGGGCGGATCTGACGAAGCCGCTCAGGCGAGAGCGCGAGCGAGAATCCGCTCGGGATCGCTCCAGCCGGTTTCGTCCTGGATCTCGCGGCAGCGCTCGAGGATGGTTCCGAACTGCGGGCCGGGAACGAGGCCTCGCGCGATCAGGTGGCGGCCGAGCACGACGTCGGTCGGCGGCTTGCGCTCGATCGTGAGCTCGCGCGCTTTCGAGAGAAACTCGTCGCCGGCGGGGAAGCGGCGCTGGAGCGCTTCTTCGGTGGTGCGGCCCAGGTGGTCGGCGCGCGCGACGCGGAGGAGCAGCTCGACCGAGACGCCCGCGGCGCCGAGCTTCCGGGCCAGGCGCCGGTAGGCCTTCGCGGTCGAGCGCTGCTTGATGAACAGCGCGGGGGCGAGGTGGTGCTCGACGAGCGCCGCGGTGGCTGCGACGAGCTCGTTGGGCGCGCGCATGCGCTCGAGGAAGGCGATCGCGAGCGGCACGCCGCGCACGTCGTGCCCCGGCGAGCGCACGCGCCCGTTCTCGACGACCGTCGTCGGCGGCTTGCCCACGTCGTGAAGCAGCGCGCCGAACATGAGCGGGGCATCGTCGTGGCCGCCGTCGCGCAGGCGCGCAGCCTCGTCGACTACCCGCTGGTTGTGCAACCAGCAGTCGCCCTCGGGGTGCCACTCGGGGTCCTGGGGTACACCGATCAGTGACGCCAGCTCGGGCGTGAAGCGCAGCAGGTCCGTCTCGCGCAGGAACTCGAGCCCGAGCGACGGCCGCACGCCCTTGAGGAGAAGCTTGCGCCACTCCTCGAGCACGCGCTCGGCCGAGAGCTCCGCCAGGTCGAGCGCGCGGCACAGGCGCGCGAGCTCCGGGTCGACCGCCATCTCGAAGCGCGCCGCGAGCTGAGCCACACGCAGCGCGCGCAGCGGGTCGTCCGAGAAGTGCGTGGCATCGGTCGCGCGCAGCAGCTTGCGCGCCAGGTCGCCGCGCCCGTCGAACGGGTCGAGGATCTCGCCCGTCAGCGGGTCGAGGCCGATGCTGTTGATCGTGAGGTCGCGCCGGCGCGCGGCCGTCGCGAAATCGACGTGCGGCGCGAACTCGATCGCGAAGCCCTTGTGGCCGCTCGCGACCTTGCTGTCGCGGCGCGGCAGCGAGAAGTCGATCGGCAGGCCCTTGAGCTGCAGCACGCCGAACGCGCGGCCCACGGCGATGACCTCGCCGAAGCGGCGCAGCACGGCCTCGAGCGCGGGCAGCTCGAGCCCGAACACCTCCACGTCGAGGTCCTTCGATTCGTCGCCGCGCAGTCGATCGCGCACGTAGCCGCCGACCAGCAGCGCGCGGCCGCCGGCCGCGCCGACGGCCTTCGCGATCTCGACGACCTTCCGGTCCATGGCTCGCCCCGCCGCGCGGGCTCAGCCCCCGATCCGGAACATCTCGATCTTCTCGCGCGGCGGCCCCGACTCCGCGCGCTCCTCGGAGTAGCGGTCCGCTCGCGCGCGCCACAGCCCGGCGATCCAGGCGGCGAGCGCGTCGTCGCCTACACCGGAACGCAGCGGGGTGCGCAGGTCGACTCCCGCGCCCGCGAACAAGCACGTGAACAGCCGGCCGTCGGGAGACAGGCGCGCGCGCGTGCAGTCGCCGCAGAACGGCTGAGTCACGGACGCGATGATGCCGATCTCGCCGGCGCCGTCGGCGTAGCGGTAGCGGCGCGCGACCTCGCCGCGGTACGACGGCGCGATCGGCTCGAGCGGGAACACGGTGTGGATGCGGTCGCGGATCTCGCGCGCCGAGAACACGTCGGCGCGGCTCCAGTGGTTGAGCGTGCCCACGTCCATGTACTCGATGAAGCGCACGATCACGCCCGTGCCGCGGAAGCGCTCGGCGAGCGCCGCGATCGTGGCGTCGTTCACGCCGCGCTGGACCACGCAGTTGAGCTTGACGGGCGCCAGACCGACGCGCCGCGCGGCCTCGATGCCTTCGAGCACGCGGGCGACGCCGAAGCCCTTGCCGTTCATCTGCGCGAAGACCGCTTCGTCGAGCGAGTCCAGGCTGACCGTGACCCGCCGCAGACCCGCCGCCGCGAGCGCCTCCGCCTGCTCGGCGAGCAGCCAGCCGTTCGTGGTGAGCGCCACGTCGTCCGCGTCGGGCAGCTTCGCCAGGAGCCGCACCAGCTCCGCGAGCTCGGCGCGCAGGAGCGGCTCGCCCCCGGTGATGCGCAGCTTGCGCACGCCCAGGCCCGTGAACACGCGCGCGAGCCGCTCGATCTCGCCGAAAGCGAGGACCTCGCGCCGCGGCAGGAACTCGTAGCGCTCGCCGTAGATCTCGGCGGGCATGCAGTACGGGCAGCGGAAGTTGCAGCGGTCGGTGACCGAGATGCGCAGGTCGTGAAGCGGCCGGGCCCGCCGGTCGACGACGAGCGGCAGCGCGGGCTCGGAGTCGGGCAGGGCGGCCATCTCTCGCGGCGCAGCGTAGCATCACGGCGTTGGGCGAGCGACGGAACACCGGGGGGAGGAAGCGCGCGGCGCCCGCGCGCGTCTCGCCGCTGGAGCGCGTCGTGTGGCCCGGTGTGTTCGCGCTGGCGCTCGTGCTGCGGCTCGCGGTGCTGTGGCAGTGGCACGACTCGGCGCTCTTCGCGACACCGATCGGTGACGCACGCGCGTACCTCGATTGGGCGCGCCAGATCGCAGGCGGCGACTGGCTCGGGCACGAGGTCTTCTACCAGGCGCCGCTCTACCCGTACTTCCTCGCGGTGGTGCTGAAGCTCGGAGGCTCGGAATTGTGGGCCCCGCGGCTGGTGCAGGCCGTGTGTGGCGCGGGGGCGGCGGTGCTGCTCGGGCGCGCCAGCGAGCGTTTCTTCTCGCCGCGCGCCGGCGTCGCCGCCGGCCTCGGGCTCGCGTGCTACGCGCCCGGGATCTGGTTCGACGGCCTGATCCAGAAGGCGGCGCTCGACGGGCTGCTCTTCGCGGCGCTCTTGTGGACTTTGTCTCGCGCGTCGACACCGAAGAGTGTCGGGGTCGCGGTCGGCGCGGGCGCCTGGCTGGGCCTGCTCGCGCTGTCGCGCGAGAACGCGCTCGCGCTCGTGCCCGTGGTCGCGCTGTGGCTGGCGGCGCTGCCGGGCGCGTGGTCGGGCCGCGACCGCGTGCTCGCGGCGGGCGCCGTGGCGCTCGGGGTCGCGCTGGTGCTGGTGCCGGTCGGCCTGCGCAACCGCGCGTTCGGCGACCGCTTCCTCGTCACGACCTCGCAGCTCGGGCCCAACCTGTGGATCGGCAACCACCCCGGCGCGTCGGGGCGCTACGAGCCGCTGCGGCCCAACCGCGGCAGCGCGCGCTACGAGCGCGAGGATGCGCGCGCACTGGCGGAAGCCGCGGTCGGCCACGCGCTGTCGCCGGGCGAGGTGTCGGACTACTGGCGCAACCGCGCCTTCGCGTTCGCGCGGGAGCAGCCGCTCGACTGGGGGGCGCTCTTCGCCCGAAAGCTCGGACTCGTGTGGAGCGCCGTGGAGCTGCCCGACACCGAGGGAATCGAAGCGTACGCGTCGGAGTCGTGGCTGCTGCGCGCGCTGCTCGCGGTCTGGAACTTCGGCGCGCTCGTGCCGCTCGCCGCCGCGGGCGCGCTCGCCGTGCGGGACTGGCGCCGCCTCTGGCTGTTCCCCGCGCTGGCCGGTGTGCTCGCAGTCGCGACCGCGCTCTTCTACGTGTTCGCGCGCTACCGCTACGGGCTGGTGCCGGTGCTGCTGCCGCTCGCGGCGTTCGGCGTGGTGTCGCTCGGCGAAGCCGTCGCAGCGGGTGCGTTCCGCCGCGCGGGGTTGCTCGGCGCCGCGGCGCTCGCGCTCGCGGCGCTCGTGCACTGGCCGATCGAGGCGACGAACGGCCTCGCGCTGACTCACTTCAGCACCGGCGCAGCGCTGCTCGAGGCCGGGAAGCTCGCGGACGCACGCGACGAGCTCGAGCTCGCGATCACGGCGGAGCCGCGCTTCGCCGCCGCGCACGGGCGCCTCGGCGACGTGCTGCGCAAGGCGGGCGACCCCGCGCAGGCGCTCGCGGAGTACGACCGCGCGATCGCGCTCGATCCGAACTACGCCGACGCGCACTCGGGCCGCGGCATCGCGCTCGAGGCGCTGCAGCGCCGCGACGAGGCGCTGGCCGAGTACCGCCGCGCGCTCGAAATCGACCCCGACCACCCCGACGCGAACAACAACCTCGCGAACGCGCTGTTCGGAGCGGGCCAGAGCGACGCGGCGCTCGAGCACTACCGCCGCGCGCTGCGCGCGCGTCCCGACGACGACGACTTCGCCGTGAACTACGCCGCAGCGCTCGCGCGGAAGGGCGACTTCACGGGCGCGCTCGCGCTGCTCGACCCGGTCGTCGCGCGCTCACCGCTCCACGCCGCCGCGCGGCTCAACCGCGCGGCGATCCTCGCGGCGGAGGGCCGCGCGGCCGAAGCGCGGGCCGACTTCGCAGCCGTGGCCAACAGCGAGCCGGCCGATTCGCCGTACGGCTATGCGGCGCGCAAGGAGCTCCAGCGCCTCGACGCGCACTGACCCGCGCGCGTGTAAGATCGCCGCGGAAGGAGCGGCAATGGAGCTTCGCGATCTCACGGACGTGCGCTACGAGGTCGAGCGCGGTCTGGCCTGGCTCACGATCGCCCGGCCCGAGCGGTTCAACTCGTTCCGCGGACGCACCGTCGACGAGCTGGTGCGCGCCTTCAAGGCGGCGTGGGCGGACCCGAACGTCGGTGTGGTCGCGCTCACCGGAGCGGGCGACGACGCGTTCTGCGCGGGCGGCGATCAGAAGCAGCGCGCCGAAACCGGCGACTACGGGCCCACCGAGACGGGCCTCTTCGAAGTCGAGACACTGCATCGTGTCATCCGCGAGATCCCGAAGCCGGTGATCGCCGCCGTGAACGGCGTCGCGGTCGGCGGCGGTCACGTGCTGCACGTCTTGTGCGACATCACGATCGCGGCCGACCACGCGCGCTTCGGCCAGGCGGGCCCGCGCGTGGGTTCGTTCGACGCGGGCTTCGGCAGCGCCTACCTCGCACGCATTCTCGGCGAGAAGCGCGCGCGCGAGGTCTGGTACCTGTGCCGCCTGTACGACGCCGCGACGATGGAGCGCTGGGGGCTGGTGAACAAGGTGGTGCCGAAGGCGGAGCTCAAGGCCGAGGTGCGCCGCTGGGCCGACGAGATGCTCGCGAAGAGCCCGACCGCGCTGAAGGTGCTGAAGCACTCGTTCAACGCCGACAGCGAGGCGATCGCGGGCATCGGCACGCTCGCGTTCGACTCGCTCGAGCTCTTCGTGCGCACGCCGGAAGCTCGCGAGGGAGTCACCGCGTTCAACGAGAAGCGCGCGCCCGATTTCTCGAAGTTCCGCGGCTAGCGTGGCGGCCGCGCTCCCGAAGACGTCGTTCGCCATGGTGCAGACGGCGCCGCGCAGGCTCGAGCCGCGCGAGCTGCCGCTTCCCGACATCGACGACGACAGCGCGCTGCTCGAAGTCGAGGTGTGCGGCATCTGCGGGAGCGACTACGAGCAGTTCGCGGGCGTGCTGCGGACGCCGGTGCCGGTGATCCCGGGCCACGAGCCGCTGGGCCGCATCGCGAAGCTCGGCGAGCGCGCGGCGAAGCGCTGGTCGGTCGACGTCGGCGACCGCGTGGCCGTCGAAAACATGATCAGCTGCCGCTTCTGTGCGCCGTGTCTCGGCGGGCGCTCGCACCTGTGCGAGCGGCGGCGGATCTACTCGTACGTTCCCACCACCGAGCCGCCCGGGCTGTGGGGCGCATATGCGCAGTACCTGTGGCTGCACCCGAACAGCGTGGTCCACAAGGTCGATCCGCGGCTGCCCGCCGCGACCGCGGCGATGTTCAACCCGCTCGGCGCGGGCTTCCGCTGGGCGGTCGAGATCCCCGAGCTGCGCGCCGGCGAGACGCTGCTGGTGCTCGGACCCGGACAGCGCGGGCTCGCCAGCGTGATCGCCGGGCGCGCGGCGGGCGCGGGCAAGATCTTCGTCACGGGCCTGTCGGCCGACGCGCGGAAGCTCGAGCTCGCGCGCGAGTTCGGCGCGGACGCGGTGATCGACGTGGAGCGCGAGGACGCGCGCGCGCGCGTGCGCGAGCTCACGGGCGGACGCGGCGCCGACGTGGTGGTCGACGTGTCGTCGTACGCGCTCGAGCCCGTCGCGGCCTCGCTCGACTACGCGGCGCCCGGCGGGCGCGTGGTGCTCGCGGGCGTCAAGGGCTGGAAGCCGGTGCCCGAGTTCATCTCCGACAAGATCGTGATGAAGGAGATCCGCATCTCGGGCGCGATCGGCGTCACGTCGTCGGCGTACCGCAACGCGATCCGCACGATCGAGTCGGGCGCCAGCCCCATCGCCCGAATGCACACGCACGACTTCGCGCTCGCCGACGCCGAGCTCGCCATCCGCACGCTGGCGCGCGAGATCCCCGGCGAGGAGTCGATCCACTCCGTCCTCGTGCCGCCGCGCTGACCCGCGGCGCGAGTTCGCTGCGCGGTCGGGTCGCTCAGCCGGCCGGGAACCGGCGCAGCACTTCGCGCCGCAGGCCGTCGAGCATCTGCGCGAGCGAGCGCTCGCGCAGCATGCGCTCCAGGAACGCGGGCACCCCGCGTCCGGCCGTCATGGTCGCGTCGTAGCGCAGAAGCGTCGCGCGGCCGCCGTCGACCGGCACGAGCTCCCAGTGGCCGGCGCTCGCCGCGATGTCGTGCGGCGTGGACGTGTCGAGCCGCCAGTCGAGCCGGCCCTCGTCGGCCGCGAGGGTGTACACCGTTCGGTGTTGCAGCGGGTAGAGCCAGATGCGGTACTTCTGCGCGACCCAGAGCTCGTCGCCTTCGCGGCGCTCCACGCGCGTCTCGCGCAGGAGCGGCATGAACTGCGGCCAGCGCTCGAAGTCCGTGAGCACCGACCAGACCTCGCTCGGCGGCCGCGCCACGAGTGAAGCCGCCAGCGAGTGCACGGCTCCCGCGTCCGCCGCGGCCGGCTCCGCGCGCCACACGCCACCGCCCTCGAGCGCGGCCCAATCGGCGGCCGAGAACGCGGCGCGCGGGTCGAGCTCGGGCCCGCGGCACGCCACGCAGGGCGAGGCCGAGCTGACCGGCGGCAGGGGACGGGCCGGTGCGGCGGCGGCCAGGCAGGCCGCGAGCCACGCCGCGAGGGGGGAGGGCATGGGCCCTAGCTTACTACGGGAGCGCCTGAACGGAGCGCAGAAGCGCGTGCATTTCGCCGTCGCGCACGCCGTCGCGCTCGAGCGCTGCGACCGTCTGCTCGAGATACTCGCGGCTGGCGCCGAGCGGGCCGGCCGCGCGGGCGAGCAGCTCGGCGATGCGCTCCGGCGGCAAGCGGCCGGCATATCGCTCGTGCGCGCGGTTCGCCACGAACGTGACCGCGTCGACCGTGCGCTCCGGCGTCGCGAGCCGCACCCACCGCGGCAGATACGACCCCGAAAGCATCTCGCGGTTCCAGAGCAGCGCGAGCTCGGGGCGCACTTCGGCGGCAGGCACCCGGAAGCCCACGCCCGCGCACGAGCCGCCGCGCTCCAGCGCCAGCATGAGGCCTGGCTTGTCGGGCGTGCCCCGCCCGAAGGTGTTCCACAGGCAGAAGCGCCGGTGCCAGCCAGGTACGCGGCCGGCCACGCGCTCGGCGTGACGGAAGGCGGGGTTCCACATGAGCGAGCCGTAGCCGAACACCCAGACGTCCTCGCCGGGCCCGACGCGCTCGAGCGTCGCCGCGAGCGAGGCGGCGCGGAACTCGGGCGTGGTGACCACCAGCCCGGCGCGCTTGAACAGCTCGGCCGCGGCGGCCGCGTTCTCGGGCAGCAGGTGCTCGCGGCGCAGCGTGAAGGCGTCGCTCATAGCGCTTCGATCGTCTCCTTGGCCGCGACGCGCTCGAACGCGGCGGCGATGCGCCCGCGCGCGGCGTCGAGCGCACGCGCCAGACCGGCGGCGGACTCGCCCGGCTGGACCAGGTCGGCCAGCCACTCGGCGCTCTTGTCCCCGCGGGGGACGGACTCGACCGCGCGGCCGGCGAGCCAGCGGGCGCACGCCTCGATCCTACGCAGAAATGCGTAGTCGCCCAGCAGCGCCTCGGCCGCTTCGCCCGGCAGCGCCGTGCGCAGCATCGCGGGCACTGCCGGCAGCTCGCGCGGCGCGAGCTCGAGCCCGCGCTCGAGCAGCGCGCCCGCCCCGAGGAACTCGACGTCCATGATGCCGCCGCGGCCCGTCTTCAGCGCCGCGCTGTGGGCGTCCTCGGTGCCGCGCTCCGCGACCACGCGCCCCCGCA
Source organism: Myxococcota bacterium (assembly GCA_035499075.1). Classification (GTDB taxonomy): domain Bacteria; phylum Myxococcota_A; class UBA9160; order SZUA-336; family SZUA-336; genus VGRW01. The sequence continues at coordinate 4,625 of DATJZN010000019.1, read as the reverse complement.
TGTCGGAGAGGTAGCGCCAGGGATTCGGCGCCTCGCGCGCGATGCGGCTCCTCACGCGCGCGAGCGCCGCCTCGGCGCGCGCCAGGTCGCCCGCGATCGGCCGCGCGCGCTGCAGCGCGACGTGCTCCCACGTGGCGGCCGACTCGCTCTGGTAGCGAGCGAACGCCTCGTAGGTGGTCACGAGCGCGCCCTGCTGGCCCGACGGGCGCAGACGCGAATCGACGTGGTACGCGAAGCCGGCGCCCGTCATCGTGGCCAGGCTCGAGATCCAGCGCTGCGCGGCGCGCGACGGCTGGAACGCGTCGGGCGCGTCGTCGCGGAACAGGAAGATCACGTCGAGGTCGGAGTGGTAGGTGAACTCGCGGCCCGCGAGCTTGCCCATGCCCAACACGGTGAGGGCGCCGGGCGCGCTGGCCGGCCTTCCTTCGACGGCGGCGAGCGCTCGCGCGGCACACGTCTCGGCCACGAGCGACAAGAACAGGGCGACGCGCTCGAACGGCACGAGCCCCGCCAGGTGCGCGCACGCGGCGAACACGAGCTCGTCGCGGCGCAGGAGCCGCAGCGCGTCGAGGAAGTCCTCGCGCGAGCGCTCGGGGTCGGGCAGCTCGAGGGCGCCGAGCTCGGCCGCGCGCCGCTCGAGCGACTCGGGCGCGAGCGCCACCAGCCGCGCCAGCAGCGCCGGCCGCAGCGACAGATAGCGCGCGGACTCCGGGCTCGCGGCCGCCGCGCGGGCGACACCGAGAAGTGACACTCCTTCCAGCTGGCGCGCCGCCGGGTCGTTCGCGCGCCGCTCCGCGAGCGGCGCGGCCGCCGTCGCGATGCGCGCGCGCAGCGGCGAGTCGCCGAGCGCCGCGGCGAGGCGCGCCTCAAGCGACGTCGACATCGCTCGTCTCGAGCACCAGGTTCTCGAAGTGCGCGCGCACGCGTGCGCGCACGCGCGTCCAGTCGTCGAGCAGCGCGTCGCGCGCGCGCGCGCCTTCGACCTGCGGGTAGCCGAGCCGCCGCGCGAGGCCGAGCTGCGCGGCCGGGTCGCGCGGAAACGCCTGCGTCTGGCGCTCCTCGACGAGCTGCACCGCGTGCTCGGCGCGCCGCAGCCACAGGTACGACTCGCCGAGCTCCGCGACGACCGAGTCGCCGAGCAGCCCCGCGCGCTCGAGCGCGCCGAGCGCCGCCAGCACGTTGCCCGTGCGCAGGCTCCGCTCCGCCCCGCCGAACAGGAGTTGGAACGCCTGCACGAAGAACTCCACGTCGCGGATCCCGCCGGGCCCTTCCTTCAAGTCGGCCTCCAGGTCGCGCCCCGCCTCGAGCCGCTCGTCCTCGATGCGCCGCTTCATCTGGTGCACCGCGCGCACGGCGTCGTTGCCGAGCGTGCGGCGCCACACGAACGGGCGCAGTCCGCGCTCGAACTCGCGCGCCGCCCCGCGTGCGCCCGCGACGAAGCGCAGGCGGATCAGCATCTGGCGCTCCCACTCGGCGCCGAAGTTCTCGTAGTACGAGAGCGCCGCGTCGACCGAGTTCACGATCACGCCCGTGCGGCCCTCGGGCCGCAGCTCGAGGTCGACGCGGTAGCCGAAGCCATCTTCGCTGGGCACTTCCAGGTGTTTCTTGAAGCAGCGGATGAGCTCGACGAGCTGCGCCAGCTCAGGGGACTCGCCGCCGCCGGGCGCGTCGGCGTGGATGAACAGGAGGTCCACGTCCGACGAGAAATTGAGCTCGTTCCCGCCGAGCTTTCCCAGCGCGAAGAGGGCGGGCGGATCGACCTGCGCCTCGCGGGCGGCGCACGCGAGCGCCGCGGCGAGACAGCGGTCCGCGAGCCCGGAGAGCTCGGCGAGGCTGTCGGCGAAGGGCCGCCCGGCGAGGTCGCGCGCCGCGATGCGGAGCAGGCCCTTGTATTTCGCGATGCGGATCGGCGTCCAGTCGGGCTCGACCGGCGCGGGCGCCGGGGCGGCGGGCAGCGCGCCGGCGAGCTCGTCCAGCCAGTTCGGATGGCGCAGCAGCACGCGCGACAGCACGTCGCTCGAGCCGAGCAGACGCGGCAGGAGCGGGGTGCGCGCGAGGTCGAGCGTGCGGCCGCCCGCGCGCGCCCGCTGCGCCAGCTCGACGAGGCACTCGGCAGCGAAGCCGGGGCGCGCGGACAGGAGCACGTCGGGGAGCCAGCGCTCGCGCGCCGGCGCCAGGTCGGGGTGCATCGCGGCGGCGAGCAGACGCTCGCCCGCGCGCGGGGCGTCGGGGCAGCCCAGGATTTCGAGCGCGCGCGCGTCGACCTCGCCGCGCGCGAGCCCGGAGACGAGCGCGCCGAGCAGCGCGTCCACTAGGCGGGCGTCGCGCTCCGCTGCTCGCGCCGGAGCTCCGCCGGCAGCGCGAAGTGCACGCCCTCGTCCACGGTCGCCAGCGCTTCGACGCTCGCGGCACCCAGCTCGCGCAGGCGTTCGACCACCTCGCGCACGAGCACTTCCGGCGTCGACGCGCCCGCACTGACACCGATTCGTGTCGCGCTCGCGACCCAGGCCGGAGCGATTCCCGCGGCGTCCTCGACGAGCTCCGCGCGCGCGCCGTGCACGCGCGCGACCTCGACGAGGCGGTTCGAGTTCGACGAGCTCGGCGCGCCCACGACCAGCACCAGGTCGACGCGCCCGGCGAGCTCCTTCACGGCGTTCTGGCGGTTCTGCGTGGCGTAGCAGATGTCGTCCTTGCCCGGCACGCGGATCGCCGGGAAGCGCGCCTTGAGCGCGGCCACGATCTCGCGCGTGTCGTCGACCGACAGCGTGGTCTGCGTCAGCACGGCGAGGCGGCTCTCGTCGCGCACCCGCAGGCGCGCGACGTCCTCGACCGTCTCGACCAGGTGCATGCGCTCGGGCGCGTGGCCCAGCGTGCCGTCGACCTCGACGTGGCCGCGGTGGCCGACGAGCACGATCTCGTAGTCGTCGCGCGCGTAGCGCATCGCCTCGACGTGCACCTTGGTGACGAGCGGGCACGTCGCGTCCAGCGTGCGCAGCTTGCGCGCCTCGGCCTCCGCGCGGACCGCGGGCGAGATGCCGTGCGCGCTGAACACCAGCAGGCTGCCCTCGGGCACGCTCGAGAGGTCGTCGGTGAAGATCGCGCCCTTGGCGCGCAGATCCTCCACCACGTGCCGGTTGTGCACGATCTCGTGCCGCACGTACACGGGCTTCCCGTAGAGCTGGAGCGCCAGCTCCACGATCTCGATCGCGCGGTCGACGCCCGCGCAGAAGCCGCGCGGGCTCGCCAGGAGGAGTTCGAACGCCATGGCGGCGAACTCTAGCCCGCGGGGCGGGCGTGCGCAGCGCGGAAGCCCGGCAGGTTCAGGAGCAGCGAGAGCCCCACGTAGTAGCCGGGTCCGAGCGCGAGGGTCGCCCACAGGGCCGGCCGCGGCGGGTCGGGCCGCACCGCGAGCCACGAGAACACGACCACCCACACGGCCAGCACGACGAGCGACAGCGGGCGGAACGCGCGCGTGCGGCTCGGGTAGATGTACTTCATGGGCACGAAGATCGCGGCGCCCAGCCCGATCACCCACGCGAGAGCTTCCCCCTTGGTCAGGCCGAGCAGGTAGAAGTACATCACGGCGACGTTCCAGTACGAGGGCCAGCCGAGGAAGAAGAAGTCGTCCGTCTTCGCCTTGTCCTGGCTGAAGCCGTAGGCGGAGGTCAGGACCGGCACAACCGCCCACAGCGGGCTCGGCAAGAGACCGGCCGCGACGAGGAAGCACGCGGGCAGGACGACGTACGTGAAGTAGTCGCAGATGTCGTCGAGCCGCCGGCCGTCGAACCACGGGATCTGGCCCTTCACGTCGACCGCGCGCGCGAATGCGCCGTCGGTCGAGTCGATGACCATCGTCAGCATCATCCAGTACATCGCGAGCCGGAACTGACCGTGGAAGCAGGCCACGACGCCGAAGAGTCCGAACACGGCCGACGACGCCGTGTACAGATGGACCAACCACGCGAGGACACGCCGCACGGGCAGAGCATAGCGGAGTGGGTATATTGCGGAGCGTGGTCGAGAAGCGCGAAATCCTCCGGCAGGGCCAGGATTCGTTCCTCACCACGACCGTCGACGCGGTCGTGAACTGGGGCCGGAAGTACTCCTTCTTCCTCTATCCATTCGTGACCGCGTGCTGCGGCATGGAGTTCATGTCCGCGGCCGGGCCGCGCTACGACCTCGACCGCTTCGGCGCGGCCCTGCCGCGCTTCTCGCCGCGCCAGGCGGACCTGCTCATGGTGGTCGGCACGATCAGCCACCGCCAGGCGCCGATCCTGAAGAAGGTCTACGACCAGATGGCGGAGCCGAAGTGGGTGGTCGCGTTCGGCGCGTGCACGTGCTCCGGCGGCCCGTACAACAACTACTCGACGGTGCAGGGCATCGACACGATCGTGCCCGTCGACATCTACATTCCCGGCTGCCCTCCGCGGCCGGAGGCCGTGATCGACGGCCTGCTGAAGCTCCAGGAGCGGGTCCAGCGGACGCCGGGGTGGAGCGTTCCGCACCACCAGGAGACGAGCGACCTCTCGCTGCCCATCATCGAGAAACCGGTCGCCTGACGCGCGCTCCCGTCAATTCCTGCCGCTCAAGGAGCCGGCAAGATCCGACGAAAGAGTGACGGGGAA
>DATJZN010000018.1:0-39829 GCA_035499075.1 Myxococcota bacterium | reverse complement strand
ATGCTGATCATGGGCGTGGAAACGCCTGCCGGGCAGACCCACTACATCGCGGCGGCCTTTCCCTCCGCCTGCGGCAAGACCAACCTGGCCATGCTGGTGCCGCCGGCCGCGCTAGAGGGCTGGAAGGTCACGACCGTCGGCGACGACATCGCCTGGATCAAGAAATCCGAAAACGGCGAGCTGCGCGCGATCACCGACGCGATGCGCAGCGCGAAGCACTTCTTGCCCAGCAGCGCGTTCCCGCCGTAGCCCGAGCCGTACGACCAGATCTCGCGCGTCTCGGGGAAGTGCACGATGTATTTCTGCTGCGAGTCACACGGCCACGGCACGTCTTTCTGACCGGGCGCGAGCGGCGCGCCGACCGAGTGCAGGCACGGCACGAACGGGCCGTCGCCCAGTACGTCGAGCGCGCCCTTCCCCATGCGCGTCATGGTGCGCATGCTCGCGACGACGTACGGCGAGTCGGTGAGCTCGACGCCGATGTGCGCGATGTGCGAGCCGAGCGGGCCCATCGAGAACGGCACCACGTACATGGTGCGGCCGCGCATCGACCCCGCGAAGAGTCCGCGCAGGGTGCGGCGCATCTCGTCGGGCTCGCGCCAGTTGTTGTTGGGGCCCGCGTCGTCGCGTTTCGCGCTGCAGATGAACGTGCGGTCTTCCACCCGCGCGACGTCGCCGGGATCGGAGCGCACGAGATAGCTGTTGGGGCGCAGCTTCGGGTCGAGCGGCTCGGCGGTGCCGGTCTCGACCAGGAGCCGCATGATCTCTGCGAGCTCCTCGGGCGAGCCGTCGCAGACGTGGATGCGCTCGGGCTGGCACAGGTCCGCCATTTCGCGGACCCACTTCACGAGCGCGCGGTTCTGGATCGCAAGCGTCATTCCCAACGTTCTCCCGTGCCTTCCAGGCGGCTTGGTGGCGCGCCGAAGCTCGCAAAGCCCATGCCGCCGTGAGGGGGCTCACAAGAAGCTGGCGGGCGCTCTTCCAAGCGGGAAGTGTAGATCCCGACCCCTTTTCAGGTGAAGGGCCTACTTTCGCTGCCGGTCGCTTGCCGGCGGCCTGCGCGCAACTCGTTGTTGCAGGCCCTACAGGCCCTTTTCGAGCGCGCTGCGCAGGGGCTCGGGCAAGGCCTGCTTCCGGCCCAGGGCGTCCGTGGCGACCACCACGATCTTGCCGGCGATGCAGAGCTCGCCCGCGGGGTTCCGGATCTCGTAGGCGTAGCTGGCCGACGTGTTGCCCACGTGTGCGACGCGCGCGCTGCACGTGAACTCGTCCGGGTAGCGGAGCGCGAGCTTGTAGTCGGCCTCGACGTGCACGCGCGGCAGCCCGAAGCCGGTCGAGCCGGGCGCTGCGCCCTGCATCAGCCGGCGCATCAGCCCGTGCTCGGCGATCTCGAAGTAGCGCAGCGCGGCGGTGTAGTGGATGCGGCCGCTCGCGTCCGTGTCGACCCAGTTCACGCGCAGCTTCTCTTCGTGGACGATCGCCATGGCGCCGGAAGTCTGACCGGCGTGCGTGATAGCCTGCAACTCGATGAGCGAAATCAGACAGCACCGCGTGAAGACGAACGGGATCGAGCTGCACGTAGCCGAAGCGGGCGAAGGGCCGCTCGTGCTCCTGTGTCACGGCTTTCCCGAATCCTGGTACTCGTGGCGGCACCAGCTGCCGGCGCTGGCCGCGGCCGGCTATCGCGCGGTCGCGCCCGACATGCGCGGCTACGGCAAGAGCGACGCGCCGAAGGAGATCGACCGGTACACGATCTTCCACCTGGTCGGTGACATGATCGGGCTCGTCGACGCGCTCGGCGCGCGCGACTTCACGATCGTCGGCCACGACTGGGGCTCGATCGTCGCGTGGACCGCTGCGCTCATCCGCCCCGACCGCGTGCGCGGCGTGGTCGGCGTCTCGGTGCCGTTCTTCCCGCGCGGGCCCCTGCCGCCGACGCAGATGTTCAAGGCGCTCGCCGGCGACAACTTCATGTACATCCTCTACTTCCAGGAGCCGGGCAAAGCCGAGCGCGAGCTCGACCGCGATCCCGCGCGGACGATGCGCACGCTCTTGTACAGCGCGTCGGGCTCGCTGCCCCGCGAGGCGCTCGCGCGCGCGCCGCTGCCGAAGACGGCCGGCTTCCTCGACGCGATGGTCGAGCCGCCGAAGCTGCCGAGCTGGCTCAGCCAGGCGGACCTCGACTTCTACACCGCCGAGTTCGCACGCGCGGGCTTCCGCGGCGGGCTCAACTGGTATCGCAACTTCGACCGCAACTGGGAGCTGCTCGCGCCGTTCGCCGACTCGAAGGTGACCGTGCCGTCCGCGTTCATCGGCGGGCTGCGCGACGTCGTGGTGACGGGCCCCGACGGCAAGGAGCCCGGCCCGATGGTGCAGATGCTGCCGAGCTTCTGCACCGACTTCCGCGGCAGCGTGTTCCTGCCCGACGCGGGTCACTGGACGCAGCAGGAGGAGCCGGCGGGCACGAACAAGGCGCTGCTCGAGTTCCTAGCGTCGCTCGGCCTGCGCAAGTAACTCGCGCACGCGCGCGGCGAGCGGCGCGAGCGCGTGCTCGAGCGCGCCGCCGTTGTCGAGCCACAGCGCCGCGTGCGCGCGGCTCGGCGCCACGAAGGCGGCGTGCATGGGCGCGACGGTGGTCTCGAGCTGTGCGCGCACGGACGCGCGGCTGCGGCCGCGCTCGGCGACGTCGCGCGCGATGCGGCGCTCGCGGCGCAGCGGCTCGGGCGCGTCGACGAATACCGCGAGGTCGAAGCAAGCGCGGAGCGAGGGATCGGCGAGCACGAGGATGCCGTCCACGAGCACGAGCGGGCGCGGCTCGGCGTGCAGCGTCTGCGCGGCGCGCCGGTGACGCGAGAAGTCGTAGACGGGCACCTCGACGGCGCGGCCCGCCCGCAGCTCGCCGAGGTGCGCGACGAGGAGCTCGGTCTCGAGCGCGTCCGGATGATCGAAGTTCAGCGCGGCGAGAGCGTCCGAGGAAAGGCGCTCGTGGTCGCGGTAGTACGCGTCGTGCGCGATGCGCAGCACGCGTTCGGCGCCGACGGCGCGCGCCAGCGCGTCCGCGAGCGAGGTCTTGCCCGCGCCGGTGCCCCCCGCCAGCCCGACGCAGATCGGCGCGGCCATGGCCGATTCTCCCCGGGCAGCGCCCAGCCGACAAGGCTAGACTCCGCCACCCCAAAACCGAAGGAACGCCTCCATGGCCCTACGCCGTCTCCAGTCGCGCGCCGTCCCCGCGGCGCTTCTCGCCGCCGCGCTCGCGTGCGGCAGGCACGACGCAGCGAACGCGCCGGCCGGCGGCGCGGCAGCCACCGCGAGCGGAAACGAGGCCGTCGCGACCCTGAACGGCAAGAACATCACGGCAGCCGATCTCGAGGCGTGGATGAAGGACGACCTCTACAAGCGCGAGGTCGGCGACAAGCCCGCGGGCGAGGTGTACGACACCAAGGTGCAGGCGATCGACTCGATGGTCGACGACCGCCTGCTCGCGGATGCGGCGACCAAGGCCGGCACCATGCCCGAGCAATATCTCAACGACCAGGTGAAGAAGCTCGGTCCGGTCAGCGACGACGAGGTCAAGAAGTTCTTCGACGACAACCGCGCGCGCCTGCCCGGCGACGCCACGCTCGAGAGCTACGCGGCGAGAATTCGCACGCACCTGGAGTCACAGCGCCCCGACAAGGTGCGCGAAGAGCTGCGCAAGGAAGCGCGGGTCACGGTGCTGATGCAGCCGCCGCGCACGCCGATCGACGCCACCGGCCCCTCGCGCGGGCCCGCCGACGCGGTCGTGACCATGGTCGAGTTCAGCGACTACCAGTGCCCGTTCTGCAAGCGGGCGGAGCCCGTCGTGGTGGCGCTCATGCAGAAGTACCCGACGCAGCTGCGGCTCGTCTACCGGCACATGCCGCTCGACGCGCTGCACCCGCGCGCACGCGCGGCCGCGATCGCCGCAGTGTGCGCCGACCAGCAGGGCAAGTTCTGGGAGTACCACGACGCGCTGTTCAAGAACCAGAACGCGCTCGCGGACTCCGACCTCGAGAAGTACGCCTCCGACCTCGGCATGGACGCGGCCGCGTTCAAGACGTGCCGCGCCGATCCCAAGTCCGAGGAGCGCGTCAACGTCGACGCCAACGCCGCGCGCGCCGCCGGCCTGAACGGCACGCCCGCCTTCTTCGTGAACGGCATCCTGGTGTCGGGCGCGCGCCCGATCGAGGACTTCACGCGCTGGATCGATCAGGAGATCGCGGCGAAGGGTGGCAGCGGCGCGGCCGCCGCTGCCGCTTCGCCTAAGTCTTAGCGCTGATCGGCGCGAGGGCGGCCTCGCGCCTGCGCCTTCGCGCGGCTCCGCCGCTTGCACGCCTCAGCGCTGTACGCCGCGAGGGCGGCCTCGCCCCGGCGCCTTCGCTCGCATTCGGCTCGCTGCGCGCGGCTCCGCCGCTTTGCCCGGACCGGAGGCGCTCAGCTCAAGAGCGGGAACTGAGCGATCACGTCCGCGAGCCACTCGCGGACGAGGGGCTGCTGCTCGGCGGTGGAGTCGCCCAGCCGCACGGCGACGACGTCGCGCGCGGGCGCGACGAAGACGTACTGGCCGCGGTAGCCGTTGGCGGAGAACATCCCCTCGCCGCGAAGCGGCAGCCACCAGTGGGCGCCGTACTCGCCGGCGGAGCCTGGCGTCTCGCGGCGCGCGTGCTCGACCCAGCCCACCGGCAGGATCCGCTCGCCCTCCCAGACGCCGTCGCGCAGGTACAGCTGCCCGAAGCGCGCGAAGTCGCGCGCCGTCGCGAACACGAACGAGGAGCCGATCCACGTGCCCGCCGCGTCGCAGCGCACGGTCGCGCTGGCCATGCCGATGCGCGCGAAGAGCTCGCGGCGCAGGAAGGCGGCGCACGCATCGCCACCGCCGCCGATCGCACGGCCGGCCAGCGAGGCCACCAGGTTGCTCGTGCCGCTGGAGTAACACCAGGTGGTGTCGGGCGAGCTCGCCAGCGGGAGCTCCGCCGCGAAGGCCGCCACGTCGTCCTTGCCGCGCCCGAACAGCATCTCGATCACGTCGGACTGCTGCGCGTCGACGTAGTCCTCGCGCCAGGCGAGCCCGCTCCTCATGCGCAGGAGCTGCTCGAGCGTGATCGCGCCGCGCGGATCGCCGGCGCCTCGCCACGCGGGCACGTCGGCGCGCGCCGCGGGGTCGAGCTTGCCATCGCGTACGAGCACGCCCACGAGCGCGTGCAGCACGCTCTTCGCGACCGACCACGAGATGTGCGGGGTCGCTGGACCGTGCTCCGGCCCGTAGCGCTCCAGCACGACCCGGCCGCGCCAACAGAGCACCAGTGCGTGCGTCGCGCCGAACTCGGGCGCGTCGGGCAGCCGGAAGCCGCGCGGCGGCTCGCCGAGCGGCCAGTCGTGGGTGGGCCAGTCGAGGCCCGCGGGCTGCGGCGGCAGCGGCACCCGAGCGCTCAAGGTGCTTCGCGCCGCGCCAGGCGGTTCAGGTCGGCGCGCAGGAGCGCCACCTCCTGCGCCAGGTTCTTGATGAGCAGGTTCGCGCGCGACAGGCGCACGGCGTAGTTCAAGCAGATCGCCACGAGGAAGATCTCGCCCAGAAAGAAGACGGTCGAGCTCGGCGTCCACGCGCCGATCCAGCGCGTCAGCACGCGCAGCGACTCCACGTCGATCGACACGAACACGAGCGACACCGAGACCAACACCCAGATCGGCGTGTACTCCTCGCGCAGCTGCCGGCGCCGCACGAGCCACAGCACCGACGCGATCAGGACGAGCGAGATCGACAGCGCGAGCCAGCGCGTGGCTTCGAGGTCGGTGTTGTCGAGGAAGAGCTCACGCAGGTGCGCGAGCGTCTGGGCGTCGTTCATTCGGTCCTCCGCCCGACGCGGCCCACACCGCGAGGAGCATCTTGTACAGGTACCAGATCGAGCGCAGGCCCCCGTGCAGCGTCGACTTGCGCGGCGAGGCATGCATCTCGACGGAGCACTCGCGCACCTCCAAGCCGTGCCGGTGCGCCGTGAGCAGCACGTCCACGTCGGGGTAGTCGCTCGGGAACGCGTCGCCGACGTACAACGCGAGCACGCGCTTGCCGAGCGCCTGGAACCCCGAGGTCGGGTCAGTGACTCGAATGCCGAAGCTCCGCGCGAGTCCCACGAAGAAGCGGCGGCCGAGCGTGCGCAGGAAGCCCATCTCGTAGCCCGTGGGCGCGAGGAAGCGCGAGCCGATCACCAGGTCGCACTCGCCCCGCTCCAACGGCTCGAGCAGCCGCGCGATGTCGCGCGGATCGTGCTGGCCGTCCGCGTCCATCTGCACGACGAAGCGCGCGTCCGTGGCGACGGCGTACTTGTAGCCCGTCTGCAAGCCCGCGCCGTAGCCCAGGTTGAACGGATGGCGCAGCACGGTCGCGCCTGCTTGCGCGGCGATCTGCGCCGTGGCGTCGCGCGAGCCGTCGTCCACCACAACGACTTCGAGCGCCGGCTGTTCCACGCGTATGCGCTCGAGCAGGGTCGCCAGGCGCGGCGCCTCGTTGAAGGCCGGAATGACAAGCACGCCGCGAGCGGCGTTCGGGGCGTTTGCGGCCATCCGGTCATTCTCGCGCAAATGCGCCGGGGTTGCGCGAGACGGGGCACTACCGCTACGAATCGCGCCAGCCCGAGCGTCGTCTCAGCTCGCGGCGAGGGAGTTCCGATAGCGCCCCCGTGGCGCGGGACGAGAGCGAATCCGTGTTGGACCGTGTGGCGAAGCTGCTGCGCTGGGGCGCCGTGTTCGTTGCGGGCGCTGGACTGCTAGGTGTGCGCGCAGTTCGCCAACCCGACGCTCCCGATCCGACCGGACCGATCGAGGTCGCGATCACGGTCGACGACCTGCCGCGCCCGCCGTTCCCGCAGGACGGCGTCTCGTCGCAGGTGCTGCTCACGAAGCTCGCCGCGGCGTTCGCACGCCACCATCTGCCGCCCGTCACGGGCTTCGTGAACGGGCGCCGGCTCGAGGACCACCCGGAGGACCGCGCGGCGCTCGCGAGCTGGGTGCGCGCCGGCAACCTGCTGGGCAATCACACTTACTCGCACATGGACGCCGCGAAGGTCAGCCTGCCGCAGTATTTCGCGGACATCGAGAGGAACGAAGCGATCCTCGAGTCCGTGCAGGGCAAGCCGAAGCCCGGCCGCGACTGGCACGTGTTCCGCTACCCGTATCTGCAGGAGGGCTCGAGCCAGGCCACGCGCGACGGGCTGCGCAACTACCTGTTCGGGCGCGGCTATCGCATCGCCGAGGTCACGGTGGACTTCGAGGACTGGCAGTGGTTCCCGATCTTCGCGCGCTGCTCGGGCGACGGCGACGAGCGTTCGATCGACAAGCTGCGCGTGCGCTACCGCCGCGCTGCTCGCGACACGCTGCTCGACGCGGACCGCCTGGCGCGCGACTTGTTCGGCCGCCGCATCCGCCAGGTGCTGCTGCTGCACGCCGGCAACTTCACGGCCGAGATGATCGAGGATCTGCTCGACGAGTACGAGGCGATGGGCGTCCGCTTCATCTCGCTCGACGAAGCCCTACACGATTCTGTGTACCAGCTCGACCCGCGCTTCGCGCGCAGCTGGGGCAGCCCGTTCCTGTACCAGGTCGAGTCCGCGCTGCAGGGCGAGGACCCCAAGGGCACCTGGCCGCCCTACCCCGAGCTCGCTTCGCTCTGCCGCTAGCTCAGGGGTCGCCGAAGCACGCTTCGACGCGGAACTCGCGGAAGTCCGGCCCCGCCCAGAAGATCCCGTTCGGGTTCACGTTGCAGACGCGCACAGGCTCGGGCTTGGGCGCCGCGCGCTGGGCCGCCCAGAACGCCTTCGCGGCCTCGGGCGCGAGCTCCGCGGGCGCGCGCGCGTCGTATGCGAAAGGGTGCACGACCACGAGCACGACTGCCGCGGCCAACACCAGCGCGGCCCGCATGCCCCGCTGCGAGCCGAGCTCGGGCGCCGCGAGCGCACGCGCGGTCGCGACCGCCAGCAACAGCGGGATGAACAGCCAGTAACGCAGCTCGTGACTCTGCGGCAGCACGGCCACGGCGAGCACCGCGGGCGCGAACGCGGCGAGCGCCGCGCGCGGCACGAGCCCCGCGCGCAGGGCGCGAGCGGCGCCGAACGAGAGCGCGAGGAACGTCCACCAGAACCAGCCACCCATGCGGTGGTGCGGGCTGCGCACGGGGTCCGCCTGCGCGCTCTGGTCGAGCGTCCATGCGAAGCGGTCGCCGTCGAAGAAGCGGTTCAGCTCGAGCGCCGACGCGACGAAGCGCACCGGCCGCGGCTCGTCGGCGAGCCAGGACGGCATGTTGTAGATGCCGGAGTCCGCGTCGACGACCGCGTTGGGGAAGAGCCTCGGCGCGAGCGGGAACACGACCGGGTACACAGGATTGTGGAACTGGACGAGGTTGCGGATCGGCCAGGCGCCGAGCCCGAGCGCGAGCGCCGCCACGAGCCCGAGCGCCGCCCGCCGCGACACCACGCCCCCGCGCGCGAGCGCCGCGAGCCGCCACAGCGCGAAGCCCGCCACGAGCGCGGCGATCGGCCAGGCCTGGAACTTCGAGAGCTGGGCGGCCGTGAGCGAAGCGACGAGCAGCACGGCGGTCGCACGCGGGCGCGCCGCACCCGCCTCGAGCCCGCCGAGCGAGGCGAGCGCGAGCGCGACGCCGCAGGCCGTGAACAGGTCCACGTAGCCCGAGATCGCGTGCAGCACGACGAGCGGGATCCCCAGCAGACACGTGAGGAACCAGCGCACCGAGAAGCTGCGCCCGTACAGCCAATACGACCCCGCGACGAGCCCCCCTACACCGATCAGGTTCAACAGGCACGCCGCGGAGAAGCGGCCCGTGAGCAGCACCAGGCCGCCTTCGATCGCGCGCGGCAGCGGCGGAAAGCCCTGGATCACCGCAGCCAGCCGCGGCTCGGGCGTGTACGTGGTGAGCCCGTACGCCGCGAGCGCGCCCGGGAAGTGGTACGCGAGGAAATCCCAATCCGTCGGGAAGCGCAGCGCGGCGACCTCGGCGAAGCGCCCCCACACCAGCGCGAGCGCCGCCCAGTGCAGAGCCGCGAACGCGGCGGCCAGACGCTTCCGGGGCATGCGGCGCGGACTCTAGCGCAGGGCGCGCGTGCGCCTCACATTTCCCCACGCCGGCGCACACCGGCGAAGGGGAGACACAGAATGGCGACACCGATCACGGCGCTCTGGGCCGGGCTGCTCGGACTCCTGATGCTGTTCCTGGCGACGCGCGTGGTCCAGCTGCGCGCCTCGCAGAACATCATCTTCGGCGACGGCGGCAACGCGGTCATGCTCCAGCGCATCCGGGTGCACGGGAACTTCACCGAGTACGTGCCGATGATCCTCCTGCTCATGCTGTTGCTCGAGCTGAACGGCGCGTCCGCGCTGCTCCTGCACGTGCTCGGCGGCGGCCTGTTCGTCGCGCGGCTCTTGCACGCGTTCGGCCTGTCGCAGTCCACCGGTACGACGTTCGGCCGCTTCGTCGGCGCCGTCGCGACGTTCGTGCTGCTGCTCAGCGCCTCGGTGCTCGCCATCTACGAGTTCTACGCGAAGGCAGGCTGATCAGAACGGCGCGAGCATGAAGCGGCGTCGCTCGGTCGACGCCGCGAGCTCGCGCCAGATCAGCTCTTCGACCGCGCGCGCCCACGGCGCGCTCTGCGCCTCGACGTGCGCGTGCAGGTCGATGAGCAGCGCGCGCAGCGACGTGTTCGCGGTCTCGAGCGCCGACACGCGGTAGCTCTCGTCGCGCGACGACGCCGCCGCCTCGAGGCGCTTGCGCAGCTCGGCGTCGGCGACGCTCGGCGCCGCGCTCGCGAAGATCGTGCGCAGCGCGGAGTTCTCCTCCACGCGTCGAGCCGCGGCGCGGTCCCACTCCTCGCGCACCATGCCGAGCAACAGCGCCGTGAGCAGCACGGACGACTGCCGGTAGCTCGGTTGCACGTTCGGCGCGATCTCCACCATGAGCTTGCCGGCGATCGTCTCGAGCAGCTTCTCGGGCTCGGGCTTCACGACAGCTTCCCCATCGTCTCGAGCATGGCACGGTCCTGCGAGTTCGTGAGCCACACGCTCGACAGCGCGAGGATCGGGTCCTTGTTCGCGCCGTCGGTGTACTCGCGGCCGCTCGAGATCCAGATCGCCTGCGCCTTCACGCTCGAGAACAGCTCCCACCAGCGCAGCGCCTCGGGATCGGCGCGCAGCCCGCTCGCCGCTTCCCAGATCGCGATTGCTCTCTCCTTGGAGACGAGCCCGCCCACGCGGCCGTCGCGCGCCCAGCACCACGTTCGGTTGAGGCTCCACGCCAGGTCTTCGAGCGGATCCCCCAGGTGCGCCATCTCCCAGTCGAGGATGCCGCGGATCGAGCCGTCCTTGTCGTACAGGAAATTCCCCGTGCGGTAGTCGCCGTGCACGACGTGCAGCCGGCGAGGCGGCGGCGGCGGACTGCGGCGCAGCCGGCGGATCGCCGCGCGGATGATCGGCTGCGGGGCGAGCTCGTCTTCGTCGATCACGTGCGTCCAGTAGTCGACCTCCCGGCGCCACGCGTCGGCGGGCGCGACGACGGGCAGCGCGCGCGTGAGTCCCAGCTTCTCGGGATCGGCGCTGGCGATCGCGCCGAGGATCGTCCACTTCTCGCGCGCGGTGCGCTCCGCGTGCTCCGCGTACGGCGGCATCACGATCGCCTGCGGCGACGCCTCGAAGCCGACCAGCTCCTCCATCACGAAGAACGGATAGTCGAGCCAGCGCGGGTCGCTCTCGAGCCATACGGCTTCCGGCACGGGCACCGCGCTGCCGTGGAAGGCGCGGTATGCGGCGAATTCCGCGGCCCGGTCGGTCTCGATCAAGCTGCCGGGCGGATCGCGGCGCAGGATGAGCCGCCGCTCGACTTCGCGCGCGCCTTCGCGGAAGCGCAGCTTGAAGCGGTACGTCTCGCGCGATGCGCCGCCCGCGATGCGCTCGACGTCGAATGCAGTGACGTCCCGCGCGCCCGGCAATTTCTCGGCGGCGTACGCGGCGATGCGCGGTGCGAGCTCTTCCATCGCGCGATTCTCGCACAGCGGGCGGGCGCGCACGGGCGCGCGGGCCGCGCGCTATCTTCCGGCCATGCCCCCCGTCGCACGCGCGCTCGTCGTCACCGGCGCCCTGTTGGTCGCGCTCGGACTGCTCGCGTGGCTCGCGCCCTCGCTCGGGCTCGGCTGGCTGGGCCGCCTGCCGGGCGATCTGCGCATCGAGCGACCCGGGTTGCGCATCTACGTACCCTTCATGAGCTCGATTCTCGCCTCGGTCGCGCTGACGCTCCTGTTCTGGCTGCTCTCGCGGCTGCGCTAAAGGCGCGCGCGCCCGGTTTCGATCTGCCTCTCGTGCGCGTCTGCATCCTCACCCTGGGCTCGCGCGGCGACGTGCAGCCGTACGTCGCGCTGGCGCGCGGACTCTCGAAAGCGGGATACGACGTAGCACTCCTCACGGACCCGTCGTTCCGCGGCTTCGTGCAGGCGCACGGCGTCGAGTGGCGCAGCTTCGACACGGGCGACCCGCGCGCGCTCATTCACTCACCCGAGGGCCGCGCACTGGTCGCGGGCATGGCGAATCCCGTCACGCTGGTGCGCGAGCTCTCGAAGCTGCTCGAGCCCATGCTCGAGAAGGGCTACACCGAAGCGCGTCAGAACACGACGGACGCCGACGCGCTGCTGGTGGCGCCTACCGTGCTGCCCCTCGCACAGACGTTGCACCAGAAGTCGGGCGTGCCGTTCGCGGGCGCCTTCCTGCAGCCCTCGCACGCGACGCGCGCGTTCGCGAGCTGGATCTTCCCCGACCCGCCGGCCTGGCTGCCGTTCCGCGGCGCGCTGTGCAAGTGGTCGGCGCGCTTCGGCTGGGAGCTGCTGTTCCGCGTGGCGGGCCGCGCGTTCGACCGAGCGCGCGAGCGCGTGTTCGGCCTGCCGCCCGCGGGGAATCCGTACCGAATGCTCGAGCGCGAGCGCTGGCCGGCGCTCTACGGCTTCAGCACGGCCGTGGTGCCGCGTCCCGCCGATTGGGGCCCGCACATCGAGATCACCGGCTACTGGTTCCTGGAGCGCGACCCGCGCTGGCGGCCATCGGCCGAGCTCGAAGCGTTCCTCGCCGACGGCCCGCCACCGATCTGTGTCGGCTTCGGCAGCATGCCGTCGGGCGACCCGGCCGCGCTCGCACGCGAGGTCGTGCGCGCGCTCGAGCTCGCGGGCTGTCGCGGGCTGCTGCTGTCGGGCTGGGGCGCGCTCGCGCAGGTCGAGCTGCCGAAGTCGGTGTTCGCGCTCGAAGCGGCGCCGCACGATTGGCTGTTCCCGCGCGTCGCCGCGGTGGTGCACCACGGCGGTGCCGGTACGACTGCGGCTGCGCTGCGCGCCGGCGTGCCGTCGCTGGTGGTGCCGTTCATCGCCGACCAGCGCTTCTGGGGCGAGCGCATCGCCAACCTGGGCGCCGGCCCGCGGCCGTTCTCGCGCAAGAAGCTCAGGGCCGAGCGCTTCGCGCTGGCGCTGCGCGAGCTCGTGCTGACCCCGCGCTTCTCCGACGGCGCCGCGCGCGCCGCCGACGCGCTCGCACGCGAAGACGGGCTCGCCCGAGCCGCCGCCGCGCTGCCTTTCTGAGCGCCACGGCGCGCTCGACAGGCGTATCCTGCTCGGGTTGGCGAGCTACCGGTACGAGCTGCTCTCGCCGCAGGACGCGGCGTTCCTGGCCGCGGAAGGTCCGTCGACGCCCATGCACATCGGCGCGGCCTTCGTGGCCGACGCCGGCCCGCTGGCAACTCCCGACGGAGGCATCGACGTACAGCGCGTGCGCGAGTTCATCTCGGCCCGGCTCCACCGCGTGCCGCGTTACCGGCAGCGGCTGGCCTACACACCACTGCGTAAGCGCCCCATCTGGATCGACGACCAGCACTTCCAGATCGAGTACCACGTTCGGCACACCGCGCTGCCGCGCCCGGGCGACGCCGCGCAGCTGAAGCGCCTGATCGCGCGAGTCGCGGCGCAGCCGCTCGACCGCAGGCGGCCGCTGTGGGAGCTGTGGGTCGCGGAGGGGCTCGAGGGCGGCAAGCGCTTCGCGCTCATCTCGAAGGTGCACCACTGCATGGTCGACGGCGTCGCGGGTACGGAGCTGCTCACGGTGCTGATGAGCGCGCGTCCCGACGAAACGCCGGAGCCCGCGCCGCCCTTCGTCGCGCGGCCCGCGCCGAGCGCCCTCGAGCTCGCGCGCGACGAGGTCGTGTCGGGCGCGCTCGCGCCGTTCGAAGCCGTGCGCAGCCTCGAGCACGCGCTCGCGCCCGACCGCCGCGCCGAGCTCGCGCGCGCGCTGCGCGGCGCCGGCGAGCTCGCGTTGTGGACGCTCCTGCCCGCCTCGCGCACGCCGCTGAACCACCCGATCGGCCCGCACCGCCGCTTCGAATTCCTGGCGCTCGACCTCGCCGCCGCGAAACACGTGAAGGACGCGCTCGGCGGCACCTTGAACGACGTGGTGCTCGCGGCCGTCACGGGCGCGATGCGCCGCTTCCTGCAGGGCAGGCTCGTCGACGTGGCGCAGCTCGACTTCCGCATCTCGGCGCCCGTGTCGGTGCGCAGCAGCGGCGAGCGCGGCGGCGTGCTCGGCAACCGCGTGTCCGCATGGATCGTGCGCGCGCCGGTGGGCGAGCCGGACCCGCTGCGCCGGCTCGAAGCGATCAAGGCCGCGACGCGGCGCCTGAAGGAGTCGAACCAGGCGCTCGGCGCCGACCTGCTGTCGGCCGTGACCGAGTGGACCGGCACGACGCTCCTGTCGATCGGCACCGCGTTCCAGAACTTCGGCCGGCCGCAGAACCTGATCGTGACGAACGTGCCCGGTCCGCAGCTGCGCCTGTATCTCGTCGGCGCGCCGCTCGTCGAGGCGTATCCGATCGCGCCGCTCTGGCGCAACCAGGCCGTGATCGTCGCGCTGTTCAGCTACGACGGGCGGCTCTTCTTCGGGCTGAACGCCGACGCCGGGCTCATGCCCGACCTGGCGGACCTGCGCGACGATCTCACCCACGCGTTCGACGAGCTGCGGGAGCTTGCGGCAGTCTAGTCGCGTGGAGCTCGGCGAGCGGCGCTTCTGGATCTTCGACATGGACGGCACGCTGACCGTGGCGGTGCACGACTTCGCGGCGATCCGCGCCGAGCTCGGCCTTCAGCCTGCGCTGCCGATCCTGGAGCAGATCGCCCGGCTGCCGCCGGCGCGCGCGGGCGAGGTCATGGCACGGCTCGACGCGATCGAGCTCGAGCTCGCCGCGCAGGCACGCGCCGCGGAAGGCGCGGTCGAGCTGCTCGAGCGCCTCGCGTCGCGCGGCGCGCGCGTGGGCATCGTCACGCGCAACAGCTTCGCGAACGCGCAGGCGACGCTGCGCGCGTGCGCGCTCGAGGACTTCTTCGCGCCCGGGTGCGTGCTCGGGCGCGAGGCCGCAGCTCCGAAGCCCGATCCTTCGGGCATCGCGCGGCTGCTCGCGCACTGGGGCGGCGCACCGCACGAAGCGGTCATGGTGGGCGACTACCGCTGGGACCTGCTCGCGGGCCGCGCGGCCGGCGCGCTCACGGTGTACGTCGATCCCGAGCGCGAGTTTCCGTTCGCGGAGCTCGCGGACCTGTCGGTCGACTCGCTCGCCGCGCTCGCGCAGCGCCTCGTTTGAGCTTGGGCTAGGCTCGCGGCCCCGATGTCGACCGATCCCAAGCACAGCTTCCACTCGCTGCGCGTCGCGGAGGTGATCCAGGAGACGTCCGACGCGCGCTCGTTCGTGTTCGAGGTGCCGCCGCCGCTCGAGGCGCTCTTCCGCTACATCGCGGGGCAGTTCCTGACGTTCGAGATCCCGTTCGAGTCGATGCGTCTGCACCGCTGCTACTCGCTGTCGAGCGCGCCCGAGTGCGACGCGCAGCCGAAGGTCACGGTGAAGCGCGTCGACCGCGGCCGCGTGTCGAACTGGTTCAACGACGTGCCGGCTGCGGGCGGGTCCATCGACGTGAAGCCGCCCGAGGGTCTGTTCGTGCTGCGCCGGGAAGAAGCAGACCGGCCGCTCGTCATGTTCGGCGGCGGCAGCGGCATCACGCCGATCCTCTCGCTCGTGAAGTCGGCGCTGCTCACTACGCGGCGCGCGATCACGCTCGTGTACGCGAACCGCGATCGCGACTCGATCATCTTCCGCGACGAGCTCGAGCGCTGGCGCGCGCGCTTCCCCGAGCGCCTGCGCGTGACTCACCACCTGGACGCCGAGTCGGGCTTCATGCACGCCGCGAACGTGAAGGATCACTTCCGAGGGCTCGAGCACGCGGACTTCTACATCTGCGGGCCCGGGCCGTTCATGGACATCGTCGAGGGCGCCCTCGAAGAACGCCGCGTGGGTGGCGGCGGCCACGTGTTCATCGAGCGGTTCGTGTCGCCGACCGATCCCGACCGCGCGCCGCAAGTGCCCGCGGGCGCGCCGGCACCCCCCGCGGCTGCCGGGAGCAAGTTCGTCTGCACGCTGGACGGCGCGCGCCACGAAGTATCCGTGGCGCCCGGCGAGAGCCTGCTCGCGGCCGCGCGCCGCGCCGGGCTCGAGCCGTCGTTCTCCTGCGAAGAGGGCTACTGCGGCTCGTGCATGGCGCAGCTCCGCAGCGGCAAGGTGCAGATGCGCGTGCACGACGCGCTCACTGCGAAGGACCTCGCGAAGGGCTGGATCCTGGCGTGCCAGGCGCGGCTGGAAGGCGCCGAGCCCGTCGAGATCGATTTCGACGCCCGATATTAGCTTCGCTCGGCTTCGCCTCGCTGCGCGCGCCTGCGGCGCTTGCCGCTCCGCGCGAGGCCGGCCTCGCGCTCCGCGCGCAGTCGCGACCCGTGGGCTCGAGAAGAAACGGAAGCTCTCGAGTCACGGAGTCAGGCGACGTATCTCTGCTTCGGGCTCGGGTCGGAGTACTCCATCATCACGCGCGCCAGCCGCTCCAGCATCTCGCTGCGGCGCGCCCGCGCGTCGAGACGCGCCCACAGGTTGTGGAGCTCGTTCGGGTCGCGCTCCAGGTCGAAGAGCTCGCCCTCGTCGCTGCCGTCGTAGATCGTGAGACGCGCGTCCTCGGTCACGAGCGTGCGCATGCGCAGCGAGCGGCCGACGCGCAGCATGTCGGCCATCTGCTCTTCTTCGACGAGCACGTGGTCGCGGACGCGCGCGCCCGGGCTGGCGAGCAGCGGCGCGAGGCTGGTGCCCTGCATGCCGTGGTGCGCGGGCACGCCCGCCAGCTCCAGCACCGTCTGCGCGAGGTCGAGCGAGCTCGCGAGCGAGCGAGTCACTGCGGGCGCGATGCCCGGCCCCGCGACGACCAGCGGCACGCGCACGCAGCCCTGGTAGTGCATGCCGCCCTTCAGCATGAGCCCGTGGTCGCCGAACATGTCGCCGTGGTCGCTCGTGAAGATCACGTACGTGCGCGCCGCCTGGCCCGATCGCTCGAGCGCGTCGAGCACCGCGCCGACGCCGTCGTCGATCATCGCGATCATCCCGTATTCCGCCGCGGCCATCTCGCGGAACTGCTCGGCCGTGGGTGCGAACGGCGTGATGAGCGTGCGCTCGCGCCCCTTCTCGGCCGCGAGACGGCGCAGATGCCGCACCGAGTCGGCGTGCGCGTCGCCGAAGGTCTCGGGCAGCGGGATCGCGGCCGGGTCGTACGAATCGAACCAGCGGCCGGGCGGCGTGAACGGGTGGTGCGGATCGGGGTACGAGCAGAACAGGAGCCAGGGCGTCTCGGGCTCGCGCGCGCGCCGCTCGAGGAACCGCACGCTGCGCTGCGTGGTGTAGGTCGTCGAGTAGAGCTCCGCGGGCACGCGGGTCTTCCACACCTGGTTCGAGCGCGAGGCGTACGGCTGCGCGTTCTCGCGGCCCTGCAGCTTCGCGGGCTCGACGCCCTGCTCGAGCAGCCACTGGTAGTAGTGGCCGCCGCAGAAGTCGGAGTGATCGACGACGAAGTCGACTTCGACCAGGCCGTAGTAGTCGCGCGGCACCTCGACCTTCTCGCGGCGGTGGCGCTCGAGGTCCTCCCACTCGTCCCAGCCCGCGGGCCACGCGGTGCGCGTGGCGTCGCCGGGCAGCGTGTTGCGCAGCAGCGCGTCGCGCGCCGCGCGCAGGATGCCCATGTTCTGCAAGTGGCACTTGCCGATCTGCCCGGTGTGCCAGCCGCGCTCCAGCAGCGAGCGCATGAACGTGTGTGCGCCCCAGTCGAGCGCGATCCCGTTCGTTCGCGTGCCATGCACCGACGGCACGCGCCCCGTCGCGATGCTCGCGCGGTTCGGCATGCAGATCGGGTTCGCGACGATCGCGCGGTCGAAGCGCACGCCGCGCGCGGCGATGCGGTCCAGGTTCGGCGTGCGCAGCACTGGATTGCCGCCGAAGCCCGTGTGGTCGGGGCGGTGCTGGTCGGTGACGATGAACAGGAAGTTCGGGCGCTCGCTCATGCGTCGGATTGTACGCGGGTGTAGTGTGACGGTGGCCCAGAGAGGAGACTCCGCATGCGCCTGTCGGTTCCGAGGTTCCGCGCGATCCCGCCCGAGGAGTGGAGCGGCGAAGCGAAGGACGCGCTGTCGCCCGCCGGCGGCGGCGCGGGCAGCGCCTTTCCCGCGCTCAACATCTTCCGCACGCTCGCGAACTACCCGAAGCTGGCGAAGCGCTGGCTGGTGTTCGCGAACCACGTGCTCGGCAAGAACTCGCTGCCGGCGCGCGAGCGCGAGATCCTGATCCTGCGCATCGGCTGGCTGTGCCGCGCCGAGTACGAGTGGGCGCAGCATGTGGTGATCGGCAAGCGCGAAGGGCTCTCCGACGACGAGATCGCGCGCATCGGTACCGGACCCGGCGCACCCGGCTGGTCGGAGCTCGACCGGGCGCTGCTGCAGGCGACCGACGAGCTACACGAGGATGCGTTCGTGTCCGACGCCACGTGGTCGGCGCTGACGAAGCACCTGAACCCGCAGCAGCTCATGGACGTGGTGTTCACGGTCGGCAACTACAACCTGGTCTCGATGGCGCTGAACACGTTCGGCGTACAGCTCGACCCGGGCCTCAAGGGCTTTCCCGCGGGCCGCGCGTGAAGCGCGCCGCGGCGCTCGCGGCCTGCGCGGCGCTCGCGTTCGGCTGCTTCGCGCCACGCCCCGTGCTCTACCCGAACGACACGTACCGCGCGAACGGCGATTCGCAGGCGGACCAGGACATGGACGACTGCGCGGCGCTCGCCGAGCAGTCGAAAGTGACACCGAACAGTGGCGGCGCCGTCGCGGGCCGCACGGCCGAGGACGCCGCCGCCGGCAGCGCGGCCGGCGCGGCGGGCGGCGCCGTGCTCGGCAGCCCCGGCGCGGGCGCGGCTGCGGGCGCGGCCGCCGGCGCCGCGCACGGCCTCGTGCACGCGCTCTTTCACGCGCACCGCAATCCGGCCCCCGCGTACCGCGCGTTCGTCGAGCGCTGTCTCGCGGACCGCGGCTACGAGGTCGTGGGCTGGGAGTGACCGCGCGCTAACGAGACGGGCGCAGCTTGTAGCGGATCGGCATCGACTTCACGCCGCCGACGAAGCTCGAGCGCAGCCGGCGCACCGGGCCGACGAGCTCGACTTCCTCGAGTCGCGAGACGAGCTGCTGGAACACCACCTCGAGCTCTAGCCGCGCCAGGTGCGAGCCCATGCAGAAGTGCTCGCCGATGCCGAAGCCCAGGTGCGGGTTCGGGTCGCGGTCGACGCGGAACCGCTCGCCGTCGGGGTACACGTCCTCGTCGCGGTTCGCCGACGGATAGAACAGGCACGCGGCCTCGCCCGCGCGGATCTTCTTGCCGCGCACCTCGGTGTCGCGCACCGCGGTACGACAGAACTGGATCACGGGCGAGGTCCAGCGCACGATCTCCTCGACGGCGGTCGGGACGAGCCGCGGATCGCGGCGCAGCTTGTCGAGCTCGCCCGGGTTCTGGATCAGCGCCAGCAGCCCGCCGCTCGTCGCGTTGCGCGTCGTCTCGTTCCCCGCGACGACGAGCAGGTAGTAGAACGACAGGAGCTCGATCGGCGGCAGCTGCGCGCCGTCGAGCTGGGCGTTCGCGAGCAGCGACACGATGTCGGCCGTCGGCTTCGCGCGGCGCTCCTGCACCATCTTCATGAAGTAGCCGAACAGCTGCAGCCGCGAGCGCTCGGCGGTCTCGAGCGCGCTCTCGCCGCCCTGCTGGTAGTCGGGATCGGTGGCGCCGATGGTCTCGTTCGTCCACTGCATCATGAGCTTCCAGTCCGACGCAGGGACGCCCAGCATCTCGAGCAGCACGACGAGCGGCAGCTTCACCGACACGCCTTCGACGAAGTCGGCCGTGGTCGTCGCGCCGCCGTTCGCGAACTCGTCGAGGATGTCGCGCGAGATCGCCTCGATCGCCTTGCGCTTCGCCTCGAGCGCGCGCGGCGTGAAGTGAGAGCTCGCGAGCTTGCGGAAGCGCCCGTGGTCGGGCGGGTCCATGTTCAACAGGTGCCGGACGTCGGGCTGCTGCGGCGCGCCGCCCTGCTCTGCGATCCGCTTCTCGACCTCGCGCTCGAGCCCCGGGAACACCGCGAGCCGCGGCGCGTTCTGCCACAGCCGCGGCTGGCGCGAGAGCGCGACGATGTCCTCGTGCTTGGTGATCGCCCAGAACGAGATCGCATCGGGATGCTCGGTCCAGTGCACGGGATCTTCGCGGCGCAGCTGCGCCCACGCCGCGTGCGGGTAGCCGTCGCGCTCGTACGCCGCGCCGCTGATGAAGTCGAGCTTCGAGAGAGCCGAGTCCGCCATCGTCCGCCTCCGACGCGGCCATGATACGGACTCGCTCGAGGCGTTGCCGTGACCCCCGCGCGCGGCCCGGCGAGCCGCGCGCGGGGGTCACGGCGTCACGGCTGCGGGATCAGCGGCTGCACGTACTCGCACCATTCTTCGTCGGGCTGCACCTGGTACTCGCCCGGGCCGCGGCTGCGGTGCCGCACCACGTAGATCTCCTCGCGCTGCGTGGAGTGCGCGAAGTCCTCGGGCAGCTGGTCCGAGGTCGGCGACGTCGGCGACAGGAACAACAGCGTGAGCTGGCCCTGCGAGCAGCACGACACGAGCTCGACGTGCTCGACGCCACAGATCCAGTACGTGTCGAAGCGCAGCGTCGCCGACGTGCGCGTCGCGAGCCCGATCGCCTGGATCAGCCCGAGCCGGATCACGATGTCGACCGGCTGCTCCTTGGGCCACCAGCTGCCGTACTCGTCGAACCAGTGCTCCTGGACGTGCTTCTTCTCCTGTTGGGTGAGCGGCAGCATGTTCGCGGCCACGTCGATGAGCTCTTCGGACCACTTCCCCTGTGCGTCCTTCGCCTTGATCCTGTTGAGAAACGTCGTGCGGCGCGTGGTGTCGTTCAGGAGCCCGTCGAGCTTCCCGAAGATCACCCCTTTGCCCACGTACCCGGGCATCACTCCTGGCATTGGCCTCTACCCCTCGTTTGCAGTGAACTGCGGCGCGCCGCGCAGAGTGCGGCGCAGAAGCAATGCGGAGCGGTGCGCGGGGCCGAGGCCGAGCTCCTCGAGGAGCGGCACGGCCTCGTCCAGGTCGCGGAGCGCGCGCTCTTCGTCGCGGCCGCCGTCGCGGCGCAGGCCGCGCACACGCGCGCGTTCGACGAGCGCGAGCGCGAGCTCCACGCGCGCGCCCGAGCCGCGCGCCGTCGCGAGCGCGCGGTCGAGCCAGCTTTCCGCTTCGTGCCAGCGGCCGTCGAGCCAGGCGAGCCGGCCGATCACGCGCGGGATCAGGAACACCCAGCCCGTGGTGAACGCGATGCCGTGGTCGTGCGCGCTGCGCAGCATCTCTTCGGGCCGCTTCGCGAGCGCGGGGTCGCCGATCGCTTCGCAGGCTTCGGCGATGGCGCACACGCCGCCGAGCAGGTGCGGATCGAGCCGTGCGCCGCGCAGCGAGCCGGCGAGCGCCGCGACGCCGCCGGGCTCGAGGCCGCCGTCGCGCTGCGCCGCGACGAGCGCGCCGTACGCGGCCGCCGTGAAGCGGACCGACGGCCCGGGGTCGGCGAACACCCGCCCCGGCGTGACCAGCTCCGCCAGCGCATCGGCGGCCTCGCGCCATACACCGCGGTGTGTCGCAGACGACGCGCGCGCGCACAGCGCGTACAAGCCCGCCCACGGGTAGCTCGAGCGCTGCAGCGCCGAGAGCGCGGCGTCCACGGCCTGCCGCGCCTCGCCGAACGCCCCGCACGCGACTTCGATCCCGGCGAGCGTCGCCTGCGCCAGGCCGACTTCGCTGGTGTGGTGGGCGCGCGCCGCGAGCTCGGCGGCTGCGCGCGCTCGATCGCGCGCTTCTTCGAGCCGGCCCAGGTGCAGGAGCGCCAGCGAGACGCGCACGCCGCCCGTCGCCTGCAGCCACGGGTCGTGCGCGCGGCGGGCGTGCGCCACCGACTCGAGCCAGCTCTCGAGCGCGTCGCGCGCGCGCAGCTGCGAGAGCTGCGCGAGACCCAGCGCGAACAGCCCGTGGTAGGAGCCGACGGCGTCGTCGTACAGGTTGGCGATCGCGACCGCGCGTTCCGCGGACGACTGCGCCAGCTCGACGCGACCCGCAGTCCAGTGCGCTTCGGAGATCGTGCCGAGCAGGCGCGCGCGCAGCGATGGGTGCGTCTCCCCGAAGCGCGCCAAGAGCTCCTCGAGCGGGGCGAGATCCTCGGCGACGCGCGGGCCCGTCGGGAACGTGAAGCGCGCGCGCGTCAGGTACATGAGCGACCACGCGAGCCCGACGTCGTCCTGCGCCTCGTCGAAGGCCTGCGCAGCGGCCGCATAGTGCTCGAGGCAGCCGCGCACGTCGAAGTCGTGGTTGGCGGCGAGGCCTGCGCGCAGGTGCTGCAGCGCGCGGTCGCGAGCGGGCAGCTGCGCGGCGGCGCGCACCGCGGCGGCGTGGAAGTACGAGGCCTCGTGCCACGCGCACACGGCGTAGGCCTGCTCGCCCGCGCGCCGCGCGAAGTCGAACACTTGCTCGGCGGGGACGAGGTCGCCGGCCTCGACCAGGTGGTGCGCGATCTCGAGCGCGTGCTCGCCGCGCGAGGTCACGTAGAGCTCTTGCAACACGGCCGCGATGTCGCGGTGCAGCGCGCGCCGCTCGCGCGGGGGCGTGGCGTCGCGCAGCACCTCGCACACGAGCGGGTGGTCGAAGCGAAAGCTGTGCCGCTCGCCGACGACGAGCTCCGCCCGCACCGCTTCGGCCAGATCCGCCGCGAGCTTCTTCGGGTCGCGACCGCACACCGCGCCCAGCGTGACCGCGCCGAAGCGCTCGCCGATGAACGCGGCCGCGGTCAGGGCCGCGCGGCAGCTGCGCCCGACGCCGGCCACGCGCGCGGCCACCGCCTGGCGCAGCACGCGCTCGGCGTCGCCCGGCGGAACGGGCGCGCCGCCGGCCTCGGCATCGCGCGCGCGCGACGCGCCGCCCAGGCGCGCGACGGCGCGGATGAGCAGCGGGTTGCCGCCCGTCTCGCCGTGGATCTGGCGCACGCTCGCGCGCGTCGACTGGACGCCGAGGCTGTCGAGGAAACGGCGCGTCGCGCCGACGCCCAGCCCCTCGACGGCGAGCGTCGTCGCCACCGGCGATTGCTGCACGCGGCGCAGCACCTCCTCGAGCCGCTCCCCCGCGCGCGGCGGTCGCGTGGTCACCACGAGGAAGAGCGGCAGCGGCTCGGTCCTGCGCGCGTCCGAGATCGCGGCGACGAGATCCGCGAGCAGCGCGAGCGAAGCCGAGTCCGCCTCGTGCAGATCCTCGATCGCGACCAGCGTCGGGCGATTCCGCGCCAGGCGCGCGAGCAGGCCGAACACCGCGGCGAACAGATCGGCCCGGTCGCGCGGCGCATTGCCGTGGCCGAAGCGGTCGTCGGGTGCCGCGGCCGGCATGTCGGGCTGCAGCAGCGGGCGGAGAATCGAGGCGTCGTCGCCGAAGACGCGGTCGGCGGGGTCGTCGCTCTCGTCGACGCGGAAGGACAGCGCCTCCGCGAACGGCAGGTACGGCAGCGGCGCCTCCGCCTGGCAGCGGCCCACGGCGTGCGCGAGCTCGGCGCACGCCGGATGCTCGAGCAGCTGTTCGAGGAGTCGCGTCTTGCCGGCACCCGGCTCGCCCACGAGCACCGCCAGGCGCGGCTTGCCGCGCGCGGCCTGCCCGGCGAGCCCGGACAGCGAGCGCAGCTCGCGCGCTCGCGCAACGAACGGCACGCGCTTCGGCCGCTCCGCGCCGCGCCGGTCGCGCGGGGCGCGCGCGCGCTCCTGCGGCGAGGCCGTCGCGAGCTTCGCCACGAAGCGGTAGCCGCGCCGGCGCAAGGTGCGGATCACGCTCTGCCGCGCGCCGTCGTCCCCGATCGCGCGCCGCAGGTCCTTCAGCGCGCTCGCGAACGCCGCCTCGCTCACGTAGACGTCGGGCCAGACCTGCTTCAGGAGCTCGTGCTTCGGCACCGAGCGGTCGCGGTTCGCCGCGAGATACGCGAGCACGGCCAGCGGCTTCGGCGCCAGCGCCACGAGCTCGCCCGCGCGGAGCAGCTCGCCGCGCACGAGGTCGAGCACGAACGGCCCGAAGGCGATCCTCGCGCTCGACGCATCCAACATTCCCGCTCCGACTCCCGAAGCGCTTCCCGAAGCCGTTCTGCGCGGTGGCCGCTGCGCGACACCGATTCTCTCACGGACGCGAAAGTCGTGTCGACGCTCACAGACGTCGCTTCGAACGTCTGGCCCTACCACCGTCACTGAGCGTAGTGAACCGGCGGTCCGACAACTTGGGGATAACTTGGGATTGTGCGGCCCGACGCCAGCTTTCGCGCAGGAATCGACACAGGATTGTGACGCTACGGCGTCGGTGCCGAGGGGAAGGCTGGAGCGGCGTCGCCCCCGACCCCTCCACGCGCGCCCGCCCGGTCCGGCCAGTGTCCGGCCCAGGCCCGCTCCGCCGCCGTTTCGAGCGCGGCGCGAGAGCCGACGCACCGAGCTCGCTTCTGTGACTCGGGTGAGACAGACGAGTGACTCGCATCAATCGACTCACTCTGCAACCCGGTCCGTCATCGGCCCCCCTTCGCGCGCTGGAGACACTTTTCCGACGGGGGCGAGCCGCCGTGCGGCAGGGACAACCGCGCGCGCTTTGGGTTTCTCGAAGGCGAGTGAGATAATGTCTGTGTCTCTGGTCGTGACCCGTTCGCAGGCGCGTCCGTCTCCGAGAGAGGGCTGATTTAATTCGGTTGTTCGAGATACCGGCACGGCGGTCGAGCGGGCGAAATTTCTGGCTTTAAGCGAAAACTATACGTAGGGATTCCACAACAGACCCCGCAAGAGGACTGGTCGTGCCGAAGGTCGTCGACCGCGAACGCAGGCGCGGAGACCTGGCCCGAGCAGCCGCGCGCGTCGTCGCGCGAATCGGCCTGGAGGGCGTCACCCTCCAGGCGGTCGCCGCCGAGGCCGGCTGCTCCGCCGGATCGATCGCCCACTATTTCCGCACCAAGGACGACCTGCTCGTTCACGCGCTGCGCGCCACCAACGAGTCGCTGATCCAGCCGCTGCGCGAGGAGCCCGAGGGCGGCGAGAGCGGGGAGGGTCTGCGCGGGCTCGCCCGCAAGTCGCTGCCGCTCGACGCGGCGAGCGAGCGCGACTGGCGGGTCCGCCTGGCCTTCTGGACGCGCGCGTCGGCGCCGCCCGAAGAGGTTCAGGTCGCGCGCCAGCACCTGACCGAGTGGCGCGCGCTGTGGGAGGACGCGATCCGCGCGGCGCAGACCCGCGGCGACGCGCGCAGCGACGTCGACGCGCGCGAGGCCTCGAGCGGCATCGTGTCGATCATCATCGGCACGGCGATGAACCTGTTGGTGCGCCCGCGCGCAACCAACGGCAATCCCGCCAACGCCGTGGAGTCCTACGTGCGCTCGTTGCAGGCGGCTCCCTAGCCCCGCGCGAACCGACTCGGAGAGCGTGATAGCCTCGGTTTGAATGAGCTTCAAACCGCCCCGGCCCAGCTACCAGGAGCTGCTCGACACCGATTCACGCCCGGTACCCGCATTGCTGCGCGAGGTGCGCGGCGCGGACTTCGGCACCCGCGGCGTTCCCGTCGAGCGCTACGTGTCGCGCGCCTTCCACGAGCTCGAGGTCGAGAAGCTGTGGAAGCGCGTGTGGCAGATGGCGTGCCGAGAAGAAGACCTGGCCGCCGTCGGCGACTACGCGGTGTACGAGATCGCCTCGCTCTCCGCGCTCGTGGTGCGCGCGGCTCCCGGCGAGATCCGGGCGTTCGCCAACGCGTGTCTGCACCGCGGCCGGCTGCTCAAGGAGCGCGATGGCCGCTGCACCGAGCTGCGCTGCCCGTTCCACGGCTTCACGTGGAGCCTCGGCGGGAAGCTGGTCTCGCTGCCCACGCCCTGGGACTTCCCGCACGTCGACCGCGAGAAGCTCGCGCTGCCCGAGCTGCGCGTGGGCACGTGGGGCGGCTTCGTGTTCGTGAACTTCGACCCCGCGTGCGCACCGCTGGCCGAGCACCTGGCGGGCCTCGACGCGCAGTTCGCGCGCTGGCCCCTCGAGCGCCGCTACAAGCAGGCGCACGTGGCGAAGCGCCTGCGCGCGAACTGGAAGGTCGCGCAAGAGGCGTTCATGGAGGCGCTGCACGTGGGCGCGACGCACCCGCAGCTCGCGCCCGGCCTCGGCGACACGAACTCGCAGTACGACGCGTACGAGAACTTCTCGCGCGCGATCACCCCGAACGGCACGCCCTCGCCCGAGCTCGCGCGCCGGCCGGCGGAGCAGGCGGTGCTCGACGCCGTGACCGGCCGCCGCGAAGGTGCGCCGGGCACGCCGTTGCCCGAGGGCGCGAGCGCGCGCGCCGTGCTCGCCGCCGGCATGCGCGAAGCGCTGCGGCCCGTATGCGGCTCGCGCGAGGTCGACGCGCTCTGCGACGCCGAGCTCGTCGACAGCTTCTACTACACGGTCTTCCCGAACTTCCATCCGTGGGGCGCCTACAACCGCATCGCGTACCGCTTCCGGCCCGACGGCGACGCGCACGAGCGCTCGATCATGGAGGTGATGATGCTCGCGCCGTTCTCCGGCGAGCGGCCGCCGAGCGCGCCCGTGCACTGGCTCGGCGACGACGAGCCCTGGACCGCCGCGCCCGAGCTCGGCCCGCTGGCGCGGATCTTCGAGCAGGACGGCGGGAACATCCCGCAGGTGCAGCGCGGGCTGCACGCGCTGCGCGGCCCGGAGCTCACCTTGTCGAGCGCGCAGGAGGCGAAGCTCCGCCACTTCCATGCGCTGCTCGACAAGTGGATCAACACTTGAGAGTGTAGATCCGGATTCAGCGCACCTTCGCGATCACGCGGTCCGCGTAGCCGCGCAGCGCGTCGAGCTTCTGCGCCAGCGTCTGCGTGTCGCGCTCGTACGAGTTGCGGAAGCCCACGATGACGTCGGTCACGCCGAGCTCCTCGAGCCGGCGGATGCCGTCGACGGAGTAGGCGTCGAGAGCGATCGCGTGGATCTCGAAAGGCTCGCGCTCGCGGCCGTGCTCGCGACGCAGCTCGCGCAGGCGGGCGATGGCGCCCACGAGCGTCTCGCGGTCGCCGCCGGCGTGCATCCAGCCGTCGCCGAGACGCGCCGCGCGCCGCAGCGCGGGCTCCGCGTGCCCGCCGACGAGAATCGGCACGGGCTTCGCGGGGACCGGGTTCATGCGGATGCTCGGGAACGAATAGTGCCGGCCCGCGTACGCGAAGAAATCGCCGCGCCCGAGCCCGCGCAGGATCTCGATCATCTCGTCGGTGCGCGGGCCGCGCGTCGCCCAGTCGGTGCCCGTGACCTGGAAGTCCTCGGGCCACGGGCTCAAGCCCACGCCCAACCCGAGCCGGCCGCCCGTCAGCACCGCGACGGAGAGCACCGTCTTCGCCGTGAGCACGGGCTGTCGGATCGGCAGCTTCACCACGAACGTCGTGAAGCGCAGCCGCTCCGTGACTGCGCCGAGCGCCGCGATCAGCGCGAACGGCTCGAGGAACGGCTTGTCTGCGAGGAACTCGCGGTTGCCGTCGGGCGTGTACGGATAGCGGCTGTCCGAGACCTCGGGATAGCAGAGGCTGTCGGGCACGACGAAGGAGTCGAAGCCCGCGGCCTCGGCCGCGAGCGCGAGCGGCGCGTACTGGCTCGGCTCGCACATCGATTCCGCGTAGGAGAAGCGCACGTCAGCCGAGCTCGGCGAGCAGGGTCGCCAGGTCCTCCGCGTGCTCCTCTTCCTTCGCGAGGATCTCCTCGAGCAGACGCCGCGTGGTCGAGTCGTCGCCGCCGATGTACTCGATCATTTCGCGGTAGCTGTCGATCGCGACGCGCTCGGCGACGAGGTCTTCCTTGATCATGTCGAGCAAGCCCTCGCCCTCGACGTACTCCGAGTGCGAGCGCTTGAGCATGCCCTCGGGCGACAGGTTCGGCGCGCCGTCGAGCTGGACGATCCGCGCGCACAGCTGGTCCGCGTGCATCTGCTCTTCGTTCGCGTGCTCGAGGAACTCCGCCGCGACGCTCTGCGAGGAGATGCCCGACGCCATGAAGTGGTGCCGTTTGTAGCGCAGCACGCACACGATCTCGGTCGCGAGGGCCTCGTTCAAGAGCTTGAGCACCGTCTCGCGCTTCGCCCGGTAGCCGGGCGTGACCGCGCCCTGCTCGATGTGCTGACGCGCGCGCTTTCGGATGGCCTTGACGTCGGACACGAACTTGGACTTCGAACGGCCCATGGGGTCCTCCTAGCTGGCTACGGCGAGTCTACTCGACCAAACCAAAGGCCCCCCGGATCGGGAGATCCGGGGGGCGTTCGTGTCGGGAAGACTTCGGACCGGCCGCGCCATCTTACGGGAGGGAGTCCGGCAGTACGGCCCTGAGCCGATCCACTTGCTGCTGCCGATCGGCGGTTTTGCAGGGTCCGTGCCACGCGTGCGGGCCGCGTACGACGCGCCGCGTCTCGAACCTGCAGCCGGCGCTGCTGCAGACGGGGGCAACGCCTGCCGTGCGACTGATCAGTCGGACCGCTCAGTCGCTCCGCCGTGCCCAGGCCAGGTGGGCGCGCACGGCGTCGAGCCAGGCGGGCGGGTTCTCGAGCTGCGGGCTGTGGGCCGCTTCCGGGATCGTGACCCGGCGCGCGTTCGGAATGCGCTTCGCCATTTCGTCACTCGGCCGCAGGAATGGGGCGTCTTCGGCGCCGACGAGCACGGTGGTCGGGCAGCGGATCTCGCCGAGCCGCTCGAGCAGCGAGTCGAGCCGGCCGAGCTCGCTCGACAGCGCGTCCCAGGCGACGGGATCCATCTGCTCGTGCTTGCGCTCGATGCGCGCCCAGAACGCGTCCTCGCCCATGCGCGCCACGGCGGCGCGCGCGGCCTGCGGCAGGTTCGGGTTCGCCGCCGCCATCTCGCGGTTGCGCTTCGCGAGCGCGCTCATGCCGTGCTCGCGCGCGAACGAGGCGATGCGCACGCGCAGCGCTTCGTCGATCGGCAGGCGAATCGGCTGCGCGGAAGTGTCCATGAGCACGAGCGACGCCACGCGCTCCGGCCTCGCGAGCGCGAAGCGCAGCGCGACCGCGCCGCCCATCGAATGGCCGAGCAGATCGGCGCGCTCGAGGCCGAGCGCGTCGAACGCGGCGGCGAGGTCGGCGACGAGGTTCGCGACGGCGTACGCCTCGAGCTTTCCCGAGTTCGTGCTGCCGCCGTGGCCGCGCTGGTCGAGCGCGAGCGTGCGGCCGAGCGCGGCGAGCGGCGCCATCTGCTCGCGGAAGTCGTCGCGCGAGCCCGTGAAGCCGTGCACCAGCACGAACGTGCGCACGCCCTCGCCGGCTTCCTCGACCTCCATCTCCATGTCGCGGATCTCGAGCTTACGGACGCGGCTCATTCGCGCATGATACGCGAGGAGGGCGAACGCATGAGCGAGCCGTGCAAGCACCCGCCGGGCGTGGTGGCGCCCGTCGTCGACCGCAACCGCTGCGAGGCAAAGGCGGACTGCGTCCGCGTGTGCCCGTACTCGGTCTTCGAGATCCGCAGCCTCTCGCGCGAGGAACGGCGCGGGCTCTCGTTCGTGGGCCGGCTCAAGGCCTTCGGCCACGGGCACCGGCAGGCGTTCGCGGTGAACGCGGACCAGTGCCACGGCTGCGGCCTGTGCGTGGCGGCGTGCCCGGAGGGCGCGCTGCGGCTGGAACGCGTGACCCCCGCCTGAGAATCAGGAATAATTCCAGTAACGATTACTGATTCGATTTGCGCGGGGCGGCGCGGCGCGGTAGCCTCCCGACCGTGAGAGCCCACCCGCCGCGCCCGAGGCGCCACCGCTCGCAGCAGCGCGAGCGCATCCTCGAGTTCCTGCGCGCGAGCGAGGCTCACCCGACCGCCGCGCAGACGCACCAGGCCCTGCTGCGCGAGCTGCCCAACCTGTCGCTCGGCACGGTGTACCGCAACCTCGAGGTGCTGGTCGCCGAGGGCGTCGTCGACGAGGTGCCGTCGGCGGGCGGCACGCGCTACGACGGCAATCCGAAGCCGCACCACCACTTCATCTGCGAGGGCTGCGGCGCGATCGACGACCTGCACCTGGTCGCACCGCGGTCGCTCGCGCAGAAGCTGCGCCGCGCGCGCGGCCGGAGCGCATCGCGCATCAAGATCGAGTTTTTCGGCCTCTGCGAATCGTGCGAGTCGCACGGCTCGAATGCGGGGTCCGGGGTCTACGAGACTAGGAGGACGAAATGGCCGAGCTCAAGGGCACGAAGACGCACGGACACCTGAAGGAGGCGTTCGCGGGCGAGTCGCAGGCGAACCGCCGCTATCTGTACTTCGCGAAGCAGGCGGACATCGAGGGGCACCCCGACGTCGGCGGGCTGTTCCGCGACACCGCGGAAGCCGAGACCGGCCACGCGCACGGTCACCTCGACTTCCTGCGCCGCGTGGGCGATCCCGCGACGGGCAAGCCGATCGGCTCCACCGACAAGAACCTCGGCGCCGCCGTCGCCGGCGAGACCTACGAGTACACCGAGATGTACCCGGGCATGGCGAAGGACGCGCGCAGCGAGGGCTTCGCGGACATCGCCGAGTGGTTCGAGACGCTCGCCAAGGCCGAGAAGTCGCACGCCGGGCGCTTCCAGAAGGCGCTCGACTCGCTGCCGAAGCTCTGAGACGGAATCGCGCGGGGCCGGGGCACTTCGCTCCGGCCCCGCCGCTTTCCCGGACGAGGACGCATGAAGAACGCCAGCCTCCCCGACGCCGAGTATCTCGATCGCGAGTCACTCGACAAAGAGCTCGTGCGCGTGTTCGAGAAGTGCCACGACTGCCGGCGCTGTCTGCCGCTCTGCCCGTCGTTCCCGTCGCTGTTCGATGCCATCGACCGCCACGAGCTCGAGGCCTCGCGGATGACTCCGGCCGAGATGCGCGAGGTCGTCGACCTCTGTTACCAGTGCAAGCTCTGCTGGAACAACTGCCCGTATCACCCGCCGCACGAGTGGGCGATCGACTTCCCGAAGCTGATGTCGCGCGCGAAGCTGGTGCAGGCGCGGGAAGAGGGCATCCCGCTGCCCGAGCGCATGGGTGCCCGGCAGGACGTGATGGGCAAGGCCTCGTGCCTGACGTCGACGCTGACCAACGCGGCGTTCAAGAACCGCGCGGCGCGCATCCTGATGGAGAAGGCGACGGGCATCGACCGCCGCTGGGTCATGCCGACGTACGAAAGGCAGCCCTTCTCGAAGGAGCTGGACCGACACCAAACGGTGTCCGGCGAGAACGGTCGCGCGATCCTCTTCAGCACCTGCTTCGTCGAGTACAGCGAGGCGCGCACCGCGCGCGCCGCGCTGGCCGTGCTCGAGCGCGCGGGCATCGCCGTCGAAGGCGGCTACGAGGTCTGCTGCGGCGCGCCGTTCCTGCACGGCGGCGACCTCGACAGCGCGCGGAGGAACGCCGAGCGCGTGGTCGCCGGGCTGATCGGGCGCGTGCGCGAAGGCGTGCCCGTCGTCGTGCCGGGTCCCACGTGCTCGTACCAGCTGAAGCACGAGTACCCCGAGCTGCTCGGCACGGACGACTCGCGCGAGGTCGCCAAGGCGACGCTCGATCTGGGCGAGTACGTGTTCAAGCTCGCGGCCGCCAAGCAGCTGCCGCGCGACTTTCCACGGAAGCTCGGCCGCATCGCCTACCACCTGCCCTGCCACTTGAAGGCGCAGAACATCGGCTTCCGCTCGTTCCAATTGCTCGGCCTGGTGTCGGACGACGTGCGGCTCGTCGACGCGTGCTCCGGCGTCGACGGCACGTGGGGCATGAAGGCGCGCTTCTGGGAGCAGAGCCAGAAGGTGGCCGGGAAGCTCGTCATGGAGATCCAACACGCAGAGCCAGAGCGAGTGTCGACCGACTGCCCGCTCGCGGCGCTGCGCATCCTCGAGCGCACGGGCACAGCAGCCGTACACCCGGTGGTGTTGCTCGCCGAGGCCTACGGATTCGGAGGCGCGAAATGAAACGAATCCAGCGCGGCGACGTGCTCGACCTGGTGGCCTACGAGCGAATCCGCCCCGAGTTCCTGGCCCGAACGATCCTGCTGAAGCAGGCGCGGCGCATCGCCGTCGGCGACCATTTGACGTTCGTCTTCGAGAACCGCGACACGGTGCTCTTCCAGATCCAGGAGATGCTGCGCGCCGAGCGCGCCGTGAAGGAGGAGAAGATCGAAGACGAGATCGCCGTGTACAACGAGCTCATCCCCGGCGAGGCCGAGCTGACGGCGACGCTGATGATCGAGATCACCGAGACGGGCCGCATCCGCGCCGAGCTCGATCGGCTGATCGGCATCGACGAGCACGTGTTCCTCGACGTCGGCGGCCGCGCCGTGCGCGCGAGCTTCGACTCGAAGCAGTTCGAGTCGGACCGCATCTCCGCGGTGCAGTACGTGCGCTTCCCGCTCGGGCGCGAGCTGGCCGCGGCGTTCCGCGACGAGAGCGTGCCCGTCGCCCTGCGCGTCGAGCACCCGAACCACCGGGCGTCCGTGCCGATCGGCGGGCCCTGGCGCGCTTCGCTCGCCGCGGATCTGGCCGGCTGACGCTCAGCGCGGCGTGCCCGCCGCGAACGCGCGCTCGCCGAGCGTGCCCAGCGCGAAGTCGCGGTAGCCGCCCCTGAAGAAGTCGCGGCACCGGGTCGAGTGCGCGAGCGCGCGCCGGCTCGACGTGCGGCGCACTTCCTGGCGGAACGTGCCGTCGTCGAACAGGTCGTACACGGCGAAGCCGCCGGGGTAGTCCTTCACGCAGTGCACCTCGACGAACGGGATCGCGCCCGACGCCTCGTAGCGGCGCACGCGGTTGCGGTGCGTGTGGCCGATCAGCACCGCGCGCACCTGCGGGTTCTTGCCGAGCAGCTCGAACATGCGCACGGAGTGCTCGGGGATGATCCCGATCGAGTTCGGGTAGCTGTGCCGGTGCTCGGGCGGCACCGGCTGGTGGTGCGTGAGCAGCAGGGTCGGCTGTTGCGTCTCGCGCGTCGCCTCGAGCTGCTCGGCGAGCCAGCGCAGCCGCGCGTCGGGGAACACACCGTGGTGTTGCCCCGGCTCGACGGTGTCGAGCAGGAGCAGCTTCCAGCCGCCGAGCTCGAGCGCGCGCGGCGCCGCAGGCTGGCCGAGCAGCGCGTAGCCGTCGACCTCGTCGCCCTCTAGGCGCGCGTAGTGGTCGTGGTTGCCGAGAAACGCGTGCCATGGCCGCGCGAAGCCGGCGAACGTGCGCGCGGCGACCTCGAACTGGTCGCGCCGCCCGCGGTCGGCGATGTCGCCCTTCACGATCGTGGCGTCGACGCCGAGCGCGTTGATGTCGGCGATCGCGTCCTCGTTCATCACCCGCCAGTACGGCGCGTCGCCGTCCGTCTCGCGCACCTGCGGGAAGCCGGGCGCAGGCTCGCCGTACTCGCCGTCGGGGCGCAGGGTGCCGCCGAAGCGCTCCTCGCCGAAATGCAGGTCGTTCAAGGTGGCGAAGCGCGCGACGGGCCGGCCGCGCGGCGCGGCGAGCGTGCGCGCCGCTCCGGGGAAGTACTTGCCCGGCTCGACCGGCGCCGCGCCGTCGACGCGGATCTCGATCTCGTGATCGGTGCCGGGCGCGAGCCGCTCGATGCGGACGAGCCGCGTGCCGGCCCGGTCCTCCGAGACCGCCCGCAGCTCGCCGTTCAAGAACACGCGCGCGGGCGCTGCGACCGAGCCCGAAGCGTCGGCCACGTCGAACGACAGGGTCAGCGAGTCGCTCGTGACGGCGAAGAGCTCGGGATCGCGCACTTCGAGCGGCATGCGGCGCATTGTAGCCCGGCTAGCCGCGGGCGCGCGCGAAACGCATGAGCTGGCGCATGAGATCGAGCACGCGCGTGTGGTCGGAGGCGAGGAGCTCGTCGGGCGCTTGCAGCTCCACGTCGTCGCGCGTCGTGACCCGGCGTTTGCGCGACAGGTCGAAGTGGCCCAGCGGCAGCACGATCTTGTGCGCCGCGTCGACGTACGCGAGGTCGCTCCAGCCCGAGACCACCGTGAACTCGCGCGGGGGGCCATGCAAGAGGTCGAAGCCGAGCGAGTAGTCCGACGGCGGGTTCGTGACACCGAGAAGTGTCAGGACGGTGGCGGGCAGGTCCAGGTGGCTCGTCATGCGCTCGACGTCCTGCGGCTTCTGGCCGGGCACGTAGAGCAGGAGCGGCACGCGCGTCTGCTCCTCGGTGAAGGCAGACGCGTGGCCCCAGCGCCCCTTTTCCATGAACTCCTCGCCGTGATCGCCCGTCACGACGACGATCGTGTCGTCGAGCATCCCATGCGTCTCGAGATACTCGAACACGCGCGCGAGCTGCTGGTCGAGGTGGTGCACGGAGTTGACGTAGCGGTTCTTGATGAGCCCGATGTCGCGCGACAGGTCCATCGTCGCGTAGTTCAGGCTCTCGAGATACGGCGTGCGGATCACCGCCTCGGGCGGGAAGTCGTAGCGCGCGTGCGGCGACTCGAAGAACATGAAGGCGAAGAACGGGCGCGACTTGTCGCGGTGCTCGAAGAAGTCGAGCATCGCGGCGACGTTCTCGCGGTCGAGCATCCAGCCCGGCCGGCCCGCGCCCTCGTGCAGCTGCTCCTTCGGCACGCGCGCGAAGATCGTCTCGTCGAACTCCGGGTACGTGAAGCGCGCGCTCGTGCGGAGGTCGAGCTGATACTTGTCGTCGAGGATCACGTCCATGAGCACGGGGCTGCGCTCCTGCTCCTGGAACGGGAACCAGTAGCCGCCGTACAGCCCGTAGAACATGGTGAACATGCCCATGCGGGTGTTGTTGCCGCCGCTGTAGTGGTCGCGGAAGCGGAGCGTGCGCTCGGCGAACTTGCTGGTGGCGGGCATGATCTCGGGGTCGAGCATGTCGGCACGCCACGACTCCGACACCAGCCACACGATGTTGTACTTCGGGTGGTCGACGCGCTGGATCGGGTGGAGCGGATAGGCGACCTCGCCGCTCGAGGCTTCCAGGTGCATCGAGTCGTTGGGTGCGTCGATCCCGAGCGCGCGCGTCACCGTGCGCGCGCGCGTCGGCAGATAGAACGGGATCGCGTTCGCCGTCTCCATGATGGAGCTCTCGTGCACGCCGTACGCGTACGCGTAGACGCCGCGCTCGCCCACGGCGAGCAGGAGGAACGCGACGATACCGAGGGCGACCGCGCGCCCGGTCCGGAGCGGGCGCAGCAGCGCCGCGGTGCGCTCGCGCCCGGCCAGGAACCACAGGCCCGCCTGCAGCGCGAGGAACCCCACCGCGAGCGCCGCGAACGAGACGTACGTGTCCGTGCCGCTGTCCATCGACTCGATCCCGCCCCGCGTGGTGATCAGGTTCCAGACGAACCCGTTCAGGTGGAAGCCGTAGAGCCGGAACAGGAACAGGTCCGAGAACGCCACCACCTGCAAGAGCGCGCAGGCGAGCACCGCGAAGCCCGCGACCGCGCCGCGCCCCACTCGACCCAGCCGGCCGAGCGCGAGCTGCAGCACGCCGCACGCGAGGGCCACCGGCGCCAGGTAGAGGGCCGTGTAGGTCAGGCACACGGCGACCCCGAAGAACAGCCCGGCGGCACCCTTCGGCGGCGCCGCGCGCACGAAGCCCGCGACGTTCACGGCCAGGACCGCGTACGTCAGCCACAGATAGTTGGAGATCCGAGTGCCCCCCGACCGCACGATGGGGTTGGACGATCGTCGAAGCAAGGCGGTGCACAAGCGGCCGCACCGCTCGCTGAGGCGCATCTCATGAGGGGCTCAGAGACCGGTCACTCCGGCGCCGGGCCCGGGAACTGATCGCGCAGGAGCCGCTTCAGCACCTTTCCCGAGGGATTTCGCGGGATCACGTCGATGAACGCCACGGCGCGGGGCTGCTTGAAGCGGGCTAGCTTGCCCTGGCACCAGTCCAGCACCTCGCGCTCCGTGAGACTTTGGTCTTTCTTCACGACCACGGCAAAGGCGGACTCGCCCCACTTCGGGCTCGGCTGGCCGATCACGGCCACCTCGCTGACCTTCGGGTTGCCCAGGATCACGTTCTCGATCTCGGCCGGGTACACGTTCTCGCCGCCCGAGATGACCATGTCCTTCATGCGGTCCTGGATGAAGACGAAGCCTTCCTTGTCGACGGTGGCGACGTCGCCCGAGTGCAGCCAGCCGTCGCGGATGGTCTCCGCCGTGGCCTCGGGGCGCTTCCAGTACTCCTTCATGACGTGCGCGCCGCGGATGATGACCTCGCCCTGCTGGCCGGGCGCGACGTCGTTGTTCTTGTCGTCGACCACGCGCACGTCGGTGTGGAAGAACGCCTTGCCCGTCGAGCCGGCTTTCGCGATCGCGTCGTCCGGGCCGATCAGACACGCCGGGCCGCAGCTCTCGGTGAGCCCGTACACCTGGTGGATCTCGATGCCGAGCTTCGCGTACGCCTCGATCAGCGTGACGGGCACCGGCGCCGCGCCGCTCATGATCCAGCGCAGGCTCGAGATGTCGTACTTCTTCGGGTCGTACGTCTGCAGCATGAAGTTCAGCATCGCCGGCACTTTCAGCGCGATGGTGATGCGCTCGGACTGGATGAGCTCCCAGACCTTGGTCGGGTCGAACGCGCGCATGACCACGCTGGTGACTCCGCGATACACGTTGCCCGTGAGCGGAGTGAGTGCGCCCACGTGGAAGAGCGGGAGTGACACGAGATAGCGGTCCTTGAACCGCATCTCCGCGGTGGCGGCGATGGTCATCACGCCCCACATCGCGGTAGAGTGAGTGTGCACGGCACCCTTGGGCAGGCCCGTCGTGCCGGACGTGTACATGATGTAGAGCAGGTCGTCGTCCGCGGCGGGCACCGAGGGCTCCTCGGCCGAGGCCGCCTGCTGCAGCGCGTCGTACGAGAGCGCGAAATCGGCGCGCTTCGGCTCGTCGCCGACCTGGACCCAGTGGCGGATCTCGGTGGCGCGGCGCTTCTCGAGCTCCGCGACCGTCTGTGCGAACTCGCCACCATAGATCAGGGTACGGGAGCCGGAATCTTTGAGGATGAACTGCAGCTCGTCCGCGACGAGTCGCCAATTCAGGGGCACGCACACGGCCCCGAGCTTGGCGATCGCGAAGAAGCTCTCGAAGTATTCCGGGCTGTTCATCAAGAGCAGCGCGACGCGCTCGCCCTTCTTCACGCCGAGCTCGCGCGCCAGGAAGTTCGCGGTGCGGTTCGCGCGCCGGTCGAGCTCCGCGAAGGTGAACCGCCGGCCCGAGTGCGTGTCGATGAACGCCTCGAGCGAGGGGTTCAAGAAAGCCCGCTTGGCGAGGAACAGGCCCAGGTTGTTCTTCATGGTTTCGCCTCCCGTGGCGTCATTCTGGCACAGGCGATTCTGCAACCGCTTCGACGTCCGCGTCGTATGATCGCAGCCCAGGGAAGGGCCTTCGGGGAGAAGGCTTTGAGACGCGGGATCATCGCAGCGCTGCTGTGCCTGCTGACGGCTGCGCAGGCGGCCGCGCAGGCGGACTACACCCTGTTCGAGTCGGGACCCGTGCGCCCGCTCGCCCTGTCGCCGGACGGCTCGACGCTGTTCGTGTGCAACATCCCCGACGGAAGGCTGGAGATCTTTGCGGTCCAGCCGACCGGCCTCTTCGCGCTGGGCTCGGTCCAGGTCGGCCTCGAGCCCGTGGCCGTCGCCGCGCGCACGAACGGCGAGGTCTGGGTCGTGAACCATCTGTCGGACAGCGTGTCGATCGTCGACGTGGCCACGCTGCGCGTGACGCGCACCCTGCTCGTCGGCGACGAGCCCAGCGACATCGTGTTCGCGGGCCCGGGCCACGGCCGCGCGTTCATCACGGCGGCGCACCGCGGCCAGAACCGGCCCGGCGACCCGCAGCTCCTGACCGGCGGGGTCGGGCGCTCCGACGTCTGGGTGTTCGACACGGCCAACCTGGGCGCGGCGCTCGGCGGCACGCCGCTCACCATCCTGAGCTTGTTCGGCGACACGCCGCGCGCGCTGGCCGCGACGCCGGACGGCAGCACCGTGTACGCCGCCGTCTTCCAGTCGGGCAACCAGACCACGGCGCTGCCCGTCGGCCAGGTGCCGCAACCCGGTCCGTTCCCGAGCGTGACCCTGCCGAACCCGCCCAGTCCGCCGCTCGGCTCCATCCCGACGCCGGCCGTCGCGACCATGCTGCAGCAGGTGAACGGCGCGGTCTGGAAGGACGCCAACGGCACCCAGTACACCGGCAGGGTGCCGTTCAGCCTGCCCGACCACGACGTGTTCGCGCTCGACGCCACGGCCGACCCGCCTGCGCAGGTCCGCGTGTACGACCACGTGGGCACGGTGCTCTACAACATGGTGGTCGACCCGACGACCGGCACCGTCTACGTGTCGAACACGGACGCGAACAACCTGGACCGCTTCGAGGGCTTCGGCACGCCGAACCTGCGCGGCGAGCTCCACCGCGCGCAGATCTCGCTGCTGTCGCCCGCGGGCGGCGTGACCACGCGGCGGCTCAACCCGCAGATCGACTACGGCCCCGCGGTCGCGCCGGCGTCGGTGAACGCCGCCAGCCTGGGCATCCCGACCGATCTCGCGCTCACCGCCGACGGCTCGACCCTGTACGTGGCCGCGTTCGGCTCGGGCGAGGTCGGCGTCGTGAGCACGGCGAAGCTGGCGCTGCCGACGAGCGACCCGAACGCGTTCGCGCCGAACGCCGCCGATCACATCCCGCTCACGGCCGGCGGCCCGGGCGGCCTCGCGCTCGAC
The DNA here is from genome assembly GCA_035499075.1 of Myxococcota bacterium. Lineage (GTDB taxonomy): Bacteria > Myxococcota_A > UBA9160 > SZUA-336 > SZUA-336 > VGRW01. The sequence goes on along the minus strand of DATJZN010000018.1, from coordinate 1,628 downwards.
GAAGCGCACGGGCGCCTGTACGTGTACACGCGCTTCGACGACGGCGTGTCGATCGTCGACCCGGTCGGGCGCACCGAGCTCGCGCACGTGCGCATCCACAGCCCCGAGCCGCCGTCGATCACGCAGGGCCGGCGCTTCCTGTACGACACGCACCTGTCGTCGTCGAACGGCGAGGCCTCGTGTGGCGTGTGCCACGTGTTCGGCGACTTGGATTCGCTCGCCTGGGACCTCGGCGCGCAGCCGCCCGACGGCGCGGCCATCCTGAACGAGAACCCGTTCGTGAAGCTCTCCGGCACCACGGGCACGGCGATCGTCGACAGCTCGGGCATCAGCAACGTCGACTTCCACCCGCTGAAGGGCCCGATGACGACGCTGACCCTGCGCGGGATGGCGCACGACGGGCCCATGCACTGGCGCGGCGACCGCTCGGGCGGCACCGGCAGCACGCGCACGCCCAACTGGGACCCGCTCCCCGACGCCTCGAACGCCCTGGACTCGAACCAGGCGTTCCTGGAGTTCAACCCGGCGTTCGTCAGCCTGCTCGGTCGCGCGAGCCAGCTCTCGGCCGACGACATGCAGGCGTTCGCGACCTTCGCGCTCTCGCTGCAGATGCCGCCGAACCCGATCCGCAACCTGGACGGGTCGCTCACGAGCACGCAGTTCTCCGGCTTCGCCTTCTACACCGGCACCCCGACGGACGCGCCCGGCAAGAACTGCGGCGAGTGCCACGTGCTCGACCCGATGAGCGGCGCGTTCGGCACGAGCGGGCTCACGGCGTTCTCGGGCGACACGCAGCACTTCAAGGTCCCACAGCTGCGCAACATGTACGCGAAGGTCGGCATGTTCGGGCGCAACGCGGTGGGCCAGATGCCGGGCACGGGCTCGCCGACCACCGAGCAGATCCGCGGCTTCGGTTTCCACAACGACGGCGCGATCGACACGATCGTCACGTTCCTGTCGTCGCCGTTCTTCAACCTGATCCAATCCGATTCCCAGCGCGAGGCCATCGCGAATTTCCTGTTCGCATTCCCATCGGATCTCGCGCCGATCGTCGGCCAGCAGGTCACGCTCAACACCGCGAACGCGTCGGATCCGGACGTCGGCGCGCGCATCGACCTCCTGATCGCGCGCGCGAACACGCCCTACCCGACCGTCGACGGCCCTTCGAACAACGAGTGCGAGCTGATCGTGAAGGGCACGATCGGCGGCGTGCCGCGCGGCTTCTGGATGAGCGGGCCGGGCCAGTTCGTCTCGGACCGGAGCGCCGATCCGGTCTTCGCCGACTCGGACCTGCGCCAGCTCGCGAACACCCCCGGCCAGGACCTGACCTACACGTGCGTGCCGCCGGGCTCGGGCATGAGACTCGGCATCGACCGCGGCGGAGTGGGCAGCGACTCCGATTCGGACGGCATCCGCGACGCCGAGCAGTGCGGCGACGTCACCGGCGACGGCGTGGCGGACGCGTCCGACGTGTCCGCGGAGCGCGCGGCGCTGGCGGGCCTCGCCACGCCGAACGCACCCGGCAAGTGCAACGTGGCCGGGGCGACCGGCAACGACACGGCAAGTTGCGACGTCGTCGATCTGGTCGTGCTGCGCCGCGCGATCGCGGGACAGCTGCCGCCGCTCTC